>JAFWYF010000006.1 GCA_017522785.1 Bacteroidaceae bacterium | reverse complement strand
TCGCATAATCCAATTCTTTTTTGGCTACAAAATTAGTTATCAGCGAGTTGTACACTGTTATGCAGAATGTGGCAGAGAATAGAAATAAACTCCAACGACCTATATACTTACCTCGTTATTGGGTAATGATTTGAAAACCGTTCGCCCTCATTACCTTTCATTTCCTTGCGCTTTTGCATCGGCGAGGCTTTCATCAAAAGTCCTCATAAGTCATTGAACACCAGTGCCACCATCATTATTTTCCCTCATTCGTTAGATTTTTCCAGAGATAATGAATATTTTTGTTTTTGAATAATTGCACACTATCTTTGCATATAAATGTAAACTGTTTATAATCAAACGAAACAAGCTATATGGAAAGAGATAATACAAATATGAATGAGCACAATGAGGAACCTCGTTGCAAGAATGAGAATTTAGTAAAACCCAGCAACAACCTTGTTTGGGGCATACTGACCACCATATTTTGTTGTCTGCCTCTTGGCGTCGTATCAATTGTATATGCGGCGCAGGTCGATGGTCTATGGAAACAGGGGCTCTACGAAGAGGCCAGACACTCTGCAAAGAATGCTCGCAACTGGGCTTTAGCATCGGCTTTGATTATGGCTGTTGTTACTATATTATATTTCCTTGTTATATTTACATTGTTTGGAGCAATGTTATACCTTGCCGGCAGTAGTTCCAGCGAGATAATCCAACATTTTTAACTGTGAACAAAAGAGAGAAGGAGACTATTTATATTATAGCCGGTAGTATTTTAACCCTATCGGCTATATTTATATATTACATTATAGACCCATCCGAGATAATATGGATGCCTAAATGCATATTTAAATTAATGACCGGTTACGATTGCCCGGCATGTGGAGGACAGCGTGCCATACACGCCTTTCTCCATGGAGACATCTCAAAGGCACTGCATTATAATCTATTTTTGATAGTTTCACTACCCTATTTTTTTGGTGTGCTATATACCACAATAAGCAAATCTAAGGTTTCGACTATTTTATACAAATATATACAACATAAATATACAATACTGGGCTATGCCACTCTTTTTATAATTTGGTGGATAGCAAGAAACTATTTCGGAATTTAGGCAATGTATCTGTTTCTAGGAGAGAAAATTAAACAGCCTCTTGTGAAAAAAGGAATTATCTGCACTTTTTTACTTATCTTCGCAGAGAATTTCAGATATCAATGGACAGATACGATAAATTAAACGAATATATAGAAAACCATAGCAGCCCCGAGGGAGACTACCTCTATCGCTTGTACCGCGCAACAAATGTAGAGATATTAAACCCACACATGGCATCGGGACATGTTCAAGGCCGATTCCTAAAACTTTTAGTTGAGATGATACGCCCTAAAAGAATTTTAGAAATTGGGACATACACAGGGTACTCGGCTATATGCATGGCAGAAGGGTTAAGCGACGAAGGGAGACTCTTTACATTTGAGATTGACGATGAACTGGAGGATTTCACAAGACATTGGATAGAGAATTCACCTGTTGCCGACAAAATTATATTTACAATAGGAAGTGCATTGGAAGTAGTTCCCACTTTAGGAGAGAAGTTCGACTTGGTTTTTATCGATGGAAACAAGAGAGAATACATTGCCTATTACGAAATGGCTCTCAAATTTTTGAATAGTGGCGGATGGATACTTGCCGACAACACACTTTGGGATGGGCATGTTTTAGACGAGAGCAGAAACGATGCTCAAACAAAAGGGGTACGCGAATTCAACGACTATGTAAAGAACGACAGCAGAGTAGAAGAGGTTATATTACCCCTAAGAGATGGTTTAACGATAATAAGAAAAATAAAATAACAGTTATGGACAGTACAAGACAAAATAAGATTTCGCGCCTGATACAAAAGGAGTTAAGTGATATTTTTTTAAAGATGGGCAAAGAGACACCCGGTGTTATGGTTTCTGTTAGCATCGTTCGTGTCAGCCCCGACTTGGGCATAGCAAAGGCCTATCTGAGTGTATTCCCATCGGAACGTAGCAACGAAGTTCTTGAGCATTTGACAAAGAACGCCAAAGCGCTACGTTTTGAGCTTGGCAACCGTGTTCGCCACCAACTACGCATCATTCCGGAACTGCGTTTCTACATAGATGATTCACTCGACTACATAGAGCACATAGACAATTTGCTGAAAGACTAACGACACAGATGAAACTGTCGTTTTACATAGCCAAACGGTATCTTTTCTCTAAAAAAAGCCACCAAATGATAAATATCATATCGGGAGTGGCTGTAGCCGGTATTGCCCTTGCGACAATAGCCATGATTTGTACTCTTTCGGTGTTCAATGGGTTTCAAAGTTTGGTTGCACAACAGTTCACAGCTTTTGACCCGGAGCTGAAAATTGTACCGGCAAAGGGTAAAAGCTTGTTAATTGACGAAGAGAGAATAGTACAAGTGAGAGAACTTCCAGAGGTTTCCATTGCGGCACTAGCAATTGAGGACAAAGTAATGGTGCAGCACAATGGTAGGCAGGCAATGGTAATGCTCAAAGGTGTAGACAGCAATTTTGCACAACTTACAGATATCAAGAATATACTTATTGGTGATGGAGAAATATCACTGCACGATAGTATAAACAATTATGCCATACCCGGTGCCGGCCTTGTTTCGACTCTTAACAGTGGTATATATTTTGTAGAGCCACTGGAAATTTATGCCCCCAAACGTGGTAAAAAGGTGAGTTTGACAAACCCTGCATCAAATTTCAGAAAAGGCTACCTCCATGCATCCGGATTGATTTTTGCGCTTAACCAACCAAAATACGACGAGAACTACATTCTTACATCGATAGAATTTACACGTGAAATATTCGGGCGCAAAGAGTACGAAGCAACCACATTGGAACTAAAATTAAATGAAGGGTGCAATACCCTAACTGTGCAAAATAAGATAAAAAATATATTAGGTAAGGAGTTTATTGTAGAGAACAGATACGAACAGCAAAAGGATATTTTCAAAATTATGCAGATTGAGAAATTTATCTCCTATATATTCTTGTCATTCATTCTGCTGATTGCCTGTTTTAATATAATTGGTTCTCTATCAATGCTCATAATAGAGAAAAAGAAGGATGTACAAACTCTTCGCAGTTTGGGTGCAAATAATCAGATGATAACTAATATATTTATCTCCGAAGGATTTTTAATATCTTTATTGGGAACACTCAGTGGCATTACTATTGGTGTAATTATATGTTATGCACAACAAGAGTTCAACCTGCTGACCTTTGGCGACTCAGCCGACAGTTTCATTGTAAACGGTTACCCCGTAAAGATTATACTCGAAGATATTCTGGCTGTTCTTGTTACTGTAATCGTTGTTGGGATACTCTCTATTGGAGTACCTATTAAATATCTCACACAAAATCTATTAAAAAAGATACACGATTAAAGTAGTGTGATTTTTTGTGCACGTAAGTCGTGGTTTAGGAATTTAGACGCTTGCTCACGAAAGCGCTCATCGGATTCAGTTGTACGAAAAATTGTATTTCCCCCTTTAGTACACAGTTTATCCATTTCGGGATGACGCTTCAAATAGTCCTGCAAAGCTGTAGCCACTGCATGTCCCTGAGTAAGAACAGTAATTCCATTTGGCACATACTGCTTTATTTTGTCGAGTAACAAGGGATAGTGTGTACAACCAAGTATTATAGTATCTATATCGGGGTCTCGCGATAATAGTTGTTCAATATCTCGTTTAATAAAATAGTCGGCACCGGGATTTAAATGCTCGTTGGCTTCGACCAAGGAGGCCCACATGGGACATGCCTCACTTGCGACGGTAATATCGGGAAACAGTTTGCGTATCTCCAGAGGATAGGACATAGACTTTATTGTTCCTTCTGTAGCCAACACACCCACATGACGGCTCTTTGTTATTTCTCCTATACTCTCCACCGTAGGACGTATTATGCCTAAAACACGTCGGCGAGGGTCTATGCCGGGTAAATCTATCTGTTGTATATTACGCAAAGCCTTTGCCGATGCTGTATTACAAGCCAGAATGACTAATTGACAACCCGAGTTGAACAGATGGTGCACAGCTTGACGAGTAAATTCATACACAACGTCGAAAGAGCGTGTTCCGTAAGGAGCACGTGCATTATCGCCAAGATATATGAAGTCATATTCCGGCATCATGCGTTGTATCTCACTATATATAGTGAGTCCACCATATCCAGAATCAAAGACTCCTATCGGACCGGGCGATTGAGACATCTGTTTTAGTTCTGCCATACAACTTTATTCGGTAGGACTATTTATTGGGTTCTCGGTTTTCTCATCACACTCAACAGCAGTTACGGTATTCAACGGCATATCGGTGGCAATATAGGGTTTATCAGTAGCAACTGTTACCGGCATGTCTGTTGCCACAGGCTCTTTTTGTTTTGGTTCAGCCAAATTTGCGGGCGCTTCCACCCCGTTCATCATTTGAATAGCAACCTCTGTTATATCGTAGGCATATGACGGATTTATGAATTTGTAACCGGCACTCTCCAAATCTACAGCATAAGCAAGATTGTTCTGCAAGCATATACGTGCAACGACATCATCAACCGTTGCGTGTAACTGCGCAAAGAGAGAATCGTGCGCCTCGACCAACCATGTTTTAAGTTCCTCGCGGAATTTTACACTATTATCAACCAACTCTTGTAACTCTTTCTGACGTTTACGCAGTATTGGCTCGGGAAAAGTCTGCTGCCCATTTAGAAAAGCAACATAGCTACGAGTGAGTTCCTGCTCATTACGTTCAATCTCTATTTCACAACGTGTTACAAGGCTATCGTAATCGGCCTGTATTGTCGCATATTGAGGATGCTGTTTCAGCAACTCATTATAGTTGAAATAGCCGAATTTTGTTTGAGCCGATGCCATTAAAGGCAAAAAGATGATAAGAAGTATGAACTTACGCATAACTATTTTTTTTGATATTTCTCAAAACATACAAGGGGAATATGAAATCACACTCCCCTTGATATATATAACTGTACTGATTATTTATTTACCGCGGGAGCCGGAGCACCGGTCAAACCGAGCTTTGTCTTTACTTTTGCAGTAACATCCTCGCAAAGTGTCTCGCTTATGTAAGGTATACCGCTTGTTAAGTCATATACACAAACATATCCACCTTCGCGACCTACAGTTTGAATAGCATCTACAAGAACTTTTTGTACTTCTGCTATTTTCTGTTGTTGCACCTGCTGTAGGTTTTGAACGCTCTCTTGCTCATATTGTTGCATGCGACCACCCAACTCTTGGATTTCGTTGTAACGACGCTCTAGAATGTTCTGGGGAAGTGAATCTCTCAACTGCTCAAACTCAGTCGTCTTTTTCTGTAATTCATTACGCATGCGCTCGAATTCATCGGCATACTGTTTTTGTAATGTTTGCAAATCGCTCTGTGCCTTAGTGAATTGAGGCATCAACTGCATTATCTCCATAGAATTAACATAAGCGAATTTCTGCTGCGCAAAAATGCTCAAAGGAGCCATCATCAAAAACAAAATCAAAATCTTTTTCATAATATTCTATTTTTTATTAAAGTCTTTATATTCCGCGCTAAGGTACTATATTTAATTCGAATAACCAAGTTTAGTTAATACATCATTACTTATATCAACTTTGGGTGATGCATATATGATACTTGTTGCCGATGCTCTATCTATAACCATAGAATAGCCTTTTGTGTCGCAAATATCTTTTACTGCATTGTATATTTCGTCTTGGATGGGAGCCATAAGACTCTCGCGTTTTTTGTATAACTCGCCGTCGGGAGCAAAATATTTATTTTTAAGTTCTCTTGCCTCCTTTTCGAGACTCAATATCTCTTCTTCGCGCAATGTTCTTTGTTCATCGGATAAAAACATCGACTCGCTCTGATATTTTTTATATAGAGTTTCAGCCTCCTCGGCAAGCACATCTATCTCACTTTGCCAACGTTTAGACTGCTGGTTTAGTTGTTCTGCGGCACGTTCATAGGCAGGAATATTTTTTAGAATATACTCCATATCCACTAATGCATATTTTTGTGCTTGCGCGCCCACTGCGACAAGACAAAAGAGAGCCGACAATAAAAATAGTTTTTTCATATTATTCATTTCTGTTTATACGTATTACACACCTGTTAATATTAGAATTCCTGACCTAGGATAAAGTGGAACTGACTTCCACCATATTGTGTAGAGCCAAATATTTTATCGAAACCGTACGCCCAGTCGATACCTATGAGACCTATCATCTGCAGATAGATACGTACACCTACACCGGCGCTGCGTTTTAGGTCGAAAAGATTAAATTTACTCATATCGGTCCAAGCATTACCACCCTCGACAAACACCAAACCATAGATATTTGTTGTTGTCTGCAACATAAATGGGAAACGCAGCTCCATTCCCAAGCGGGTATATGCATATCCTTCGTAGCCGTATGGTGTTAGACTACCATTGTCATATCCACGCAAGGCAACCATATCGGTAGCATAGTTGTATGAATATCCACTCATACCATCACCACCCATATAGAATGTCTCAAATGGGGATTTTTTATTTTTGTCGTAACTACCCAACAAACCAAAATCGGCACGTGTCATAAGCACCAAGTTGTATTGTCCGTTAGTGAGCGATGTATATGTTCTGCTACGGAATTTAATTTTGTAGTACTCTATCCACTTGTGCTTTTCTCTTAACTCCGATTTGTAATTAGGTTTACTTACATCTTTTGCAAGATTAGCATAATCCTTTCCATCGAACAGTGAATAAGGCGGTGTAAATGATGTGGTTAAAGAGAAATCGGAACCACGACGCGGGAAAAGTGGATTATCAACCGAATTACGTGCCAACGACAGTGTTAAGTTAATATTATTACACTTACCATCGGTAATTAGGAAGTACTGCCAATCTTTTAATGAATAGAGTTGGTAGTTTAATTCGGCTGAGAATTGGAAATAGTCATCGGGCCATTTCAAACGGCGTCCCCACCCAATAGAGAAACCATACATCTTTATGTATTTATCGGGGTCGTAGTACGACGACATATTATTATAGCCATAGCCATAATTATTGTAATTTCCATAACCATATAGATAGTTATAGTAGTTGTTATAGTAGGCTGAATTATAATAACTGCTCGCCACATCGGTTTGAACCGACATAAATGCCGAAACAGAGAAAGAGTTGGGACGTTTACGTCCAAACCAAGGATCGAAGAAAGAAACGCTGTATGCCTGATAGTACTCTCCATTCGATTGTGCACTTATGGTAAGGGTTTGTCCATCGCCCTGAGGTATAAATCCACGACGTATTCCATCTTTTCTAAATAGATTACGCATTGAGAAGTTAGTAAGTTTCAAAGAGAGTTTACCAATGACTCCGGTTTGTCCCCAACCGGCTGATAGTTCTATTTGGTCGCTACTTTTGGGTATAAGCTTCCAATTCACATCTACCGTTCCCGACTCCTCATCGGGTACAATTCCCGGGTCTATCTTTTCCGGGTCAAAATGTCCCATATTGGCAATTTCACGATATGAGCGCTCGACGTCGGACATTGAGAACAAGTTACCCGGCAGAGTAAATAGTTCACGACGTATAACATCCTCATATAATCGGTCGTTTCCACTTATGGTAACGCGGTCTATTGTCGCTTGAGAGCCTTCATACACGCGAAGTTCCAAATCGATAGAGTCGTTATCGACGCTCAACTCCACAGGTACAACACCCGAGAATACATAACCCTCATTGTAATACATTTTTTGTATTGCATCTTCGTCATTACGCAAACGCTCGTCGAGTAGTTTCTGGTTATAGATATCCCCCGGTTTCATACGGAGCATATACTCGAGTTGCGCTGTTGAATAGACACTGTTACCCACCCAACTAATGCTACGCAGGAAATATTGCTTTCCCTCTTCGATTTTCATGTATATGTCAACGCTCTTTTCATCGTATGGTGTAACACTATCAACGACAATGTATGCATCGCGATAACCTAGTTCTGTATATCGCTCCAATATTTTTTCTTTGTCGGCTTCGTAACGTTCAGGAGTAAATTTCTTGGGACGCAGGAATGTATGCCAGAAATTACGCAGAGTAGTTTTTTCGCGTGTCTTTTTCATTGCATACTTAACCTTTTTAAGTGGCAAAGCCTCGGTTCCCTCTATTGTAATCTTGTGAATTTTTATCTTATCCTTTTTGTCGATATTCACATCTACTATCACCTGTTTATCATCGGTAACATCGGGACGTTGCATTATATTTATCTCGGCATTTTTGTAGCCCTTATCTTCAAAATATCTGCGTATCAGACGTGTTGCACGGTCTACCATGTTGGGAGTAATTTGATTTCCTTTTATCAGACCTATCTGCAACTCCAAATCTTCACGTTCACTTTTCTTTATTCCATTGAAGTTTATTTGTGATATACGTGGGCGTTGTTTCAAATTTACTCCTAGATATATTTTGCCATTGACAATACTATCGGCAACAATACTTACATCGGAGAAAAGACCATGTTTCCAATAACGTTTAACAGCATTTGTAACATCTTCTCCGGGAACAGTGATGATGTCGCCAACCGACAAGCCCGACAAGCCTGTGATAACATAGGCCGGGTAGTTATCTACTCCCGAAAGATTTATGCCACCAATCTCATATTTTCTTGGAGAGCCTGAGTATAGTATTGTGGGATTTACCACTTTATTCTCTTGCGCCAACAACTCTGCCGAGCATACAACCAGCATGAGCAGTAGCACAAAAAGACGAAAGAACAATGTATATCTCATTTTTTCAATTATTTTCATTTCAAAGTAACTTGTTCACCGGTTTTACCATAACGGCGTTGGCGATGCTGATAATCACAAACGGCCTTGCAAAGTTCATTGTTGTCGAAATCGGGCCAAAGCACCTCGGTAAAGTAAAATTCGGAATAGGCACACTGCCACAAAAGGAAGTTGCTCAAACGCTGTTCTTTGCCCGTACGGATTAGGAGGTCGGGGTCGGGCATAAACGATGTTGCCAAAGCTGCATCTATTGTTTTATCGTTTATCTCATTGAGCGACAACTCACCATTTTGTACCTTTGCAGCAATGGAACGAACAGCCTCAGTGATTTCCCATTTCGACGAATAACTTAGTGCCAACACTACTGTCAGAGCATCGTTCGCTGCAGTATTATTCTCGCATGCACGCAAACGTTCAAGAACACGTTGTGGCAACTTCTCTACATCGCCAATTATTTTGAACTGAACATTATTTTTCATGAACAGTTCCTCTTCGATAGAGTCGAACAAGAGCATCATAAGAGCTGTTACCTCTTCTTGCGGACGGTTCCAGTTTTCGGTAGAGAATGTGTATAATGTCAAATATCGAATACCAAGTTTCAGAGCATTACCAACAAGCGTATGCACCGTCGCCGCACCGGCCTGATGCCCTTCGGAACGTTGCAGGCCGCGTTGTTGCGCCCAGCGCCCATTACCATCCATGATGATAGCAACATGCTGTGGAATATTTTCTCTGTTTACTTGTAAGCTGTAATCCATAATTCATTGTTAATTATTACATTTCCTGTATTTAGGAAACATATCGTATGTTAAAAATATAGTCAAAAAAGAATAACTATCCTTGTTTTTCAATCCACTGCTCTTAATTCCCAATGGGTCGTTCAATGTTGTACCGGCCTTCTTATCGACATCTAATTCATCGCTGAACGAGAAACGAAACGACAACTCACAACCTAAATTAAATCGAGGAGCAAATTTATATTTTACACCTAAGCCAATTGGAACGTTGCCCGTAAAAACATGTTCCGCGGGCTCCGGAGCAAAAGTTAATCCCAAACCTCCAAATATATAGGGAACCAATTTGTATGTACGCTTATACCCGCCACCGGTTCCGTAAGCGAAGAAATTATATTCAAATTGTGCTCCTAAATCGTATAGTGTACGAGAAAATTCGATATTATCGCCCGGAATTTTATATTCACTTCCGGCTGTAGTGCCCGATATGCCGGCAACAGATAGATTGCCCTTTATAGCCATTCGCGGATTGAAGTTATATCGGGCTATCACTCCACCCATAATATTTGTCTCTTTGAACAGTTTTGAAAAGTTGGCATCTCCCAAATAATAGCTTCCACCAACCATGCCGCCAATTTCCATTTTATACTCTAATTCTTCGGCACGTAATGGAGTTGTCAGGCACAACATTATGCCCAACAATAATATACCGAATTTTATAGAGTTCTTCATAACTGTGTTGTCAGTAAATTAGTTATAAAGCAATCTGTTTATTGCAGCATGCCACACTGTCGCATTATCGCCACCAACAATTATCCAGATGCGATTTTCATCGTCTACAGCTGAAGCATAGGGAGCTTCAACACCCTTCAACTGTGTAGGAATAAACACTTTCTTATTATTCAAAGGCATCCATGTCAAGCCGTTGTCTTTTGAGGCATAGAACAACTCAAAAGAAGATATAGCAGTTTCGCCAATAGTTGCTTTTCCACCAAAAGCATATAGGCAGTTATCGTAGCGAACAACTGTCATATTCTCAAAAGCAGGGCAACGATATGCCTCTTCTTCGTCAGCAGGATATTGTATCCAATTATCCTCGGTTGAGAGTCGGCTCCACACAACCGGATAGGCAGGAGTTCTATCTTTTGCATACCCAATGAGTAAATATCGTGATATAAAGGGATTTGTAACCAATGGATAAACTGCCGAAGATACATTCTCAGTTGGGAATTGTTCGGGCAATGCAATTGTTTTAGCAAAAGATGTGCCATCGTTTGTGTAAGCCAATGAACCATCGACAACAGCCCACAAAGATTCCGACGAGGCAGTCAAAAGAGTCTCAAATGTGCCATCTGCCACAACAGTGCTCCAATCAAAACCGTCTGTTGAAGAATAGAGCACACCATCGGCAACTGCATATAATACATCGTTAAATTGTTGAACCGACGATAATTGAGCCGAAAGTGGCAAGGTTGTAATCTCTATTGGCTCGCTCCACTCCACAATATCCATGGGAGACTCTGCCACCAATAATGCGCCATCGGGATTCTTTCCAAGAACCAACATTTTACCACCAAATGCAAGCGCACGCATTGGCTCTACGATATTTGGAGCAACAACATTTGTCCAGCTCATAGCTTCGGGGTCGGCTTTATGTACGTTTAAACGAACCTTGTACTCTTTCGAATGTTCTCCGTCCAACGACTGAACAAGCATACGACGAGGCTTTGTAAAATTGAGAGAATCGGTAGATGAAAGATAGACAAATGTTTCTAGAGAATCTACATAGATAAACACCACACCATCGCTCTGAACACTAACATTTACTCCGGTAACATCTGTACCCAAAGGCAGTGAATCGGGGTTATAGACCTCCAGATTCTTTTGGTCGATGATAAATGGATAGTTTATTCCAACTACAACCTGCTTAACTACCGTATCTTTACCCTCTGCAGTAACTGCATCAGTAGACATTAGCATATCTGCCACAGAGAAGGAGTTTAACGATGCGTACGGCGATAAATCGACGGTATTTTTATCGTCGTCATTCATACACGACACACCAAGAAACATTAACGATAGAAGAGCGATATATATGAACCACTGCTTTTTCATAGATTATTTCATGCATATTATATTCAACCTACAAAAATAGCAACAATTTTTGGTATGAACGATAAAAAGAGTGTTATTTATAATTAATTAGGGGTTAAATAGCACTTTTTTGGCGAACAAAAATAGAAATTTCGTTATTGAAACAGTCGAAAGAGGATGTTTTTAATGATTCCTGTAGTATAGGCGCCGGGATACCACTGCCCAAAATCAAATTTTCATTACGCTCGACACGCGCCATATCCCAAAGTCCAGAATCAATAAACCTTTGCAACAGAAAGGCGCCACCTTCAACAAGCAGGCTATTCACTTTAAGAGAGTGCATATGCGACAATATCTGTGGTAATATATCGAATGAGAAGTCAAGCACAATTTGTTCAACATTTTTACCAAATTTACCCTCTATTTTTCTTTCTGTATACACAATAGTAGGATATTCTCCATTGAACAATCTTAAGGTATTTGGTAGTTTTCCGCTACGGTCTATCACCAAACGTAACGGTTGCCTGCCACACCATGCACGAATAGTTAGTGAAGGGTTGTCGAGTAGCGCTGTACGTGTACCCACAATAATAGCATCACATTCAGAACGAAGTTTATGCACTGCGACCTGCGACCCATTAGTAGAAATTTTCAATGGTTCTCCTTTGCTGCGTTGAACATCGATGAAACCATCGGATGTTTGTGCCCACTTTAGTATGACATAGGGACGTTTTTGCGAATGATAAGTAAAAAATTCTTTATTTATAGTAAGAGCCTCATCACGTAATACACCCACTGTTACATCAATGCCTGCGTCTCGCATTCTGGCAATGCCCTCACCATTTACCTGCGAATTTACATCTGTTGTAGCAACCACCACTCGTGGTATTCCGCACGAGATGATAAGGTCGCAACAAGGTGGTGTTTTACCATAATGCGAGCAAGGCTCAAGGCTGACATATATGGTAGAGTGCTTCAAAAGATGAATATCACACTCTTTTACTGAGCGTACAGCATTAACCTCGGCATGAGGCTCGCCTGCACGTATATGATAGCCTTCGCCAATTATGCGTTCATTGCACACTATTACAGCCCCCACCTTTGGGTTAGGCGATGTACTGCCACATCCGTTGCGTGCCAACTGCAAGCAACGACGTATATAAAGTATATCGGAATTGGATAGACCGTTCATAACAGATGCGAATATACAAATAAGCGACAAAACAAGAGATAAAATTTGTTATAAATGTGGCAATAGAGCAAATTATAACGAAAGCAAGCGTACAAAAACGATTTCACTGGGGACACAGAAACGCACCTTGCGACGCGATGTTCCAACACCTGTAGTTGTTATAACAGGTACCGAAGCATCGGTATAGTTCATACCACGATTAAAACGGGGGCCATAGCGGGAATTTGTTACCGGAGTGTACAACCCGAAGAGGCTTACCTGCCCACCATGCGTGTGTCCCGAAAGCACCATATCGGCTTGCACATCGGTATCTTCGGCATAGTCGGGAGTGTGGGAAAGCAATATAGTGAACAAGCTGTCGGATACAGAATTTGTTTTATATAAATAGTTTTCGTCAACCTTAAATGGATTGCGTACACCTGCAATTGCAATATACGATGCTCCGCTGATAATATTTACATGTTTGTCATCGAGAAGATATATTCCGTATTGTTCCATACACTCTTTAATGAGCGAGGTACGACTATACTCATGATTGCCTAATACAGCGTATATTCCATGGGGAGTTTTCACCGATGAAATTGAGTCAAATAATTCATTAGCATACTCATCGGAAGTTACATAATCGCCACCCAAAAGAATCATTTGCGGCTGAGACTCACGTAATTTACGAACAAGACGAGCTAATCGTTTACGAGTAAACTTGCTTGGATAATGTGTATCGGACAAGAAGGCGAAAGTAAAGCCATTGAACTCTTTTGGCAGTCGCTCGCTCTCTATGGTGTAGTATTTCACCCGCCCCACTCCATTACGAGACAGCGTAGCACATGAGGTAAACAACAGCACCGTTACAACAACTGTCAGCAAATGGGAACGCATAGAATATTATTTTTCCAATAGCACAGTAGCGTAGGCCGTTATGCCCTCTTTGCGACCTTCAAAACCCAGCTTTTCGGTTGTGGTTGCTTTTATGGATAATGCATCAGCATCTATTCCCAGAACTTGCGCCATAGCCTGTTGCATCGACGGAATATGCGGGTTCAATTTTGGAGCCTGTGCAGCTACTGTAGCATCTATATTCCCAATTCTGTAGCCCTTTTCTTTTATTAGCTCGTTTGTGCGATGCAAAAGAATTTTACTATCGATATTTAGGAACTCATTGGAATTATCGGGGAATTGATAGCCGATATCTCTCAGATTTGCGGCACCCAAAAGCGCATCACATATAGCATGAATAAGGACATCGGCATCGGAATGGCCGGCCAGTCCATACTCATAAGGAATTTTTACTCCACCAATCCAAAGGTCGCGTCCTTCCACAAAACGATGCACATCTATTCCAAATCCCACACGTATCATATTATCTATTTTTATCAATTATAATTATCTTCGGCGGCTGAACAAATCTTTCAAACCATCCATATCGAACGAGAGAGAGAAACGCAGTGTCTGGTCGAGGGGGTTGCTCTGCGCTGTAGAGATGAGATATGCTCCATCGAGCGAGAATACACTCATCTTGAAGCCTGCACCTACTGTAAAATATTGTCTGTTTCCTTTATACTCGTTCTCGTAGTGATAACCACCGCGCAAAGAGAATTGTTGATTATAGCAATATTCCACACCTATACCTCCATAAATCTCCTTTAGCTCTTCGCTGAAACCACCGGGAGCATCACTGAACGATTTAAAGATACCGGATACCGGAGATATATCGTTGTATCCTGTTGTTTCCAGCCAACCTTGATATTCTGAATATTTAGAATTGTCATTTGCATCATACCCCTCTTCTTCGAGGAACTGCGCGTATGTGGGGCGTGTAGGCACCATCAGTTTATTTATGTCGGCACTAAAAGATATTGTATTGTATTCGTCAATTGGGACAAGCAACGATGCACCCAAGCGTAGGTTGGTAGGAATAAATTCGTTGGTATTTCCACCATCATAAGATATTTTGCTACCAATGTTAGAAGCATTTAATCCCAAACCAAGCATACACTCACGATTGCCCAGCATTATGTAGTTGTTGTAGTACATAGACAAATCGGCAGAATAGGCCATACCGGCCTCCATATCCTCGGCATAATCATATTGCAAGTCGGAATATATGAAGCGCAGAGTAACCGCAGCCGAGAATGTTTCGGACAACATACGTGAATAGGAAAAATCGAAAGCAAACTCATAGGGTTTTATAGTGTACTCTTCGGCTATAACCTCTCCAAGAGAGAAATATGTTAATGAACTACTTACTGCAGAGTAGTCGCCAATGCGATAGAAACCGGCCACATAGGCCAAATCGATATCGCTGACCAACTGACGCAACCAAGGAGTATATGATATTGAGAGACCAGCACGCGCAATATTAAAAGGATATTTTGCCGGGTTCCAATATTGCGAATTGGCATCGGCCTCAGTAGCAACACCCACATCACCCAAAGCACCGGCACGAGCATCGGGGGCAATAGACAACGATGTAACTCCGGTGTAAACAGGGTTGAACTGCTCTTTCTGAGCAAAAGTAGCTGTAGCAAGCAAGACACCTACGATTATCAATAAAATTCTATTCTTTATCATATTGTTTTATTTTTACCTATTGAACGTTATTATAAAACTTAATTTTTACCTATTTATTGTTTAATATTATAATTTTTCGAGTTTTAGTTTGCGATTTTCCACCCCCCGATGCTATTTGAGCACGATAGAAGTAGACACCTGTTGGCATTGGTTGTCCACCTTGTGCTGTAACATCCCATGTAAATGTGTAAATTGTACCATCGCAAACACCCCTTTCGGTCGATTGCCATAGCTTTTGCCCTTGATAATTGAATAGTTCCAAGGTAACCTCTATTATACTTTGAGGGCGGTCGTGAAGCAACACAAAGTGCGCTTGTTCTCCATAGCGTATTGGATTTGGCGACACAGAGATGTCGACAAAGTCGGGAGCAAGGTTGGGAACAACCACAAAATTTATGGTATCGCTTCCGGCATTGTTAAAGAGGTCCCATGCACGTATAATCATTTGGTGTTCACCTTCACTAAGTTCTCCAATAGGGCACTCCACCGTTCCGCGTCTATAATCGCCTACGTGGGCCTTGAAATAGCTGTTGAGTTTATAGGTGTGCGAAGCATCATTGTCCACAATTGCAATGATGTCGTGTCCAATACCTGAGCCCACAGTGTTTATTCCGTTTTCATCGAAAAGTTCAACAAACAGACATGGAGTGGCATTAACCTCGCCACCGGGGACAAATGCCGAACTATTAAGGTAGGCTACTATTTCGGGGCCTTTGCCATCGTTCTGTATTGATTCTGCTGTACCACCAATGATAAAGTTCTCGTAATGTCCTTGTGCCGCCAAGCCTTGTGTTTCATCTACGGCGAAGATGTTCAGCATGCCCTGTTCATCGCCATAACTTATATCCATTGGCACCGGTATTGTTAATTTGAAACGACCTGCTTTGACAGAATCGCCCCCTTCGAACAATTTTTTGCGGAATGCCGTATAGTTGTATGCTCCAAGGCCTGTATTATCAAGTGTAGTTACCACCTCGGCACAGTCGTAGAGAGTTGGGGAAATCACACCTGTGAATGAGTCGGCAACAGAGCCATCGCTGTTTGCAATATATCCCTCTACTGTTACATTCCCACCTGCCGACATTTGTCCAAGTTCTGTAACAGGTTTTCCATCGAATTTATCGATTACAGCACTATATTTTGGCATATTCAGTCGCAATGCCGGATCGCCCAAAAGGACATATTGCAATTTATTCTCGGAGAGGTCGCTACTTTCCGATATAACAGCACATTTTGCTTTGCGCGCGGCATCGCCAACTGCCGGGATATTGCCCTTCTCGTCGAGTTTAAGAAGATACTTCATAAATTGACGATTTATGATTGCATTATAGGACTGTAGCACTGTACGTGTTGTTGTAAAAAGTCCTATTCCTGCGCCATTGGGATTTAGTATTGCCTCTTCTCCAATAGAGCCGTCGCCCATATCAAATGGAGCAATATCACACGAAGCTGTTACCCAGAACGGCACGTATGGCGATGAGACAGATGCCATATCATCGGAACTCCATGCCATTTCGTGCGATAGTACTCTTGCGCTACCATGGCCGGAATAGTTCATTATGAGTGCACCCTCTTCTATTCTCTTATGAATATCTTGCACTACCAATGGGTAGCTGTTGCCTGTTGCCAGAACCTCCATAGGATACTCATCCCAATAGATGCGGTCTACCACATAGGAGCGATGATTTGCTTCGATGTACGAGGCTATTGCCTCGGCATCTTTCATGTGCTGATTGGGGATAGACTTGTCGCCATCATCGCCTAGCAGTGCAATAATATTTTGCCATGGACCGGCATGTTTGTTTTCCATGTAGGCAATGGTTTTATCTACAACAGCATTAGCCTCTTTTATGGTATTTGCAGGAATGCGACCTATGCCTATATCCACCTTCGCCAGAAGATGGTTACTGCCTTCATTGTCATCGAGGAAACCAAAATAATCTTCCAATACGTAAGAGAAGACTGTACTGACTGAGTTCTCGGATTGATATGTTAGCAAAAGATTCTCTTGTGTTCCTTTTGAGACAGTTATCAAACGATTGTCGGTGGAGCCATCGCCAAAGAGCAACAGATATTTAGGAGCATCCTCAGCCGATGTGGCGCGGTCGTAAAGCATTTTCATGAGACGACGATATGCTGTTGCGTCGGGAGTTCCCGATGAGAACTCGTTGTACACCTGCTCTGCCGTAACAACTGCAACAGTGAGAGCATCGCGCTGACGATGTGCCTCGGCCAAACGTTCTGCCGGTTGCAAGAAATTACCATTAGAAGGAACAATTATCACCATGTCGGTTTGTCCCAAGGCATGTAAATTTTGATTTGCAACCTCGCCAACTATGGTAACAGAGGGGAAAGAGCCTTTTACATCAACGGCAACAAATTCTTCATCGTAGGATGCCGATGCACCAAAAGTAAGGAAGCCATTTTCGTACGACGAGGACAATTCTGCTATTTCCGAAGGCGTCGTTACCTGCCACACATGCGTTGTATTGGTTGCCGAAGCCAGTTTGTATTTTGTGTTACCACCGGTTGAGGCACCACGAAAATTGGTGTAAGAGCCACGTAAAGCAAGTTCCCTAGTGAAATTAAGTTCTATGTAATCGAGATAACCGTTTAGTGTAGCATCGGAAACAGAGTGGGATAGTTTCACTACAGTATTTTCTGTTAAGCCACTATTCACGCCAAACGAGCCGGAAGTAATTTTGCCATTATCGGAAGACATTGCTTTTGAGATATTCAAAAAGCCGACAGATGCATCGTTTACATTTATGGATAATTTGCTGTCGGTTTTTGCATCACTACCAAATGACACACCGATGTAAGCACGAGAAGATGTTACACCCGGCAGATTGAATTTATAACTTACAGTGCGTCCCGAAGCATAGTTATAGCTATCGAGCAATTTACGGCCATAGACGCATAACGATTTCTCATCTTTTTCGTAAAGAGCATAATCGGGATATGTTGTGCATATATCGTCACCAACGACATCCACTGTTTTTTTGGGGAAAGGAAGAGGGTCGGCATCGCTCTCATTCAAGAAATAGTAGCTATAATGTGAATAGTGGTTCTGTTTATGAACAAAACGGTTTCTGGAATATTCCCAAGCAACCGTACCATTGGCATAGAAAAGCAGATAATCGCTCTCGCGCCACATGGGCACCTCTTGCAAGTCGTCGGACAATTTATGCAGGTTGGTTTCGGGCAACAGTTCTCCACCATAACCAAAAAGACGCACCTTATCGGGGTTTGAAAATCCCATTTTTTTAAGTTCGTTACGAGTAATTTTGTAAACGCCGTTTTCTGCAACAGATATCTTTACCCAGCGTCCCGAAGCCAAAACCGAGTTCAAAGCATATCTATCGCCGACATCGGCACGTGAATTTGCTTTAGAAAATAGTCTGTCGCTATTGTACACCCTGTTAACAACCAGCTTAAACGAATTTATCTTAAGATATTTACCATTGCTGTAAACAACCGGAGTGAAGCAGACATCGAGATAGCCTTTCTTTGCCGACACCTGCACCGAAGTCGCTATTGAAGGCCACGACGCAAGAGGCTCCTGCAACGAGGAGAGGCGGTACTGTTCTATCTCACGCGATGTCATGGGAACAAATTCGGGATATTCGATACTTGCCGAATAGTTGTACAATTCGTAATCGTCGTCCAGTTCAACAACCGTAGTATAACGAGGCAACAGCGTATCATTCTCAAAGATGCTCCAGTCTACATCGACATACTGTGGCTTTGCCGATATAGCAAACGCAACAAGGAGTGTAAATATAATATTTGTTCTAAGAAATCTCATTTGTAATTATCGTATATGAAAATCGAGAACCTTTTCCTCGCCTATGAAACCTTTGAGATGGTCTCCCACATGCGCCTCACCTACTCCGGCAGGTGTTCCCGTAAATATTAAATCTCCTGTCTTTAATGTACAGAAACGGCTCACATAAGCAACTATCTCATCAACAGGAAAGAGCATTTGCGATGTGTTAGCACTTTGTACAATATTCTCGTTAATAGCAAGCGAGAAAGGTATATCGCGTAAATTATATCGTTCTATTGGCAGGAACTCTCCAAGCACAGCCGAACAATCGAATCCTTTGGATAACTCCCATGGCGCACCCTCTTCAATGAAACGACGTTGCAAATCACGCGCTGTGAAATCTATTCCCACCGTTACTGCATCGTAGTAGCGATAGGCAAAACGAGCAGGGATGCTACGTCCCAATTTGTTTATGCGCACAACGATTTCGGCTTCGTAATCGATGCGTCCCATCCAATCGGGCATATAGAAATGTTTCCCATTCTTTAGAATAGAGGAATCGGGCTTCATAAATATCATTGGTGCTTGCGGTTTTTCAACCGTACCATCGAACTCCAATGCATGTGCGGCGTAGTTCTTGCCAACAGCTATAATTTTCATTTTTCTTCAAAAAACATTACTCATCGTTGGCACACTCCATGCCATCGAGACGGTTAAACATCAACGACAAATGTGCATACAGCGATGTATTCTGTACCACAATATCGTTAGGTACACGTATGCGCAGAGGGGTAAAGTTCCATATAGCTTTAATACCCCACACTACCATTTTATCGGCAACCTCCTGCGCATTATCGATTGGAACTGTGAGTATTCCAATTTTCACCTTGTAGCGACGCATCTTTGCTTCTAAGTCGTTTATGTGGTAAATTGGTATACCAGCTGTGCTATGTCCTATTATGCGTGGGTCAGTATCGAAGGCTGCAACAACTTCTAGCCCAAACTGCTTTAGTCCGGTGTCATTCAACAACGCCTTTCCCAAACGACCTGCACCAAACAAAAAAGCCTTGTGTATGGTTGTGAAGCCCAAGAAATTCTCTAGTACCTCGAGAAGATTGTCAATGTCGTAACCCACACGTGTGCGACCGACAATGTTCACGCACGACAAATCCTTTGCTATTTGCGAAGCAACTATATTGGTCTCTTTCGACAAGCGTGTAGAAGATACGTATGTCTCGCCACGCGATTTTAGCAGGCGACACACCGAAAGATACCAAGGCAAGCGACGCAAGGTTGGTTCGGGGACATGGTCTATTTTGTTGTTTGGTTGTGCCATAGCGTATTATTTATAACGTTACAAATTTATTTATATTTTATGAGTCTTTAAAATTTGTGTTGTATATATTTACTAATTATCTGATGTTAAATAAAATATGCACTAAGAATTGATTTTATACGATACTTTACAGAAAAAGCACATATTGGTGCCCGTATAGGTTGGAATGAAGTAAATATATCAGTTTCGGAATCAACAATACACTATAGAATATCATCAAAATCAGATTTTATTTCTATTCCTATTGAACTAGGATATAAAATATATGGAATAGGTCTTTATTTGGGTATTTAATATGCATATTTTTAAAATGAACCTTTTAAACGGCTCCAATTGGGGCTGTTTATTTATCATATATAATTGGCAAAAAGATAAAAAGATTGTATATTCGCAAGCAGATTAAGCAAGAGGAATTATGAAAAAGAACGACTGGAAAGATAGACTGAACATAGTCTATTCAACAAACCCCGATTTCCAATATACCACCGATGAAATGGAGGAAATTGATACACTTCCCAAACAACAACAAAAACTGCGTGTGAGCATTGAAAAGAACCACAGAGGCGGAAAAACCGTTACCATTGTAAAGAATTTTACCGGTAGCGACGATGACCTTAAAGAACTTGCACGACTGCTTAAGACAAAGTGCGGGGTTGGAGGAACAGCAAAAGATGGCGAGATAATAATTCAAGGAGAATTTAAAGAAAAAATTGTTGAGTTATTGAAGAAAGAGGGTTACTCACAAACAAAATAAGAGCGGGAAATGTATATTTCCGGAATACAAGAGATATAAATCTCATTTCTATTTATTATCTTCGCAACGACACAAGATTAGACAAACCTATAAAAACAGATATTATGTCAAACAAATCAAAAGTTATAATGGCAGCAGAATTGCTGAAGATTAAAGCCGTTAAGTTACAACCTGAGCAACCTTTCACATGGGCATCGGGATGGAAATCTCCTTTCTACTGCGATAACAGAAAGACTCTGTCGTTCCCCGAATTACGTACACGTGTAAAACTTGGACTCGCAAACCTCATTCTCGAAGAGTTCCCCGAAGCCGATACTGTGGCAGGTGTTGCAACAGGCGCAATTGCGCAGGGTGCATTGGTAGCCGAAGAGTTGGCTAAGCCTTTTGTATATGTGCGCCCCAAAGCAAAAGACCATGGATTGGGTAACCTCATCGAAGGCGATGTACAGCCCGGAGCAAAGGTTGTTGTGGTAGAGGACCTTGTTTCTACCGGTTTGAGCAGTCTTAAAGCTGTTGATGCTCTGCGTGCAGCAGGCGTGGAGGTAGTAGGCATGGTTGCATCGTTCACCTACGGTTTCGATGTTGCTGTTGAGGCATTTGCCAATGCCGGAGTAAAACTTATCACTTTGACCGATTACGAAGCAGTTCTTGAGGCTGCCAAAGAGACAGGATATATAACAGAAGATGTTATGCCCACATTGCAGGAGTGGCGTGCCAACCCCTCGGAGTGGAGAAACGATTTAAAATAACAGAAAATGAGTCAATACGAAAGTAGTGTAAAACATATACCCTTCTCGCAAGAGAGGGTATATGCTAAATTGGAAGACCTTAACAACCTTGAACTGATAAAAGAGAGAGTCCCCGAGGACAAAGTGAAGGAGCTGACATTCGACCGCGACCAAGCAACAATAGAGGTGCCTACACTCGGCAAGATGACCGTAAGAATAGTAGAGCGCGAGGTTCCCAAATGCATAAAACTAGAAGCTGTAGGTTCTCCCGTTCCCGGCAATCTGTGGATACAGATTATTCCCGATGGCCCCGAAGCATCCAAAATGCGCGTGGTGGCAAAGGTTGAAGTAAACTTTATGCTTCGCGGAATGATAGAAAAACCCATGAAAGAGGGCTTGGAAAAACTTGCCGAGGGACTATCACATATTCAATATTAAGTTTAAAGCAACAAGAATGGCAAAAAAACTTTGGGAGAAGAATAGCGACGTAAACCCCGAGATAGAGCGTTTCACAGTGGGACGCGACAGGGAGCTAGACCTTCTGCTCGCACGTTACGACATTTTAGGCTCCATTGCTCACAGCACCATGCTCGAGAGTATTGGCATGCTCACACACGATGAAATGGAGACATTGCATCGCGAATTGCGTAACATATATGAGATTGCCGAACGTGGAGAGTTCGTAATTGAGGAGGGTGTAGAGGATGTACACTCTCAGGTAGAGCTAATGCTTACACGCAAATTGGGCGATATAGGCAAAAAGATACATAGCGGACGTTCACGCAACGACCAAGTTCTTTTGGACCTTAAGCTATTCACTCGCAACGAATTAAAGAACGTTTGCCAAAGCACAAAAGAGTTGTTCGACAGCCTGATAGCACAGAGCAACAGCCACAAAGATGTGCTTATGCCCGGATATACCCACCTGCAGGTGGCAATGCCCTCTTCTTTTGGACTGTGGTTTGGAGCGTATGCCGAGAGCCTTGCCGACGACATGCTCTTTTTGCAAGCCGCCTACCGCATGTGCAACCGTAACCCTCTTGGTTCGGCTGCCGGATATGGCTCGTCGTTCCCACTGAACCGCACCATGACAACAGAACTGTTAGGCTTCGATAGCATGAACTACAATGTAGTGTATGCACAGATGGGACGTGGCAAATGCGAACGCAATGTAGCATACGCATTGGCAAGTGTTGCCGGCACATTGGCAAAAATGGCATTCGATGCCTGCATGTTCAACTCGCAGAATTTTGGATTTGTGAAATTACCGGCAGAGTGTACAACAGGCAGCAGCATCATGCCACACAAAAAGAACCCCGACGTATTTGAACTGTTACGTGCAAAGTGCAATCGTCTGCAAGCACTCCCAACAGATATAATACTCATAATGAACAACCTGCCTAGCGGATACTTCCGCGACCTGCAAATTATTAAAGAGCTGTTCTTGCCGGCATTTACAGAACTGCAGGAGTGCCTGCACATGGCTACATATATAATAGAGCGAATAGAGGTAAACCGCGATATACTCGAGGACAAGCGCTACGACGCAATGTTCAGTGTAGAGACAGTAAACCGTTTGGCAGCCGAAGGAATGCCTTTCCGCGATGCCTATAAAAAGGTGGGGTTGGAGATTGAGGCAGGCACATTCACCGCCAACAAAGAGATACACCACACCCACGAAGGCAGCATAGGCAACCTTTGCAATGAACAGATAGTAAAACTAATGGAGAGCATATACGGCAACATCGATTTTGAGAAGGCCTCAACAGCAGAAAATGCACTCCTGAACAAATAACATTCAATAATTCAGAAAAAATATTAACGCAAAGTATCGGAATACAATAAGAACCGGTGCTTTGCGTTTTTCCATAAAAAAAGAAGATGAAAAAAATATTTATACTGCTCTGCCTCATTGGTTTAATGTCGTGCGAAGGCGATTCGCCATATTCGGGCTATGCCGCATTTTTTTCGGTAGATGCAACACACGAGCCATTCAGACAAATTTTTGGCTATGGAGAATTCATCACAATAAAGAGAAAGACACACTCCAGCTACGAGGTAACAGATGTCCTAGGCAACAAATACGAGAAACGGCTGAGTGAGTTTGAGATGCGACAAGGATTTCAGTATGGCTATGGCGGGTTCATAGTAGGAACCGACTACGAAAATATCTTAAGAGTGTTCGACTGGGCATGCCCCCATTGCGACCTGAGTATACACCGTTTAGAGGTTCAGAACCCCGGCTTCGCCTATTGCAAGAACTGCCACACCCGCTACGACCTTAGATATGGAGGTATTCCTGTTGAAGGAGAGTCCCGAAAACGCCTATGGAGATACAATATTTTTCAGGCCGGGAATATCATAACAATTCAAAATTAACAGCCAAACTCTTTGTTATTTTTGCAAAACTAATTATCTTTGCACCCGTTATCGTTGTGGCAATGGTATGATTCCGGCTCGGCGGTAACAATTTAAGGTTGCTCGAATGGTGGAATCGGTAGACACGAAGGACTTAAAATCCTTTGGCATTTAAACGCCGTGCGGGTTCAAGTCCCGCTTCGAGTACAAATAAAAATCGCAAGTAGTAATCCACTTGCGATTTTTATTTGTACCATTTTTATTCAGAAGCTCTCGACCTTACACCTCTTATTGCAGGAGCAGAGTTTGCAGGTAATTCACCGGGGGTTGTAGAACGAACTTCTGTTACGGGGCCCCACTCACCATTTACATTCTTTGCCGCAGCAATTACAACAAACTCGGTATTTGGGTTTATTTGATAATCGGTAGTTATTTTTTCTTCGAAGAACCAACCAAAAGTATTCTCGGTGGGTGGGTCGGAGCATAAATCTTTTTTAATCTCCTCAGCTACAGGGTCATATTGTGCAGCTAAATATACGCCAAAACGATAAGAAGAGGCCTGATCGTTAGGAGTGTATGTTACGAATTGGCTGGCAAGTGTTTGACCTCCCCAATCGGAAAGGCGATAATTACCCAATGTAATTTCAACCTCTGCTATACCCTCACCACCCTTCTTGGGAATGTCGAAGTATTTAATCTGCAGCGGAGCATATGTTCCATTGGCATCCAATGCCAGAATATACATTTCATATCTCTTACCGGAAGTAAGTTGTGTCCAGTTATATTCTGACTCCTGAACAAATTTTACCCCAAAATGTTTTATCATATCCTCAATGTTATTGAATCCATATGTTGGTGCAAAATCATTATACTGTTGTTCTGTAGTGCCCTCTAGTCCCAATAATACATAAAACGACGAAACATCGGCATTAGGTGTAAATTTAAGTTTAAGTTCGCTGGGTGTTGCCTCTATCGACTCAACTTCAACTAACTGCATATCGGGTGTTTGAAACTGCAATTTTGTTACCTCACATGGAATATCATACTCGTCGTACGCCTGCACCACTAATGTATAATCGACATTAGGAGATACGTTTATTGTAGTATCTTTGAGGTCTACATAATAACGCTGAGGTTCAAGCAATGACGCTATATCCGATGTTTCTTCTACTATATTAGTAGGTTCACATGCAATCTGAAAACTTTTACACGCCTCGCTACGCTTCATCGACACAACGAGTTTATCATTCTCTACCTTACCCAAGGTAAGATCAACTTTCACCGGGCCCTCTACATTAACAAATTCAATATGACTGACATTTTCAATATTGAATCCTTTTAAATTGCCTTCGTTGTCGCATACAATCATGCGGTTATATTCTACTGTAGTATTTTGTGCGTATGTTGCAATGCACATGAAAAGTGCAAATATTGAATATAGATATTTTCTCATCTTTTTATGATTTTAAATGTTTCTGACTTTATTTTAACAATATAAATGCCTAATGGCAGAGTGGATAAATTGACAGATTCTCCATTCCATGAGGGAATATCTATCATATTCTGCCCTATAGCCGAATATATGCTGATTGTTGAGCCCAAAAGACTTTCGGCTCCATTTACAACAAGCATATCCCCAACAACTGTTACAGTGGGGATATTAGGCAACTCATTCTCAAGAACAGAGAGTGCAGGCGATGAACTTCTGTCAAAAGTAATTTTTCTAAGATTGTCATAGCCAATAAAAGCAACGTTCTCGCTGTTTAAAGATTCAATGTTCAGTCCAACGGATGTCAGTGTTATCCTCGAGATATCCGCCAGAGCAATTTCGGAAGCCGGTGCTTCGTCAAGATAATAGAACTTAACGACCTGATGCTCCCGTTCTATTGCGTGCAAGGAAACTGCAACAAGCAATAGAAACGTTAACAAAGTGTATAGTCTCAAACTCATTTCTTAATTGTTTTAATTAATACTATATAAGATTTTTGACAATAATAATACATATTCGCACAATTATTAACGGAAAATAGATAAATAATGTTAATGTTAATCTATTTTTAACTTTTTTAGGATATTAAGAATGCAATTTACACATTTGAGTGTATTGCTTATACTTGGTAAAATAAAAAGGCTACTTGTTTACGAAGTGAACCCCCGAAAGTTGTTTATCTAACTTTCGGGGGTGTATCACAAGGTGGTTTCTTTTTTGTTCCTTTAAGGTCTTATTTACTTGTGTGCTTTTATTGGTTACATCAGGTGAAGCGTTATCAGAATACTTGTTCTGCAATTCTGAACCACAGAATAGGTTATACAAATTCTTTATAAGCATAGTGCTATTACTATATTTCACCTATTAGGGTTTGGGCGGGTAAGGGCTGCGTTTTGTCGATTTGGGCGAGAATAGGTAAGGCATAAAAAGCCCCAACGCAAATAGCGTCGGGGCGAGGAGCGTATCTCCTATGGTCTACCAGAACCTCTGTTTGTTTTGTGTATTGTTAATTACCTACCGTTTCTTCATACCACCAAAAGGAACACTAATAATACGGACATAACCAAAAGCATTATCAAAACGACCGGATTTCTTTGTGTTATTACCAACCCCTTTTCTTGCTCTCACAAGTTTACCTTTATCCTTGCCCCTTTTGCATTTGATATATTTGGAAAGTCTGATATCAGTAACATTATCCTTCATAGCCTCCTCCTCTTCAGTAAATGAAACCTCTACAGGATTAGACTTTCGACAAGATGACATAGCTTGGTATTTCTTCATCCTAATACTATGTAAAACCTTGTCTGTATTAAAATGCGACAAAAGGGTTTCGTATTGTTCATCGGATATAGATTCATTTACAGATGTAACATTCAAACCAAATTCCTCTTTAAGAAATTCAGTAGCCGTCTGAAAACCGATATTCAGTATCTGTAAAGCCTTGCATCTTCAAATTTTTCCATTTTGCTTGCACAATCCAAGACAACGCCCTATATTTACAATGTGAGGACAACACAAAGAGGCGTAAACGGTACGATACCGTCTGTGATGAATATAATCTAGACTGTTATGAGGATTTTAGTGCTAAACGAATAGGACGGTCTTTATAAGATAAGCAAGTTGCTTCCGAATTCGACATCTAGTTAACCCACCATTATCCGCTCTTGCTGTTGAGGATGACGATTACGGCCAATATGAGGTTAGAGGAAACGAAGATTACTGTATTTACGAAATAAGAAAATGAATTATGCGGTTGGTAGGCATATTTATTAGAACAATTTATTAAGCCCCGTAACTATAATTTAAGAGATGAAAATATTGCGTATATTGATTTTGTTTATCACCTTTATATTTAATTTGGGACTACACTCTCAAACTGTCATTACAATGATAGAGGACAATGGAGTATACAAAGTCCCATGTGAAATAAATGGTTTAAAAGTGAAGATGATATTTGATACTGGTGCAGCCACATTAAGCATTTCATCTTCACTGGCAGAAATGATGTTGGAGAATAATTATCTGACATTAGATGACTTTAAAGGAAAGTCAAAAGCCATTACAGCAGATGGCAGAATAATAAACAATACAAAAGTATTAATTAGAACTGTAACTATAGGAGATATAACATTAACTAATATAGATGCTGTAGTGGTTGGCAACCAACACGCTCCACTTCTTTTTGGGCAATCTGCCATTCAGAAATTAGGGAATATTTCAATCAAAAATGAGAAACTATACATAACAAACGAGAATATCTCTAAATCAAGTAAAAGACTCAATGAACGATGGGATGCAGAATCATACTCGTATAGTAACTACACTTACGGATTTGGGTGGAAACTTTACGATAGTTTTGAATGGAAGAGAGAACCAGGTGATGAAAGACATACAGTATTCCGTGCTGTTGGAGGGCCTTTTTTGGTATTTGTTAATGCGCAAATTGCAAATAAAGACGCAGATATATGGAAACACTTTCCACAAATAAGTGATTTAATTGAGAAAATTGATTCAGAAGTTGAAAATAGAACAGGGAAAATCGTGTATGAAAGGACATGGGAAAAGGTGATATTATTTGGACAACATGCAATAAAAACAACATTTAATGAGTATTTTAAAGATAGTCGCTTTGAACAAGCCATTGAAACATATGCTGAAGAATATATTTTTAACCAAAATGGGTACAATTTATTTATAGTTGTGAAAGTCAATAAAGAATATTATGACTTAATTGACAACACTTCACTAAAAAAAATAATTCAAGGTTTTAATCTAAATACAAATCAATAATATGAAAAACAGTTTATTAATCTTCTTTAATTTAATTCTTATTTTTCAGGTTTCGGCTCAAACAGCAGATGGTGGTTGGAATCACAAAACAGCTGTTTATAATAATAGCAAACATAAAATTACATGGCAATTATACGAAGATTGGGAATGGGTGACGAGACCTGTATTAACAGGGAGCACGTTGTTAAAGGTTAGAAACGATGAAACAGGTATTGTAGTTTCATTAGGTGCAACTAAAGACAATGGAATCAAAGAGACATCTTCAGATGCCTGGGATTTTATTTATCTATTTGATTCTCCAAGTTTTATAGTTAACAAGAAAGAATTAGCCAAACGCAATGGCATGACTTATTTAGGTACAAAAAATTTGAAGAGCCAAATTTGTGGCATCCACGCCATTAAGTCAAGAACAGATATGAAAAAGGATTATTTGGAGTATAATAGAACTGTACACTCTATACAAATTGAATATTATTTTCATAAAAGAGGATACGTATACACTCTTTCTATTACAGTCCTATCTATACTTGAAGATGAGATCGAAATATTTGACAAGATAGCTACCGAGTTATTCAAAGGTTTTAGCATAGATTAAAAATAGCAAGAAATCAATAGTAATATACGTTAGACTATAATTCTAATAATGTTTTGAAAATTTACATATAAAAATTAATAATATTATGAAAACCATTCTTGGACTATTTATAAATGTTGTTAGATATATAAACTTATTTTTGATAGTAATATTATTATTTGGTTGCAACACAAAGACCAATATTGAAGAATTTGAAATAGATGGTATTTTTTATAAAGTAATATCATCAAGTGAAAAAACTGTTGCAATAACAAATTATGGAGGTACCTCTAATATGCTGTATGGAGGTTATAGTGGCTCAATATTTATTAATCAATCCATAAATTATGATGGGACAACATACAAAATTATATCCATTGATGAAAGCGCGTTCCAAAATTGTACAAATTTGAAAAATGTTAATCTCCCTAACAGTATAACAAATATCGGAGAATGGGCCTTTGCAAATTGTACAAACCTTGTTAGCATAAAATTGCCAGAAGGAATAGAAGAGATTGGTGAAATGACTTTTGCGCATTGCTCTAGCCTTAATAAAATCAATATACCCAGCAGCGTAAAGACGATAGGACATAGCGCCTTTGCAGGTTGTACTGAAATAACAAAAATTATTCTACCAAACAAATTAGAGACAATCGATGATTGGGCGTTTCAAGATTGCAAAATATAATAAGTGTCTTCATTCCTAGAACCGTCACAATTATTAATAAAGGGGCGTTCTCTGGTTGTAGCAAACTTAAAAGTATCATCGTAGATGAGAACAATCAAAATTATGATAGTAGAAACAATTGCAATGCCATTATAGAGACTAGAAGTAATACGTTAATAGCCGGTTGTATGAACACGTTCATCCCTAATAGTGTTGTCAGCATAGGGGATTGCGCTTTCTGTGGTTGTGTTTACATTGAGAGTCTTGACATCCCTAATAGTGTGATACGCATAGAAGAAAACGCATTTACAAATTGCTTTAAGTTATCACAGATAAAACTACCAAGCAACTTAACGCATATAGGAGACGGAGCTTTCGCTGGTTGCACAGGACTTTTTAAAATAATCTCATATATTCCAGAGAACAAGCTATTTACTACAGAGGAAGACGCTTTCCTTGGTGTAGATTATACAAAATGTACACTATTTGTACCTTCTGGAGCAATATCCAAATATAGTACAACTTCTAGCTGGAACCATTTTACCAATATTGTAACTTATGAATAAAAGTCTCATTACTATTTCACCAATCTTATAAAAAATGAGGGCAGGTTCTCTTGTCTGAGAAGCTTAAGGTTATAAGGTTTCAATACCAATAATCAATATTGGCTTTGACAATCTGACACACCCCATTACCTATTAAATGCATAGTATAAGTAGAAAATAAATCCCCAAGACCGCCGTTTTACAGGTAGTCCTGGGGATTTGTTGTGTTTAGTCATCAATTACTTTGAACTCGTGGAAGCTATAGAATACCTCTTCGCCTGAGCGCTCTTTCTGCTCAACGTACTTTTCTAACGCTTCTTGAATAGCCTCTATAGTAGCTTCGACAGTGCAGCCTACAATCTCGGAAACACTCTCTGCCACCTCCTCTATTGTCTCAAAATACCGTTGCTCATCGTAGCTGTCAAGAAAATAGGTCTCCGGAAAATAGTCGCCTATGGTGTCGTTAGTGTAGTAAACCTCACAACCGGGTTCTTCTTCTCTGTAATAGACCTTAATGCCAGGAAACTTCTCCTGTATGATTCTGCGTACTCCTTCCTGTTCACACCAGGCTGTCATCTGCGTGATTTCAAGAACATCACCGTCAAAGGAGTAGCCTGTTATCTCACCGCGGCAACGATAGTCCTCCCACTTTCCACCGAGCTTTGTTACTAGGTTTCCGAGCCACCATTTCCCGAAACCATTACGGACGATGGTGGTCTTTCTTCCGTCAATATACTTCAATACTTTGTGCAGTGCTCTTACTTCCTTCGGATCACCAACACACTTATAAGTCGTGTCACACCAATTTGGCATAAATCTTTGAATTTTAGTTAATACGTTTTGTCCTCTGCTTTTATAAATTCTCGTTTCAATCTCATAACTGTTGAGATTCCGACACCTTCAATCTTGGCAATATTCCTCACCGGATAGCCTTTCTTCAGTAGCTTGATTACTCCGGCATATTGTTCCAGCTTCTGCTCTTTTGATTTTCTATAGCCGGTTTTTCTGCCAAGTTTACCGCCGCTTCGTTTATACATCTCGCGGCCACTATCAAGACGGAATTTGATATTATCCCTTTCCATCTGGGCTACAGTTCCGAGAATGGCGATGAATATTGTAAGGAAGGGATGTTCTTTGCCTTGCCCGTCGAATATGCTCAGGCTCTCTTTTTGGAAATAGACATTAAGCCCTCGCTCCTTGCATAGCATGACATTTTTCAAAACCTCATCTACATTTCTACCAAGGCGACTGAACTCGGAGATAAGTAGCATTCTCACATTTTTAGAGAAGCAGTATTCCAAGCACTCTGTGAGGACCTGTCTTTCTGAATTTCTCTTTGCTCCTGAAATCTTCTCCTCGTATATCTTTTCAATTTTGTAGTTTTTCTGTTTGCCGAGTATTTTCAAGTCCTCAATTTGGCGTTCATTGCTCTGACGCTCACCGATGCTTGATACTCTGGCATAAATTACTGCTGTGTTGTTTATATAAATCTTTGATTAAAATGGTTACTGAAATCCTGTGTTCATAAGCGATATTTGCTATTATTTGAACACAAAAACTGTTGGAGACAGGATATTACAATATGTGATTATGTGAAATAATCAATAAAGACAAGGCAGATTACGTGAAGATGTATGGTTATTTCTGCAAAATGGTTATATCATTACAACCTTTTGAAAAACATTTGTTATATTTGCAGTGCTTAATATAAATATAAGCTCATATGAAGTATCTCAATATAAAAAAGGCATTGGCAGCTTGGCAGAATTTACAACCTCTGTCGGAGAAGGATAAGGATAGACTTAGCCGTCGCTTTACTGTAGACTTTAACTACAACAGCAACCACATTGAAGGCAACACACTCACATATGGACAAACTGAAATTTTGCTACTCTTTGGCAAGGTTATTGGAGAGGCCGATGTTCACGACGTACAAGAGATGACTGCAAGCAATGTAGGTTTGCGTATGATGACAGATGAGGCCGCCATAAAAGATATGCCTTTGACGCAGAATTTTATCAGAACTCTGCACAAGACTTTGCTACGCGAAGATTATACTGTATATCGCAACTTGCCCGGCGGTGTGCAAACTAGTTATGTGATACACGCTGGACAATATAAAACACGACCCAATAGTGTTATTACAAGATATGGAGACCGTTTTGAGTATGCTTCGCCTGAAGAGACTCCAAGCCTTATGACAGACTTGGTGGATTGGTATAATGTTGCCGAAAAAGAAGGAAAACTTTCACCGGTGGAGTTGGCAGCACTTTTTCACTACCGTTATATACGCATTCACCCATTTGAAGACGGCAATGGTCGTATAGCCCGGCTTATGGTAAACTTTATTTTGGCTCGCCACGGTTATCCTATGATTGTTGTTCGTAGTCGCAATAAAAGTGAATACTTGGAGGCTTTGCATCAAGCCGATCTTGAAGTCGGTCCACTTCCCAGCGATGGTGCTCATGCAGATATAAAAGAGATACGCCCGTTTATGAAATATTTCAATAGCCTTGTAGCCACAGAGGTCTATAATGATGTTTTGTTCATAAGTGAAAAAGATGAGAATGTGTGGTGGTATGATGGTGAACGAATAGTATTCCGTACTCCCAATTATACGAAGATATTAAATGCCATGCGTACTGAACCAACCCTCACATTGGCAGATATGCGTGAGATTACAGGTGTCAGCATAACTGCAATACAAAAACTTCTTGACCAACTAATTACCCAAAAATATGTTGAACGTAGCGAAAAAGACGGTAGTTGGCGAGTATTTGTAACACAGTGAAATTTATTACGAACTGGATTCCATTGCTGTTGAGGATATTTGCGAGTATGTTGATGTTGATTGTCTTGCTGAAACTATTGTTTTATGATTTAACAGAAAGAAAATACTATGATAAAAGAGATTATTCCGGAAGTAACTGCAGTCATAGAAAAGTCGTTTAAAACTATTGCAGACGAAGATTACACTTCATATATTTTATATATAGGACGAGCTGATATAATTCCAGGGCTTAAAAAAGTTCATAGGACAGATTGCGTCATAGACTATCAACTTGATCGTTATTACGACGAAACTCGAGAAGCATTCTATGTCCATTATCTTACTCGTAATTACTCAAAGAGTGGATTCTGCTATGACGGAGAGAGTGGAATTGACGACCTATCTATAGAGATGATGATATATTGTCATCTTTGGGACTCTGTTTATTTTCTTAAGTCTTTATACCGATTGGCGGCAGTTCTTGATGGTAAAGGGTATCAATGGAATCCAGACATTCCAGAAAATGGCAAATATAACTTCATCAAAGAAAAGATTATTTCCCCATTACAGGCTAAAAATATAGAGTTAGGAGATCTTGTTGCAAAAGCCTATGATTCTAATATTAGAAATGCCTTTGCCCATTCATTGTATAATGTTGATGTTGGGTCTAAAAAGATTTACACAAGAACAAGACAAGGTTGTCGAACATACACTTTTGATGAGTTTCAAAAACTTTTTTTGTATTCTGTAATTTTAATGTACCAACTTAAAAGGTTTTTGGAGTTTAATCATGACGAAGCAGGAAGGATGAATGCAGCTTTAACAGAGGCGTTCCTTACCCCAGATGGTGTCAAAGTACAAGTGTATGGAGAAATGACAGTGCGAGCTGGTAAATCATACCCAGAATTTAAACTAGCTAAAATTAAAGATAAGTAATAAAAGTATGTTTTAGCCAATAAAATCAATGTTTTGTGAAACCTCTTTTTATACTATAGAATGGACCAACTAGACATTACTAGTTGAAAAATAATTCCCCCAGAACCGCCTATTACAAGGTAGTCCTGGGGGATTGTTGTGTAGTAGTTAGAAAGTCAAACAATCATACGTTTCGAGTATCTCCTCTTGCCGTAGCCCAAGATAGCGTTTGCTGATTGCAACGCTACTATGGTTAAAGAGTTCCATCAGCTTCACAAGGGCAAGTTCGCTGTTCTCGCCGTTCATAGTGTAAACCTGCCGTCCAAAGGTCTTGCGGAGCGAGTGGCAAGAGAAATTCTTAATCTTCAGCCGGTAGCGTTTCTTTGCCTTAGTTTCCATAGTCTGTCTTTAATGTGCCATACAAGCCTCCGAACTATGGCAATTAATAAAGGGTATAAAAACAAGAAAGACGTGAGACTTGTCGCCTTACGTCCACATATCTTAGGCATCGCCAAACGCCCTATCAGAATGAACTATGAAGAAACAATATTCCCACGCCGTGGAATATACACATAGCCTATGCGTAGAACACACATAAGCGGTATATACACAGAATGAGCATTGATTGCTTCGGTCCTCTGATAAAATTTTGGCGAATTTAAGATATGGACTTAAAACAAAATGCTTTCTTGCGTCGATGGATTTTACATAAACCACTTTTGCCGGGCAAAGCAAATAAGTGTCCTTGCTTTTAGCCTTGTTGATTTTTCGTTCGCTCGCTATAAAAGTTAAAACAAGTTTTACTTTCGCTCGCTTAATTGAAAAATTCGCTTATTTGTGGTTATGCACCCCACCAACGTAGCAAATATATACATTTTTTTACAATCAATGCTCTTTTGGGATATTATTTCTTCTTATATTAGATATAAGGTTATTGCTATTCTCACAAACGGGAAAAGGTTATCTTGAGAACAGACAAAAAAATATAGGTGCCAAATATTTTTGGCACCTATATTTATATTAGTCGTTAGGACAAATTATTTAGCCATAGCCTTTTTAAGAGCTTTTGCAATTGCTTTGTCGGCAGATGCTTTTGCTGCATCGAGTTTCTTCTGAGCTTTAGCCTCTGCTTTTGCATCTCCGGCAGCTTTCGCTGCTTTCACTGCATCGTAGAGTGCCCAAAGGTTCTTTTTAGCTGTAACCTCTTTCTGAGCTGCGCTATATGCCTCAGCCTCAGCCTCTGTTGCCTCTTCTACCTCTTTTGCTGCAAATGCGTGTTTGTAGCCTTTCTGAACATTCCAGTAACCACGTGTAAAGTCGGGGAATGTAACAGCTGCGCAGTTGTTGTCCATAGACAATGTTCCGAGCTCTGCCAAGCAGCACCATTCAGCCATATCATATACATCCATGTCGAGTGGTAAACCGTTCTGCAAGCAGTAAACAAGACGTGAATCCATTACGAAGTCCATACCGCCATGACCAAGGTCGCGACCTTTCTCAACATATTTCTTTAGGATGGGGTGATAGTATTTTGCCATAAGAGCATCTTTCTGCTCATCGCTCATGAAGCCGTGTGCATTGAGGTTGTCTACCTGAGGTGCACCTGTACCTTTGAGTGCTTCGCCTGAAAGGGCAAGTTTGGGCTCGGGATATTTTGTTGCATAACCTTTTGTACCTGTGAGCTTGAACAAACGGTTGTAGGGCTGAGGAGTCATAACGTTGTGCTGAATCTCTACAACCTTACCTTTTGCTGTACGCATGAGTGTTGTAGTGTGGTCGCCATTGCGGAACTCTTTGCACTCTTTACCTGTTTTCTCTTTTACAAGTTCTTTACCGAAGAAAGGATCGGTATCCATAGCTACGAGTGTTGTGAAACGGTCGCCACGGTGAATGTCGAGACACTGTGCAACGGGTCCAAGGCCGTGAGTAGCGTAGAGGTCGCCACGGTTCTCTTTGTTATATTTCAAACGCCAGTGGAGGTTATCGACGTCGTTGTCGGCGGGGTCTTTCCAATATGCATCCCAGAACCACTCGAGGCTGTGGATATAAGCACCCTCGGCACGGATAATCTCACCGAATACGCCATCTTGAGCCATTGCCAAAGCGTTCATTTCATAGTCGTCGTAGCAGCAGTTCTCGAGGATGAAGCAGTGGAGACGTGTTTTCTCTGAAAGGTCGATAAGGCTCCAGCACTGCTCGAGGTTCATTGCAGAAGGCACTTCGATAGCTGTGTGCTTGCCATTCTCCATTGCACATTTTGCTATAGGATAGTGATGATTCCAGTCGGCAGCAACGTAAACGAGATCGATGTCGGGACGCTTGCAAAGTTCCTCATAACCTTTCTCGCCATAATAGATGTCGGCGGGCATAAGACCCTGCTCACGCAAGAATTTCTGACACTCTTCTGCGCGCTCATACTCATAGTCGCAAAGAGCAACAATTTCTACACCGGGGATACGGCAGAAACGGATTACTGCACCGTCGCCACGCATACCAAGACCAACAAACGCTACGCGAACTGTTTTAATTGGAGCAACAGCGAGGTTGAGCACATGCTCTTGACCTGCAGGACGCTCAGGGCTATCAACCACGATAGTACCTTTGTCCCAATGCCACTTTGTTGAAGGAGAAAGTGACTGTGCCTGTGCTACAGAGCCTGCCAAAGCAAGAACTCCACACAAAGCCAAACCGAAAAATTTCTTCAAATTCATATTAAAATGTGTTTTTAAGGTAATTAAATATGTTTTGTCTTTTATTTCAAAAGTATTCTAGTGCAGTACATCTTCGCGTTGTCGCAAAGATATCAACAAACGAGCGAGATACACAAAGTTTACTTTAGTGTATTTCAAAGCGAGTGCAGTACATCTTCGCGTTGTCGCAAAGATAATTATAAATAATTACCAAACAAAATTACAAGATATAATTTATTCACAAGCACAAGTATTACGGAACAGTTGCAAAAAAGGTGCAATTAAATTTGAAATTTCAAATTCATTTCAGAATCGGGCATAATATTTGCATCGTAGATTGAAAAAAACCACTATACCGGCAACAAAAAACAGTATTTAACCGGTTGTGATTGCAAAAAACTACGACGACGCAAAAAAAAATAAATTTTTATAAAATTTCAAATTCATTTCAGAATTGGGTATAATATTTGCATCGTAAACAATGCGAAAGCAGTGAACAAAACAGACAACAAACATTGTTTATAGTAAGTGAACAGAATAATTAAGAATAGTAATAATTAAAAAAGAAAGCATTATGAAAAAGATTTTAGTTTTAATTGCAGCAGTTTTTACATTTGGTGTTTTTGCGGTTAAAGCCGATAACGACAGAGTTATTAACAAAGAGAATTTGCCAGCTTCGGCACAACAGTTTATAAACACTCATTTTGGAAACAACAAGATTTCCTTTGTAAAAGAGGAGCGTGATTTTCTGGAAAAATCGTATGAGGTGGTGTTCACCGACGGTACAAAATTGGAGTTCTCACGCAAGGGCGAATGGACCGATATAGATTGTCGTTACTCAGAGGTTCCCGCAGCCGTTGTTCCCGAGCCTATTAGAAACTATGTTGCCAAATACTACGCCGGAGAGAAAATTTTGAAGATAGACCATGAGCGTGGCGAATACGAGGTACGTCTATCGAACCGTCTTGAACTAACTTTCGACAGCAAGTATAGAATTATCGACATCGATAACTAAAACAGTCCCAATACTTTACAAACAACTAACAGAAAACTATCAATAAATAAACTATTTACTAACAACTAAAAAAACTATATTATGAAAAAATTATTTCCTGTATTTATATTTGCACTACTTGCGATAGTAGCGTGCAACGATGATGACGACAAGAGTGCACCTGTTCCCGATGTAGCAACAGCATACATTGAGGCTAAATACCCGGGAGCAACAATACGCCATGCAGAGTATGACAACGGTGGATTATTAGAGGTTGAGATATGGCATGATGCACGTTTGAAGGATGTATACTTTGACAGAGCAAACCAATGGGTTTATACAGAGTGGGATGTTGCTCTAACCGAGCTACCCGAGGCTGTAACAACAGCTGTGAGCACTGCATATCCCGACTACCGCATTGATGACGCAAATTACGAGGAGCACCCCGATGTATCGTACTACGAGATAGAGGTTGAAAAGGGAGGAGCAGAAAGATATCTGAACATCACTGCCGAAGGAGAAATTCTATCGGACTTCACAGAGACCCCGGGTGCCAACATTCCATCGGCAGTAAGAACTTTCCTAAACGAGAAATATCCCGATGCTGTGGTGCGCAATGCAGAATATGACAGAAACGGTATTCTTGAGGTAGAGGTTTTGCATAACTCAATTTTGAAAGATGCATATTTTAACAATGCAAACGAGTGGCTTTTGACAGAGTGGGATGTTGCTGTAGCTAATTTGCCTGCAGTTGTAACAAGCGCTGTGAGCACTGCATACCCCGACTATCGCATAGACGATGCCGATTACGAAGAGCGTCCCAATGTTGTATGTTATGAATTGGAAATTGAGAAAGGCAACTTTGAGAAAGTTGTTTATGTTACACCCGAAGGCGAAGTTCTTGAGTCGGTGCTATAAGAGAAAAGTGTTTTTTCAATGATAGGTTTATTGATTACGGTTACCCGTTCTACGGAATGGGTAACCTTTTTATTTATGTACCTTTTTCATTTTACTGTTTAAAAAAATGGTGTTTTAATAAAATTTCAAACACTTTCTTATTAACTTTGCAAAAATAGGTTGTTGCTATCAATATATTATTGAATAAGACATAGATTGTCGAGAGCATTTTACGAACAACCAAAACTTTATATATTTTATGAGAGTAATAGATTGCATAAAAGCATCGGAAAAAACCGCATTTTCGTTCGAAGTACTACCACCGATAAAAGGTACCGGAACATCGAAACTTTTTAATTCAATTGACCGACTGATGGAGTTCAACCCAATGTACATAAATATTACCACACACCATAGCGAAAATATTTATGTAGACAATGGCGATGGCACCTTTAAACGTTCCAACATACGCCGTCGTCCCGGCACTGTAGCTGTGGCAACGGCAATACAGCATCGTTACGGAGTTCCTGTGGTTCCTCATATCTTGTGCAATGGATTTACTCTCGAAGAGACCGAGTATGTACTTATAGACCTGCAATTATCGGGAATTACCGATGTGCTGGTGTTGAGAGGCGACAAAGTAAAAGAGGACAAGAATTTTGTTCCAACAAAGGGTGGACATGCACATGCCATTGACCTGCAACGACAAATTAACCGTTTCAACGAGGGTTTCTTCATAGATGGAACAGCTATGAAAGAGCGAGGCGAACGTTTTTCGTATGGTGTAGCATGCTACCCCGAGAAACACGAAGAGGCTCCAAACATTGAAAGCGACCTTGCGTGGTTAAAGCAAAAGATGAAAGAGGGTGCCGAATATGCTGTTACGCAGATGTTTTTCGACAATGAGAAATATTTTGAGTTTGTGGAACGTGCCCGCGAGATGGGTATTACAATACCCATTATCCCGGGAATAAAACCTATATATCGTCTTTCGCAGTTGAATGTTTTGCCTAAGACATTCAGAGTAGACCTGCCTGAGATGTTGGTAAAAGAGATGCTTAAATGCAAAGATGACAAAGATGCCGCAATTGTTGGAAAGGAGTGGTGTCTGCAACAGTGTCGCGAATTAGTAGAATACGGAGTACCAAGCATTCACTTTTACACACTTAATGCCGTTGATACGGTTTGTGATGTAGCAAAAGAGATTTATTAATATGTATTTTGCAGAGGTAATAGGACAAGACAGTGTAAAAGAGCAGTTGAAACGCTGTGTAGACGAGAATCGTTTGGCACATGCTCTGCTTGTTACCGGGCCCAAAGGCAACGGTAAACTTCCAATGGCTGTTGCCCTTGCACATTATCTGCTATGCACGAAACGACACGATGGCGATGCATGCAATGCATGTCCTGCATGTGTAAAAATGAACAAACTGATTCACTCCGACCTGCACTTTGTGTTTCCGGTGGTGAAAAAAAAGAGTAGTTCGGACAGCGCACCCATTAGCGATGACTACATTGCCGAATGGCGTGAAATATTCCTCAAGAACCCCTATTTTGGTTACTCCGACTGGCTCACAAAACTTGGAGTAGAGAACCAGCAACCAATGATTTACGAACGCGAGAGCAGCGAAATTCTGCACAAACTATCGATGCAATCGCGCGAAGGAGGTTGGAAGATTGTAATAATATGGTTACCCGAAAAGATGAAAGAGGCTTGCTCCAACAAACTATTGAAAATAATAGAGGAGCCTCCAAAAGATACACTATTCCTGCTTGTGTCGGAAGAGCCGGAGCAGATAATACCCACTATACTAAGTCGAACACAAAGAATAGAGATACCCGTTATAGCACAGCAAGATGTAGCTAATGCCCTTATATCACGATATGGTTTGTCCACCGATGACGCAAAGAGAGTTGCACAACAGAGTGGAGGCAATTGGGAAAAGGCAGAAGAGCAGTTGCGTGTAGATACTGACAAAGAGATGTATCTTGAACTATTTACACGACTAATGCGTGTAGCCTATGCACGTAACATTCGCGAAATGAAACGTTGGAGCGAACAGGTTGCAGCACTTGGTCGTGAGCGTCAGAAAGGGTTGTTAGAGTATTGCCAACGCATGATACGCGAAAATTTTATCATGAACTTTAAACGCGATGAAATGGTATATATGGCACAAGACGAGCGTAATTTCTCTGTTCGTTTCTCGCCATACGTAAATGAAAACAATATCTTCGGTATAATGGATGAATTGTCCGAAGCGCAATATCATATAGAACGTAATGTAAACGCAAAAATGGTCTTTTTCGACATGTCGTTGAGAATGATTGTTTGGATAAAAAACAGATAAATGGAAAAATTCAGATATAAAGAGAAACGTAGCTGTGCCGGAATATGTTGCAACGGTTGTGGCAAGATGGATGCTCCGTTGAACACATTCGACTGGCTGGCCGATGTTCCCGGCAACTACGAAGATACAGACATTGTAGAAATTCAGTTTAAAAATACTCGTAAAGGTTATTACAAGAACAGCAATGCAATCCCTTTGAAAAAGGGAGATATTGTGGCTGTTGAGGCGACTCCGGGACACGATATAGGCACTGTTACACTGACGGGACGTCTGGTGCTTATGCAACTGAAGAAGACACGCCTTACACCGGAATCGGAATTCAAACGCATATATCGCAAGGTGAAACCTGTAGATATGGAAAAATTTGCCGAAGCCAAAGCACGTGAACACGACACAATGATACGCTCAAGACAAATTGCCAAAGACCTGAACCTAGACATGAAGATTGGCGATGTAGAGTATCAGGGCGATGGCCAAAAGGCAATATTCTACTATATTGCCGACAACCGCGTCGATTTCCGTCAGTTGATAAAGGTGCTGGCCGATGTATTTAAGATTAAGATTGAGATGAAACAAATAGGTGCACGTCAGGAGGCCGGTCGCATAGGAGGAATAGGACCTTGTGGCAGAGAGCTTTGTTGTGCAACATTCACAACAAATTTTGTTTCAGTATCGACATCGGCGGCTCGTTTTCAGGATATCTCACTGAACCCACAAAAGTTGGCAGGACAGTGTGCAAAACTGAAGTGTTGTCTTAACTACGAGGTAGATGCGTATGTAGAAGCATCGAAAGGGTTACCATCGAGAGAGGTGGAACTGGAAACAAAAGATAGTGTTTATTATCTCTTTAAGACCGATATTCTTAGAAACGAATTAACATATTCAACCGACAAACATATTGCCGCCAACTTGGTTACAATATCGGCAAAGCGTGCTAATGCCGTTATAGAGATGAACAAACGTGGTGAGCGCCCCGAAACACTATCGACATCGGGACACGAGGAAAAGCACTCTTTCGACCTTTTGGAACAGGAGAATATTAACCGTTTCGACAACATGTCGCGTAACAAGAAACGACGCAAAGGAGGTAGTGAGAAAGGCAATAGAAATGCACATGGGCACTCGGAACGCAAAAACAATGGAAACAGAGAAAATGGCAATGCAAACAACAGCCAAAAACCTGAGTAAAATTCTGTTGTTCACGACATTGCTGTTATGTTCCTGCAACGATGCCTTTCATGAATTTAAAAGTTTGGAGGATTGTTGCTGGGATATTAACGACACCTTGCTATATTCATACAACAGACCTTTTTCATGGGATGGAGAATATGAAGCGAGGGTAGAACTACGTTGTACACAAAAATATCCATACAAAGATTTATGGATAGAGATAAAAGGAGAAAACAGCAGAAAGGAACAACTTTTCAACGATACACTCCATTGTAATATCTACGACAATAATGGGCGCATGAATGGCTCCACAACGGGAATGTTATATCAAATGGGATTTACATTGCCTTATGTCATACCACTCACAAATGATACTGTAAATATTTATATAAGGCATTTGATGAGTGATGAAGTGCTTCCGGGAGTGAGCGATGTTGGGCTTAGGCTCTCATATATCTATCGGAATCAATCCTCAAAAAACTGAAGAGAAGAATTGAAAAGCCCAAAAACGACGAGCCACCATAGCTAAAGAAAGGTAAAGGGATGCCTATAACCGGCATTATTCCAAGCACCATTCCTATATTTATTGTGAAGTGGAAAAAGAATATCGATGCAAGGGAATAGCCATAGACCCTGCCAAAAGTGTCGTTCTGCCGTTCGGCAAGCACTATCAAACGTAATATAAAGGTGGCAAATACTATCAGAACAAATGTAGAGCCCACAAAGCCTTGTTCCTCGCCTATGGTGCAGAAGATGAAATCTGTATCTTGCTCGGGAACATATTTGAGTTTTGTTTGAGTTCCATTTAAAAAGCCTTTGCCCATTATACCGCCTGAGCCAATAGCTATCTTTGATTGATGAACATTATATCCGGCATTGGCAAGGTCCTCCTTTAGCCCTAGGAGCACCTCGATACGTGTTCTCTGATGATCTTCCAACACATTATGCATAACGTAATCGCAGGAATTATAAAATAGCAACGAACATAGAATGAACAGAACAGCCCACAAGTTTCGTTTCTCTTTGTTCAAACGCATCCTAATAAGTAGATAGCCAATGTTGAACAGTATTAGTAGATACTGAACATATATGACATTGAACGATATGAGATATATTGCAGTCCAATATGCCCCTAATGTTCCTGCGACATTCACCACAAACAACACAAACGATGTTCTATTGTTCTTACACCAGAACTTTACCATAGCAATGGAGAAAAGCTGTATGAGAACTAAAACAAAGTAATGGCCTATACTCACATTGACAGCATCGAGAATATCGGCATCGAAGCGAATTCCAACAATGAAATATACCACAGCACTTATAGCGGCCAACAAAACGAGGCCCGTCATGCCCTCGCGATATAGAACAAAAAAGAAGGCAAGATAGACCAATGCACTACCTGTTTCGCGCTGCCCAATGATAATGAGCATAGGCAAAAGGAATATTACAAGGCACTTATATAAATTCCCACCCTCGTTTAACTTAAAGCCATAGCGCGTCATGAATGATGCCAAAGCCAATGTGGTAGCAGATTTCATGAACTCGGCTGGTTGGATGCTGAAACCACCGAAACTTATCCACGAATGAGAACCTTTAATGTCGCGTGATAGAAATATTGTAGCAATACAGAGGAGCAGAGACAGAACATATATGATATATGCCCAATCTTTATAGACACGCTTATCGAAACAGAAGAGTATGACCCCGACAAAGACCGAAATAGCCATCCATAGTGCCTGCTTTCCTGTACGTTCCGATTGGCTGAAAAACTCCAGAAAATCGGTTTCGATATAGTCGTAGCTGGCTCCGCATATAGCTAGCCAACCCATTATGGCAAGCATGGCATACAAACCCAATGTCCACCAATCTATTCTGCGGAATATACTATCTCTCTCCGTCGCCATAATAAATTACTCTTTTTTGAATTTCATCGGCCTTTTTCATGCTCTCTTCGGAAAGTTTTCCGTTTATATATTGTTCCATTAGCAAGGCTCCGATAGGAACTCCGTAAACAGCTCCAAAACCACCATTTTCGACATATACAGCAACAGCTATTTGCGGATTATTCATTGGAGCAAAACCCATGAACACCGAGTGATCCTTGCCTTTGTTCTCGGCTGTTCCTGTTTTTCCGCAGACCTCTATATCGGGAATATTTGCGGCACGACATGTTCCACTGAGTACTGCCTCGCGCATACCCTTAACGACATCTTCGTAGGCTTCACGCTCAACCATGGTCTTTTTGGGTGTTTGGTATATCCGGGGCAGTGTATCGCCGTCTATTCTCTTTACAAGATGAGGGGGAATATATGTTCCACGATTTGCTATAGTAGCACCCAAATTGGCTATTTGCAGTGGTGTGAGTGTTACTTCACCCTGACCAATGGAGATACTTATCACTGTAACTGCATTCCAATAGTTACCGTAGTGCCTGCCATAGTATTGTGCATTTGGAATCATGCCTCGCGCTTCGCCCGGCAGGTCTATTCCCAAACGGTAGCCAAAGCCCATGGAAACCATATAATCTCTCCACGTATTCATTGCTTCCTGCACATTCTCATATCGCTTTGAAGAGAACATACGCACCAATCCCCAACAGAAATAGGCGTTACATGAGGTTGCAATTGCCGGGTAGAGCCCCAAAGGTGAAGAGTGAGCATGGCATCCCAATTTAAATTTGTTATATCTGAAGCCCATGGAACATGGGAAATTTGTTTGTGGGGTTATTATATCCTCTTGCAAGAATGTTAATGCTTGGGATGTTTTGAAGGTTGAACCGGGGGGATAGGTTCCCATTACCGCACGATTCATTAATGGTTTACGACTATCCTTTGTTAGTAATTTATGATTCTCACCACGTTGTCTTCCGGTGAGCAAAGATGGGTCGTATGATGGTGCCGACACCATGCAGAGTATTTCACCTGTAGCCGGCTCAATTGCAACAATGCTTCCTATTTTGTTCTGCATAAGCCTCTCGCCCAACATTTGCAATTCAATGTCGAGGCCCAGATGCAAATTCTTTCCTGCAATGGCCATGGTATCCAATGCTCCGTTTCGATAGTTTCCCTGTATGCGACCATAGGCATCGCGTAGCAATAGTTCAACACCCTTTTCACCGCGCAATATCTCTTCGTACGAAGCCTCAAGACCTTGTGAACCAATGTAATCGCCACGTGTATAATATGGGTCTTTGTCTATCTTTTTCTGTGATACCTCGCCTATATCACCAAACAACACACCTGCGGCACTATATGCATATTGACGAATAGAGCGTTTTTGAATACCAAAACCCGGGAACATGAACAGTTTCTCTTGGAACTTAGCAAACTCTTCGGTAGAGAGACGGCTCATGAAAACCTGCTCTGTATATGTTGAATATCCGGGGTTGTAGCGTTTATTTTTTATTCTTGCCATACGCTCATCGAACTCTTCGCGTGTGATGTTCAGTGTACGACAGATTTCGAGAGTGTCTATTCCGCGTATTTCTCGCGGGACAAAGGTTATATCGTATGCAGGTTGATTATATACAAGCAGATTGCCATTGCGGTCGTACATGAGCCCACGTGCCGGATAAATTGTCTTTTTGTAGAAAGCATTACTATCGGCTTTACTCTTATACTCATCGCTCAACACTTGCAAGTTGAACAGACGCACCACATAGGTTATGAGCACCAGTAGAACAATGCCACCCAAAATAAATTTGCGCTTTTCGAGATTGAATTTTGTGTTTCTCATAAAGCTTTTTATTTACGGGTAAAGAACTCGGCAACTGCAATGAACAGCATTGTAAGCAGACAACTGCTTGAAACATTTATGAGCAAGGGAATAGGATAATTTATTGTAAACAATTCTAGAATGAAAAGCAGGATATAGAATTGCAATAGACATACCAAAGCGTAACTTAAATACCTTGCTACTCCGACATTATGCACGCTTGGGATAAAATCGTCGGCGGTTTCTTTTGTAATAAATGCCGACATTATACTATTTCGGGTAAATGCTACTGCTGTCGCAGCCATCGCATTTATTCCGGGAGTGTTTCCAAAGATATCCACTATTAGTCCTAAGAAGAAACCCCACATCAATAGTTCGTTACGAGAAGTCAGGCGTGGCAGTTTTAGAATAAACAGCAGATAGATATAGGCCGTAGCATACCCAAAAAGATGAATATTGCTAAATATCAGCACCTGAACCAGTGCCAATATCACAAAATTACAGAACCTTATGAGATACGTACGTGTCATTTATTATGGCTTTTTATTTTCAAGTTCCTGTTGCTCTTCGTACCCCCTGTTTCCAATTACATAGACTGAGTTTAGGCTGGCAAAATCGGTCAGTATTTTCACTCGTGCTCGATAGAACATTCCATTCTTTGACTCCTCTACCCTATCAATAATTCCAACAGGGATATCTCCGGGGAATATTGATGAAAAACCACTTGTTACTACAGTATCGCCTTGCTCGAACTTTGTGTATCGAGGCAAATCTATGAGATAGGAATAAGAAATATCCTCTCCATCCCACTGCAATGTACAGAAATTGTCATTGTTGCGCACTCTGCAACTTATATTGCTTTTGCTGTTTAGCAAAGGTACCACAAGTGAATAGTGCTCCGATGCTGTATAAATTACACCAACAACTCCATCATTACCAAATACACCCATTTCGGGATGTACACCATCGGCAGTTCCTTTATCTAGAACAATATAATTGTTGAACGAATTCAACGAATTGTTCACCACTCGTGCTGTATTAAAGAGATATCGCTCTCTGTTGCGTTCATATACAGCATTGCTGTCCAGAGCCTCACGTGCTGTCAATGTAGCAAGTTGTTCCTGTAGTTCTGTAAGTTCTTTTGTTAAATCCAGATTATGTTTCAACAACTCTTCATTCTCTTTCTTTAGACCAAAGTAGGCATTTACATTTGTTATCATGCTGTAAACATCGCCTGCTACTCTATTGGTGGCTGTAAAGAATGATGCACTTTGGTAGTTGTTGAAACGTACTATTAGCATAAAACTGATTCCCTCCAATAGTAGGAACAGGAACCAGTGATTATGCTTTATAAAGAAATTTAACAGAACTTGCACGGTCTCTCTTTTGTGATAGTTATCTCATTAAGAATGGATATGTCAAATCGTTGAGAGCAAGTGCTGTACCCCTTGCTACACAATAGAGAGGATTCTCGGCAATGTGGAAGGGAATGTTTATCTTATCGGACAAACGTTTGTCGAGACCACGAAGCAATGCTCCACCACCGGCCAAATATATTCCGTTGTGAACAATATCGGCATACAATTCGGGAGGAGTAGCTTCCAATGCATTTATAATAGCGTTTTCTATCTTAGTAATAGACTTATCGATACAATGTGCAATCTCTTTGTAGTTTACAGGTACCTCAATTGGCATTGCTGTAATTTTATTGGGGCCATGTACCAAATAGTCCTGAGGAGCATCATCGCCTAGGTCGGTTAATGCAGAACCTACATGTATCTTGATACGCTCTGCCATGCGCTCACTCACGCGCACATTATGCTGACGTCCCATATAATCCTGTATATCGGCAGTAAAGTCGTCGCCGGCAATACGTAAAGAACCATTAGAAACTATACCTCCGAGTGAGATTACTGCAATTTCAGTTGAACCACCACCAATGTCTACCACCATGTTTCCTTCGGGCGCTGTAACGTCCAAACCAATACCCAATGCCGATGCCATAGGCTCGTAGATAAGATATACGTCGCGACCACCTGCATGCTCTGCCGAGTCGCGCACAGCACGTAATTCCACCTCGGTTGAGCCATAAGGAACACCTATAACCATGCGTAACGAAGGTGTAAAGAGCTTGCTACCCATGTTCACCTTGTCGATGAGTCCGCGCATCATCTGCTCACAAGCATAGAAGTCGGCAATAACTCCATCGCGCAAAGGACGTATTGTTTGAATTTTAGGGTTAGTCTTTTCGTGCATCTGTTTTGCACGATCTCCAACCGCAAACAACTTGCGGGTCGATGTCTCTATCGCAACTACCGATGGTTCATCTACCACAATCTTACCATTGTAGGTGATGATGGTATTGGCAGTACCAAGGTCAATTGCTACATCTTGTGTAAATGAAAAAAGTCCCATTCTGTTTTAAAAATTAATGTTTAAAATGACGGAAACCGGTTGTAACCATTGAAACACCATTAGCATCGCAATAATCTACTGACTCTTTGTCTCTGATTGAACCTCCCGGATGAATAACAGCTGTAACACCAGCCTCGTGAGCAATTTGTACACAATCGGGGAAGGGGAAGAATGCATCACTTGCCATAACAGCACCCTGCAAAGAGAAACCGAATGTTCCGGCTTTCTCAATTGCGTGTCTCAATGAATCGACACGTGATGTTTGACCAACACCACTTGCAATGAGTTGTTTACCCTTTGCAAGTACAATTGCATTGCTCTTGCTGTGCTTAACTATTTTATTGGCAAAAAGCATATCCTCTATTTCGCTATCGGTAGGTACAGCCTGTGAAACTGTTTTCAAATCCTCAATTGTTTCAACCTTTGCATCACGCTCCTGAACCAACACACCATTCAACACACTACGGAATGTTTGCTGTGGCATGTCTGTAGCCTTGTGAACAAGAATGATACGATTCTTCTTTTGTGTAAGAACCTCGAGAGCATCCATCTCGTAATCGGGAGCAATTACCACCTCAAAGAAAATTTCGTTGATAGCCTCAGCTGTAGCCTTGTCTATTACGCTGTTAGTGATGAGAACACCACCGAATGCCGAAACTGGGTCGCCGGCCAATGCCGCCTGCCATGCCTCTAAAACTGTGGGGCGCGATGCCAAACCACATGCATTGTTGTGTTTGAGAATTGCAAATGTTGTCTCGCCGGCAAAATCGTGAATGAGTTCTACTGCCGCATGAATATCCAATAGGTTGTTATAGGAGATTTCCTTACCATGTATTTGATTGAATATTTTGTTAAAATCGCCAAAGAAAGCACCTTTTTGATGAGGATTCTCGCCATAGCGCAAGCTCATAGGACAATCTTTTGCATAACGGAAAGCGCTTTGCTCATCGCCACTGAAGTAGTTGAAGATTGCAGAATCGTAAGAAGACGAAACAGCAAAAGCCTCACGCGCAAAGAAACGACGCTCTTCGAGTGTTGTCTCTGCACCGTTGTTCTTTAGTATATCCAACAAAGGCTGGTATTGTGCTTTGCTTGCTACAATCACAACATCGTTAAAGTTTTTGGCAGCAGCACGAATTAATGAGATTCCGCCTATATCTATTTTCTCAATAATATCGGCCTCAGGCGCTCCAGACGCAACAGTCTGCTCAAAGGGATAGAGGTCTACAATGACTAGGTCTATTGAAGGAATCTCATATTCTGCCATCTGTTGCTGGTCTTTTTCCAATTCGCGACGTCCTAATATGCCGCCGAACACCTTGGGATGCAACGTTTTCACTCTACCACCCAAAATGGAAGGATAACCTGTAATACTCTCAACCGATGTACAGGGAATGTTCAACGACTCGATAAATTCTTTTGTACCTCCTGTTGAGATTAGTTTTACTCCGTCGGCATGCAAACGATTAATGATTTCGTCTAAGCCGTCTTTATGAAAAACGGAAACTAGTGCTGATTTAATTTTTTTAGTAGACATATTAACTTGGTTTTAATTTATTCATATTTTGTAAAATATTGGCTTACACCACCTTACAAAAGGCACCTCAAAGGATACCTCAATTTGTCGCGAAGTTAGTTTTTTTTTGTCTAATTTCCAATATAAAACAATCCTAAATTAAGGCAATTTTACGAATGTTTTTCAACGCATTATATCGATTAAAAAAATAAATAAAAACAAACGAAGTGCACCAGTACACTTCGTTTGTTTTTTATCCAATTTTATGCCTAAGCATAGCCTTTTTTTTATTTATCTCGCTTTAAATGGTCGATGTTGTAATGCAATCCTCGGCTCTCCTTACGTTCTATTGCCTGCCTCATAATGAGGTAGCCGACATTTATGATGTTACGAAGTTCACACAACTCTTTACTTATTACACTACGCTTAAAGAGCTCTTCGGTCTCTTCATAGAGCAGGTCGAGACGTTGCCATGCACGTTTCAAACGCAAGTCGCTTCGAACGATGCCTACGTATGTGCTCATAATTTGGCCAACCTCCTTGACATCTTGCGAAATGAGCACCATCTCTTCATTCATCTTTGTACCTTCGTCGTTCCACTGTGGGATATTGTCATTAAAGGTATAATTATCTATGACAGAGAGTGAGTGTTTGGCAGCCGCATCGGCATAAACAACAGCTTCAATCAATGAGTTGCTCGCCAAACGATTACCGCCATGCAAACCGGTGCAAGAACATTCACCTACAGCATACAATCTTCGGATACTCGATGCAGCATTTAAATCGACTTTTATACCTCCACACAAATAGTGTGCAGCCGGAGCTACAGGGATATAATCTTTTGTTATATCTATACCCAAAGAGAGGCATTTCTCATATATGTTGGGAAAGTGGCGTTTTGTCTCTTCGGCATCTTTGTGTGTAACATCCAGATAGACATGTTCCTCACCACGTGTTTTCATTTCATTGTCTATGGCACGAGCGACTATATCTCTTGGTGCGAGCGAAAGACGTTCATCGTATTTTTGCATAAACTCCTTGCCATCTTGTGTGCGCAATATGCCACCATATCCGCGCATGGCCTCTGTGATTAGGAATGACGGTCTGTCGCCGGGATGATACAATGCTGTAGGGTGAAACTGCACAAATTCCATATCCTTTACTGTTCCTTTGGCTCTATAAACCATTGCGATACCATCACCGGTAGCCACTAATGGATTTGTTGTAGTCTTATAAACAGCACCGCAACCTCCGGTAGCCATGAGAGTTACTTTACTTAGGAATGTATGCACCTCATTTGTTGCAATATCAAGCACATAAGCACCATAACACTCAATGTCGGGCGTTTGACGAGTAACTGTTACACCCAAATGGTGTTGCGTAAGTAGCTCTATTGCGAAATGGTTCTCGAATATTGAGATATTGGGATGTCTGTGTAGCGCTTTTATAAGAGATTTTTGAATTTCTGCACCCGTATTATCGGCATGATGTAAAATACGGAACTCAGAGTGTCCGCCTTCGCGATGCAAATCGAATTCTCCATTCTCTTTCTTGTCAAAATCGACACCCCAATTTATTAGTTGCTGAATTTGTTCGGGCGCCTCTTTGACGACCTTTTCTACTGCCGCACGGTCGCTGATATGGTCGCCGGCTATCATCGTATCTTCGATATGTTTCTCGAAATTATCGACAAGAAGATTAGTTACTGATGCAACACCACCTTGCGCAAAATAGGTGTTTGCATCTTCAAGTGTCGTTTTACATATAAGAGCTACAGTGCCTCTATGCGCCACTTTAAGGGCAAAACTCATACCGGCAATACCGGACCCGATTACCAAAAAATCGAATTTCTTAACCATATTCGTCTTTTATTTTGTTGCTACACCATTTATTGGCACGACAACGATGCAAAAATACAAAAAACATAAAGAAAAAAGCATCTTGTGGCAAGAATTAGATAAATATTGAGTAGTTTTACCAAAATTATTTTTCACAACCGGGTTTTCAACATGATTACTAAAACAATATCAACTGTTTTCATCACATTTTTTCTATATACGTCGGTTTTTGCACAAAGCCTTTCAAAAAGCATTGACTTCTTGCTGAAAGATACTCTTTTTCATGACAGCGACGTTTCACTGGCCATATACGACCTAGATGCAGACAGCATGTTGTACACATATAGAGAAAACAAATTATGTCGCCCAGCATCGTCGCTAAAATTGCTAACCTCGGTTGTTGCACTCGAGCGATTAGGACGCGATTACACAATAAAGACATCGTTATATGAGAAGAAAAATATTTCGGGTGGAACAAATCTATACATAAAAGGCGAGATAGACCCACTGTTTAATGAAGATGATTTATTGGATATGCTTGCAACCATTCCCAAGAAGATTTCAGTAGACACACTTTTTGCCGATTGCACATTTATGGATTCGGTCTATTGGGGGCCGGGATGGTCGTGGGATGACACTCCATGGGAGTTTCAACCGTATATTTCTCCATTAATGCTATGTGGAGGTTGTGTCGAGGTTTCGGCAAAACCTTCGAGCAAAGGCGAGCCACCAATTGTTGAATGTACTCCAAAATCGGCTTTTTACACAATTGTAAATGAGGCTGTCAGTTATGTAGATAGTGGTAGCAAATTTACCATATTACGTGATTGGCTAGAGAACTGCAACACTATACGCCTACGTGGCGACTGCAATGCACCCAAAAGCGAGAAGATGAATTTATATTCCTCACAAAATTATTTTATTACCGTCGCAAAAGAGCGCCTTTCTGAAAAAGAAGTTGATATAAAACATTGCGCATTTGCCGAAACACCAACTGATGCAACTTTACTCCACCAAACAGAACAACCGATAGCAGATGTAATTCACGAGGCACTCATGGAGAGCAACAATTTGTGTGCAGAGGCTCTAACTTACCATCTGGGAGCGCTATTTGGAGAGCGCCCGGTGCACCAAAAGATGGGGCCCGAGATTATTAAAGCATTCCTCGATTATACAATAAAAGCAGAAACAGAATATAATATTGCAGATGGTTCCGGACTTTCATTGTACAACTATCTATCGGCAGAAATGTTGATTAAGGTACTACGTCACGCATATCACAATTCCGATATTTTTGATGTAATATATAAATCGCTACCTGTTTCGGGAGTAAGTGGAACAATGAAACACAGAACAAAAAATAGTAGTGCATACAAAAAGATACATGCAAAAACAGGAACGGTGAAAGGTGTATGTACTCTGGCGGGGTATGTTCAAGCCACCAATGGGCACACTTTGGCTTTTGTTATATTCAATCAGAATTCCATGAACTCACATGCCGTACGCATGTGGCAAGATAAAGTATGCACCCTTCTTTGCAAATGAATGGTTGTTTCGGGCATAAAAAGATTGTAATTTAAAAAAATATGTAAGTTTGCATTTCTATTACTTAATACAAATTAAAACAGATGCTTAAAAAAGTTTTTGGGTACGACCCACGCGAGACAAATACTCGCACAGAGATAATGGCCGGTGTAACCACATTTCTCACTATGGCCTATATTTTGGCTGTAAACCCGAACATTCTCGGTGAAACAGGAATGGACAAGGGAGCTTTATTTACAACAACAGTTGTTATGTCGGCATTGGCGACAATATTCATGGGAGTTTATGCTAAACTGCCGTTGGCTCTTGCTCCCGGAATGGGGTTGAATGCATTTTTTGCCTATACAGTGTGTATGGTCATGGGTTACTCATGGCAATTCGCTCTCACAGCAGTGTTCCTAGAAGGTTTGGTTTTCATCCTTTTGACCGTTACCAACCTACGTGAGAAAATTGTTTATGTTCTACCCAACACATTAAAAAATTCTATCAGCGCCGGTATAGGACTTTATATTGCATTCATAGGATTGAAGAGTGCCGGAATTATAGTAAACAACGATGCCACCTTGGTTGCTCTTGGCAGTTTGACATCGGGTTCTGCACTTTTAGGTGTCATAGGTATTGTAATAACATCGGTTCTTTTAGTAAAAAACATAAAAGGCGCACTACTCTTTGGTATTCTGGTTACAACAATTATAGGTATTCCCTTGGGGGTTACAAAGTTCGATGGTGTGTTCAGTATTCCCCCTTCGATAGAGCCAATATTCTGCAAATTCGAATGGTCGCACATTTTTACAAAGGATATGCTTGTAATTGTATTTACATTCCTCTTTGTTGACCTATTCGATTGTATTGGAACTGTTATTGGTGTTACCACACGCGCAGGCATGGTTAAAGATGGTAAAATACCCCGATTAAAAGAGGTATTTATGGTAGACTCTGTTGCTACCACAGCCGGAGCAGTTATGGGTACAAGTACCGTTGCTGTTTATGTAGAGAGTGCAGCCGGAGTGAACGAAGGTGGTCGCAGTGGTCTTACCGCATTTGTTACAGGATGTTGTTTCTTGGTAGCACTATTCTTTGCGCCATTGTTCCTTGCAATTCCCGCAGCAGCGACAGCGCCTGTTTTGGTTCTTGTGGGTCTTATGATGATGTCTTCGGTTCTAAAGGTGAATTTCAATGATTACTCCGAGGCTATTCCGGCTTTTGTATGTATGATTTTTATGCCACTGTCATATAGCATTTCAGATGGAATTGTGCTTGGTCATCTAAGTTATATATTGATAAACATGCTTAGTGGCAATTTCAAGAAAGTTAAAATAGGAATGTATATCTTGGGTGCATTCTTCTTAATGAAATTCATATTATAACATACTATGAAAAGAGGTTTATTTACTATTATCGCTATTTGTGCATCTATATCTATGTATGCACAATTGAATGTTCAGTTTCATTACGATTTTGGTTCTCACATCTATGGCGACGAGTTATCGAACCGTTCTAACCTTACTGCAACCATAGAAAATTTCGCAGCAGACAAGTGGGGGAGTACATATTTCTTTGTTGATGCCAACCTTGGCAATAATACGATGGAAAATGTATATGCAGAGTTTTCACGCGAACTACGATTCTGGGAGCCACCTCTTGCCATACATTTAGAGTATAATGGAGGTTTATCGGGAGCTGGTAGCTACAACGATGCATATCTGTTGGGAGGTGCATATAACTGGGCTAACAAAGATTTTAGCCGTACTTTCTCTCTGCAATTACTTTATAGGTATTTAGCCCGTCAAGTGGTTGGCACTAAGCATGCATGGCAAGTTACAACTGTTTGGGGTATGCATTTTGCCAAAGGACTTTATTCATTCAGTGGATATGCAGACGTTTCCTACGACGAAAGTGTAAATGGTTCTATAGTAGTTAGCAGTGAGCCACAGTTTTGGTTTAACTTAGCTGCACTCGAAAGCGTCGATGACAATTTAGGGCTTAGCATAGGTGCCGAACTCGAGATTAGTAACAATTTGGTGTGGCCAACTGATGGTAAAAACAATCGTTTTTATGCCATACCTACTTTAGCCGCTAAATGGACATTCTAATATAATATAGACAAATAGTTATAATAAAATCGGCAATCGTACTATTCGATTGCCGATTTTATGTTACGCATTAGTTGTTCGTATCCACAACGCTCTACAGCACTATCCCTAAAAAGTTCCTTATATTTATCTTTTGATAGATTTTTCCAATCATTGCCCTGCATATCCAGCAGTTCTCTCTTGGGAACAAAAGATGGCTCAAGACTTGGCAATGCAAAACGGTTATGTGGGCAACAACTATGGCACTTATCGCAACCATAGATGCAATTCCCCATTTTTTTGCCGATTCCATCGGGGAGTTCTTCACGATGCTCTATTGTGAGATACGACAAACAACGGCGTGCATCAAAACCGTCTACACTTAGTGCGCCTGTAGGGCAATTACGAAAGCATGCATCACAATTTCCACAGAACTCTTTCTCAAAAGGTTTGTCATATTCCAATTCAACATCAACAAACAGTTCTCCCAAAAAAAAATGTGTACCGGCCTTTGGAATAATCAGTTGGTGATTTTTACCTATCCACCCCAAACCCGATTGCTTTGCCCAATAACGCTCCATGACAGGTGCCGAGTCGCAGAATGGACGACCGTTTACCTTTACAACTGAACTCATTTTTTGTAGCAAAAGATATAACTTGTCTTTCACAATTTTATGATAATCATTACCCAGAGCATAGCGCGACAAGTGTGGGGTATCTTCCTGTATAACAGAAGGATAATAGTTTAATGCAACACATATTATACTACAGCACTCCGGAACGAGCAGAGCTGGATTGTAACGTTTATCCCTATTACGTTCCATATAGGACATTGCACCATGCATCCCCTTATCGAGCCAATCATCTACGAAACTTGTTATGTCGCTTGGCAAAGGCTCTGCTTTTGTTATACCACAAACAGCAAAACCGAGGCTGATAGCCTCGGTTTTTATAAATTGCGATAGTTCATGTGGCAACATTACTCAAAAACTTTAAACGTGTAACCTTGCTCTAACAACCAATCGATAGAACGTGGCAATGCGTAGCGCAGATTACTCTCGCTACGCATAGAGTCGTGGAAGGTTATTATAGAACCATTACGAGTGTAACGCTTGACGTTTGCAAGAACATCCCCACCATATAAGCGGAAACTATAATCGCGTGTAACAAGGTCCCACATTACAAACTGATAGCGTTTACTCAGTTCCAAATATTGGCTCCTACGTAATATACCATGAGGAGGACGGAAAAGGTTGCTATGTATAAAAGCATCGGCCTGATCGACATTTTCTATGTACTCTTTTGTCGATGTAAAAAGCCCTTTCAAATGGTTGAACGTGTGATTTCCGACTCTATGTCCATTTTCTACAACCTGCATATACTCTTGTGAGAATTTATGCACATTATCGCCAACCATAAAGAATGTGGCCTTTATATTGTATCTACCGAGCAAGTCCACGACCCATGGGGTGATGACCGGAATAGGGCCATCATCGAAAGTAAGATAAATAGCTTTTTCGTTAGGATCCATACGCCATAAGGCTTTAGGATATAGATTTCGAAAAAACTCAGGAACCTGCTCTATAAACATTTTTAATCCTTTTATGATATACGAGATTGCCAACGTTGGTATTGAAGGGCAAACTCTTTGTTATATTTAAAGAATTCGGCTTTATAATCCTCACCACCCTCTTCGAGAAGATCGAGAATCTCTTTAAGGAATTGCATAGAGAAGTATGACTCCTGAACAGAATTCTCGAAACGACGCTTGTCGAGGCTGCAATACCATTTTACATACTCCAACTGTTCATCAGCCATTTGTGAAAGAATCTCTTTTGCTTTATCCTTTACACCCAGTTGCATATAGCATTTTGCCATATCAAAACCGCCTACAAGCATTCCATGAGGAACAATCGACGAAGGCAACTCCTCTTCGGCAAGGTTAAGAATTTCAAGAGCTTTATCGTTCTTTTCCTCGAGCATAAGCTGAGTTGCCAATGAAGCCATCAGACGACGATGAGTATAAATCATACGTTGTATTGTCTCATCAACATAATAGTTGGGATTCTCTTTGAGACCACCAAACTTAAAACGGTTCTTTACATTATGATAGAAATGTTCTGTGTCGGCAACATGCTCGCGACCTTCGCTATAGCCTAATTTTGTCCAATTAAACGGAGTAATTCTATATGCCAATCCCTCCTGCACAAAGAAATCACTCAACGAAGATAGATAGTTATCCTCGCCAACCGTCATAGACATATAGAGTGGACGCTCCCAGTTCGTTTGGGACAACATCTCGAGCAACATAAGGTCGCCACGTGTAAGACCTCCACGACCTTTCAACGATATCTCCATATATTTAGGCATAGAGTCGCTATACTCCTCGGGGATGACCATTCCTGAACGTTTTACAGCAGCAGGGTCAATCTCAATGTAAAGAACATCTGTCGGTATATAATGAAATTTCTCATTGTCGGAACAAACCCAATATTTCATTATGTTTTTTACCTCAAAAGGATTTTCGCCCCATATTGCCTTATACTTTTCGGGATCTTGCTCATACAATTTCAGGATACTTTCTTTTACATTTGCCTGAATTCTAACATATTCATTCTGATTACCGGCGTAATCTATACGTTCCCATTTTATTGGAATTGATGGCGAGTCGTATGCAGGACGACGCATCTGGTCGATATACCAATCGGTTTGCAGATACGACAAGTTACATACACGAGAATCGGTGCGTACACCCTCAACCTCTTGGCTATACCAAAGTGGGAATGTATCGTTATCGCCACATGTGAATATTATTGGGTTACCCTCTTCGGGCATTGAATTAAGGTAGTTCTGTCCAAAATCGCGACAAGCGTATCTGCCACTACGGTCGTGGTCATCCCACGTTTGAGAAACCATTTGTACAGGTACCAACAAACAGAGTAGTGAAACAGCACTGCTTAATATGGCATTTCTCTTTTTAAACCATTCAGTAATTGCAGCAACACCCATTCCTATCCAAATTGCAAAGGCATAGAATGAACCTGCATAAGCATAATCACGCTCACGAGGCTCCAATGGTTTTTGGTTAAGATAGAGCACAATTGCAAGACCTGTCATGAAGAACAAGAAGAAAACCACCCAGAATTGGCGTTTTCCGGTACCACCATTATTCCATTGCCAGAAAATTCCTAATAGGCCCAATATTAGTGGCAAAGCAAAGAATACATTGCGCCCTTTATTCTCTTTGAGAGCTGTAGGAAGGTGTTCTTGATTTCCAACAAGGATATTATCAATAAATGATATACCGGTAATCCAGTTGCCTCTGTCCATCTCTCCGTTACGACTCTGCAAATCGTTCTGACGACCAACGAAATTCCACATGAAATATCTCCAATACATGTGGTTTATCTGATAATTAATAAAGAATCGCAGATTATCCCACTGTGTAGGCATAACTACTTCGCCTTCTCTTCTTTTTCCTTTTCCACCGATTTTGTCGCCAACCCACTGCTCATACAAATTTATTCCTTGAGGGCCATAGGATGCATACTTCTCGTCGTACATACGAGGGAAAAGCATATTCTGCTCGTACACATATTCATAATCGTGTCCTAGTAGCTCGTAACTATCCTTTTCGTCGGGTGTAGCTTTCTCTTTAGGAGCATAAATAGGAGCTCCATCTACTGTTACCGCTCTTGCATAAATTCCATCTACATCCTCGTATTTAAGTTCTGAACAGAATGCTTTTCCATAAAACAAAGGACGAGTACCATACTGCTCGCGACCCAAATATTTACCTAATGAGAATATATCCTCGGGAGAATTCTGGTCCATAGGTGGGTTGGCAGATGAACGTACCACTATGAGCGCATAGGATGAATATCCTACCATTATTAACAGCATGCACAGCAACGAGGTATTAAGTAAGCGAATATTCAGCAAATACTCCTTTTTAATTTTGATGGAAAGCAGATATATAAGCACAGAAAGAGCTATTATGCCAAGAACAATGCTTGTTGCGCCGTACCCATAGAAAGGTATACCCATCAAACCGACAGAAGCAACGAAAGCTATTACAAGATTTCTACGGTTGGCACCCTTCTCGCTCTCATAGACGCCCCACAAGAGTACTCCCAAAAGTAATATCAGATATATTATGAGACCTGTATTGAAAGAGAGACCAAAAGTATTAACAAACAAAAGTTCAAACCAACCACCAACTTTCACAACACCGGGAACTATTCCATACAATACTACAGCCACAAGCACCATAGACAAGAATAGTGCTATAATAGAACCTTTTATGCCTGCATTGGGTTTTCTTTTGTAATATACAACCAGCACTATTGCAGGTATACACAAAAGATTAAGAAGGTGAACACCAATAGACAAACCAACGAGGTAGGCTATTAATACCAACCAACGGTCGCTGTGCGGTTCATCGGCATTCTCTTCCCATTTCAATATCAACCAAAAAACAACCGCAGTAAACAGCGAAGAATAGCCATAAACCTCTCCTTCGACAGCACTGAACCAGTAGGTATCGCTCCATGTGTATGCCAAAGCTCCAACCAAACCGGAACCAATTATTGTTATCATTTGAGAGATTGTCATCTCTTCGATTTTAGGAGCAATGAGTTTGCGCACAAGGTGTGTAATACTCCAAAAGAGGAACATAATACCGGCAGCACTAAGCAGTGCAGACATTATATTCACCATATATGCCACCTTATCGGGTGAAGCAAAAGCCGAGAACAGGTTTGCTGTAAGCATAAAAAATGGTGCACCGGGTGGGTGTCCCACCTCTAATTTATTACCCGACAGGATAAATTCCGGGCAATCCCAAAAACTCGCAGTAGGCTCAACGGTCAAACAGTATGTAATTGCTGCAATAAGGAATGTTAGCCAACCACAAGTATTGTTTACAAATTTATAATTCCTCATTATTTTGTATTTAATTATATTTTATTCTGAAATTTACAAATGTGCCATTTGTGCATAATACACAATGAGGTGCAAATTTACCCAATAAGTGGCAAATGAACAAAATATTACCTATTTAATTCATAAAATAAGTGTTAACGAATGAACACATTCCTACCTTGCAACATAGTATAAAAAAGATATTCCCCATTAAATAGGGAATATCACAAATACCATAGCATCCCATACGGCATGAGATACGATAAGTGCAAATAGATGTTTTGGGAACAATCTGTAGGCCAAGCCCCAAACAATACCACAAACCAAAGCTGCCATTAACAACATAAAGTTAAATGCCCAGATATGTACTATAGCATATATAATAGTTGTAATAATAAATGCTTTGTTTGAATCGAGAGATTTTACTAAATTTCTTTGCACAAAGCCGCGCCAAAATATCTCCTCTGCAGGGCCTATTATGAATAACAACAGACAGGCTATAACCCATTCGTTTTGTTGCTCTTTCATGCCATATATTAAGTCGACTTGAGGACGTGCAAATGAGAATATCCATGTTGCCACTTTGTCGCCAATCCAAAAGACACCCCAAAGCAATAGTGCTAAACTAATGCCTATAAACAGCCCATTCCACGATAGTTTTACATCATTTATCCATTCTCTATCTATAATTTGTGTCATAGATAGCAATATAAAACCCGAAATAGTCATCATTGTCCAAAAGTCGGTGGGCTTTGGCAACCATGGATTAAACATCAGGAACCATAGCAATGCTGCTATAATAAGAGGAAATAGTATTTTTTTCATAGCCAAGTTCCCAAAAACAGAGATACTGCCAATAAAAGACTGAAAATAAGTTGCAACTGCGCAGTAGCCTCATCGAGTGGAGCAATATTTTCAATTCCTTTTTTGCGTGCCGACAACATTATACGAGAATTGCTCCATGCTTTAGGCAATGCCAACAATGTAATAACACTATAGATTGGCAATAGACCAAACAAGATGGAAACAAGCACCAAAAGAAATGGTAACAAAATTTCTATAACATAGAGAGTTATAGAAGCATTCCTTCCTATGAGCATTGCAAATGTTTTAATGCCTACCTGACCATCGGTCTCAATATCGCGAGTATTATTCACATGTAAGATAGCTACAGTTATTAAGCCAATAGGTAGTGCCAGAATAAGAGCCGGAGCATAATATTCGTAACCAACGGCATATGTAGTTCCCATAATGGGAATGAGAGCATATGAGGCAAAGATAACCAAATCGCCTAATGCATTATATTTAAACAGAGAATAGGTTACTGTGAAAACAGCTCCTGCCACTCCTGCAATTAAAAGTGGCCAACAACTACGACACATAATGATGAAGCCCACAGTCAAGCCCAACACGAAGAGTATACCACTCAAACGCTTATATTCTGATACTGTGAATGAACCATTTACCAAAGGGCGCATATCGCTATTATGTTCTGCATCTACACCTTTTTTGTAATCGTTAATGTCGCTAATCATATTGCCAGAGGCATGAAAAAATACAATACCCAAAATGGCTAAAACACCATTTATCCAATCGATACTGAAATTGTTAATACTTGCTATCCAAGCCATGTAAGCAAATGTTGCAAGCACAGGCATTGCTGATGCGGGAAAAGACCAAGGTCGTGTTGTGAGGAACCAATCCTTAACTGGATGTTTCATAAAAATAGTTATTTAATATGTTTATTATTTTACAATGGGTCTATATCGTAATACATTGTTACACTTTTATATCGAGTATTTGACAATAATTCGTGTTGCAAAGCCAACAATGCCTCGTTTATTTTATATTGCGACAGATTATTTTCTACTTTAAGGACTATTTTACGTATATACAACTGTTGTACACGGCCAACCGGTGGAAGGTCGGGACCAAGTATGCGATAGTCGAATATATCACGCATTCTGCGTCCCATTTTCTCTGAGAACTCTTCCAGAACATGTATGTCGCGATGCTTCATATAGACATAAATAAGTCGATAAAATGGAGGATAGTGGAACATCATGCGTTCTGCCAATTGCGCATTGTAGAACTGCATATAATCGTTCTTTACTATATGAGGAATTACCGGAGCATCGGGTTGCCTTGTTTGCAGAAAGACCCTTCCTTGCCCGTTTTTACGTCCTGCACGTCCTGCCACCTGTGCCATTAACTGGAAAGCCCTCTCATTGGCACGAAAGTCGGGATAATTAAGCAATATATCGGCATTCAGGATACCTACTACCTCAACATTATCAAAGTCGAGCCCCTTTGACACCATTTGTGTGCCTATTAGAATATCTGTTTTTCCTTGCTGAAAATCGTTTATTATATTTTCGTAGGCTGTACGTGTTCGTGTGGTGTCAAGGTCCATACGGGCAATACGGGCATCGGGAAACATGTTTTGCAAGTCATCCTCTATCTTTTCTGTACCATAGCCCAAATTCATAAAGTTATTTTCTTCGCAATTTGGGCATATTTTTGGAGCAGGGATAGTATAGCCGCAATAATGACACACTAATTTCCCTGCATTTTTATGTAATGTTAGACTAACATCGCAATGTTTGCAGCGCGGTACCCAGCCACAATTCCGGCACTCTATTAAAGGAGAATATCCTCGACGGTTCTGAAATAGTATAACCTGTTTCTTCTCTTGCAGAGCCTTTTTCATGGCATCGGTCAGAGGGTCGGAGAAAACACCGGTCATTTGCTTACGATGCGAAAGGTCTTTAATATCTACCACCTCAACCTGTGGCATTTGCAAGGAGCGATAGCGTTTATCAAGATTTACCAAACCATATTTTCCGGTTGTAGCATTATAGTAACTTTCTACCGACGGAGTGGCTGTACCCAGCAAAGTTTTTGCTCCAAAGAACGAAGCCAACACCATCGCAGTATTGCGGGCATTATATCGCGGAGCAGGCTCTTGCTGTTTGTAACTGTTTTCGTGCTCCTCATCTACTATGACCATACCTAAATTTGTGAATGGCAGGAATAGCGAAGAACGAACACCTAGTATAATATCGTAAGGAGAGTCGCTAAGCTGCTTCTTCCATATCTCTACCCTTTCGGCATCGGAAAACTTAGAGTGGTACAACCCTATGCGATTTCCAAAGACTCGACGCAAACGCTCCACAATTTGTTTTGTTAATGCTATCTCGGGCAACATGTAAAGCACCTGCTTGCCTTGTGCCAAGATTTGGGTTATGAGATGTATATAGACCTCTGTTTTACCGGCTGAAGTAACTCCATGCAAAAGAGTAACATTCTTGCTTTTAAATTGCTCATTAATTTCATCCAGCGCCCGCTGTTGAGCATCGTTAAGGCTGCTCTGTGGCAATACTTGCTCAGTAGAATAGAGCAAACGCCCAATCTCTACCTCGAAACACTCAAACAGCCCCTTTTCAATTAACTCTTTGCAAATGTTTGATGAGACATCGGCTACTTCTATAAGTTTATGGCGAGCAATGTCGCCATTATCCCCGCACAGCTGCAAGAATGTGTTTAAAAGACGTTTCTGTCGTGGAGCACGCGAAAGTGATTGAAATATAAGATTTTGAGCTATTTTATCTTTACAATGTTCTGTAAGCCTTATCCTTTGCTCCGTTTTGGGTTTAAATTCACCTTTTAGTCCTTGCGGTATTGCAGCTTTGTAAATTTCGCCAAGTGCACAAAGATAATATTTGGATATCCACTTCCATAGCCTCATTTGAGTTGGCAGAAGAATTGGAGTATCGTCCATGAGTTCTGTAAATGGTCGCACTTCATACCCAACAGGCTCCTCACTGTGTATCTTTTCTATAAGAGCCGTATAGTGCTTACTCTTACCTAGTGGAACCGATACACGACAACCCACAGCAACTTTTTCCTCATACTCTTTGGGAACAGAATATGTGTACGAAGATGCCAAAGGCAAGGGGAGTATTACATCTACATATTTCAAGTTGGCCTATTTTTTACGCTAAGATAATAAAAAAATAATAATTTGCTATCATATAACAGATGCAACAAACGACTAAACACAACAACATTGCACCTATGCTTCTCCTTTATTCTCGCAAAAGGGACAAATCCTTACCCGACGGCGATTGGAAGGCTTTTAGTCCAAATTCCGGTAGTATGGCAAATACATGCTCAAATATTTCGGACTGTGCATGCTCGTAGGCAACCCATGTTATTCCATTATAGAAAAAATATAGTTCCAAAGGAACTCCTTGAGGGGTGGGTTGCAACTGGCGTACCATGATAACCATATCGGGATTAACCAGTGGGCTTTTTCGTAAGTAGTTCTCGAGATAGTTACGAAAAACACCAAGATTCACAAGTTCGGTGCTATTCTCATTGTTCTCTATCCACCCTTTTTCTGCAAATTTCTTTATATCATCATTTGAGCAAAATGTGATAGAATTCATATCTATGTATATGGAACGTTTTATACGTCGGCCACCACTGTCCTGCATTCCACGCCAATTTTGGAAAGAATCACTTACCAATAAATATGGTGGAATGGTGGTGATTGTCTTATCCCAGTTTTGTACTTTTACTGTTGTTAAAGAGACATCTATGACACTTCCATCGGCACCATGCTTTGGCATTGAAATCCAATCGCCCGGACGCAACATATCATTGGCAGACAGTTGCACTCCGGCAACCAATCCCATTATACTATCTTTGAAGATGAGCATTAACACTGCTGCTGAAGCGCCAAGTCCTGCAAGAATTTTTATAGGGTCGCGGTCTATGAGTGTACTTACTACGATTATTATACTTATGCATATTGTTGCAATCTTAAGCATCTGAAAGACACCTTGCAACGTTGTATTTTTTGTTCTTTCTAAGTTATTTGATAATATATATAGCGAATTCAGTACAGAGCATACTAGTTTGGTGGCAACAATAATTATATATATCCAACATATCTTCATGCAGTAGATATATAGTATACTATTTTCAGCTATTACAAATGGAAGGAGAATTGCTATTACAATAGGAGCTATGAGAGACACAAAATCCTTTAGAACATTGTTATTCAGCAGAATATCATCCCATAAATTTTGAGTTTTCTTAGTAAATGTTCTAATCAAAGGGATAAACACCTTTTTACCAAAAAGATTTGCGCAATAATAAACAACAATAACACCTACCAGCAATATAATCCAATGCAATACACGATAGTTGCTCGATTCTATACCTAAATATTGCAATATGTAAATTATATATTCGCTCATTCTCTTATTGTATTTAGTTTAAAAAAGAACCGAGAGGATATCTCCTATCGGTTCTTATAATTGATTTCACATCTTTTTAGAAGATATATGCCAAAGATATTTGCCAAGTATTGGTTTTTTCTTCTTTAATGAGAGATTCTGCTCCGTTGATAATTGTTGTATACTGACTTGTCTTTCCAAGTGCAATATTATAGTTTACGTGTGCTTGAACATGTTTGAAGAGTGTTGCACCTGCACCGACATTAAGGCTTAGATTACTTTTCTTATACTCAAATTTCAGAGCATCATCGAGGCCTTCGCTTTTCCATACTTGGTCGGCACTACCTAAAGTGAAACCAAATTGAGGACCTACTGCAATAAAAGGTACAACAATTTTACTTACAACGGGAAGTGCAAGATCGTAGCGCAGATAAACAGGAATTTCGAGACTGTTTCTTTTAATTTTTTCACCACCGATTTCGGCACCCGTTTGTGAATAGAGGATATCGGCAGCAACTCCTAATCCTACAATTGGAAGTGTTACTCGTGCTGTAGGACCTACGAAGAAACCGGTAAAACCGTCAGCTTTAGCACCGTCGAAATTGTCTATACTTTCAACAAGGTTGGTACCTGCCTTGATACCAAATTTAACTTGAGCATTAGCAGGAACTACCACCAACATACATAATGCGATGATAATAAATGAGATTTTCTTCATTGTGTTACTTTTTAGTTTGTTAATATTAAAACCAATACAACACATTAAAATAACATTTACGCCATTTAATAGTTTGCGCAAAGCGGCACGTTATTTCGTGTTGCTTTGCGCAAAAATAAGTTATTTAATTAACAATCTTACTATTTTTATTAAAAAATATTTTTATCGACGCTGACGGCGTACCGACACACGCGCCGAGCCACTGCCACTGCTTTTAGAACTGCTACTGCTTTTGCTCACCTTCTCTTTTTTCTGCTTACTTTTTGAAGACTTTGTGGCACGTTTTGTTTTTTTATTCTCTTTTGCCTCTTTGGCATCTGTTGCAACAGAATCGGACTCCACCTGTGTCGTATCCGATAGGACCGGTTTTACAGGATTCCAAAGATTGGCCTCAAAATCGGAAAGTTGTTTTTCTATTTTCTGTTGCTCTTTTCTTATTTCAGTAGAATCTTTGCAATATTGGCTTAGAGCAAGATTGCGCAAATTCACGGTTTTATAAATTTCACCTTCATAGCAATGTTTCACAAAATAATCGTCGAGACTCATTGTAGAGACATTGTTATAACTACTTGTCATAACCGTTTGTCGTGCTAGCAGCGGTGCAATCTCTTCGTAGTTAAGCCAGAACATTGGATATTTGGTAACTTCACTTGTAAATTCACCTGCACGATGCAAAACAGGACATATTGCCGTAACACGATGGTTGTAGGTCGATGTTCTTTGGTCGAAATAGTAGCTCTCCTTTATATAATAGCTAAGCACCTCTCCACTTGGTATATCGCTTGTTCCAACAACAAATGTACTATCTTCGGCATATTCGTAATAGATTCGAAAGTTATCGAGCATATCAGAGGGATTTACTCTATTCTCGGGAGTAAATGACTCGTATCCATCGAGATTATAGGCATAGGCTGTTATTGAGTTATCCAATATGAGACGGAATATATATGTAAATAGATTTACACTGTTACCCATTGGCTCTACCGGATAGTACAACGATGCATTCTTCTCCTTTTTAAGGTCAAGCACACGATAGAGGTCGCGCTTCCAAACAACTTCTGTAGGAAGTTCATTCTTAGGATACTGGCTCTTTGCTCTCTCCGACATTGGAATGTTATACGTAGTTGTCTCTTTCTTTGTCTCTTTTTCGCGTTTACGTACAGGAGGTTGTGCAACAGCATATTCCCCTAGCATCATAAATGCTATAACCACGAATAATTTGCTAATGTATTTCATATTGTAATATATTATGCAGTTTTAAAATCAGTTAATAATTACCTCGAGCGATGTGGGCAATAAACGCTCTACATTGTCGGGACCAATTGCCTTTACATGAGATATATAGAATCGTTTTCCTCGCGACAGTTTACGGAACATATCTTTTTGGCGTGTCGAGAACAGAGCTCCATTAGAGACTTCGGGAATTGCATTACCCATGTTATCATAGAACACTGTTTCGAATGAAAGCACTTTAAAGCCAATATTCAACAACCCATCGTCAATAGCAGCAACAATGCCATCGGTAGACATAAGTGCCTGCTTACTGAATGGAGCACCACCACCATAGCGCTGTGTGTTACCATCCTTGTCTTTATACTCAATGAATGGTGTGGGGTTGGGCAACTGGCGTACGCGGAAGGTATATTGTCCCATACTTTGGCGACGACCAGTCTCATTAGTGGCTGTAACCTCTATATTTATGTCTTCACCAACCTGACTAGGTATTATAATGAAGCCATCCTTACCATCGGACTTTAGTGAACCTTTACCTTTTGCAATACTTGCAGATATATTCTTTGCGGGCACACCGGGAACAGAAATACTCAGTGGATTCTCAAAACCGGCATACAGCACATTCATGAGTGATGCACTAACTGTAGCTGTAGGCTCTACAACTGTATAATTTTGTGTAAAATCGTAGCGTGAGGCAATTCCCGAACCATCGTTCACCATAAGATAGCCATTCAATGTGTAATCACCGGTAGTATTACACTGTTTAGAATAATAGCCATTCTCTGTTGTCAGTTTCTCATCTCCTATAAAGATTTCGGGACGTTGTGTTGAGTCTACCGCAGCCAATATTATTTGTGCTGTAAATTCGTTTCCACGTACAACATTCTTTGAATTGGGTATTACAAGAGCGCGAATTTGGTTTACTCTTACATCGCCTAGGTCTATACTGTTAGTTAGTGTATGAAGTACTTCTCCTTCGGCATAACGCACATCGTTCTGCAACTTTGTTAATAGAGTTATTGCTGCAATGGCCGGCATATTTTCGAAATGATATTCCTGCCAATTTTTTCTTAACGAAATATTTTTACGTGGTACCTCTGTACTGAAATTATTTATTATAATCTGACGTTGTACTGAGTCGGTTACCATCTCCAAAATACTTTCGCGATAATTGTTTATGGCATTATACAGCTCCATTCCTCGTCCTATACCGGGAGCAAGCATAACCTGTGTAGATGCCTCTAAGTCCTCTCTGTTTTCCAGATTATTATAATCTGCGTCAGCACCATCGGCTTTCTTTGCAATGCTGACTTTCAGCTGGTCGGCCAGATTATATAATGAGTCGGACATATCCTTCACCAATTGTGCACGGTTAAACCATTCACGAACCTTTTCGGGATTTTGCTCCATAGACGACTTTAACACATCATACATGGCCCTATTCTGCTCACTGGCATTTATGGTACTCTTTGTCAGACTCTCGTCTACAAGATTAAAACCATTAAGGACATCGGACGATACGTTTAAAGCCAACATCGCCATCAGAAGAACATACATCAGGTTTATCATCTTCTGACGTGGAGAAACTTTATTTTTCTTGATTTTCATCAGTTGTCTGTTGTATGTTTAGAATTGCTTATTCATGTTAATGGTCATAGCCTCCAACATGCGTGTATACATGGCATTCAGTTCTTTTATCTGTTCTGCCATTTTCTTGGTTTCTTGGTTCACCTGATTAATAGAACTTATTTGTTCTCCTGCACTACGTAACTGAACTTCGTAGAGAGCATTAATACCTGTTATATTACGTCCAAGAGTATCCATTTCGGCCATATTATGTCCCAACGCTTCGGTTTGTTCCGATATGCGTTTAATCGTCTCATTCAAAGCACGCACTTTTTCTACATACTCTTTAGTTGCATCATCCATTTCTGAAACAAGTTCCGGGTCGGCAGTAGCCGATGGAGTAATATTCCCATTCCCAACACTGCCATTAATTACAATTGAACCCGAAAAACCGGAATCGGCACCACCCTCGGGTACAGCACCGGTAATTTTTGGACCATTCACAATCACAGGTTGTGAAGCCAACATTTCTGCTCTTTCAGCGGCTCTTATTGCTCTATCCTCTTTACGATCTTCCTCGGCAAGCTCAAATGGACGTTCAAATGCAGAGAAGAAGAACACTATAACCTCGGTTCCCATACCCACAAACAACATAAGATTGGCTCCGGGAATATGTGTGAGTTTAAATAATGTACCTAGGATAACGATTGCGGCTCCCCAGCTATAAAGGTAGTTTGTATATGTTCTACCTTTTGGAGAATCCATAAATGTCTGTACGCGACTTATAAAACTTTTATTCTTGCTCATAACCTAAAATTCTGTATATAACCAACCTTTTTATCTTCTTCTATTTGTTCCCACGTAACTACGTACACAGCGGAAACCGATGTAAGAACGCGACTCATTCTGATACTCATAGGAGCGTGTAGCACCTTGTATGTACTTGACAGGGTCTTTCCATGAGCCTCCGCGAACCGCTTTCTTTTTCATGCTGTATGGGTCCTCTTTTGCCGCACGATATTGCAAATCGGGATTAATATCACTCATTTGCAATATTCCTGCCTCGGTATATACGGTAGATGTCCACTCCGATACATTACCTGCCATGTCGTACAAACCATTGCTGTTTGCCGAATATATACCACATCTGGAGGTTATAAGGTTTCCATCTTTTGTGTAGTTTCCATCTTCGGGCTTATAGTTTGCATAGTAGCAACCTCTGTCGCTCTTTGTATCATTTGACTCCCACGGGAATTTAGCAGCCTCTTTACCGCGTGCCGCATACTCCCATTCTGCCTCTGAAGGCAAACGATAGCGTTGAATATATTTTGCCTGTCCTTTCATTCCACGCAACAGATAATCGGTGCGCCATGCACAGAACGCGTTTGCCTGCTCCCAACTAACACCTACTACCGGATGGTCGCTATAATTGGGGCTGTTGAAATAGAGATTCAGATAGGTTTCGTTATTTGCATTGGGAAAATCATTTACCCAACATGTTGTATCGGGATAGATATTCAAGATATATGTATTCAGAAAATCGTGCGCTCCCGACAAAGGACGTGTTATTGTCTCATTTACAATTCTACCCTCGTCGTCGTAATATGCGGTATCTTTAGAAATCATAACTACCTCGTCGTAGTTTACCGGGATATCGGTGTTACGATTACGTTCAGCAGGATTTAGACGATTTTTGCGCAATGCAGCCTGAGTGTAGTCATAAATTTCATATTTGTAGTTCATCTGCGATGCGTCTAACATTTTGTCGCCGGTAATGGGGTGAGTGATGTACACGCTTTCTATTGCACGCAATTCATCTTCGTTTGGCTTTCTCCAAGGAATTGGTTTACTCCAGTTCAAATAAGGTGTTATTGGTTCACCATACTCATCCTCGGTTATCTTGTATGTTTCATCACCACCGTATGCAGGGTCGGCCAAACGCTCACGGATGATTGAGTCGCGAACCCAAAAAACAAATTGGCGATACTCTGCATTTGTAACCTCTGTCTCATCCATCCAAAAGGCATCGACCGAGATATCTTTTACAGGAGTTGTTATGCCCCAAAGTGAGTCGGCCTCCTCATCTCCTATTTTTATGGAACCACGTTCAATGAGTATCATTCCGTATGGTGCAGGCTCATTTATTGCGGTTCCGCTTATGCCTGTAACTTCGCCTCCCATACCTGTGCTCTGGCGTGTACCCATGCACGATACAACAAGAAGCACGGAAAGAAATGCCGGTAGAAAAACAATTCTTCTCATCATTCTAATATTCTTATGCTATTATGTTTATTTTTTCCTTTTTTAAATATATCCAAATCCATTTCGTAGCCTATATAAATATCGTGGCTACCATTTTGTGCCCCAAGACCCGAAGTGAATAGTTCGTAACCGTAACTAACTGTTATATTCAGGAATTCGGCACCTAAAAACAGTGCAACCGATGTTGAGGGACTGTAAGTTACACCACCAAAGAATATTTTTTCTCTGAAATTGTAACTACCTCTTGCCGTAATATCGGCACGCCAAGAGACGAAGTCTGTCATCACCTGCAACGAGGGCTGTATCGATATTAACGGATTTTTTAACGGTATATTGCCTCCGGCCGTAAAATTTAAATATGGATCGACCTGAATTTCGTTTGTTTCTCCAAGTTCCACAAGTGGAGCATTTATATGTAAAGCAGATATTCCGGTATAAAAATATTTATGTTGATAGAGCAATCCTGCTCCAAAATCGAAGGTATTGCCATCTACTTCACTTTTTGGGAAGGCGGGGTCGCTGGCATCGCCACCGAATTCCAAATCGGAAGGGTCTATTTTTGCATTTACCAAACCCAATTGAGCACCAATTGCAAGCCTGCCACCAAATAGTTTAAATGCATAAGCATAGTTCAAAAAGAGATGTTGGTGCGTAAATATACCTATTTGATCGTTGAGAATTCCAAAACCGGCCGAATGGTCTCCCGGAAGCATTGTAAGACGCGCATCGGCATTTATGAGCATACTTTTGGGATTGTTTTCAAAACCCGTTAATTGGTTACTATATGCAATGAAAGCGTGTAATTTACCTGTTGCACCCGCACCTGCCGGATTATAGAAGTTCTGCATATTCCAATAGTGAGTAAAGTGTACATCGTACTGCGCCTGCACAGCTGTTGTAGCAAGCATAGATAGCACTATTATATACAGATATTTTTTCACTCTTCTTCTTTTAAAGAAAATTCAAACAATTTTTATAACGCAATTTTATAACATATATTATTTACACTTTCCAACTATTTTAACAAGGAAGGGCAAATAGTTGCGATAAATGAGTATTGTAGTTTGTTTCAATTGCACAAAGTTAATAAAAACAGCAGTTCTGTCAAATAGTTTATTTATACAAAAAACTAGGCGACGCATGCGTCGCCTAGTAATTATGAATTCAATCTACATATCAGTTCATGATTTTGAATCCAATATAAAGGGTGAAATAAAACCGTAAGTTTTACATTATTAGATAACCATAAGCCATTTTCCTGTCAAGTATTTTCCACTCAACGACCCCGGCAACTGAATCTAAACCAAACTCAGTATCGGAGGAAACCATATCTATAAAAGTTAAAATAGATTGAAACGTAAATATTATGGTGCTACAATTGAAGTACCCCAAGATTTTTCCTAAATTCCGTTATGTGCAATAAATGACAAAGAATTAACCTACATATTTATCATATTATTACTTTTTGCTTATAATTTTCCCTTTTCTATTTTTAATGATTCCTTTTATTAATCTACCATTTTCAAAAACACCTTCATGCGTATCTCCATGCACAGTTAAGTATTTTCCTTTACCATGTGGCACTCCATTTTTTATTTCTCCTTCATAACTTGCGTTCATGGATATATTTACCATTGTCGTACTATTATTACCAACACAACAGTACCCTTCAACTAGTTTTCCATTATTAAATTTTCCATCAAGAGAATCGCCAGACGAAATAGTTATTTTACCTTCTATAAATTTGTCATTTTTAAATATACCTTCAAGTTTTGCAAGCATCATATCTTCTGATGTTTTAAAATGCATATCTTGATAATGTGTTGTGAAAAAACCATTGAAAGTGTTTTTGCTCTCTATCAACAGAGAGCCTCTACCATTTTTCTTAGTATTAATAAATTCTCCTATATATGTTGTTTTATATGATCCATCAGATTCAAAAACTTCCACACCTTCTCCATAAAGACGATCGTATGCAAAATATCCTTTGCGTTTATAACTGTATTTCTTGTTTTTATTATGATACTGCGTCTCTCCTATACCATTATACAATCCGCTAATATCAGTTCCAATATACGATTTTATAATGCTATCATTCACTTGTATTTCTTTATAGGCCCCATTACGCAAATTATAAGTAGCATTACAAGCAGATATTTGCTTTATTGCACCACGAAATTGAGACTGCTTATTATCATCATTATATATAATATCCCCTTTAACTAGGTTATCATTGTAAAATATTCCAAAATAGTTATAATCGCCTCTATATCGTTCTCCTTCTCCATGCAACACACCATCGACAAACATGCCAATTTCTACAATACCGTTGTCTGTTTTACATCCGTATCCCATGTATTCTTTTATGTCTGAATCGTTGGTATATGTTGGAGGTAACTTAACTACTCCATGTGTAGGCTTTTCAATGCTTTGTTCTTTCATCCTTTTTCCATTTGCCCACATTTCTCGTAACGAATCTCCATTTTGCTTATGTACGGTTATACAACCATGCATCTTACCTGCTGTAAAGTTACCGGTATATTTTATCCCTTTCTTATCAATATATACACCATCACCTTCTGGTTCTCCATTAAAAGTAGAGCCTGTATATGTACCTTTTTTGTATTTAATTGTTTGAATATTTTTCAAAGGTTCTAACGAAGAAAATGACATTTCTTTTCTAATTGCCAAATATGTAAAATAGTCTTCGTCGGTGATATTTTCCAAATAGTTCTTAAATTCAACTTCTGTTTTATTAGTTCTGAATCTTTTTGATGAATAAAGATTCAGAACATCATCGATTCTTATGTCGGTAAATTTTTTACCAATATTTGTATTATAAAATTCTGCAAGATATGACAAATCTTCTTTTGTCATATACCTATACAACGTATTTCTCTTTATAGTTGAATATAAATATGTAGATTCATGAAGGATGTCAGACCTGCTTATGTCTAAATGCATCTTCTCAAAAAGATTGTCAATACACAATGAAATCTCATTTTCTATTGCTTTTTTATTCAGTCTTTCATGGTAAGAGTTGTATATCTGAACATACTCTTTATCCTTTATTTTAAAATCCCTTCTATCTATAAATGTTCCAGCAAACATCGAATTCACAATATCGGTGTATAACCCGGGAGCATAGGAAATATTCATAAAACTACTCTTTAAGTTTCGCATATAAACATTCACAGTTGCACTTGCTACTAAAGATGCAATATACTCTTTTGTAACATCATACGATGTTACACATTTATAAACATTGCTATTTACAAAACTAAGCAGTTCGTTCAACTCTTCAGTTGTATTACTTCCGTACACATCCTCAAGAGTTCTTTTTAGAGTCTCTTTTTGAGTTTTATAGAGAGCTGCCTCTATCGCAAATTCATTATACTTGTTATACTGACTTCTGACATTGATACAAGTCTCAAAAAGATTTATGGCTCTATTTTTTATAATAGAAGAAGCTATAGAATCTAAAATCTCTTTTTTATCTGATGCATGAATATCAGATAAAAAAGAGATAAAGCATAATAATATTAAGAATAATCTTCTCATAGATGATTTTAATAATAAATGATTTTTATACAAATAAAAATTTAACTTTATTCAATATTTTGTTCACTAAGCCACTTTGCAATTTTTGCATTCTGCTTTGTACCTATATCCATTATATTAGAACTTATTTCATTGTTAGTTTTTGTGAGTTTTTTAAATTCCGGCTTTTTATATAATTCTATTAGTACATCAAGTTCATCCTCGCTCAACATCTTTTTACATGCAACATATTGCAAATCTAGTAATTGAATTGCAATATAATCAAAGACTTTCTTCATAACTTCTTTTTGCTTTTCATCTGTGGTTTGCGATAAAGCAACCGAAGAGATTTCATTCAACACATTTTTTATAATAATATTTGCTTCGCATTGATCCACATATAACTGATATTTTACATAATATCCGCTTCTCTTCTCATTTATATCTAATATTGGTTCCGGTTCGTTTCCAGATGTAATAGCAGAAATCGCTGATAGCATATAGGGATAAATAGATGCCATTACTCCCGCATTATTATTGAATAAGCTATTTGCTTTTTCATACACACCCTTATATTTATTATTATCTAATGTATTACTTATGGTTTGTACTTCTTCTAAATTCAAATATTTTATATAATATGATGCTACTACATCGCATACATCATCCAAAGCTTGTGTCTCTTCATACTTTTTTGCATATCTTTGTGCGGCAGCATTTCTTTCTTCCACAGTTTTGTAGGGCAAATGATCCTTTGCTATTTCAAATGTTTGCATGAAGATTGTCTCATAATTTGAGTTATTATTTACAATCAGAATCTTTTTTATTTCAGCTTTGTACGAAGCATCTTGTGCCTGAATCTGCATAAACAAAAATACAAACGACATTAATACGATAATTTGTTTCATAATTTTGAGGTTTTTATATTCGTAGTTTTAATTTTTCTCAAAATTATTGAATATATACTAAATTACCCCTCCCTAATGGTTAAATTATATTAATAATATAAAAAAGGCGCAACCCCCGAAGATTGCGCCTTAAATTATTTAACGAATCGAGAACCTTATCAGTTCATGATTTTGAAACCAATGAAGAATGTTCTTGGTGATGTTGGTCCGTAGAAATATCCCGAATCGCGAAACTCTCCTTTGTCCAAATCCTTTTGGAAACTGTCGAACATATTTTGTACACCTGCATTTAACTGCAATTTGATGTGGTCGCGCAGTATAAATGTGTAATCGAGTTTTACTCCTAAATCGAAGAAATCGGGTGTATTCTCCATGCGGTCATAATCGATAAATCCGGCATAATGAGGTACTATCATTTTTCCTGTGTAAGTACCGGATAGTGCCAAATTCAAATTTTTAAGAGGCGATGCCGACAATGTAAAGTAGCCATAGAAGTCGGGGGTACGAGGCATGCGCTTTGTGGTCAGTTCCTCTGTTGTCTCTACTCCATTCTCGTCGAGAGTGGTTATTTCGCTCCACACTTCGGCTTTTTTGTATCGGCTTCGCTGCGCTGTTAAACCCACTTGTAACGAAACATCTTTTCCATGTGCAATTTTTGCTTCGAGGTTTGCACCATAGACTTGAGCACCACTACCGTTACGACGCACTTTCATGACAAGGTTGTCGCTGTTTGCACCTATATCCTCGAGTACAAAAACATCGTCTAGACCTGTATAGAAGCCCTCGAGCAAAATGTTTGTTTGCCAATGTCCCAGCATAGCTGTCCAATCGACTGAGCCACTGAAACTATTGGAACGCTCCTCTTTCAAATTATCGGCAAGGGAGATTTGCACACCTTCGCCACCTACAGCTGTAACATGTAGGTCTTCGTCATAGGCCTGCGGAGCACGAAAACCTGTTGAATAGGTAAGACGTGCCTGAAAACTATCAGTTGGCTTATACAATAGGTTTACACGAGGACTAAGAATTATATCGTCAATCAGATTGTGCTTGTCGGCACGAAGTCCCAACAAAACAGCAAACTTGTTTATATCCCACTCATTCTGCAGAAAAGCACTTGCAATGCGCACATCTTGTTTCATATCACGCATGTAGCCAGTCATAATATCATGCAGATTATTCTCTTGGTACTCAACACCTCCAATGAATGTTGCTGGAGAGAAAATACAACGTTTCATCATTGCAGTATATGTCGCACCTGCAACCCATGTAAGGTCGTCGGTTTTTCCGTAGGCTTTTGGGTCGCGACCGGCGCCGTAATAACTATCACGGTCGGTATGTTGTACCGAAGCATATAGCGAAACCTTATTACGGAATTCATGCCAAGAGAGGTCGTAAGCAACACCTCCGCTGTTGATGACATGTTTGGTTTGTTCTGTAATATCGGACTCATGCGGTTGCAAATCGAATTTATTTCCACCACGACGTGTTTCGTTTGTAGTGTGATATTCGAGACTTATACGGCTTGTGTGGGTTGGACGATAATATGTGCGCAATCCAAAAGTATTTATATTTATTTTGCCTAGTTCCGAGAAACCATCACCGTCGTGGTCGTAAGGGTTACGGTTTCTATAGCTCTCATACACTGCAATACCGTATGAATTATCCTTTGCCACTAATGAGGCATTTGCTCCCATATACTGCTCCCAAACATCGCCACCATGATTGGAGAAGTTACTGGACACTTGAAAAGAGTTACTTACAGGGTCTTTAGTAATGATATTTATCGTTCCACCCACAGCATTTGCACCAAAAAGAGCTGAACCACCGCCACGTACCACTTCGACACGGTCAATCATATTCACTGGAATCTGCTCCAAACCATACACTCCACTGAGCGCACTCACTACAGGACGGCTGTTTATCAATATTTGTGAATAGGGACCTTCGAGACCATTTATTCTTACTTGAGGAAAACCACAATTCTGGCAGTTATTTTCGACACGCAGACCGGGAACATAATTTAGGCTCTTTGCCAAATCGGTTGAATTGACTTTCTCAAAGAGATTCAGCCCAACAACATTAACCACAACGGGAGCATCCTTTCGACTTACTTCGTGGCGGTTTGCCGACACCACCACCTCGTTTATTACCAGCGCCTCCTCTTTCATCTTAAAGTGAACAACAGCAGTATACTCCTTGCTCACTGTTACACTCTTACTCTGTGTTTGATAGCCCATTGCAGAAACTCGCAATGTATATTTTCCGGGACGTAAATTTCTAAATTCAAATTGTCCTTGTTCGTTGCTGGAAGTACCTTCACCGGTTTCGATAATTAGAATGTTTGCAAAAGGAATATTATCTTCATTGTCATAATCAATGACATGTCCCGATATCATATTCCCCTCTTTTATTGCCATAGGCTCGGCTGCATACCCTGCTATCGTAGCAATAGTAAGCAATAAAGATGTAATGTAGTATTTCATATCCTGAATATTATTTCAGGCGCAAAGGTACAAGTAAAGTGTTAAATTTTTAATAACAACAAATTGCTATTTTTAATATAAAATAACTACTAATTGCTATTCTTAACACCGTTTGCTAACAAAAAATAGTTAGAAACATTCATTACCACCCCACACTGAAACAGTGATTTCCATCTTGAAAATTATAGTCTATTAGCAAAGAATAGTAACGTCCTATTGAACTTACAAGAGCCAATCCCAAACCTGTAGAGCCATTTTTGCCATCGTGATAGAATCGATTAAATACTACATTTGAATCGAGGGCCACCTCTCCGCTGTTTTTTACAGTGAGAACTCTATCTGTTATTGAAATGGATACATTAGCACCTTCGGCAGAATGTAAGAAAGCATTCTTTAACAAATTGGATAGTAATGTATTTGCCAATGACTCATTCATCTCTACCACAAAAGAAGCAGGCAGATTAACATCGCAGACAATGGCTTTGTCGGCATATATATCGTTATAAATTTCCAACTCGTTTTTTATGATTGCCACCAAATCGACATCGCATGACTCGGGGAATTGTCCATTATCTATTTTTGTAAGTAGCAACAATGTTCTATTCAACCGTACAAGACGACTTAGCGAGCGTTGTATTTTACTCAATTCTATGTATTGCTCTTCTGTTATTGCCGTACTGTTTATTAGCCATTCAATACGATTTCCTATTACTGCCAACGGAGTTTGCAGTTCGTGTGAAGCATTACCAATGAACTCCTTTTGTTGCTCGAAATACTCATCGGCACGGCTCATGGCAAGCCCAACAGCCTTGGTAAGTTTTTGAAACTCCACAACATCGGACAGAGGAAGAGTCTCCGATTTTCTACCCGGTGTATACTTATCGAGCCATTTTAGCAGTTTGTACAATGGATGCATACTACGATGGAAGATTAGTGTTGTTACAATCAAAGTGGTTACCAACAACACCAAATAGAGTGCAACTATATGCCAAAAAACAGCACGTAACAAGTCGTCGCGCTCAAATGTGGGAATAGCCACTGTAAGCTTATAAAAGTGGTCGTTTTCATCGGAGAAAATTGTTGTTAAGACACGTGCCGGCTCGGTATCTTCTTCTTCGGGTATATATACCATCTCATCGTGATAGTGCATGTATGGTTCATAAACCGTACCACTATCCAGCGGAACAATAGTATAGCTATTATTTGAACCACTGTTAAGAGGAGGCAAAGGACGTCCGGCCAATTGAAGACGAACAATCATTTCGGAATAGTCGGACAAACTATCATCGGCCTCATCGTTAATCTCATCGACCATTGCATAATAAAATATTACAGCCCATAGAGCCATAATGGGGAGTAAAAACATTGTAAGACGTAGTCCTATACGATATATAAGTTTCATTATTCTTCTATTTCTTCGAGTTTATATCCAAAACCGTAAACCGCTTTTATGTTTACTGTTGCACCCGCTTCGGAGAGTTTCTTGCGCAGATTTTTTACCTGCGCATATACAAAACTGAAATTATCGGCCATATCTACATGGTCGCCCCACACCGATTCGGCAAGTACCGCTTTGTCTACAATGTGATTGGGACGTTGCATAAAGTAGAGCAAAATATCGAATTCTTTTTTTAATAAAGGGACATTATTCCCATTGATACTTACCCTACGGCTTTGCATGTCTATAACAATATTGCCGGCACTCATGGTGTGGCTTATGCTATTGCTCCCACGACGTAACACACTTTTTATGCGTGCCGATAGTTCTGCCATATAAAATGGTTTAGCCAGATAATCATCGGCACCTAAATCGAGACCTTCAACCTTATCCTCTATTGAATCTCGTGCAGATATTATTATCACACGGTCGCTCTTGCCCAACTCCTTTATGTGTCGGAGCAAAGTAAGGCCGTTTCCGTCGGGCAACATAATATCAAGCATTATACATTCGTAGTTATAACCCGCTATTTTATCTTGTGCCTCGAAAAAAGTAGATGCTGTTTCCACCACATAGCCCTCGTCGCGCAATGCTCGACACATTATCTCTCGTAATGATGCATCATCCTCTATAATAAGCAGTTTCATAGTATAAATTTTTGTACAAAAGTAACAGGTGATTCTGAATTAAATGTGAAATTCCAGATTAATCATTGTCTACTATCTCAAAATCGAGTTGGCGCTTGTCGAGATTGGCTCTGGCAATACGAATTTGCAATGGGTCTCCAATTGAGTAACGCTTATGTGTGCGACGACCTACAAGACAATAATTAGCATCGTCGTACTCGTAATAATCGTCTTGCAGAGTGCGCATGGGAATCATGCCTTCGCACTTATTCTCATTTATTTCGGCATATATACCCCACTCTGTTACTCCACTTATAACGGCATCGTACACATCGCCTATATGCTCACTCATAAATTCAACCTGCTTATATTTTATGCTGGCACGCTCTGCATTTGCCGCGACCTGCTCCTGAGCAGAGCAGTGCTCACAGTAATCGGAGTATTTTGCTACGCTCACCGAACGCGCATTTAGGTTTAGGTATTTATTAAGCAGGCGATGTACCATGAGGTCGGGATAGCGTCGTATTGGCGATGTAAAGTGTGTGTAATACTTAAACGCCAAACCAAAATGTCCAATATTCTCTGTTGAATATTTTGCTTTTTGCATTGTACGCAACGAAATTTGCTCAATCACATTCTGCTCTTTGCTTCCCTTAATTTCGTGCAACAGGTTGTTTAGTGCAGCCGGGGAGGTTACACGACCGGAGGTACTTTTCATTTTAAATCCCAATTTACCGACAAAACGTGCCAGCGTTGTCAATTTGTCGGGGTCGGGACGGTCGTGAACACGATATACAAATGTTTTGGGATTGTTCTTGGCTGTTTTTTTGCCTATTGTTTCTGCCACTGTACGGTTTGCCAATAGCATAAACTCCTCTATCAATTGATGCGATTCATTGCTCTCACTGAAATAAACAGAAAGAGGCTTACCGTTTTCGTCGAGTCGGAAATGAACCGATGCTTGTTGGAAATCTATTGCACCTGCGACAAAACGTGCCTTACGCATTGTTTGTGCGAGTTTGTTAAGTACAGAAAGCTCCTCGACATATTCACCTTGCCCTGTTGTGAGTATTTCTTGTACCTCTTCGTAACTAAAACGACGATTACTATTAATTACTCCACGCGTAATGCGGTAGTTCTTTACTTCGGCTTTTTCATTTATTGTAAATATAACCGAATAGGTTAATTTATCTTCATTTGGGCGCAAAGAGCATAGGAAATTACACAACCTTTCAGGTAGCATGGGAATGGTGCGATCGACAAGATATATAGATGTCGCACGCTTAAAAGCCTCTTTGTCAATTATTCCACCCTCTTCGACATAATGCGAAACATCGGCAATGTGTACACCTATTTCCCACAATCCATCGGAGAGTGTACGTATGGAGAGAGCATCGTCGAAGTCCTTTGCATCTACAGGGTCTATAGTAAATGTATTTATATCTCTAAAATCTTCGCGTTTGGCTATTTCGTCGGCTGTTATATCATCGGGCAACCTTTTTGCCACTTGTTCAACAACTTCGGGATAGACATAAGGCAAACCAAATTCGGCAAGAATGGCATTCATTTCGGTATCGTTATCACCCTCCTTACCCAATATATCTACCACTTTGCCCACCGGATTGCGTTGGTCCATTGGCCAGTCTACAAGTTTTACTACAGCCTTGTCCCCACTCCTGCCTCCTTTTAAGTGCTCACGTGGAATGAATATATCGTGTGGCATTATACGACTCTCTGTAAGCAATAAAGCATAGTACTTTTCTACTCGGAGCACACCTACAAATGTGTCGTGGGCACGTTTTATTATTTCTATTACCTCTCCTTCACGTCCACGACCACGGCGAGTTGCAAAAAGTGCTACACGGACATAGTCGTCGGTTAGAGCATGCGCCGAATTGCGTTCTGCTATTATTATTGGCTCTCCACCATCCTCGGGATAAAGTAAATTATATCCTTCTCTGTTACGACAAAATGTTCCACATATAGTGGAGCCTCTTTCGGCTAAGGCATAATGTCTGAAAGAGGTTTCCAAGAGATAACCTTCGAAAACAAGGTCATCAAGAACTGTTATACACAATGTTCGCGCAGATGTGGATGTAAGTCCAAGCTCTTTAAATATAACTTTTGTACCAAGTTGTTCACCCTCGTGTCTGTTAAAGAGGTCTACAACCATTTCCACTAACGCTCTTTTGTTTATTCGACCTTTCGGTTTACCTCCATGCTTTGCCATCGTTTTGTTTTTTATCCATTGATACTCCGCTAAATTACTAATAAAAAAACAGAATACAAGCATAGTAATGCAAAAGGTTGGTAGTCCAATGTTTAAACTATGTGAAAATAGAGACTCTGTTTTATAAAATAGCGTTAAAACAGAAAAAATAGTACTATGAAAACATAAATCTGTAATTATTCTTTATGTCGTTTATTACCTCTTTACACACATCTTTCGAAGGTTCCGGATAGAAACAGAAACTATTTGCAACGACATTATTTTGTTCTGCGTAATTTATATATGTAATAATATCCTCTAATAAATTCTCTGTTTCACCACAAAAAAGATAACGAGGGATGCCTCTTTGTTGAGGATTATATTCTAGAAACAGGAAAATGCCCGATTTACATTCGTGTTGCTCTGCAAATTTAACGGCATCAGAAATTGGGCACATTTCAAATTCATACTCGCCTCCATTCACTGTGTGAAGATAGAAAGTGTACTTATTAATTTTCATAGTTATAGATTTATTTTTTAGATTCATTACATAATTATGTAGGATAAATTGCCAAATTCTTACAAAAATCATATAAACAATAGAATAATAGGAATTATAGTTTTCGAGAAATGGGTAAAATTGGTATCTTCGCAACACATATTAAATATAAATAATGAAAATCTTAGTAACGGGAGCAAGTGGTTTCATTGGCAGTTTTATTGTCGAAACCGGCATAGCAAAAGGACACGAGGTTTGGGCAGGCATGCGAAAAAACAGCAGTCGCAAATTTCTGCAAGATGCTCGTACACAATTCATAGAACTTGACCTGCTGAACTACAACACATTAAAGGCACAGCTATCGAACTTTGCAGACAAACAAGGCAAATGGGATTGTGTCATACATGCAGCAGGAGCGACAAAGTGCCTTGACAAAAAAGATTTTATGCGAGTGAACTTTGAAGGAACAAAAAACCTTGTCGATGCTTTAATAGAGCTAAACATGCAACCCGAGCAATTCATCTATTTAAGTTCATTAAGCGTTTTTGGACCTGTACGCGAAGAACAACCATACTCCCCGATATTGGATAGCGATGAAGCACGACCAAACACTGAGTATGGAAAAAGTAAATTAATGTCAGAGATTTACTTGCGTAGTATACCCGACCTTCCATACGTCATTTTTCGCCCTACAGGGGTATACGGACCTCGCGAAAGAGACTATTTTCAGATGGCAGCAAGCATAAAACACAATGTGGATTTTTCTGTAGGATACAAGCCACAGGTGATTACCTTTATATATGTAAAGGATTTGGTGAAAGCTATATACCTTGCCATTGAAAAGAAGATAAAGAGGCGCTGTTACTTTGTGAGTGAGGCAAAGGGTTATAGTAGTCGAAGTTTTAGCGACTATATACAACGTGAAATGTGTATAAAACATGTACTACATATAAAGTCGCCACTTTGGGTGTTGAAATGTATCTCGATATGTGCTGAGTTCTTTTCAAACATAACAAAAAAGCCCAGCACGCTGAACAGTGATAAATACAATATTATGAAACAGCGTAACTGGTTATGCGATACAGCTCCTATAGAGAATGATTTAGGTTTTACTACAGACTATAACCTAGAAGAGGGAACAAAAGAGACAATTAAATGGTATAAAGAGAACAAATGGCTATAACACTATTCAAAAGAGAAGAGGAACAGAGAAAATTCCTTGCAGTAGAGAAACTTAACCTACTCTACAATCTTGTTACGACAATTCTGATAATTGTATTTTACAATCGCTTGCAACAGCCACAAGATATGCTTCTGTGGCGCTTTCTTATTTTGGCAGGCACATTCACAATTATTTATATCTACAGCAAATTTCCATCTCCTGTAATGCGTATTGCGCGTATTATAACACAAATGGCTCTGTTATCGTATTGGTACCCCGACACGTTTGAATTTAACAGAATTTTCCCAAACCTAGACCACGTTTTTGCACAAGCCGACCTAACACTCTTCTGTTGCCAACCAGCTATGTTGTTCGACCAAGTGTGTAGCAACTACTGGTGGCGTGAGTTTTTTAATTTTGGATATTGGTCCTATTATCCTATGATTATTATTGTAACACTTTGGTATATACTTAAAAATCCTAAGGAGACAGAACGTTGCACATTCATCATAATAGCCTCGTTCTATATCTACTACTTAATATACATATTCCTACCTGTTGCAGGACCACAATTCTATTTTCCTGTTATTGGTGATGAACTGATAGCAAACGGCCCCTACCCTGCAATAGGCGACTATTTTAATTTGCACCCTGAAATTAGCATTGCTCAAGAGGGAAAAGGTGGGTTGTTTACAACCCTTGTGGGAATTGCACAAGTATCGGGAGAGCGTCCTACTGCCGCATTTCCAAGTTCTCATATTGGAATATCGACAATACTGCTTATTTTAGCATTTCGCACAAAGAAAGAATTAGGTTCATTTTTAATTCCTTGCTATCTGCTACTATGTTGTGCAACCGTTTACATTAAGGCTCACTACCTTGTAGATGCTATTGCCGGATTTATTAGTGGTATCTTATTCTACATATTAACAGCATACATCTATGACCGTAAGGTGAAGGAATAGATAAAAATATTGGCGAAAAATTTGCTTTTTCCTCTTTTTTTATTACTTTTATAGCCGAGAGAAGCATTTACTATTATTAACCCTTCAACCAAAAGCCTATGATTGCATGGATTTTAATTGTAAGTGTACTTGTTGTAGCTTTTTTATATAAGGTATATAAAGCTATTGTAAAAGTTCGTCGAAAAGGTAGTGCAAGTTATCACATCCCTATTATGAGGACAAGGAAGAAAAGGACTAAGTTTTTCAGACGATTCAAGTATCTTGAGGGATTGGGAGATTAACCCATCCCTCTCTTTTTGTCATCTTTTCTGAAGAAACTCCTTTGCCTTTACCTTATCAAAATAGAGCAGATAGGTGTCTGGGTTAGGGATATGAGCCACAACGCGGAATAAGTCGGGATGATTCTGTACTACCGGCAACAAGTAGAGAACAGTTGAACTGTAACCTAATTGTTCGAGTATCACAAAATCGACATTGCCCGCAAGCAAACCCGATAACATCTTTTCACTATCGTTAGTAAATGGATAGCGTGATGCATAATGCGATGGTGCAAAATAGTCGAACAGTTCGGGTTTGCGACACGACACCACACTGCCTGCCGGCAGTTGTTGTTCTATAGTCTCGGCCAATTTAAAATAGTGCTTGTATGCAGGTGGGAATGGCTGAGCGGCTATTGCCGACTGCTCTTTTACAGGTGCAACCATTGGCAAAAGCATTAGGAGCAACAGATAGGGTTGCCATTTCATTTTAGACTCATTCACCGATAGTTTTAGCACCTTTTGTAATGTAAGTATAACAATATTGTACAAGCCAAAATAGAAAAAGAAAAACAAATAGGGGGCTATTGGTACCACATAGCGACTTCCGTTACCACCATGCCATAATGCAAAAAGACCAATATTTGCAAGTATAAATGCAAGGAATGGAAAACGGAAATTACGACCGCCTAACGACCAACAGCCATACAGCACTACACATGTAACCAAAAGGCCCGCAACAATACCCATGGCACTTGACGGCTCCTGATAATTTATATCTAAGAATGGGAAAAGTATTTCGCGAAAACCCTTAATAACGGTTTCATCGATATTAGTAATCATCTTTGAGAACATTTCGCCTACGCTCGAAACTGTCCCAAGTTCGGGACGCCATGGATTTACAGTCATAATTGTACCAAAATAACGCGACTCTATGCCATAGACAGTATTACGCACTATCCAAGGGAGAAGCAACAGCACCATTCCAAATAATGACGCAAGAGAGGCTTTCCACTCTTTACGAAATAGGAAGAAGAGAAGAACTGCAAATATTATAGATGCACCCACTGTACGAACATGGTAGGATACTACAGCCGACAGTAGAGCGATATAGAACCAAGGCGATTTATAGAATAGATGCTTCGATGCCGTATAACGGTATAACGCAACGAAAGCCAAAACTGTGAACATCAGATAGAGCATCTCCGACATTGCCATAGAGGCAAAATGCATCAGATGAGGAGAGAAGCATATTAATATAGATGCTGTCAATGCCAACGCTTTATTTCCCGACAAACGACAAGACAACATATACAACATAAAAATGGAGAATAGCAATAACACTCCGTTTAATATCTTGAAGAGTATAAGATTATCGAGTCCTAAGGTAACAAACAGCGATAGAAAAGCTGAATACCCGGGGGGAAAATGGCTTGCAGGAGCCACACCTTCAGAAGATATATTTGAGTAGCCTAAGCCTTCGGCAATATTTCTTGCCAAACGTATATATGTGGCATTATCGCCATTGAGGTCGAGTTTTGTGTCGAAACAATTATAATATATAACAATAAAAAACAGCGTAATAGCTACAAAAGGAAAATATCCTTTATAATTCTTCATATTATTACTTTTTAGGAAATAGAACGGATGACATCAACCCCCATTTACATAAACGATATACTAAAGAAACACGTAACACTCCAAGACCATATATACTGCTACGACGCAAATTTATAGATGAAGCCTCGGGGAAATATTTTGTAGGACATGTTACCTCGCCCATCTCATAACCGGCATAAAAGATTTGTGCCAACATTTCGTTGTCAAACACAAAATCGTCGGAATTGGCATTATAATCTACAGAACGCAGAACTTCGGCAGAGAAAGCTCTGTAGCCGGTGTGATATTCCGATAGTTTCTGATTAAGCAATATATTCTGAGTAAAAGTTAGTATGCGGTTTGCTATATATTTGATGAGTGGCATGCCACCTTTACGCGCTCCTTTACCCAAAATTCTCGATGCTAACACAACCGGATAGACATTGTTGGCTATGATGTGAGCCATTGATGCTATCAATTTTGGGGTATATTGATAATCGGGGTGAAGCATTATGACAATGTCAGCACCTAGTTCCAAAGCTCTATTGTAGCAGGTCTTTTGATTTCCACCATAACCTTTGTTCTGTTCGTGTCTGATGACCTCTTTTATACCAAGCCGTTTAGCCTCATCAACAGTGTGGTCTTTGCTACAATCATCGGTGAGTATAACATCATCGACAATATCGAATGGAATTTCGTTGTATGTTTGCTCGAGAGTCTTTTCGGCATTATATGCCGGCATAACCACTATTACCTTTTTACCCTGTATCATTATATCTGTTATTTGTTATGTTCAGCCTCTATTTCTTCGGGCGACATTGGTTTGTATTTTCCAAGACGACGTGCACCTCCGTCAAAGACATAATAGTCCTCTTCGTTGCGTATTCCACCAAAGTTACGCCATACATCTAATTTATCGTAGCAAATAAAATCTTCAAATTGTTTCTCTGCACGCCATTTGTCCATAAGATCGGGGATAAAATATATTCCCGGCTCAACAGTAAAGACAAAGCCGGGTTCAAGAGCACGTGCCAAGCGCAACGACTTCCAACCAAACAGAGTACTCTTTACACGCCCCTCTTCATAACCGACATTTACCTCACCAAAGTTTTCCATATCGTGAACATCAAGACCCATCATGTGGCCCAATCCGTGTGGCAGGAACATACATGCTGCACCCGATATCGCAGCTTCGGCAGGGTCGCCCTTCATAAGACCCAAATCAACCATACCTTTTGCTATTTCGGTAAGAACAATTCTGTGTACCTCGCGATACTCAACGCCGGGTTTTATTGCATTGAGAGCTGCAAGATGCCCACGACGCAAAATATTACAAACCTCACGTTGCTGTGTGGTAAAATTCTTTCCGACAGGCATAGTTGTTGTAAGGTCGCCTGCATAGTGCATAGCATTCTCGCAACCGGAATCTAAAAGGAACATCTGACCATCTTTCAAAGGTGTAGTACCATAGGCGTGGTTGTGCAGAGTTTGTCCGTTAACAGTTGCAATAATAGGGAAAGAGAGGTTGAAATTGTGTTTTGCAGCCTCGGCATGTACCACAGATACAATCTCTGCTTCGGTTACACCGGGACGAACTGCACGCATAGCGGCACAATGCATATCAACCGAAACATTGACAGCCTCCTCAATTTGCTCTATCTCTTCGGCAGTTTTGTAGTTACGCTGATTTATTACAGCCTTTACAAATTTCATGGATACAGCAGCATCCTGCGCCGCAGGATGTATACCTAGCAACTCCTGAAGCCATACACGATGTTCTCCACGATATGGAGGAAGAATGTGTATTGTTTGCCCTTTACTTTGTGCATTTTTCAGATATGTTGCAAGTTCTGACATTGGGCGTGTAATTTCAATTCCCACACGCTCACTCTTTTCTTTTATTGTGGGCTGTATTCCGGTCCAAACAATATCATCTATTGTGAGTTCATTTCCAAAGATAATATCTTTATCTTCATCTATATCTATTATGGCTGCTAAGCCGGAATAGTCGGATGCAAAATAGTAGAGGAAAGTAGAATCCTGACGAAAATAATATGCATTATCGGCATAATTAACACCTACTTCGTTATTTCCCAAGAAGAGCAAAATACCTTCTCCTACACTCTGTTTAAGAACGCGACGACGTTCTATGTAAGTTTGCTTTGAAAACATTGTTATATCTTTTTATTGTTATTTCTTTATTACAGCTCGTAGTACAAACCAAATATGATGACAAACAGTAGAAAACAATCCATAATGTTTTCTCATCACATTAAAACGCTCTATGAGCGATGCGCGGTGATTTTGCAAAGATAAACCATTTTGCAAATAATCAATTATAGTAAAGTGCATATTAACCATTTTTGTGGATTGCTTCATGATTTTTATACACCAATCGACATCGGCTGAATAGCGATACTGCAAATCATACAATGGCACTAAATCACGACGAGCAAAGAACGCTTGATGGCACACCAACATTCCCTGTTTAAAACTGGTCCAATGTAATTGTTCGGGAGCCTGCAAACGTCGCATACGCATAAAACGACGCTCCATGTTTACCTCGGCAGTCTCACCATAAAGAACAGAAGGTAACTCTTCCTCATTTTCAATAGCCTGCACCATGCGCTCCAACACATCGGGAGCATGAAAAGCATCACCGGCATTTAAAAAACAGAGATAATCACCTGTTGCATGAGCTATGCCCTTGTTCATTGCATCGTAAAGTCCTTTGTCGGGTTCCGAGATTAAGCATGATGGCTCAACAGCGCTTGTTCTAACTTTAGCTACAGTGTCATCGGTTGATGCACCATCTATGAGCAGATACTCAAAGTTACGATATGTCTGCTCTGCAACACTTTTGAGTGTTGGCTCTATAACCGATGAGGCATTATATGTAACTGTTATTATTGAAAATTTTGGCTTTATACCCATTGCTCTATTTTTTACACTCCTTTACCTTGCGATATATAATTATACCCGAGAGTAAAACAATTACGACACCTACAAGTATAGATGCATACAACGACATTTGTGCTGTTGTATTGATAAGTTCATCGACACAGCGGAACTCTATCGTGTGTTTGCCAGCCGGGAGAGGCAATGCTCTAAGTATATAATTTGCACGAATAGGAGTAACCTCTTTACCATCTATAAATGCCTTCCATGTTTTGTAATAAACCTCGGAGAATACAGCAATTTGAGCATTCGCCGAATAACTCTCATAGAATATATTACCCGGATTCTTGTAATTTGTCATATTTATATATGCAACACTATCTACCGGATTATCATATTTAGTAGCATCGTCTATTACATTTTGCCACTCTTTGTCGATAACAACCTCATCGAGCAAATCTATATCACCTATTGCAACTATTTCTTCATCGGGTGAGTCTACCCATGTTATGCGATTTACAAACCAACAATTTCCCAGAGCCTCGGGATTTTTTTGAACAATTTCACCGTCATCACTAGGTACAATAACATAGCGCGTATTGAGCATGTTAAGCACATTCGGGTTAATGCCTCGTGCAAAATAGTATTCTATAATATCCTGATAGCGCCTTAATTTAGCAGGGCTATAACCACCTACCGATTTATGGAAATATGATGTTTGAGATTCATTAAATGTGCTTCGTGCAAGATTTAATACCCTATAATTGGGATCTTTATCTTGCAATATCAATCTATCGGCTTCCGTCGGCCTTATCTCTGCTGCCATTCTTTTGGGCACAAAGTCGTCGTATGATAGGAAACGTTTATCAACGACCCACAAGTCTACAAGGAACAACACTGCCAGACCAAATAACATATAAATTGATTTAAATCCCTTCTTCATATAGACAAAAAGGAGCAGGAATGTTGCAACGACAAAACCAAATGAGCGCCATACATCGGAGAGGAAAAGACTCTCTCTATCGGCACGCAAAGCATCGACCAACACCTGAGGAAGATTAGCATCACCCGCTGCTTTAAAATCGAGAAGAGTGCCACCAAACAGAGCAAAGAAGAGTAAAATTGCACTAACGATTGACGCTGATATCAACAACGATTTACGCTGCTCTGCAAGCAATAGTTCATTACCGTTCTTGTGCGCATCAACAATTTTCTTTATTGCCAAAATACCAAGCGTTACCATTGTGAGCGACGCAACAACCAAAGCCATTGATGGAGTTCTAAATTTACTATAAAGGGGCAGATTATAGAAAAGGAAATCGTTTACCAGCGGGAAGAAACGTCCCCAAGATAGTACAAGCGACAAGATTGTTGCCAACACCAACCACCATCTTTCGCGTCCTTTCACAATAAACAAACCTAGCACAAACAGCAAACAGACCACAGCACCAACATATACAGGACCCGATGTTCCCGGTTGGGGGCCCCAATAGGCCGGCATGCTTTCTACTAAATCGGCTGCTTGATAAGGACCGTAAGCTTTTTTGAAAATCTTGTATGTTTCGGAATCTGTTCCCAAATTATAGCCCGAAGCACCACCATACATGTTAGGTATAAGCAAAGTAAATGTTTCGGCTTTACCATAGCTCCACTGATAGGCATAATCTATATCTAGTCCTGAACTATCTTTTTTGTCCTCTTGTTTTAGTACGGAGCCACCACGCATGGTATCTTTAGCATAGTCGGCCGATGGGGCAAGTTGCCCTATAGCGGGAAGAATTGCCAATATAGCCACCACAACAAGCACACCTGTGGCCTTCAAATACTCTTTTATTTTTTTCTCTCGAACAGCATAGACAAGATAAACCACTGCAAGAATTATAAGCGTCAGCAATAGATAATAACTTATTTGCTGATGATTCCAATAGATATTCAAACCCGAGAATATGAGTGTAACCAATGCTCCCAACATCATTTTACCCCTATAGCATAGTATTACACCACCTATTATTGGTGCCATTGTTGCCATTACAAGACTCTTATTCATGTGTCCGGCGCCTATGATAATTAAATTGTACGAGCATAGGGTATAGGCTATTGAACCTGCAATGCTTAACCATGACTTACAGCCCATAGAGAGCAAGAATATATAGAAACAGACAAACGTAAGAAAAATTGAGCCTATGTGCCGACGCGACGCTCCAAAACCACGCAGTGTAAGTATTTTGTCAAAAGACTCAAAAATATTTACACTCTCGGGCATAAATGTGTAGTTCGCAGGCATTCCCGAAAACATCGCATTCGACCAATGCGAAAATTCACCGGTCTGTTCATGATAATCTTTGGCATCCTTACCCCATCCCAATGCACTCACTGCATCGCCTTGCAAAAGGTCTTTACCCTGAAATACAGGTGCGAAATAGACAGCCGTTAAAAGAAAAAATATGAGAATTGCAATAACATGTGGCAACCACTGCTTAATACTTATACATTTCATCTGTTATATAATTTTTTTTCACTACATTTTACGATAAACATCACATGTCTGCGCTACCATTTTTTCGAGCGAGAACTCTTTTAGACGTTCATATCCTTTAATTCGTAACTCATTACGCAATGTTTCCTTTGTAAGCATCTCGTGCAAAGCATCATACATGGATTGTGCATTGTTTGGACTGAAATACAATGCGGCATCTCCGGCAACCTCGGGAAAACAACTTGCATTACTCAAACATACCGGACAGCCATTAGAAAATGCCTCTAAAATGGGGATTCCAAACCCTTCGTAGTGCGATGGGAAAACAAAGCATATTGCATATCGATAGAGAGAAGCCAATTCTTTGTCGCTAGCCGATATGTGTATAATACTATCGCTAATATTCCATTTTTTGAATAACTCCAACTCAGATGTTGTAAATGCATTTCCTGTACAAACAATTTTCAGTGTAGAGTCGGCAACCAATAATGGGCGAATAGCCGACAACCATTGAAAGAAGTTCTTATATCCTTTGCGTTCTCCAACATACAACACATAACGGTCGAAAATAGGAGAGACTTTTTCTACTACCGGTTTAAAACCATGATGCACAACACTAATTTTGGTGGAATCTATTCCAAGCAATTCTACTATATCGCGCTTTGTATTCTCACTAACTGCAATAATGTGGTTAGCTTTTGACGCAAGCAACTTTTTATGTTGAATTGTTCTGTCATATATGAGCACATCTTGTGGATAACGCTCAAATGTCATATCGTGTATAGTGAGTACAAATGGTTTTTGACGTCGTTTTAAGGTTTTTAGGAAATAGGGACTATAATATGTAGGATGGAATAGGTCGTAATCTGAAAACTTCAGTGCGTTCCATGCATATTGTCTATTGACAATTTGATAAATGCGACGACGTAATCTATAATTTTGGGGGAAATTCAAAGAGGAGTATTCATTCCCGTATGTTTTTGTTACATAATGATTTTCACAAAAACGCATAGGGAGCGAAGAGGTGAATTCATCGGCAGGGAGGTTGTACATTAGGTCGGCAAAGTAACGGGTTACTCCACCGAAACGCTGAAATGTAAACATCTGATTGTCGTATAGAATCTTTTTCATTCTAACTCTTTTGCATTTACTTATACCATGTATAACATATCACAATGGGGTGCCAAAATAATATCTTGTTATGCACCCCATTGTGATAACGAATTTTATTTTATCTCACTTCCGGGTTTTGCCGTAGGAGCAACAGTCAGCAAGGACAATTTACCCTCATTATCCTCGGCACTGAGAATCATTCCCTCACTAACAACTCCTCGCATGGTACGCGGTGGCAAGTTAGCTATAAAACAGACCTGCTTGCCCACAAGCTCTTCGGGATTAAAGTGTTTGGCAATACCCGAAAGAATTGTACGTGTCTCAAGACCATCGTCAATTTTGAACTGTAAGAGTTTGTCGGCCTTAGGAACCTTTGTACACTCTAAAACAGTTCCAACACGCATATCCAATTTAAGGAAATCGTCAAATGAACACTCCTTTCGTATTGGATTTGCTTTATAGTTTGCCTCTTCATTTTCCTTTTTGATTCTTGCTAAACGGTCGAGTTGTGCCTGAATGGCATCATCCTCTATTTTTTCGAACAGCAATGATACTTCACCTAGTTCATGTCCGGGAGATAACAAATCGATACTTCCAAGATTTTCCCACTGGAAACTATCATATTGCAACATATCACGTAACTTTTTACTGCTGAATGGCAAGAACGGCTCGAATGCAATAGAGAGGTTTGCAACAAGCTGCAACGATATATTCAAAATTGTGGCAACGCGGTTTAAATCGGTTTTTGCAAGTTTCCATGGCTCAGTTTCTGCAAGATATCTGTTACCTATACGTGCTAGATTCATAGCCTCTTTCTGTGCCTCGCGGAATTTAAACTGGTCGAGCAACTGCTCTACCAAACCTTTTACATTTACAAATTCGTCGATGATACCTTTGTCATAATCGGTAAATTCTCCACAAACGGGAACTTTTCCATCAAAATATTTCTTTGTAAGCACCAATGCACGATTTACGAAATTACCGTACACAGCAACGAGTTCATTGTTGTTGCGTGCTTGAAAATCTTTCCAAGTGAAATTATTATCCTTTGTTTCGGGAGCATTTGCTGTTAAAACATAACGCAAAACGTCCTGTTTTCCGGGAAAATCTACAAGATATTCGTTGAGCCAAACAGCCCAATTACGCGATGTTGAAATCTTGTCATCTTCGAGATTCAAGAATTCATTACTAGGAACATTGTCGGGTAACACATAATCGCCATGAGCTTTAAGCATAGAGGGGAAAACGATACAGTGGAAGACAATGTTATCCTTGCCAATGAAATGTACAAGACGTGTATCTTTACTCTTCCACCATGTTTCCCATGTGTCAGGCAACAATTCTTTGGTGTTGCTAATATAACCAATTGGAGCGTCAAACCAAACATAAAGAACTTTACCTTCGGCACCCTCTACAGGAACAGGAATACCCCAATTGAGGTCGCGTGTAACGGCACGAGGCTTCAAACCGGTATCGAGCCAACTTTTACACTGACCGTACACATTGCTACGCCACTCTTTATGTTCGTTGAGTATCCACTCCTCGAGCCATGGCTGATAGTTGTCGAGTGGGAGATACCAATGGCTGGTCTTACGTTTTACAAGTGCATTACCGGAGTCGGCATTATAGGGATTTATAAGTTCGTCGGGCGAGAGTGTCGCACCACACTTTTCGCATTGGTCTCCGTAGGCCTCGGGAGCGTGGCAACGAGGACACTCTCCACGTATGTTACGGTCTGTAAGGAACTGTTGTTCGCCTTCGTCGTAATATTGTTCGCTTTCGAGTTCAACGAACTTACCTTCGTCATAGAGTTTACGGAAAAAGTCGGAAGCCAGCTGACGGTGAGTGTCGGAAGTTGTACGTGAATATACATCGAACGAAATTCCAAAACCTTCGAAGGACTCTTTAATTATCTTGTGGTAACGGTCTACAACATCTTGTGGGGTTATACCCTCTTTCTTTGCACGAATGGTTACAGGTACACCATGTTCATCGGAACCACCGATAAATAGTACATCTTCACCTTTCAGACGCAAATAACGCACATATATGTCGGCAGGCACATACACTCCTGCAAGGTGCCCTATATGTACAGGTCCATTGGCATATGGAAGCGCCGATGTAACCAAAGTTCTTTTAAAATTCTTTTCCATATATCTATTATTTTAAATTTCAACATTATAGTTTATAATCATAAAGAATTTACAAAGGTAACTATTTTTATTGAATTGATACGGGACAAAAGAAAAATTCCTTATCTTCGCACCGCAATAAAAAATTTCAACAATGAAAATAGCACTTATTGGATATGGAAAAATGGGCAAAGAGATTGAGCGTATTGCCCTTGATAGAGGACATGAGATTGTTTCTATCATAGATATAAACAACAGAGAAGATATGAATGGAGAAGCATTTGCTTCGGCCGATGTAGCAATTGAATTTACAGCACCATCGGTAGCATACGACAATTGCGTTCAGGCAATGCAGGCCGGCGTGAAAGTTGTTAGTGGCAGTACCGGATGGATACACCAACACGAAGAGGAGATGCGCAGCCTTTGCGAAAATGAGGGAAAAACCCTTTTTTGGTCGAGTAATTTCAGTTTAGGAGTTGCAATATTCTCAGCTGTAAACAAATATCTTGCAAAAATAATGAACCGTTTTGAGAGCTACAGCGTAGAGATGGAAGAGACGCATCACATACATAAACTTGATGCTCCCAGCGGAACAGCCATTACACTTGGCGAAGGGATAATTGCTAACCTCGACCGCAAGAGCAGTTGGGTTCTTGGAGATGTTACCAACCCCGATGGTAGTATAACCAAAGGAGTTGATACCAACAAAAATGAATTGAGAATTAATGCAATACGTCGTGATGAAGTTCCCGGAATACATACCGTTAGATACGAATCGGTTGCAGACAGCATTGTTATAACCCATGATGCAAAAAACCGTAGTGGATTTGCTTTAGGAGCAGTTTTAGCCGCAGAATATGTAAGTGAACATAGCGGTTTCCTTGGGATGAAAGACCTGTTTGACTTTTAATATTTTTTGTAGATTAACACCAAACCCCATAAAAGATGAGAAAACCAACCAAAAAAGATTGGATTAAGCTTATAATTGTATTAATTCTTTACCTACTTTTCCTTGTATGGGTGAAAAGTTGGTTAGGACTTGTCGTTGTTCCATTTATTGTAGATAACTATATAACAAAATATATAAAATGGGGATGGTGGAAGAAGTCGGAAAACAAGCTTCTACGACAAGTTATGAGTTGGGTTGATGCAATAGTATTTGCACTCATCGCAGTATATTTTGTAAACCTATACTTTTTCCAGAATTATGTGATACCCACATCATCACTTGAAAAATCATTGTTAGTTGGCGATTACCTTTTTGTAAGTAAATTAAACTATGGTCCACGTAAGCCACAAACACCACTCAGCATGCCACTTACACAACACACAATGCCGATTACAAATGGGAAAAGTTATCTGGATTTCATACAGTGGCCCTATGAGAGAGTTAAAGGTTTGGAGGATATTGAACTGAATGACATAGTAGTGTTTAACTATCCTGCCGGAGATACTGTAACAACTAACCCTCAAATTCTCGACTATTATGCACATTGCTACATGATTGGAGAGAGTCGTTACCCGCAAAGACCAATAATGGACAGCCTTAGCATCGAACGTCAAAGGGCCGTTTATGACCTTTATTACGCAGCGGGACGAGACTATATTGAACAAAACCCTGAAATATTTGGAGAGAAGATGTGGCGCCCTGTCGACAGACGAGAAAACTATGTTAAACGCTGTGTTGGTATGCCAGGAGATACGCTGGAGATAAGAGATAAAGAGATTTATCTCAATGGGAAGCATAATTCGCAACCTCAAAATGTTCAGTTCAACTATTGGGTAACATTTAAGGGGAAAATGCCCGAAAGGATGCGTCGCGACCTAGATATTAGCAAGGACGATTTACAAAGAGTGTATAACGGTAAACATCTTTTACCACTCACTAACAAAGCGTATGAAAAACTAAAAAAGCAGACTAAGTTAGTAGAGAGTATAGAGCCTTTCATAAATACCTCTACCGAAGACATATATCCTTTAAATGGTAACACAAAATGGACCGCAGACAATTATGGCCCCATTTGGATACCTAAACGAGGAGAAACGATCGAACTGACATTAGAAAATTTACCAATATACGAACGTATTATTGTAGCATACGAAGAAAACAGTTTAAAGGTTAAGGATGGAAAAATATTCATCAACGGAAAAGAGAGCACAAGTTACACATTCAACATGGACTATTATTGGATGATGGGCGACAATCGCCACAATAGTGCCGACTCTCGATATTGGGGATTTGTACCCGAAGACCACATTGTAGGCAAACCGCTTTTTGTGTGGTTATCATTGGACAAAGACCGTAGCCTATTTGATGGAAAAATTCGTTGGAACCGTCTGTTCCGCAGTGTAGATAGTTTCAAATAAAAATATAATGAAACTCCTTACACACCCATTCTACATGGCACCAATACCGGTGTATACAAAATTGTATACAGCCGATGAAATTATAATCGACAATACATCCATGTTTGTCAAGCAGACATTCAGGAATCGTGCTGTGATAGCTACAGAGAATGGCACCCAAATGCTTACTATTCCAATTATTCATAATGGGAAGCAACCTATGTGCGATGTACGTATAAGCGAACATGGCAATTGGCGTCATTTACACTGGAACGCCATTGTAAGTGCTTACAAAAAAAGTCCATTTTTCGACTACTATGCCGATGATTTTGCCCACTTCTTCGAGGAACACGATGGCTTTCTCATGGATTTCAACCTGCGCCTGCATGATGTTATATGCGAACTGATAGGACTATCGCGCCCCATTCGTTTTTTGAACAATCATACGATGGAAAGGGAGAAAACAGATGTGTGTGATATAACCTGTATTGCAGAGCCAAAAGAACTGAACAACATATCACCCGACGCAAAGAGATACTATCAGGTATTTGCATTAAGGAATGGATTCATACCAAACCTAAGTATTATTGACCTGCTGTTTAATATGGGACCCGAATCACTTATTGTGCTACGAGACAGCCAATAACAAGGTTTATGTTCTTATTTGTCCATCTCCTCTGATAATCCATTTGTATGTTACAATCTCCTCGAGAGCCATAGGGCCACGAGCATGAAGTTTTTGTGTGCTTATTCCAATTTCGGCACCAAGCCCAAATTGTGCACCATCGGTAAAAGAGGTGGGAGCATTCACATACACACATGCTGCATCAACCATAAGTGTAAAGGCATCTGCGACAACATTATCCTCTGTTACAATAGACTCACTATGTCCCGAGCCGTATTCTGCTATATGTTCAATTGCATCATCAACAGAATTAACAACCTTTATTGCCATTGCATAGCTCAAGTATTCTGTTCCATAACTTTCGCTGGTTGCATGTAATAGTAGGTCTTTAGGATAGAAGCCCGACAATGCATCATAGGCCATATTATCGGCATAAATCTTCACATTAGAATGTTGCAATGGAGCGCACAATGCAGGTAAATCTTTGACTCTGCCTACATGTACAAGCAGACAATCGAGAGCATTGCACACACTAACGCGACGTGTTTTTGCATTATTAACTATTGCCGTTCCTTTTTGCAAGTCTCCGGATATGTCAAAATATGTATGGCACACGCCTGCACCCGTTTCTATCACCGGAATTGTTGCTTTCTCACGCACATAATTTATTAAACGACTGCTACCACGAGGAATAAGCAAATCGACATAACCGTTGGCTCCAAGCAGAGCATCAGTAGCATCACGATTTGCAGGCATAAGCTCGACTACGTGTTTATCAACACCATAACGTTCCAATACCGAATGAATTATATCAACTATTGCTTTATTGGAGGCCTCAGCATCACTACCACCCTTTAGAACTGATGCACTACCTGCTTTCAAACATAAAGAAAAGACATCGAAACTAACGTTAGGACGTGCTTCGTATATAACCCCAATTACACCAAATGGTACACTGACACGCGATAGTTGCAAGCCATTTGGAAGGGTTCTGCTACATAGGACATGCCCTAGCGGAGATGGCAAAGAGGCAACCTTGCGCATGTCGTCTGCAATTGCAACAATACGCTCTGGGGTTAATTTCAGGCGGTCGTAACGCGGGTCATCGGGGGACATTTTAGCTAAGTCTTCCTTGTTGGCCCTCAATATTTTATCTTGCTGTTCAACTGCAGAATTGGCAACAGCAACCAATATCTCGTCTATTCTCTCCTTAGGAAGCATTGGTAAACTACGAGAAGCAGCCTTTACCTGAGAAAATATTTTATTCATAAACGCCTTGAATTAGTAATAATTTCAGTTTTCAATATACAGATAGTCGTAATGAACAAGGGGACGTTGTCCATGTTGTCCTATCACACTACGAGCCTCATCGGCAGAGCAAGCAACCCTGCCAACACCTATCTGTTTTCCGGTAACATCGATTAATGCTACAATATCATCTTTTTCAAAATCGCCATCGACACGCACAACTCCAACGGGCAATACACTTACAGCCTTTGTACCACAGACTACCGAAACAGCCTTCTCGTTCAGATGCAAGCACCCTTTGGTAAAATCGGTACTGTGTGCAATCCATTTTTTAATAGGAGAAGGCACTGTCTGTGCTGGAGAAAAACAGGTCGATACAACATCTTTGGGATTAGTAACAATATCGGTTAGAATATTATCGCGTTTTCCATTTGCTATGTATACTGCAATACCCTCTTCGGCGACCTTACGGGCTATGCCACATTTGGTCATCATTCCACCACGTCCAAAATTCGATTTAGTAGCCTGTATATATTCAGATAGTTCCCTACCCGGTTCTACATTGCGAATTACATTAACGCCCGGAGTTCCGGGGACTCCATCATATACACCATCGACATTACTTAAAATGATAAGCGCCTGTACAGCTAACATTGTTGCAACCAAACCCGACAGTTCATCGTTATCAGTGAACATAAGTTCTGTTACACTGGTTGTATCATTTTCATTCACAATTGGCAACACCCCATTATCGAGCATGACCATCATACAGTTGCGTTGGTTTAGATAAAGTGAGCGAGTGGAAAAACACTCCTTCATTGTAAGAACCTGTCCTACAGTTATTCCATGCTTTCTGAACATTTCGTAGTAGTGATTTATTAGTTTAACCTGTCCAACAGCCGAGAACAATTGTCGCTGTTCCACTGTATCGATGTGTTTTGTTGCCAAATTATCGGACATTTCACTACGTCCACTTGCTACGGCACCCGAGGAGATTAACACAACCTCAACACCCATAGAGCGTAGAGTTGCTATCTGATTGACAATAGACGACATTCGCATAATGTCCAATGTACCATCGTCGCATGTAAGCACATTACTACCAACTTTAACTGCTACTCTTTTATATATAGCCTGCATAAGATTTAGTTTTTTATTATAGTCGATGCACACAAACCATTTATAACAGCCTGTTCAAAACCACTCTCTTCCATTGCTTGTAGACCTCTTAACGTGAGACCACCGGGTGTTGTTACACGAGCAATCTCATCGGTAGGATTTGCTCCACTGGCTCGTAACACCTCCAATGCTCCCTGAATTGTTTGCATAACCACACTCAACGACTCTTCATGGGAAAAACCTAGCTGTACACCACCTTCTGTAGCCACTTTTATATATTGTAAAGCATAGGCTATGCCACACGATGCCAACGATGTTGCTGCAGGCATCAGTGCTTCGTCTATATACATGGCTTTGCCCATAGTAGAAAATAGAGCAAGTAGATTGTTCTTTATTACATCTGCAGTACGTTTGCCACTTATGAAAGTAACACCACATCCAGTAGTGATAGCAGTATTTGGGATTATAAGATATAACTGAGGTAACGAACCACTGTCGGAGAGTAGCAATCTATCTAGCTGTTCACAGCTGATACCACCTATTACCGACACTATAACCTGTTTTGAATAATCGAGCGAAGGTTTAATCTCAGTTATAACATCTTCGGCTTTCCAAGGCTTCACAGCAAGAAACACAACATCGGCAGAAGATGCAGCAACAGCGTTATTAGTTGTGATTTGAATATTGGGATATAGATTCTTTAATGCGTCGAGCTTTTCAGTCGAAGGATTTGAGACCACTATATCACACGCTTGCACAAGTTTAGACTTAACTATACCTATTGCTATGGCCCCACCCATATTACCTGCGCCAATTATAGCTATTTTCATATTATTCCAATTGCTTTATTCACTGCGAATATAGTAACAAATAAGCAAAAGTAGTATAAACCAATGGATGGAATTTAACTTACATACAACAAGCAAAGCGAAGCTTCACCGGAGAAATAGACATTAAGCCACATTTATTATTGTATATAAATAAAAAAAACGGCTCCAAGGAGTCGTTTTCATCAATCAAAGCGTTTAAGGCTTACTTTGTCTCTGTTTTAGGACCTGCTGCTCTTACTGCTGCTTTGGAAGCTGCCTCGCGAACTGCTGCCTTAGGACCTGCCTCGCGAACTGCTGCCTTAGGAGCTGCTGCTCTTACAGCGGCTTTAGGAGCTGCCTCGCGAACTGCTTTAGGGTTTGCTGCTTTCTCTGCACCCTCAGCTGCTACTTTTGCTGCCTTCTTTGCTTCTTTTTCTGCTGCTTTTTCTGCTTTCTTAGCAGCCTTAGATGTCTTTTTTACTGTCTTAGGACCTGCCGCGCGAACTGCTGCCTTAGGAGCTGCCTCGCGAACTGCTGCCTTAGGAGCTGCCTCGCGAACTGCTGCTTTTACTGCTGTTTTTACTGCGGCTTTAGGAGCTGCCTCACGAACTGCCTCTTTCTTTGCAACTGCCTCAACTTTCTGGTTGTCTGCTGCAACCTGAGCATTAGCTGTCAAGCCAAATGCAACAAACGCTACCAATACAAAAAATTTTGCTTTCATTTTTTTTGAAATTTTAAATAAAAAAATTATCCTTCTCAAAACGAGGCGCAAAGGTACAAAAAAAAATGATAATACAAAATGTTTTTTATATTATTTTACCAAAAACCAATGATTTACCATTTTTAAAATCCAAAATAAACAAACTATTGCAACAAAAAAGGACAAACTCACAGGAATAATTATAAAAGTTTCATTTTTATATATAAAATTAATTTCCTAAAAATTCTATCTGCATTTTTGGCTCCTCCACTCTCAAACGTAACCACTCACTAAAGCGTTTATGTTCATTTTCATTAAAGCCATTACTCGACGATACTCTAGCAAAAGTATATGCAGAATCACCATTTTCACTGTTTTCCCATAAATAGCCTAAAGAGATACTGTTGATATGAGGAAATAAAGCGCGCGACTCATTAAACACCAATGAATCGAGTCTTTTATAACGATTAATTACGGTTATATAATTCTCCAAACTATCTATTTTGCGTTGCAAAAACTGAGTATATATTTCGTTTTTTTGATACAAATCCTGCACTATATCTCCACGCAACGATGTCAGCATAACACTATCGCGACTAAAACCATCCTGTAAAATAGACAATTTGGTGTTTTCAAGGTGATATTCAGGCAAGCGTTTTTCTACGTTCTCAACCAGCATTTTAGGAATATAGTTGCCAATGAACACGGTTTGAATGGTTCGAGTAGCATAATTTATTTGTTTATCGATAATTTGCGTTCCGGGGAAATTAAGTTCCTGTGCCACAAACCTGTCGGCATTTTGCAGATATATGGTTTTGCGGACAATATTATATGTAAGGAAAAGCGATGGACATAAAGTTAATATTGAAAGAGCTATAAGTGTCCGTCTCACCTTTCTTTCATAATCTTTATCTGCAAAATTCTTTTGAGAAAACTTAAAAAAACGAACACTGATGAATGTAGCAATAGCAATGAACACCGAATTTATAAAAAAAAGATAAAACGCACCTAATGCATAGAGCCAATTTCCCGTAGCAACTCCAAAGCCCACAGTACACAAAGGAGGCATGAGTGCAGTAGATATAGCAACACCTATTATAACCTGAATATGATTTCCGGTTGTACTGAGAGCCAAAAAACCGGCAACACCACCAATGAAAGCAATGAAAACATCATACAACGTGGGTGAAGTGCGAGCAAGCAGTTCCGACTGAGCCTCGTTCAAAGGCGAAATTAAAAAGTACATTGTAGCAGCAACAACAGCAAACAGAGCCGCCACAAACAAATTCCTAATGGAACGTTTCATTAGTTCCATATCATTTATGCCAACAGCCAAGCCGGCACCGATTATAGGCCCCATAAGTGGAGAAATGAGCATTGCACCTATTATTATTGGTGTTGAATCGATATTGAGACCGATAGAAGCTATTATTACAGCAAATATAAGTATCCAAAGATTTACTCCACGAAACTCTACAGCCCTACGCACGTTATCTATTACAGCCTGCTCACTCTCTTTGTCGCGAACAATATTAAGATGTTCAAGTAATCGTCTAAAGATTGTACCAAGAATATTCATTTCAAACGTTTATCTGAATAAACGATTGAGTAAGGGAATCTGTTTTAAAGGTAAGTCTTTCTTAACAAAATAGGCCACAAAGATAAGAAGAAGAAGAGTGTTACAAACCATTTTAACCCATATATTGGTAAAGGGCAAAAACGAGGATATTACATAGAGAATAGTTGCCAACGACACATAGCCTGCAATACCTTTTATGTCATAGTTTATCGGATTACGTTTTGCTCCAACAAGATAGGATAGAAGCATCGCTGTAAAATAACCGGCTAAAGAGGCCCATCCGCAGGCCATATATCCATAACGCGGAACAAATAATATGTTTACTGCAAATAAAACAGCACAACCAACAAAAGAAAATATTGCACCCCAGTATGTTTCATCGTTAAGTTTATACCAAAACGACAGATTAAAATATATTCCCATGAATATTTCGGCAGCCATCACAAGTGGTATAACTTTTATTCCCGACCAATATCCGGGAGCTATCAGATAGCGTAGAATATCCATATAAAACATTACTGATAGAAACGCCAATAGTGCAACGATTATAAAATATTTCATTGCCTGAGCATACAAGGTTTTGCTATCTTTACTTGTGCTGTTTCCAAAGACAAATGGTTCATAGGCATAACGAAAAGCCTGCATGAGCATTGCCATTATTGCCGCAACTTTTACAACAGCTCCATATATACTTAGTTCTGTGCGCCCTTGTTGTCCCGGCACCAGCCATGGATACATTATTTTATCGGCATGCAAATTCAAAATACCCGCCAAACCTAGCAACAAAAGAGGCCATGAATAGGAAAGCATACTTTTGAGCAGGGATATATCGCCCGTAAAACGAAACAATTTCATTTCGGGTATTAAGAAGAACGATATAAACGATGTGCACAGAAGATTTATAAGGAATATGTAGTATGCTTGATTATCGGGCTCGTAAAAACGACCCATTGTTTCGGGATATTCGATTGCCAATTGCGGCAACACAAGAAATACAAATAGATTAAGCAGTATATTGGTTATTATATTCAACAATTTAAGGCCTGCAAATTTATATGCACGCTTTTGATAGCGTAAAAGACCGAACGGTGTAGCCTGCAATGCATCTTGCACCACAACAATTGCCATGATAGCAACAAATTCGGGATGCGCATCGTACTCCAATGCCGAAGCCACCTGTGGAAGGAACATAAACACCGAAGCCAAAAAGAGTAAAGATAAAGCACCTATTACCTGCATCGACATTGAGAACACTTTGGAGACATTTGCCCCTTCTTTGCTTGCGAAGCGGAAAAAGGTGGTTTCGAAACCAAAAGTAAGTAGCACCAATAACAGCGCAGTCCATGCATAGACATTGGTAACTATTCCATAATTACCGGACTCTGCAGTCATATTATAGGAATATAACGGCACAAGCAGATAATTAAGGAAACGCCCCACAATACTGCTCATTCCATATATAACAGTATCTTTAAGCAGTGATTTCAATTTCGACATAGCCTATTGTTTATTTGCTCATTCAAAATAGTGTTCCCTCGTTCATACCGAATTTACTCCTACCCAAATGCTTATATGCAAGCTCTGTAACCTCACGACCGCGTGGAGTACGTTTTAAGAAACCCTCTTTTATGAGATAGGGCTCATACACCTCTTCTATGGTTCCTGCATCTTCACTCAATGCAGTAGCAATAGTTCCAATACCAACAGGGCCACCTTTAAATTTATCGATGATGGTGCAAAGTATTTTGTTATCTATTTCATCCAGACCATAGCGGTCGATATTCAATGCCTCCAGTGCTAATTTTGCAATAGAATTTGTGATGTGCCCATTGCCCATAACCTGTGCAAAATCGCGTACACGGCGTAATAGAGCATTGGCTATACGAGGAGTACCTCGACTTCGACGTGCTATTTCGTATGTCGCCTCCTCGTCGTAGGAAACCTTTAATATTTGAGCCGAACGAGCAATTATACCCGCCAACGTTTTACTATCGTAATATTCAAGGTGCATGTTTATACCAAATCGCGCACGTAACGGAGCTGTTAGCAAGCCACTTCGTGTTGTTGCACCAATAAGGGTGAATGGACTTAAATCTATTTGTATGGAACGAGCCGAAGGCCCCTTGTCTATTAGAATATCTATACGATAATCTTCCATTGCCGAATAGAGATACTCCTCGACAATGGGAGAGAGACGATGTATTTCGTCGATGAACAAAACATCGTTTGGTTCAAGAGAGGTAAGTATACCTGCCAAATCGCCGGGTTTATCCAAAACAGGACCCGATGTAACCTTAAAGCCTACACCTAACTCATTGGCTATAATGTTGCTAAGTGTTGTCTTTCCCAAACCCGGAGGCCCATGCAAAAGCACATGGTCGAGCGACTCGCCACGCATTTTAGCGGCTTGCACAAAGATACGCAGGTTACTTACAATTTTATCCTGACCACTAAAGTCGTGAAAAGCAAGCGGACGCAACGCATTTTCAAACTCTTTGTCGCTATGTTTTCCGCGAATATCAAATTCTGCGTTCATAAATTTACTGTTTGTTTTGCGAAGATAGTGTAAAAAATGTGAGTAGCCCAAATATTCACATAAAAAAGCTGGCAGTTTCCATTGTTTTTAGAGTTTAATTCAAAACAAGATTATAGCATATAGCCATAATTGGAACAGACGATAATTTAATAGATTTTCATTTTTTTATTGAGTTTCTGCTATTTGTTTAAATTTATGTCGATAAATATGCATAACTTTGTATTTGCTCATTAGCACCACACAGGCAAAAAACATAAGAATAAATGGTACTTAACTATATTTGGATAGCATTCTTCATTCTTGCTTTTGCTATTGCATTATGCAAACTGATATTTCTTGGCGACACAGATGTGTTTCCTGCCATAATGAATTCAACATTCTCAACAGCAAAGAGTGCATTTGAAATTTCACTTGGATTGACAGGTGTCCTATCGTTGTGGATGGGATTAATGAAAATTGGCGAAAAAGGAGGGCTTGTCAACTGGTTGGCTAAATTGCTCTCTCCAATATTTTGCAGAGTATTTCCTGATATACCTAAGGGACACCCTGTAACAGGAACAATGTTCATGAATTTTTCGGCAAACATGTTAGGGTTAGACAATGCCGCTACTCCAATGGGATTAAAAGCGATGCAGGAGCTTCAAGAACTAAACAGACAAAAGGATACAGCCACAAACCCCATGATTATGTTTCTTGTGTTGAACACATCGGGATTAACGCTTATTCCAATGAGTATATTGTTGTATCGAACACAAATGGGCGCGGCACAACCTACAGACGTATTCATCCCTATTTTGCTTGCAACAACTATATCTACCATTGCAGGACTTATAATAACAAGCATCTATCAACGAATTAATCTTTTTAATAGAACTATGTTATTGTTTCTGCTTGGTGTGTGCCTATTCATTACAGCTGGAACATGGGGTGTAGCACAATTATCGCGCATACAAGTGGAAGTATTCTCGACAACTCTGGCAAATGTGATGCTATTCGGAATTATCATTTTATTCATAATTTCCGGTATTCATCATAAGATAAATGTGTATGAGACATTTATAGAAGGGGCGAAAGATGGTTTTACTACCGCTGTTAGAATTATTCCCTATCTGGTTGCCATTTTGGTTGCAGTAGGAGTGTTTCGCGCATCGGGTGGGATGGATGTGCTCATTAACAGTATTGCTTGGTGCATCGAAGCATGTGGTGGAGACTCCAACTGTGTTGGTGCATTACCCACTGCAATAATGAAACCACTTAGCGGAAGTGGTGCACGAGGTATGATGATAGATGCTATGCAAACATACGGACCCGATTCGTTTGCCGGCCGACTCGCCTGCATGTTTCAAGGTGCGACAGACACCACATTTTATATTATTGCTGTCTATTTTGGCAGTGTTGGAATACGCAAAACACGACACGCCTTAACTTGTGGATTGTTTGCCGATTTTGCAGGTATTGTTGCCGCAATAGCCATTGCATACATATTCTTTGGATAAGAAACCAAAAACAAAATAAATATGATTACATATCAAACTGAAAACATTAAAATGCCGGCAATTAAACGTCGCGACACATCGGCTTGGATAAAGAAAGTTGCTGCAAGTTACGGAAAAAGCATCGGTGAAATTGCATATATTTTCTGCGACGATGAGAAAATACTAGAGGTTAATCGTGAATATTTGCAACACGACTATTTTACAGATATTATAACATTCGACTATTGCGAAGATAACAAAATTAACGGTGATATTTTTATAAGTGTAGATACAGTAAAGAGCAACAGCGAACAACTTGGTGTACCCTATGAACAGGAGCTCCATAGAGTGATAATACATGGAATATTGCATCTGTGCGGAATAAACGACAAAGGAGAAGGAGAGCGTGAAATAATGGAAATGGAGGAAAACAAGGCCTTAGCCATGTTAAACAAATAGTTTCCAACTTATATAAGAAGAATTACAAATACAAAAAATTTGATGCAATTTTTTTGTATTTTTTATATAATTGTAGAACATCCAATATTTGACAATAGCACTCTTTTTTCTTAATTTTAGTTAAATTAACGAGGGAATAGTGTTTTAAAATTAAAATAGATTTAAAGTAATGATAATTTATTAAAATGAGTTTTGTTTATTTTATTGAAAGGTTTGTTTTTTTATACAAATCGCATAACTTTGCGTACTAACACATAATAATATATTATAAAACTTCTATGAAAAAAAGGATTTTATTTAGCCTATTGGCTGTTTTTTCAATCATAGGCACTGCTAAAGCACAAGAAGAAACAATTTTAAGCGCTCAAATATACGGCTATAAAGGCGACATGGTATATTTCGATTGTGTACAGACTCCCAACATTAGACAGGAGTTTTATACAAACCCGGGCGAAGAGCATTTGTATGGTTTCAACACCGACCAATTTGTATGTATGCTAATAAACGGAAAAATCAAAGTTCTGTTAGAGCCGGGAGACAGCATACATGTAGATATTCACTATAACAACAAACAACAGGATGTAACGTTTAGTGGAGATGAAAATGCTGTAAGAAATAATAGAGCCTTGCAGGAAATTGACATGCTCAAGCGCGACATGCGTTATAAAAGCCAATTGCTTGGTTGTGTAGCATTGGATATTAAACCAAAAGATAGAATTGCCGACTCACGCATACTACTAGAGAAGGCAACAGCTATACTAAACGAGGCACAAGTGCAAGGAGATGCAAGGGAGTACATACTATCCCAAATTGAAGCAGAGGTTTACATGTCGTTCGTAGAGTACCCTGTTATGTATGAAAGTGTTCGTAAGGTGGCTATAAACGAGCAGGAGATTGGTGATTATTGGAATATTACAGATGGTTACACCACTCGTAACGATGCAACATCGCTAAGCAACCCTGAGTATGTAGGTTTTTTGATGCGTTACTGTTTCTACATAAATGAAAAGAATGCAAAAGCAAATAACAGCACATATAACACACCTACACGCTTCGAGGATATGTACAAGGATTTAGCAGAATTCTATTCGGCAGAGCAACGCGACTGTGTATTATATTTTCTGCTTCGCAACTTTATCATGAACGGACAAGAAGTTGAGAGAGCCGACGCATTGTATAAAGAGTACAAAGAGAAATACAATAAAGAGAAGAAATATATAGAGATACTCGATTCTATATTACAGTAAATAAAAAAAATAAATAACAACTGAATAAAAAAACTTTTTATGGGAAAAGCCTATTCTACATCTAACTTTTTCCGCAAGGTTATTCTTACATTATTTTTCACATTTGGCATATGGTGTTTTACAACACAAGCACAAGATGCACAAAATTGGAAAAATGAACAGATAACCCTGCGAATAAGCAACCAGCCTTTGGGTACAATACTCGAGAAAGTGGCAGAGGTGGCAAAAGCACAAATTAAAATGCAGGATGTTACATTGATGAATATTAACCAACCAACAAGCATCAATGTAAAGAAAAAGCCAATAGACAAAGTTATCGGAGAACTCATTGGCAACCAAAACGTTAATATTCGTTACGAGAGCAACAGAGTCATTATCATTGAATCGTATACACAAGAAGAGGACTCTGACAAGATTTTCAATATAAGCGGACTGGTTTTCGATTCAGAGACACAAGAACCTCTTATTGGAGCAATGGTAATGATTACCAATGGCAGTGATAAAGGTAGCAAAGGAACCGTAACCGACATTGATGGCAAATTCAGCCTGCGCCTGAGAAGCAAGGAGTCTATTCGTATTACATACATGGGTTACGAGCCACTCTCTAAACAAATTCTACGCCCCGAAAAGAACTTAGAGTTGGCACTAAAACAAAGTTCCAGCAGTATTGACGAAGTTGTGGTAACAGGTATTAGCAAACGTAAAGAGAGCAGCTATACAGGTAACTATGTAAGCGTAAAAGGAGCAGAACTGCTTAAACTAAACCCCACAAATATATTAAAGAGTTTACAATTCTTTGACCCAAGTTTCAAAGTTATAGAGAACAACTCACGAGGTTCCGACCCCAATGCAGAGCCGGAATTTCAAATTCGTGGCGACCAATCTCTAGGAACATCGGCATCAATGAATAGTATGGATTTGATGCTCGACAACGTATCGAGCCGTCCTAACACTCCACTATTCGTTTTGGATGGATTCATTGTTCCCATGAGCCGAATATTGGACCTTGACCCCGAGCGTGTAGAGAGCATCACCATTTTGAAGGATGCTGCAGCAACAGCCGTTTACGGTTCTAGAGCATCTAACGGCGTTGTTGTTGTAGAGACAAAGGTTGCCCCCGACGGAGCACTGTCTGTTTCATACAACGGAACAATGACTGTTGAGGCTCCCGACCTCACCGACTACAACATGATGGATGCCAAAGAAAAATTGGATACAGAGTGGAGAGCCGGCATGTACGGCCCAAACAATGCATTAGACATGAACATGTATAACAAATACATGTACAATATTCTAAGAGGTGTAAATACATATTGGCTATCTCAACCTTTGCAAACAGCAATCCAGCACCGCCACTCGCTAGGTGTAGCAGGTGGAACAGATGTATTCCGCTATAGCCTCGACTTGAATGCTGCTTTTCAGCCCGGTGTAATGAAAGGGTCGGAAAGCAGAACACAAGGTATAAACTTTGGAATGACCTATTTGAAAGAGCGTTTTGTTATGCGTGCAAGCATAAACCTTTCTCAATCACAAGGCCAAAACTCACCCTATGGTTCATTCTCGCAATATACAAGCCTCAACCCCTACTATCCTACAACAGACGAAAATGGCAAATATCAGCAGGAGTTGGACAACTACCGAGGAATGATCATCACCAACCCGTTATACAATGCCAATATTGGTATTAAAGACGAAACAAGCAATTTTACAATTGCGTCGAACCTAAACCTCGAATACATGATTATGAAAAACCTGCGAGTAACAGGACAATTGTCATACACAAGAGGAATGGCAACAACCGATAAATTCCTACCAAGTAACCACACAAGCTTTGTTACAGAGACAGACCTTACACGAAAAGGTAGTTATAGCAAAAGTACCGGTGAGATGACTTCTTGGTCGGGTAACTTTGGTGTAAACTACAACTTTGTACTCAACAAACACTTACTAAGCGTTTTTGGTAACTGGACAATTAATGAAGATGGAAACAACTATGTGAATTTGGCTGCAACAGGATACCCCGATTCACACATGGACGACTTTATCTTTGGTAATAAGATGGATATCAACCCTAGCGGAACAGAAGCAAAATCTCGTTCTATGGGACTCATTGGACAGCTGTCATACAGCTACGACAATCGCTACTCATTCGATTTTAATATTAGTGGAGAGTCATCATCTCGCTATTCCGACCACGATTTAGTACCTTTCTGGTCTGTTGGAACACGTTGGAATGCACATAATGAGAAGTGGTTGCAAGGATATGTATCGAACCTTGTGCTTAGAGCAAGTTATGGTGTTACAGGAGAGCAGAACTTTAGCCCATACGAAGCCATAGAGTTCTACACCTATTCCAACACTATGAAACCCTACAATTCATTCCCAGTACTAGGTGCTGTACTTGCAGGACTTAATAATACAGAACTTGGATGGGCACAGACACACAACACAAGTTTATCTTTGGATTTTGGATTCTGGAAGAACCGTATCAACTTCAGTTTAAACTATTACAATAATATTACAAAAGAGTTGCTCACCAACTACGACCTTGCACCATCTACCGGCTTTAGTTCAATAACAATGAACGCCGGAGAACTGCAAAACACCGGTTTCGATGCGTCGCTGAATATTATTGCTATACAAAATCTCCGCCAACAATTCAATTGGACTATTAACGTTAATGCTAACCATAACAAGAACAAGATTCGCAAAGTTTCCGATTACTTAAGAAAGATAAACGAAGAACAGTTGAAATCGGCCGAAGCACCTCTGCCAATATATCAGGAGGGACAATCGACAACAACATTGTACGCGGTACGTTCGTTGGGTATTGACCCGGTAACAGGAAATGAGGTCTATTTGAAACGTAATGGAGAAAAAACATTTGTTTGGGACTCAGCAGACAAAGTGCCCATTGGCGATACTAACCCCGATGTAAGTGGAACAATTCACACATCTATTAACTGGAAAGATTTTTCATGCGCACTTGGTTTCACCTACAAGTGGGGTGGAATAGTATATAATAGCACATTGGTCGAAAAGATAGAGAACAGCAACATTGCATACAACCTCGACCGTCGTGCAGGTTCGGGACGTTGGGAAAAACCCGGCGATGTTGTACGCTATGTCAAATTCAGCACTTATGGAGCCAATACCCCGGCAAGTACACGTTTCATTATGGACGACAACGAAATGAAACTTGCTACAATAAACGTTGGTTACAGATTAACAAGTGATAAGTTCAAATTCCTACGCACAGCGAATGTCGATGTTGTTGCTTTGAACTTTACGACAAACGATATTTGTCGCTTATCACCGATACGCATGGAGCGAGGCTTGGATTATCCGTTTGCACGTTCCTACACACTATCCATGTCTGTGATATTTAAATAAGTAGACACAATAAAACGATAATTCAAATATGAAAAAAATATTAAATATACTTGTTGCCGGACTATGTTGCATAATCACACTCGGTTCATGTTCCGATTGGTTCGACATAAGCCCTAAAACCGATATAAAAGCCGAGGATTTATATCAAAGTGAAAATGGTTTCATGAGTTCACTTGCCGGTTTATATATACTTATGACCGAAGAGAATTCGTATGGAGCAGACATGACATTTGCTCTACTCGATCAATTAGTGCAATTATACGATTTTATACCAGAGGGAACAAACAGTAATTTATCTGTTTACAATTACACCCAATCGACCAGTGGTGGTTATAACACAAAAGGACGATTAGAGAATGTTTGGCAAACATCGTACAATATAATTGCAAATGCTAATAACCTGCTTAAATGGCTCGATAATAAAGGAGAAGAGATTATATTAGATGACAATACTCGCAACATGATACGTGGTGAAGCATTGGCTATACGTGCCTATATTCATTTTGACCTCTTACGCGGATGGGGCCCCATGAACTATGCGGGTAACCCCGATGTACGCGAAACAAAGTGTATCCCATACCGTATTGTAGCTGACAAATCAAAACAACCACTTTTGCCTGCAAGCAAAATTGTGGAAAACATCATCAAAGACCTTAAAGAGGCAAAAGAGTGCTTAAGTTTTGAAAAGGAGACAGAACTTGGACAAGGGGTGAATGCCAGCATCGACAGACGCTACCGTTTCAACTACCATGCAGTAAATGCAACTCTTGCACGTGTATATAATTATGCCGGTAACACCAGCGAGGCAAAAACTCTAGCACTGGAAGTTATAGATAATTGCGGTTTGGATATCCAAAGCAGTAACGACGAAGACCCAATATTGTTTAATGAGGTTCTATGCGGTATTAACATGTATCAGATGACAAATTTCACATCGAACTACTTTGCAACGGGCGACAAAATAGCGTCTAAGCACTACATAGAATTCAAAACAATAGATATTATATTCGAAACAAACGGTTCAGAAAGTGATGATATGCGTGCCAGAAACAGTGCATTCCTAAGAAATAGCGCATTGCAAATGGCTGTAACAAATAAATATGCAAAGAACGACAAGGAAGTAATTCCTCTTATTCGTCTTCCAGAGATGTATTACATAGTTTGCGAGTGTAGCGAAGGCGATGAATCGGCTTATTATCTAAACTTGATACGTAACAGACGAGGAATTTCGTCGGCAAACAATCTTAAATGCAACACAGCCGAAGAGCGTTTGGCAGCACTAGAGAGTGAATATCGTAAAGAGTTTTATGCAGAAGGACAATATTTCTATTTCCTTAAGAGCCATGGTGTTACAACATCACTTGTACACAAACCCGAGGTAACTATGACCGAAGAGCGTTTCGTATTCCCATTACCCGATAGAGAGAAGGAATATGGATGGACCGAGGATGAAACGGACAAAGAAACAACCGAACAACCCGAAAACTGAAGAAGCAGATACGTAACCGATTTTAAAAGAAGAAAGATATGAAATTAAATAGTTATATGAAATTACTTCTGGGCCTTGTATTATTAACTTTAGCTGCATGTAGCAAAGAAGACCCCGACTTCTACGATGGAAGTCATAATGGAGTATATTTTACATCGGAGCGCTATAACAATATAAATTTTGCCAATTACCCTGTTGGCAACCCCGACAAGATAGAGTTACCTGTGAGGTTAAAACTATTAGGCTATTTGACCGATGAATCGCGCAAAGCTGTTCTAAGAACAAAGCCTATAGACGAATATCCCGAAGCAGAGATTGTTTTGCCCGAGGTTACATTTGCAAATAAAGAGTATGAAAAGGAGGTAACAATAGATATCATTCGCCCAACAGAGACTGATACCGAATATGCTATATGTGTATATTTGGACTATGACGACCCCGAAGGTCTTGGTGCCGGAATAACAGGAAACGGCGAAGTATATATATATGTAAAAGAGTCTTACGAGGCACCACAAAACTGGAGCAACACATCTACGGCATTCAGATATCTTGGAGAGTGGACTCCTGAGAAATATGTTTTTATTGCAAACGTTTTACAAGACAATAACTTTGCAAACGAAGATGCACTGAAGGAGGAAGCTATACTTAAATCGTATAATCAAGAGACTATCAAAGAGTTACGTCGATTACAAATGGATGGAGAAACCATAACAATTGACATACCTTTTAATAACAATTGTACATACGAAAAACCCGAATATTGGGGAGATTTACATGATAGGTATTTAGGAGAGTACAGTAATTCGCTGTTCATTGAGTTAAAAAACACAATGGGAGTAAGCACTATAAATGAATTTGAGTTACTCAGCAACGAAGATAAGGTTGAAGATATGCACAAGCAATCTATCATAACAATGATGAATGAGTATAATCTTAACTTTAGCCGAGGATTGTCTGTGAGTGCTTTTGAGAAGAACTGTTGGTATCCCATGTACTACGATGTTGATTACGATGTTGTTCAACCAGCATGTTGGACTAGCGATGGTATTGGTGGTGGTGCAAAGCCAACATCATACTATGGAGAATATAGCGATGAAAAATACAAATTCATGATAAAAACATGGATTAAAAAGCAAGATGAAGCTGGTAACAAATTCATGCTTTGGCAAATGTTCCCATTAAAGAGAACATGGGGCTCTAACCCCAATGCCGTATGGGACGACAAAGTTGGTGGTGAGGAAGCAATGAAAGAGTGCTATAAAGCGTTTATAGAGGCATACAATGTAGCACCGGCTGGTACCTACAATTTCTCATTTCCCGAAATAGTTATAGAATAAACTACTAAAAAAGAACTAAAACAGCAATAACATGAAAAAGGTATTATATATATTTTTATTAGCGTGTGTACTTGTTGGCTGTTACGAGGACAAGGGTAACTACGATTATGCACCTACGAACAAAATCAACGACATAACGTTCACACCATCTATAATAGAATCGGTAGATGGCAGCCTTATTGAAGTGCAACAACCGTTTAATGAAAACGAAAGAGTACAACGTATAGAGGCACATATCGACCAAACATTGGCCGAAAATTACGATAAGTTGCATTTCTATTGGAATGTTAGTTATATTAACGAAGAGGGTAAGAATGTTACAGACACCATAGAGACTAATGGGTATTTGGACATAGAACTACCCATTGGCAAAAGTTCTGAATACGACATATTCCTACAAGTGTACGATACAGAGACAACATTGTCAAGATATAGCAAGTTCATTGTTCGTACTCGCCCCATATTCAAAAACAGCCTTTTTGTGCTACATGGCGATGAGGGTGAGAGAAAATTGGGTAACATTGAGGTAATTGGCAACGACACAATAGTCTATACAGATGCTCATGGACTTATTCATCCGGGCGAAAATCCACACCTCGATGCCGAAGGATTATCATATTCCACATATTTGGATTTGAGCAACAAAACAGGTGCGTGGATTACTAAAGAGGTTAGTACTCTTACAGTATTCCACTCCAACTCACAAGCAACAGCCTACAACCCATTTGGTTTGGATGTCAAGTTCTTTAACCCAACAATCTTTAAGCCGGAGAACGAAATGTTTATTTTCGACAGAAATATACAGACCGGCGACCAATCGAACAGCAGCCTGTATCGCATAGTGCTATCTAAAGATGGACAGTTCTATATAGGCAACATGGTTCCATCTATTTACAAACCAGCAACAGCATTGGTTGAGGGCGAAACCAGTAGTACAGGGCATCAGTCGGACTATATGATAACCGCAGCAACAATAACCGAAAACCGTTTTGTATTGTGGGATGCAAAGAACAACCGTTTTCTTTACATGTCGAAAAGAGACAATTATGCAAAATGCGAGGATGAGATGAATGACCCCAATTATGAGAAATTATCGAGCCCCATACTCGATGCATTTGTTGATTTCAACGAGGTAGACAAATCTCCTGCCGGAATGAAAGCTGTTTATGCATATATACAGTATCGACAGAACTATAGTACCTCGAAACCATATTTTATATTCCAAGATGAAGCAACAAACAGGTTCTACCGCTACGAACTGACATCGTTGGACGAGGATGGAAAAGGTAGCATCGCAAATGGTACAAAAGCAATCTACAGTATTAGATGCGAAGAGATGAGAAACTTTAATCCTGGTAGTAATCTTAATACTATTGTGTTTAACTCGTGGTTCACAAATAATTATCTGTTCTATGCCGATGGAAATATTGTATATCGCTACAATGTATCTAACGGCGATAGGATGATCATTTATACAGCTCCTGAAGAGTATACAATATCGGTTATTAAGTTCCGCACCGAAGATAGTTGCGACTTCTCGGGCGATTTGGGGAGATATTTGAGCATTGGAATGAATAAAGGAGATGAAGGTGCTGTTGCCGAGATTTATCTCAACAACGCAGCCGACGTTGAAAAAGGTGTACCTGCTGTATTCTACGACAAGGATATTAATGGAGAAAAGTTTGGAAAAATAAAAGATTTACAATTTGCACATATCTATCTTTATAAACCCAAGGACTATAGTTTATGAGAAATATATTATTAACAGCATTATTCATTTTAGGTAGCATATTATTGAGTAATGCACAGCAAAAAAACGAGGTAGTAATAAAGGGTAAGACCGATGGTATAAAAAAGGGTATTCTCCACGTTATTACTCAAAAGAGTTTAGACGAGGTAGATACATTATCATCTACCCCATTTAACAAATCTCGTTTTAGTATAAACTATGTGATATCAGAGCCTATGGTAACCAATATTATGCTCGAGGGATATCAAGGAGGCTTTACAATGATTGCAGAGCCGGGAGCAAAATATGATGCATTTCTTAGCAACAGCGACAAGTCGTATATAAAAGGTGGTATATTAAACGATGCATACAACAACCACTTGCACAAATCGGATTCAATGCGTAATCGCATAAACGAGATAGAAGCGCGTTATGCCGACCTGCGTAAAAACAACAAATTCCGTAGTGCTAGTGCCACAAACGACACACTTAGAAGAGAAAAGGAGTTGCTTAGAACCACAACAGCCGAATTCTTGTCGGCTAATGATAATATCATAACAGCATATACAATGTACTCAAACATTGCAATGCGCGAAATGGGATTAAGCGAAAGTAGTAGTATTTACGAAAACATGGGTGCAAAAGCCAAAGAATCACAGTATGGGCGCATCATTAAGGAGCGTATTGAACGTCTGGAAGATACAGCAAAGAATGCTCCGGCACCCGATTTTACCCTTGCAGACCCCGATGGCAACGAGGTTACCATGAGCAAAGTTCCGGGCAAAATAAAAATAATAGACTTTTGGGCTAGCTGGTGTGGTCCATGCCGTATGAACAACCCATCATTGCGTAAACTATATGAGGAGTTCCACGACAAAGGATTAGAAATTATTGGCGTCTCACTCGACAACAAATCCGATAAGTGGAAAGGTGCTATTGAGAAAGACGGGCTGAAATGGATAAATATTTCATCGTTAAAGGGATGGCAATGCGAAGTTGCACGTAAATATAATGTAACTGGTATTCCGGCTCTATTTGTGTTAGACGAGAACAATCGTATAATAGCATCGGAACTACGTGGCGAAGCTCTAAGAACATTTATACAGGAAAGATTAAAATAACAATTATAGATATTATGAGGAAAACACTTTTTGCACTTTTTGTACTGATAGCCGGTACTGTGCAGGCACAAGAAAGTAAATTCACTATCGTAGGAGAGTTTGAGTGCGACTCGCTTCGTTTCAGCAGTGCTGTAGTAAAAACAGTATTCCTGACACAATATGTTGGCGACGAACTCATTACATTAGATTCCGCCAATGTCGAAAATGGTAAATTCCGCTTCACAGGAAACGTTCCCGACAAATTGGATGTTTACGATATTACCGGCTTTGACAATGGTGGTATACAAATTTTCCTAGAAGAGGGTGATATAACCATTACACAGTTAGATGCACGTTTTCCTACAGCATCGCGCATAGGTGGCACTCCGGCCAATGAAGTCTATCAAGAGTATAAAGACATAAACTCCCGAGCAATAAAAGAGGGAACAAAACGAATGAAAGATTTCATTAACAAGCTACCCGAAGATGTTGCCAACGACCCTAAGAAGCATATGGAACAACAAAGTTCTGTCTTCTACTCCAATAACCTTTATACAAAAATTGCTATAATAGATTTTGTATATAAGAATATTGACTCACCAGTAGCATTGTATATAATAAAATATTCATTATTCCCAATGTTCACTCCCAAGGTGATAGAACGACAATTCCTGCGCTCAGTACCCGACCATTTGCATAGTCATCACATGTATAAAGAGGTGATGAACCAAATAAGAGCTGCAGAACTAAAAGTTGGCAATATTGCTCCCGATATTACAGGTTTTACAACAGATGGTAAGGAGGTTAGCTTGTCCGACCTAAAAGGAAAATATGTTCTACTCGACTTTTGGGCGAGTTGGTGTGCACCATGCCGTCGCGAATTCCCATTTATTAAGGAGGCACTTTCATACTCCGAGAAAAATGATAAATTTATTGTGCTCAGTTATTCAATAGACAGCAAGGAGAAAGATTGGAAAAACTGCATAGAGAAGAACTCTCTCACTCACAATAATTGGTTACATATATCGGCGCTAAAAGGGTGGAACAGCGAAGCTGCAAAACTATTCAATGTAGAAGGAGTACCTTACACCGTTCTTTTGAGTCCACAAGGCAGAGTTATTGCATTTGAACTGCGAGGCGAAGCAATGGTTAAGAAGATAAAGAATATTATCGATGGAGTAGAAAAGTATGAATAACAATATAATAAAGAGATACAATACCATGTTACATAAATTTATTATATCAGCTGTAGCCGTAATGGCACTTTTCACAGTGCAAGCACAAGAGATTTGTACAATTAAAGGAGAGATTGCAAACGACGCACTAAGTTTCTCGAAAGATGTTATAAAAAAGGTTTATCTTACAGAAATAGATGAATACGACCATTTTAGAAATATCGATTCGGCAAAAGTAAAAAAAGGAAAGTATAGTTTCAAGTATAAAATGCAACCCAATGAGCCGGTTAAACTCTATATGATTACCGGTTTCGACAATGGAGCCATACAAGTTTTTATTGAACCGGGCGAAATAAATATAAAAACAGAGAAGGCTGCATACCCTTCAAACAGTGTTGTAAGCGGTACACAGAACAACGACCTATATACAGAGTATAAAGCAATCTACAACAATTGCATACAGGAGCAATTAGACACAGTTGAGCAACTCAAAAAACGACATACAAAAGAATGGATGGATAGCGAAGAAGGGCTTAGATACCGTATGCGTGAAGGAGCATTATCTATTATTAAATGTAATTCACAACGAATTAAGTTCATTCTCGACAACAACTCATCGCCAATGGCGCCACTAATGGCAGAACGTGAGATTTTGCACATGTTGGGTGATGCTTATGCAGAGCAGTTGCTTAACAGCATGTCGGTATCGCTACACAAACACCCCTACTATCGTGCATTGAACAATTCTGTACGTGCACGCGAATTGAAAGAAGGTGGTGAGTTACCCGATATAACCCTGCCACTGCGCGATGGAACTAAAACCTACCTATCCGATTATAGAGGTAAATATGTGCTACTCGATTTTTGGGCTAGCTGGTGTAGCCCTTGCCGTAAAGAGATACCCAATTTAAAGCGCCTGTACGACGAGACACGTGAATACAAAGATAACTTTACCATTATTAGTTTCTCTTTGGACAAAGAGGCTACAGCATGGAACGACACCATTGTGGCAAACGATATGAATCGTGAAGGCTGGGTTCACAGTAGCGACCTGATTGGATGGAAATCGCCTTCGGCTGTATTGTTAGGTGTGCAGATGATTCCCACAATGATTCTTGTAGACCCCGAAGGCAGAGCAATATCATTTACTATGCAAGGCGAAGAGTTAATTCGCCGCATTAAACAGATATTGTCGGGCGACAAATACTATTTGAAAGAATAGGAAAGAACAATTTTAGATTATAACTCCAAGCCGTCGAGAATTTTAACAAATAACTCGATGGCTTCTTTTATCTCACTGACTAAGATATACTCATTGGCTGTATGAGAACGCGAAGAGTCTCCGGGTCCCATTTTTAGCGAAGGAACTGACAAAAGAGCCTGATTGGAAAGTGTAGGCGAACCAAAAGGTATTCTTCCATACTCTTTAGCACGACAAACCAAAGGATGCTCCAACGATATTGATGACGAGTTCAAACGCAAAGAACGAGGTTGCACATCGCAGGAAACATGCGATTTTATTATGTCTAATAATTCAGCATTTGAGTAACATTCATTGCTGCGCACATCAACAACAAAACTACACTTGTCGGGCACCACGTTATGCTGTATTCCCGAGTTTATTTGAGTTACACTCATTTTTACATCACCAAGCAGTGGAGAACTATTTGGGAATTTGTAGTTACGGAACCAATCGATATCTTTTATTGCCTCATAGATTGCATTCACGCCATCGTTACGGGCTGCATGTCCGGCAACACCAACTGCAGTACAATCGAGCACCATAAGCCCCTTTTCTGCAATAGCAGGTTGCATGCATGTTGGCTCTCCAATTATGGCGCATGTTATTGGTGGCAATAGAGGAATAACAGATTCTATTCCATTTTTTCCGGAAACCTCTTCCTCGGCCGATGCAAGAAAAATAGTATTATATGATTGTGGATTTTGGCAAATAAGATAAAATACCTGCAAAAGCGTAACAAGAGAAGCACCATCATCGTTACTTCCAAGACCACTTATTTTATCACCTTCGACAATAGGTGTAAATGGAGGATTACTCCAATTCTCAACCGGTTTTACAGTATCTATATGAGCATCCAACAACAGCGTAGGACGCGAAGCATCGAAACCGGGCGCAATACACCAAATATTGTTAATATGTCTATGAATTTCCAACGCCACAGGAGTACTACGCTCTATAAGAGTTTGCAATTTGTCAGCAGCATCACCCTCGTCTCTGCTGATAGATGGTGTGCTGATTAACATTTTGAGCAATTCAACAGCCTGCTTTGTATTAGATGGGGTTGGTTTCATAAAATTTTGTAAATGAGTTGCAAAGATAGTTTATTATTTTGATTTTGAAACAGAAAAGTAATAAATTAAAACTACATCCTAAATTATCTCGAATTATTGTTGTATCTTCGCGCACTGAAAACAAAAGAAAAGAAAAATAGCAAAATGATAACTTCGGACCAATTAAAAGATATTAAAGAGAGAACTGAAGCACTAAAACAGTATCTTTCGATAGATGAAAAGATTGTGCAGGTCGAAGAGGAACAACTGCGCACACAGGCACCCGGATTTTGGGACGATGCCAAAGCCGCCGAAGCACAAATGAAAAAAGTTAAAGCATTACAGGCGTGGATTGACGGTTACAAAGAGGTGAACAACCGTACCGAAGAGGTTGAGATGGCAATGGAAATGTTCCGTGACGAAATGGTTGAAGAGAGCGAGGTGGACGATGCATACACAAGAGCACTCACCGCCATTGAAGAATTAGAGTTAAAGAACATGCTTCGTCAGGAGGCCGACGAAATGGATTGTGTATTAAAGATTAATTCCGGAGCAGGTGGTACTGAAGCACAAGATTGGGCCAGCATGCTAATGCGTATGTACATGCGTTGGGCCGAGGCAAACGGATATAAATTGGCTGTAGCAAACTTGCAGGAGGCCGAAGATGCAGGAATAAAAACTGTTACATTGGAGTTAAAAGGAGCCTATGCCTACGGATATCTGAAAGGAGAGAACGGAGTTCACCGTTTAGTACGTGTGAGTCCCTATAATGCACAAGGAAAACGAATGACATCGTTCAGTTCCGTATTTGTTACCCCATTGGTAGATGATAGTATAGAGGTTGTCATTGAGCCTGCCCGCATATCGTGGGATACTTTCCGAAGTGGTGGTGCCGGTGGACAGAATGTGAACAAGGTGGAATCGGGAGTACGCCTGCGCTACCAATACAAAGACCCTTATACCGGTGCCGAGGAAGAGATTCTTATTGAAAACACCGAAACACGCGACCAACCCAAGAACAAAGAGAACGCAATGCGCCAATTACGTTCAATTTTGTATAACAAAGAGATGCAACACCGCATGGAGGAGCAATCGAAAGTAGAGGCCGGCAAGAAAAAAATTGAATGGGGCTCACAGATTCGTAGTTACGTATTCGATGACCGTCGCGTGAAAGACCATCGTACAGGATACCAGACATCCGATGTAAACGGTGTAATGGATGGCAAGATAGATGGTTTTATAAAAGCCTATTTAATGGAGTTTGGTGGAGAAGAGTAGAACAAATTATGGCTATTGAAATAGAAAGAAAGTTCCTTGTTACCGACGACAGCTATTGCGAACAAGCATTCCAATGCGACAGAATAGTACAAGGATACTTGTGCAGAGAAAAAGGTAATTCGGTGCGTGTACGCATAAGAGGAAATATTGGATTTCTTACTATTAAAGGCCCATCACTCGATGGAGGATTGAGTCGCTATGAGTGGGAAAAAGAGATTTCGTTGCAAGAGGCAGAAGAGTTACTGCGACTATGTGGAGATGCATGTATCGACAAATGTCGTTATTTGGTAAAAAATGGCAAACACACATGGGAGATAGATAAATTCTATGGCCACAATGAAGGGCTTGTTGTTGCCGAGATAGAACTTGAAAGCGAAAATGAGGCTTTTGAGAAACCCTCTTTCATTGGCGAAGAGGTTACCGGACAAGCACGCTATTATAATTCACACTTGACAAGGTTTCCCTACAAAGATTGGAAATAAATGAATATCAGGAATTCTCCGAAGAATTCCTGATATTTTTATTATACAAGGAATACCTGCGCACCAAGGGCAATGTAACACATATACTAAAGATGCCTGCCGACAACACTCCAAGCGTATTAAAGAAGAAGTCGTTCCAATCACCAGTTCTATAATCTGTAATATACCATTGAGCAACCTCCATTACTCCACTGAACAGAATTGGAGATATGATTGCCCATAATACAATCTTACGAAAATTCAGCTTGTAGTGCGAACGAAAATATTCAAGCCAAAGTATAAAACAAAAACCACCATACATTAGGAAATGTGCCACTTTATCAAGATGGGGTATTTGGGGCATATCATCTAAACCCGCCGGTTTAAAAAGAGATAGATATACTATCGCACACAATATAAACAGCGACCAATGGTAGCGAGTGAATATATTTCTGATATTTTGTCCTATTCCCATTTTATGTATTAATTTTTATTATTTTCGCAAAAAAATATCTTCTCGCAATGCGAATATAGTAATTTCCAAAATAATAACAGAATCAAAAAAGCCATACCCATGAAAAATTATTTTTATTTTTCAAAAACACAACGTAGAGGCATATTATTTTTCATTTTGTTAATCATTGCCATATTATCATTAAACTATTTTATGTTTTAATGTAGAAGGATAGACAAATAACACTCTCACAGCACCCTCAGAAGCCCCCCTTTACCTATTTTGTTAATATTTTTTAACACATAGGGGGGGGTAAATATACACCTAATGGCTACCTTTGTGAAATTTTTTAAAATTGAGGGTAAAACTTATTATAACAGCTTTAATTTTCATGTGCATGGCCACTATACCGTGCATAGGAGAAGTTATGCCCGAAAGAGTGAGACACGACCGCTACACTCTATATTATTACTGCGATAAAATAGATATCGACGAGGATTATTTAGACAACGCCTATCAAATTCTGCGTATAAAAAATATCTTGTTAAATTCAATAAAAATTGATAGTATAACAATTTATGCATACGCCTCTCCCGAAGGTTCACATATACGTAATAAATGGCTGGCAGAGAAACGTGCCGAAGCTGCAAAAGATTTTATTTTGGCTAATTTGCCCGATAGCACAACCCTGCACGCCGATAACATTCACCTACGACCCATGGGTGAAAACTGGGAAGGCTTGGAAGCAGAGCTGGAGGCGAACTATAATTTGCAAAACAGAGAGAAGGTTCTTAGAATTATACATGCCGATATTCCAACTGAAACAAAAAAATGGCGACTGAAAAAACTTGATAACGGATATACGTATAATTGGATTATTCGTTATCACATGCCAAAGTTACGTATGGCAACATGGATTTGTGTGCATGCTCCACAACCCGAACCATATATAAATTTGACCGAAACAAAGAAACCGCTACTCCCACTTAAACTGGAGCCAATACAACAAACCTTAGCACCGGAATACAAAACAATTTTGGCACTAAAGACAAACTTGCTATACGATGCTATTACATTTGTAAACTACTCTATTGAGGTTCCTATAAACAACAACTTCTCAGTACTATACAACCACACATTTCCTTGGTGGCGATGGGGCAAAGGAGAAAATGAACACTGCATAAGATTTCTTAGTATTGGTGGCGAGTTTCGCTGGTGGCTAAAAAAAGCATCTGCAAAACGGAGATACGAACACGACAAATTAAAAGGACATTTCTTGGGGCTATATACAGAATCGGGTAAATGGGATTTTGAATGGAAAAGAGATATTTGCCACCAAGGGGAACATTGGAGTGCCGGTTTGAGCTATGGATACGCCATGCCACTAAATAAATACTTGAATCTAGAATTTTCTCTATCTTTTGGCTATGCGTCAATACCTTATAGAAAATATACCCCCAGCGAAAATTATGAAATTCTGTGGAGGGACCTTAAAAAGCATGGTAGATGGCACTATTTTGGGCCAACCAAAGCACAGATATCACTTAGCCTGCCAATAAAGGTTAAGACAAAATGGAAAGGAGGTGGACAATGAACTACATGAAGTTACGTTGCCACCACTATTCGTTTATTATGTGGCTGTTAATTTTAATATTATGTTCTGCGTGTGAGCACCGCCCTTTGGAAACTCCATATCCAAAAGAGAATCTATTTGTGAAGATCTATTTCGACGAAAACATACGTAATGTTAATTACGGATTTTACGATGAAACAAAGAAAAGACCCGAATATAATTCTCCACAACTAATGCGAATTATATTCTGCGACCAAGAGAGCGACAAACTCATCACAGAACGATATCTACATGAGTGTGGGGTAGATGAAAAGGGCTACTACATTCAAGGTTATGTTAATGTTCCAAACGGTAGATACAATGTAATGGCATATAACTTTGATACGAAATATATTAAGGTTGAAAACAATGGTACATACTCAAATATGGTTGCTACCACAGAATATTTGACTGAAAGCGAAGAAAACAGAATATTTAAATCGCGTGGCGAAAATGCAAATGCAGACGAACCGATTTATCGGCAACCCGACCATTTGTTTGTATCAAGAATTGAAGACTTTGAAGTTAATACATGCGACATTTATAATTGCTCTGACACACTAAAAACAGCAGAGAACAAACTACCTACAGCAGAAAGTATTGTAAAAACATATTACATGCAATTTAATGTAAAAGGTGTTGAATATGTGCGCTCTGCAGTAGCTCTTATATCGGGAATGGCCGCATCAAAAAATATGCACACAGGAGAAATGGTAATGGACCATGTTGCAAGCATATATTTTGGACTTAACAACGGAAAAGAGAACAACCTGCGTACAACAGATGAAAATAAAAATACTGTTGCATACGCATCGTTTAACACATTTGGAAAGCTACCATATACCGAAGGATATATCGACATAACCTTTGAGTTCAACACCGTCTATAATACTGTGCAAACAGAGACATTCCGAGTTACTGACATGTTCGAAACCGATGAAGTTAAAGAGAAGCAATGGATTATTATTGACAAGATTATTGAGATTGTTCCACCTGAGGGTGCGGATATTGGTGGTGGAATGTCCCCGGGCGTGAGTGAATGGAAAGAGATTGAAGGAAGCATAACTATTTAATTTATTATAACATAGAAAGAAAACAATTTTTTATTATTTAATTTATTAACTCTTAATTTAAACTAACATGAAAAAAATGTTATTATTTGCAGCTGTGTCGGCGATAGCATTGACCGGTTGTGTAAACGAGGATTTCAACTATGAGCAACCTGAAAACCAACCACAGCTCATGAGATTCGATGCTCCTGTAATGAAGCAGACAAGAGCAAACATCGTTGGTGAAATCAGCGGAGTTAAATACCCCGCAGCTGAAAACTTTATTGTATTCTGTAAAAGCTATACCGGAAGCTTTAAAGGATGGACCAATTCTGACGATGTTACCGACTACTTCAAATCAAATGGTGATACAGTAAGAAACGAGAGTTATATGACTCCCGAATTGGTTGATAGCAAATATTGGGTAACTGACAGTGCATATATATGGCCTGCAAAGAGTTACAACCTAGCCTTTGCTGCATACTCGCCGGCTAAACTTATAACAGAACCAACAAGTATTGAACACACCGAAAAGGGTTTGCAAATTACAGGATTCCACACCGAGGAGGATGCAAACAAACAGTATGACCTTATGTACACATCACGTAAGTACGACATGAACAGCTTAACAAATGGCAATGCTGCTGTGCCTTTAGTGTTCCATCACGCACTGTCATCAATTGTATTCTCATCTCAAAAGAGCGATATAAATGCAGAATATCATATTGACAGCGTAAAAATTAATGGTGATTTTATTCAAACAGCCGACTTTGACCAAAACATTGATGAAACATCAAACTTGGAAGAGGGCGATGCTATGTGGAGCTTTAACCCTGCCAGCGCATCAAACATCACATACGAACCAAACTTCCCATCATTCAACGTACCTTCGGCTGCTCCTGCACAGTTCACCAGTGGAACATCGGCTCTATTGCTCATTCCTCAGGATGTGCCCGACAACGCAACAGTTACTGTGTATTACAAGATGAACGGAATGGAGGCTGAAGAGACTATTGAACTCAAGAAGTTTACATACGACAATGGCGGTACACCTACAACAATTGATACATGGGAGAAAGGTATTAGATATGTATATCGTATTGCATTTGGCAAGAACGAGCGTATCTATTTTGAGCCAAGCGTTACCGACTGGGTTCAACATACCACTTTAATTTATACTATCAACAACGTTTCGAACTAATTCAATAACTAATTAAAATGAAAAGACTCTGTCATATATACTTTTTACTGACAGCGTTACTAACACTTGCCGGTTGCGCTCAAGAAACGGATTATCCGTTTCTTGAGCCGGAATCGGTATCACAATACCCTATTAAATGGAGCATAAACTCCATAAATACACGAGCATTAGTAAATAATGACTTATTAAAAAGTGAATGTACCCCGGTTGAAGACGGAAGTAATGAAAGCGTTGGAGTATGGGGACAATACACCAAAACAATAAACGGACAACAAACCACTATAGAAGAATTTGTTGCCACACCACTAACATACGGCTCCGATGAGTTCGATTCCAACATTTACAGCCACTGGGATTATCCCGGCGAGGCTCGCTATTGGATGAACAATGCTGTTTATGAGTTTCGTGCATGCTATCCACAGAAACTAATGACAAGCCTAATGACCCAAATGGATGCTACAATATTTCAAGGTGGTCCTATTAACACTCTTGTTTTACAAGAGGATATACTACTTGCTGCAACACAAATAGATACAAAGAGTGCAAACCTTGCTGCTCCTGTAAAGCTAAACATGCAACATGCCTTTGCCGCTATAAAGTTCAAAGTAAAGGCTGTAAAGGGATTTGTACCTGCAGATAACGAAGGTATAACATCGTGTTGGTTGCAAAATAAGAATAACAATACAAACCTTTTTTCTCCGTCGGGATATTTAGTACATTCAGGTTATTCTATACCCGAGATAACATGGTATCCCTATGAATCATCTACGGCACCAATGTATTTGTGGAAACATGAAGGAGTAGGTTTCTACAGAGAAAACACACTATACACTCCAAACTATGGATTAACAGGTGAAGAATTTACACACAACGACGGCTGGATACTTATAGTACCACAAACGGTAAAAAGTGGAACATTACAATTCTGCTATACACTCAGAAATGCAGGAAACCAGATATTTTCGGTAGAAATACCTAACATAACCTATGAAGAGGGAGTAAAATATACATATATGCTGGAAATTAGTGGCTCCGAAGCCAAGCTGAATTTAACAATTACTCCATGGAATTATATTGAATCCAGTTACGACATCACGATGTAGACACAGACAGAACTACGAAAAAAATGCAAACGAGAATATATTATATACTGCAAAACCTACTGTTATCACTATACTGCTTATATTTTTGTATGGGATGCCAGAACAGCGACTACTCCACAAACCAAGGTTCGGCATCGCTTCATGTAACCATTAATAATGCTAAGATAGGTGTTACGACCAGAGGTATGGAAGACCTTAATGATGACGGCATTGTTAGCGAAGAAGAAATATATATTGATGGACAGAAAATATATCGTCTCGCTGTTTTTCTCCTAAACGGAGACAATATTGTATCCTCTACCATCTTAGAAAACAACGACACACGATTTACAAACAATAATAGTGAAGCAACTATAAGTTTTATAAACCTAGACTATAGCAAAACATATAAATTATATGCCGTTGCAAACTATGGCAATTATGATAATTTAGAGGGGAAATTAGCCGACGTAAACGACGAAAATGTAAACAGCGGATTAAGAGTTTCTGCATCGACAGACAATATATGCAATAGAGAAACGCCCTATCCTTTGACTTTTAGCAAAGAGATACAATTAACACCCGGAGCAAATTACATTCATGGCGAGTTACTAAGGACCTATGCAAGGTTACGCATAAATGTACGTAACCAAAGCTCACTAAATAACTTGTATGTTACAAGCCTCAGTTTTGCACAGAATTTCACACAACAGAATGTCGATATATTTACAGAAGGTGGAACGGCGAACGTTTCTCCGGTAACAACCTCAAACGACGCTATTACACCATTCGTAGAGAATCATATTATATCGAAGCTAGATGAAAACGGGAATGTTAGTGAATCGACAATTTTCGACAGCTACATACTGGAAAGTCAAGGTGGTAACTACAATTATAGACTCGGTATAAAATACGAAGGAGCTGAAGAAGATACTTATATAGTAAATAGTAGTGCTATAACAAATTCAAGTAACATTGAGGATGGTTGCATGTACATAATCTATAATGCAAACGCAAGAAAATATCTTTATGCCGGCAATGGATATGTTGCATCGGGAGATTCATACCTTTCTAATGGCGATTTAAACCATGATTACGTATGGAAATTTAACCGCACTGCATCGAACCAATACACCATTGAATCTATGGGAGCAACAGGCTATTTCATGCAAAGTTCACAAACAAATTCCAGCAGAGTACCATTAACAGTATCTCCCGGATATTACGATTATTATACAGCAAGTACATATAGTAATAATATACGTTTCAAAAGTAATTATGGTAGTAACTATTATTTAGCTGTAAACGGTTCAACAGTATACGGAAACAACTCTACATCGAGTAGCAGACAAAGACGTAACAACTTTTATCTTTACAAGGTAGAAAAGCATACTATTAGTTCAGACATTACACACAGCGAAACTATCCCCATTAACATAATAGATAAAAATTCGGGAGAGGCACAACCTATTACAGCTATTCATCGTAACGATTTCATAGACATATTAATAAACGTAAGTTATAATGAAAAGAGTGGCGATATAGAATTTGAAGTTTCCAATTGGGAAAAAATAGAAGGAGATATAACGTTTGATTAAAAAGAAGATATTTTTTAGAACAAATTCTTAAACAAAAGATATAATGAAACATTGGATAACAAAGGGGATATATATTTTGTTAAGTTTTCTTTTACTTAATGGATGTAGCGAAAACGATTTAATGCAACAAAGTATTATTGGCGACAATGTCTATGCTGTGCTCGATTTCGGTACGTCAAACAATAAAAAGATAAACATAAGAACACGTACGACATACGATTTACACTATGAATCTATGGTACGTAATGTATATGCATTTGTTTTTGCCAATGGAGAAAAGATTTATGGCCACTACTTCGACGAATCAAACTTGAACGACTCAAACAACAAAGAGTATTGGAGCGTTAATAATCATATCTCGGACGACACAAACGGACAAACAACAGGAACACTACACATGTGTATTCCATCTGTATCGGGTTTTGCAGAGATTATACTCATTGCAAATATCGACCTCGACTTTATGAACATCTCTAAAGAGCGTTTGGGGTTAGTGCGTACAAAAGCAGACCTTACTAAATTGATTGTTTCGTTAAATCAAGAAATTCCCGACAGAAATGCCGGATATTTTATGATGACAGGCAGCCAAAACAATGTCAGCATATCAAGTGAGGGAGTTATTACTATTCCAAATGAAAAGATTATACTACACAGACTCGATGCTAAAGTAGAGGTAAATGTACGTGTAAACCCAAATGAAGAAAGCAATAATCAAAAGGTAGAAGAATTCACACCTAAATCGTGGCAAGTTATAAACCTACCAAAAAGTTCACATCTGATACCAAATGACACACCATTGGAGATGATAGAAGATTCATATTTTAATCTAAGTCCTAGAAACTTTGAAACAACAGAAAATGAGGTTGTAGACGGAAAAGCAACAGGAGGTGTCTTACATGGATTTTCTTTTTATACATTGGAAAACAAATGCTCCGACAAGATAAAAAAGAGTGTTGATGGTAATTATCATAACAGAGACCGAAGAAACAAATATCTCGAGAATCCAAACGATGCCAATTATGGCAAATATAACAACGAAAACGGAATGTGGGAATATGCTCCGGAGATGGCAACATACTTGATAATTAAAGGTGAACTAGATATGGTTGTAGACCCCGGTTCTACAAGTGAGCAACATTTGATTGCCGACGTAACATATTATATTCATTTAGGAGACTTTGCCAAAGACAAAGATAACTACGATATAGTTCGCAACACGCACTACAAATACACCATAAACATTAAAGGAGTTGAGAACATAGAAATTGAGGTTGATACATCGAACGACGACCAAATTGGTATAACAGAAGAACAACCCGGTGGAATGGGACATTTGTATGAGGCCGAAGAAGATATATATACCTTTGATGCACATTACGGCCAACGAGTGTATACTATTCGTGCAAAAGATATAGACACCGACAACATGACATGGTATGTACGTACACCATTTGGTAGAGAGGGTATTCCTATGAAAGATGAATCGGGTAAGGAGATATATAACGACCTAGACTATAAATGGGTTGAGTTTATGATTAATGACAAAGTTATTGGTCGCAACGTATATTCCAATCAAAACATGCACTACCCTGCAGATAGAAGCAAACTTATGACAGTTATTGAGATGCTTAACACTGTTAGAAACGAAGTTTTAGCATGGAGAGAGAGCAAAGAGAATAAATTTGATGAAAATGGAGAGATGAAGTTTACTATTTTTGTAAATGAATTCTATTACTATGAAAATCCCATGAACCCCAATGACCCCGATGTTTTATGGAAAAAATTTGTAAACCAACCCAATCGCTTAATGCACATTCTGTGCAAAAATAACCGTAGTGCCGATGATGATAGTTCTGTTACAGGAAGTATTCTTACTATAAGACAACGCTCAATACAAACACCGTTTAATATTAGCTTGGAGCGTACAGACCTTAAAGAAGCATGGGGATGCGAAACAAGTGATGAAACAAAGAATTTAGCATGGTTTTACCACCCCGACGAACGGTTAGGTAATCTTAGTGATTCGCACAAGCCTAATTACACATCGGAGAATACATCGCTAACCGATGGCCTTTACAACACAGCATGCTTGTTAAATATTGTTAGTGGAACAGGTGATAATAAATCGGTAAATAGAAATTTGCGATGGGATACATTCATTGATTATACAGAAAATGATATAAAATTAAAAGATGAATATGTTTCGGGACTATATTCAACATTGCTACGCAACCGCGACTTGGATGGTGATGGAATTATAGACCCCGAAGAACTACGTTGGTATATTGCTTCACTCGACCAACTTTGTGGACTTTTTATTGGAGACCAAGGATTGAGTACAGATGCACAATTATATCCTATAGAAGCAAGCAGAGAGCCTAACACACCGGTGAGTGGTGGAGTGTTCAATGGTGTATATCCATGGCGATTGCATGTTGTAAGTAGCACAGCATGGTTGCAAACTGCAGGCAATGTTCCTACTATTGTATGGGCCGAAGAAGGAGCATCGACAGGAGAGTATCAAGTACATTGGAGCAAACCGGGATATTCTCCGGTGCGTTGTGTAAGAAATCTGGGATTACCCCCTGCAACAGCCACCAATATTTGTTTTGGAGGTGAGAACTACCCCAAAGACCTGCTTGTGAACGTTGAATACCCAACAGGAACAATAACCAAAAATTCTGTTTACAGATTTGACCTGCGTAACATGAACAAAGAATCGCTTCGTGCTTACTACACAACACACGAACTTGTTCCCGATGACGAATACAGTTCTCTGGCACGTGTATACGATGGTTTTGAGACAGGTACTCTAGAACAATACACTAATACAAACCCATCTTACAACGTATTAAAAGCCGAATTGGAAAGCGGAGGTTCTCCTTCGCCGGCAGGATATCGTGTACCAAATCTAAGAGAAGGAGTCATTATGCACCTATACTGCAAAAACGGTACATGGTGGGACAGCAATAAAGGAACACTAGTTAGCAATTACTACTCTTTTGGTTACCACGGAAATCGATATGATTACGTAAATAATGAACACTTTTACTCTTGGTCTATATATTACGACAGAGTAACTCTAGGAAACAATGCTACACAGTACATTCGTTTTGTAAAAGACTGGCAACCATAAATTTATTACCACATTGAAGGTGCAATACAATAGATATTATTATTAGCCACTGCTAATAAAAACAATACAAAAAAAGGACTATTTTGGTAGTCCTTTTTTTTGTAGCGAGAGTGGGTCACGATCCCACGACCTCCGGATTATGAATCCGACGCTCTAACCAGCTGAGCTATCTCGCCATCGCATTTTTGCGGTGCAAATATACGGTAATAATTTTATAATCACAAACTTTTTCTGCTCTTTTCATAAAAAAAACTAAATAATTGGGGTTTTAGGCTACAAAAAACCGAAAAACAAGAGTAATAAAATGAAAGACAAACAACGCCTGATTTGTTCATTATACAGAATTTAACAAAACAAAATGGAAGTAAAAATTGCTTTTATGAATATTATTGATTATCTTGCGACTGTATAAATTTCAACCCCTCGATAATTTATCTTTAAAAAAGAAGAAAGAGTGAGTGGTGTTTTAACAGATTCAAAGTATGAAAAAGGAAAAAATTCAAATTGAATATCCCTTAAAAGGTAGTGCAAGCATGATATGGCGTTATATTGGCACTGCTCCGGGACTTTCGAGTTGGTTTGCCGACAGAGTTGAAACAACAGGAAAAACATTCACTTTCTATTGGGGAAAGACAGAAAGTAGAACTGCAACACTTATAGCACAGAGAAACGGATTATATGTTCGTCTAAGATGGGACGATGAAAACCAGCAAACTTACTTCGAGATGAGAATTTTGTTTAACGAAATGACTCGCGAACACACATTAGAGATTACCGATTTTGCAGAAACAGGTGAAACAGATGACCAAAGAGATTTGTGGGACTCTCAAATTGAGCACCTGAAACGACAATCGGGTATGTAACGTTGTAAAAATAACTCTACACAATTATTTGGAATAAGGTATTTTGTGCTAACTTTGCAAAAATATATGCGAACAACAACCTATCGTATATAAAGTAAAAGGATATAAACAATACAATAAAAGATACTTTTAGTATCTATGCGACTACCGAATTTTCATATAAAGAAACTTGATTTATTTATCATTAAGAGTTTTACTCAACTCTTATTGGGTACATTTTTTATATGTTTGTTCATCTTCATAATGCAATTGTTATGGAGACAAGTTGATGAATTTGTGGGCAAAGGACTAGATATAACCATTCTTGCTCAATTTTTCTATTTAGGTTCACTAACTCTTGTTGGACAAGCACTTCCACTAGCTATATTACTTGCTGCACTCATGACGTTCGGAAACTTTGGAGAACGTTTGGAGTTATTGGCTATGAAGGCTGCTGGAATTCCGCTTCTTAGAATAATGGCTCCAATTGCTGTAGAGTGTGTTCTACTTGGTTTTGTATCATTCTATTTTCAGAATGTTGTAGTTCCACAGGCACAAGTTAAATTATACACAATATTATACTCCATTAAACAGACATCGCCCGAAGTTGAAATACCCGAAGGTGTTTTCTATGACAAAATTGAGGGATATAATCTGTTTGTAAAAGAGAAGAATAAAGAGACCGGAATATTATACAATGTCATGATATATGATTTGTCAAACGGTTTCGAAAATGCAAGAATTCTTGTTGCCGATTCCGGTAAGATAGAAAGCACTGCCGACCAGCAACATCTGATGATAAAACTATACAGTGGTGAACTTTTTGAGAACCTGCCAACAAAGAACATAGACAAAAAGAACATGCCCTACCGTCGTGAGACATATCGCGAAAAGGTTGTTGCTATTGAGTTTGATGGTGGTTTTAACATGCAGGATGGCTCGTTCCTGAACGGACAGGCTGCAAGCAAAAACATGATACAACTATCGGAATCTATTGACTCTCTAACTTTGTATAACGATAGTATAGGAGGAAACAACTTTAGGTCTATTATGCGTAATGCATACACCATAAAGCCTATATTTACTGAAGAAGATTCCACAAGAATACAAAGTGATAATATTGCGCATCTGAATGTCGATAGCATATATAATACTGCGTCGAAGGTAGATAAAATAAAGTGGAAGAAGGCTGAACTGACAAAGATTGAACAGCTTAAAACCGACTTGGAAATTAAGAAAAATATAATGCATTCACTAGACAAGGATTTAAACAGACACCACCTGTTCTGGTGGGAGAAGATTACCTTGGCACTAGGCTGTATAATATTCTTTTTCATAGGTGCGCCACTTGGTGCTATTGTGCGTAAAGGCGGTTTGGGATATCCCGTACTTATTTCAGTGGCAACATTTGTGCTATACTATATATTCAACACATCGGGCTCCAAAATGGCACGCGAAGGAGAATGGTATGTTTGGATAGGAAGTTGGCTAAGTACTCTAATTCTTGCTCCCATTGGCATTATTCTGACTTATCAATCAAACAAAGACTCTACAATATTGAACATGGATGCCTATAAAGAGTTCTTTAGAAGATTGCTTGGATTAAGAGAGACACGAAATGTTCCTTTGAAAGAGGTTATCATAGAAGACCCCGATTATACAAAAGACTATCAGAGACTGGGATATATTCTAGAAGCATCACATGCTATAAGAAAAAGATATAAACTAAAAAAACTCCCTTCGGTAAAACATGTATTCTTTAGTGGATATGAAAAAAATAGAGCCGAAGAACTTAGTTTTGAACTGGAGAACCTTATAGAAGAGATGGGCAACAGCAGAATTAAGAAGGTTATAATTCTTTTGAATATGTATCCTGTAATATCGGCCGAAGCCATCTATTCTCCATTAAAAAACAAATGGTTGAATATTGCATCTATGGTAATATTTCCTATTGGTATTGTAATATATTTACGCGCATGGAGATTTCGATTCAGACTATTGCGCGATTTAATAAAAACAGAAAAGACATCAAAAAGTTTGATGGATGTATTGATTAAGGAAAATTTAGTAAAACATGGATAATTTCAAATTAAGTTCGATAGAAGACGCTATAGAAGATTTTCGTCAAGGAGAATTTATTATAGTAGTAGATGACGAGGACAGAGAGAACGAAGGAGATTTTATTATTGCTGCCGAAAAGATTACACCCGAGAAGGTAAACTTTATGTTGAAAAACGGAAGAGGTGTTCTATGTGCGCCAATTACTTTATCTCGTTGTAAGGAATTACAGTTAGACCCACAGGTGAACACAAATACAAGCCTGTTGGGAACACCTTTCACTGTTACTGTAGACAAAATAGAAGGTTGTTCTACCGGTGTTTCGGCAAATGACCGTGCTGCAACAATTAAAGCACTAGCCGACCCAACAAGCACACCCGAAACATTTGCTCGTCCCGGACACATAAACCCACTATATGCGCAAGACAAAGGTGTGCTACGTCGCGCCGGACATACAGAAGCAGGTATTGATATGGCACGCCTTGCCGGCTTATACCCTGCAGCCGCATTGATTGAGATTATGAATGAAGATGGCAGCATGGCACGAATGCCTCAACTAATTGAGATTGCAAAAGAGCATAATTTAAAGATTATCTCTATAAGAGACCTCATTGAGTATCGTCTACGTCAGGAATCGCTTGTTGAGCGAGGCGAAGAGGTGGACATGCCTACAGAGCATGGTCATTTTCGTCTTATTCCATTTATGCAGAAATCTACAGGATTGGAGCATATAGCACTTATTAAAGGAGAATGGAAAGAGGACGAACCTATTCTTGTGAGAGTACATTCGTCGTGTATGACCGGAGATATTTTTGGTTCACAACGTTGCGATTGTGGAGCACAACTACATCGTGCTATGCAACTAATTGAAAAAGACGAAAAGGGTGTTATTGTTTATCTAAATCAAGAGGGACGCGGTATCGGTCTCATGAATAAGATGAAAGCCTATAAATTACAAGAAGAGGGCATGGACACTGTAGATGCAAACTTATGCCTTGGTTTCAAAGCCGATGAAAGAGACTATGGAGTAGGTGCAGAAATTCTACGACAGATTGGTGTTCATAAAATGCGTCTTATAACCAATAACCCTGTAAAACGTATTGGTTTGGAGAGTTACGGATTGGAAATAGTGGAAATTGTAGGCTGCGAAATAGAACCTAATAATTTTAATTCACGCTATTTGCACACAAAAGCCGAACGTATGGGACATACACTACATTTTGAAGAATAAAAAACTCTAACTAAATATATAAGACTATGAATAAATTAGCAGACCGCCTTAACAGACTTTCACCGTCGGCAACACTTGCAATGTCGCAAAAGAGTCAAGAATTGAAAGCACAGGGAGTAGATGTTATCAACATGAGTGTTGGAGAACCCGATTTCAATACACCCGACAATATAAAAGATGCTGCAAAAAAAGCCATTGACGATAATTGGTCGCGTTACTCACCCGTACCGGGCTACCCCACCCTGCGCAAAGCTATTGTAGAGAAACTAAAACGCGAAAACGGACTCGAATTTACCGAAGCACAGATATCTGTTTCAAATGGTGCAAAACAGGCTGTTTGTAATGCTATCATGGCATTGGTAAACCCCGGAGACGAGGTTATAGTACCGGCTCCTTTCTGGGTTAGCTACCCCGAAATGGTTAAATTGGCCGATGGTACTCCCGTTATTGTAAGTGCCGGCATTGAACAAAACTTTAAGATAACAGGTGCACAATTGGAGTCGGTTATCACTCCAAAGACAAAGATGCTCATATTATGTTCTCCTTCGAATCCAACAGGTTCGGTTTACACAAGAGAGGAACTCAAGGAATTGGCCGATGTACTTGTAAAACATCCCGAAGTTTTTGTTGTTGCCGATGAAATTTATGAGCACATTAACTATGTAGGTAAACACGAGAGTATTGCACAGTTCCCCGAAATTCGCGACCGTGTAATAATTGTAAATGGTGTATCAAAAGCATATGCAATGACCGGATGGCGCATAGGTTATTTGGCAGCAGCAGAATGGATTGTAAAAGGATGTAATAAATTACAAGGACAATATACCAGCGGACCTTGTTCGGTATCTCAGATGGCATCGTTGGAGGCATACGTGGGTAGTCAAGAGGATGTTGAAAGAATGCGTCAAGCGTTCCAACGTCGTCGCGACCTTATTGTTAACCTTACAAAAGATATTCCCGGTCTAGAGGTTAATGTTCCCGAAGGTGCATTCTACCTATTCCCAAAATGTAGTTCTTTCTATGGAAAGAGTTTTGGTGAACATACAATAAACAATAGTGACGACCTTGCTATGTATCTGCTTACCGAAGCACATGTTGCAACAGTAGGTGGTGCATCGTTCGGCTCACCCGAATGTTTCCGCATGAGTTATGCTACAAGCGATGAGAATATTATAGAGGCTATTCGTCGCATTAAAGAGGCTCTCGCAAAGCTAAAATAAACAGTTTATAAACATAAGAAGCTGTTCAAGTTTATAAAAAATATACCTCGAAATAATTTCGAGGTATATTTTTTATATATTCGCACATAAAATAATTTGCATAAATTATGAAAAATAAACTGCTCTCCATACTACTCATTTTAACACTGTCTGCTAATGTAAATGCACAAAATAGTGTTGAAGAAACAGCAAAAAATGCTCTGATTATAGGTCGTACACTGCCTCAAGAACATGTATATCTGCAATTCGACAACAGTATTTACTATTTAGGAGAGACTATCTGGTTTAAAGCATACACTACATATTCGAATAACGACCAACCTAGTATTATTAGCAAGGTTTTATATGTTGAACTGGTTGCACCCGAAGGTTATGTTATTGAAACAAAAAAATATAAACTCGATGAAAATGGATGTTGTCATGGAGAATTTGAATTAAACAAACAGCTATTGTCGGGATATTACGAGGTGAGAGCATATACCAGATATATGCTTAATAGAGGCGATGAAGCTATATTCAGCAGGGTCTTTCCTATATTCGATAAAGTAAATAAGAATAATTGGGATTTTAAAAATATATTCGACAGAGAAAGAGTATTCCTTACTGAAAACAACAAAAAAGAAGATGCTAAGCTCACATTCTATCCCGAAGGTGGACATCTTGTAAATGGTATAAAAAGTCTTGTAGCTTATGAATTAAGAGACTTAGATGGTAATTTTACAAACGATACGATAAGCATTTATAAAAACGAACATTTTTTACTACACACAGCACCTATACATAATGGCAAGGGTTCATTTTATATAACACCGGATAATAATGCTAAATATAGAGCAGAGGTTTATATAAAAAATAAGAAAGGTAAAAAAATATTGTACAAATTCCGTTTACCAGAAATAGAAAAAGAAGGTATTGCAACACATATAAAACAGAGCGAAGATAGTATATACATAGATATAAAAAACAATTGCGACAGTATCACAGAATTGGGTTTTGTTCTGTTACATCGTGGTTCTATAGGATTATATAATAAATTTTCATCGGAAGAAAAATGTAAAACATTTAAAATAGATAAAAAGAGTTTACCCGAAGGTGTTTGCAGAGCTGTTATATTTACCAATGATATACCGCTGGCAGAACGTCAATTCTTTGTTCAGCATAAAGAAATTCAAGATGGAGATAGAGAGACTGTAAAACTAAATGTTAGAATAAACAGCAAAGACTGCTATGATTTTACAGCTAAACCGTACGAGAAAATAAATATTTCGGTAGAAAGAGAAGATAATAAACCTATAAATAGAGATGCAGAGTTTGCTATATCTGTTACAGATGCATCGGGACATCAGGTTACATCATGGGATTATAATTTGTATACATACCTTTTATTAGGTTCGGAACTGAAAGGATATATACCTAATGCATCACAATATTTTGATAAGAATAATAAAAACAGAACAGAAAACTTAGATCTTGTAATGCTCACACATGGTTGGACGGCATACGACTGGAATCTATTAAATAATTTGGATATTAGAAATATTAAGCCGGTAGAAAAAGAATTATTACTAAAAGGTTCTTTACACAGAATAGTTACAGATAATAAAGGTAACAATAAAGTAATAAATGAAGCATATAACCCTATTAGATTAGATATTTCATACACCGGAGATAGTATTCTCACAAGTGTATTCCGTACAGACAGCCTTGGTAATTTCATGATTGCTCTCGACGATTTTTATGATAAACATGTTGCATATTTATCACCTAAAGTTATAGCAAAATTCAATGATAATATAAAATATACATTTTACATAGATAAATATTTCTCTCCTAAAATACGCGAATTAGATTATTGGGAAAAAAGTATAAACAAACCTGCCATAGAATATATTGATGAAAATATTAATAAGAATAATTATATAACTAAAATTAGTCATTTGGAATATCTGCTTGGCGATGTTGAGATTATTGAAAAAAGAAAAAGTGACATATATAGCAGACCACCTATGTGTGAAATTAAATTCAATTATCTCGATGAATGGGAATATGCAAAAGATATTACATATTTTAAAGGAGATTTCTCTAGGAATTTGGCTCACGAAGAATATGAGTTAGAAGTAATTAGACGAAAAAAATTGGAAGAGATTGCTGAAGCTGAAATAGCAGAAAAAGACACCACTATATTTATGGAAGAGGAAGCAATCACTATGTACGATAGATTTCCACAATTTAAAACAGTTATAACGGCAAATAATGTGCTACGAAGCATATTTAAAAGATACAATTTACCATGGTGCTTCTGGGTACATTCCATTGTACCTGTAGGAGAATATGATTCAAATTCAGTACCAATAGAAGATATGGATTATCTGCATGGGAAAGATGCAGAAAAAATGACCAATTTCAAGGAGATTATCATACGTGGCGATGAAAAAATATGTAAAAGTATAGAAAACAGTGGAGAAGGATTTTGGAAATATAAATCAAATGCCATAAGTAGCAAAACCGGGTTTTCAGAGTTTTATGAAGGATTTCTATCACCAACAACTATATATCCTCGAACATTTGAATATGATAATTTAATAAATAGAATGAAAGAGTCTATGCGCCATCCTAATTATGTCGCATGCTTTATACCATTCAAAAATGGTGAAAAGAGAGAAGGTATAATACCTGAATTTACAAATTCATATAGTGTAAATCGCTACACAACAGTACAAGGATATGCAAAGAGTAAAGAATTTTATTCTCCCGATTATAGTAAATATACTCCTATTGAAGATAGAAACGATTATAGACGTACACTTCTATGGGAACCAAATGCATCTATAAAAGATGGTAAAATTACATTGGAACTTTATAATAGTGAGTTTTGTGAATATATAAATATAAATGTAAACGGAAAAGATAATACAACATATTACAGCAACGATAATATAACAGAAACACGAGTTTTAAATAGAACCGAGAATAATAATAAAGCGAAAAAAAATATTGTAAAAAGAGTGGATATGGTTGTAGATTCTGTTGCTCTGAAACAATATGAAGAGGAATATAAATTAGGTGTAGCTTATTATAACATGAAAAAATATATCAATGCTGTTAAAATTTTTGCAGAACTACAACAATATAATTATACACCAGCCATACGAAGTATTGGTTATTGCTACCTTTATGGTAATGGATTAAAAATGGATGAAAATTCAGCAATAGAGTTTTTTATGCGTGCCGCTGAATTAGGAGATGCTGAATCTATGTATGAACTTGCTCTAATATATAAAAAGAGAGATAGTACAAAAAACAGAGATATTATACTAAAACTTATTAAAGAAGCAGCAGAAAAAAATGAACCACGTGCTTTTATCGATTTAGGTAAATATTATATTAAAGAGCATGGAGATAGTGTTAAAGGTATATATTACTATCGCTTAGCCGCTATAAACAAAGTTTCCTATGGAGAATATTTATATGCCAATTACATGATTGAAAATAGTATTGAAAATGATGACATATTGGGTAATTCGATAGAACTAATGAAAAAAGCAGCCAAAAGAGAACAACAAGATGCAATGTTGTACTTAGTACAATACTATGATAAAAGAGAAGAATATAGCGAAGCATATAACTGGGCTAAAAAATTACATTTATTGAATAACAAAAAAGGAACAGCTTACATGGCACGTTGTTATGAACTTGGATTGGGGGTTAAAAAAGATAAAGTTCTGTCGAGAGATTTATATAGAATTGCAAAATAACTGTTGATATGTTGTTGAAAAGTATATTAAAACTTAGGGTTAAAAAAATTACATTAATACTTTGATAAATAAAAATTATGAATATAACAGAAGAGTTAATTCATAATCCAAATATAAATAGAACTTTTTAAACACTATTTCTAAATAGAGTTCTCAACAGATTTGAGCATAATTTTATTCACATTCACAACTATTCAACAACTGTTTATAACTAGATTTAATCTATTATAAACCAATAAATTAAATTGTTAAATACTTTAATAAAATTGTTACTATTACACTAATAAGTAAAAAAACAACAGATTTAAATATTTTTTATTTACACTATCAACAGCCTTTATTTTTCTTATTCTTTTTTTATTTATTTTAATAAGGAAATAAATATAATAAGAAGTGATTGAAATAGGTGAATAAATAAAAAGTCCTTTTTATTTTATACTATGTATAAAAGTGCCTATATTAACTGATATAATTTTTTTTAACTAAAATTTTATAGAGTTAAAATTATAAATAATTTATTTTTACGAACTATTATAAAATGAATAACATTTAATTAAGCATTATGAAAAAATTATTATTATCGTTACTTGCATGTTTTTGCGTTCTTGTAACATGGGCCGATTTGCCATTCAGAAATCACCGTTTCGATTCTTTCAAAGTCCTTGCTCCAGCCGAAGGAAGCATAATATTTATTGGTAACAGTATTACCGATATGCATTGCTGGCCGGAGGTTTTTAAAACTTCTACAGATGAATATCTGCCTATAGTAAATCGTGGAGTCTCTGGAACCTATTCTACGGAGCAGAGCGATAATATTGAAAGTTATCTGCTTAATAAGCCTAAGAAAATATTTATGATGATAGGCACTAACGATATTGCTACATCTGGTGGCCTAAATTTTTCTCCGGAGCAGGTGCTTTCGTATGTACAAAGTATTGTTAATCGTGTGCACATGCGCTATCCCGATACAAAAATCTATCTCTATAGTATATTGAATAATAATACTTCTAATCGTGTAGAGGCTACTTGGTTACGCACAAATGAGATAGTAAAATCTTATGCCGATGCTACAGATAACGTAACATATATAGATTTATACGACAGTCTCAAAGGAATAGGTTCGGGTGGTGTTTGGAGTTACGATTATCTACATCTTACAGCCGAGGCTTATCGTGTTTGGTGTGAGGCTATTTGTAAATACCTTGCAGAGGGTGAGGATTATACAGTTAAATCACTCTATCCGGCAGATACCTCTACAAAGCAGAATGATGGAGGACTATCAAATAATGCAAATCGTATGCGTGCAACATATTTCAGTATGTTGCCTGTAACAACTAACGATATTCTTGTACTTGGCGATGAACTTGTGAAAAATGGAGAATGGCAGGAATTATTAGGTAATAATAATATTAAAAATCGTGGAACTTCTTGGGGATATGGTGGAAGCATTAGTACAACAAGCAAACTTTTTGATGCAACTTTCGCTACAACCGGTGCAGATAAAAAAGAACCCAAAGCTCTATTCCTTTACACCGGAACAGAAGATGCTAATGGAAATACTGCTATTGAAACTGTAAAAAGTAACTACAAAGTTCTTGTAGACAAAATTAAAGAAAAATTACCTTCTACAAAGGTCTATTTAATGGCGCTTGCACCTACCAAAGATGCAACAAAGAATACTAACCGCATTGCAGTGCTTAATGCTTATATGGAATCTCTTGTTGGTGGTAATGTAAAATTTATCGATACATATACTCCTATATTAAATGGAAATGTAGCAAATACCGATTATGTCGATTCAAATAACTATCTGCTAGGTTTGGGATATGTTAAATTTGCACAAAAAATGGAAGAGGTTCTTACTGTAGATTTTCCTCAGGATAAATATACAGTTTTGAGTGATGATGATGCGGTAGCTCGATACACACAAGCTACTTTGCGCAATCAAATTTCTCAGGTTATAGGTACCTCGTTACGTGTAGAGACAGGCGACAATGTAGGACAATATTCAGCAACTTCAATAGAACTTATAAAAGTTGAATTGGAAAAAGCTAATACTCTTTTAGCAACAGGTGATATTACAGCTGAAAAGGCCAACGAGCAAGTTGCCAAGCTTACTACATTGCTTTCAGAAACTGCAAACATGCCACAAATCAGTGATGATGAGAATGAGTATTGGTATCAAATAGTATCGTTACGTTCAAGTAACCATTACATTTCTGCTACAGGTTCTGCAGCCGGTGTAGTAGGTTCTACAACAGATTCTAAGTATGCAAAATCTATGTGGAAATTTGTAGATCGTGGCAATGGTGTATATGATATTGTGAACCGCGAATATAAAACTTATTTAAATCCTGTAGCTACATATAATACTCAAATATATACCGTTGGAACAAAACCTTCCAGTGGTTGGACAATAAAACCTTCAAATGTAGCCGGATATTTTATAATATCATCGGGCGATGTGCAGTTGAATCAGACAGGCGACCCACAATCATATAAATTATATAACTGGAGCGACCAAAATAACAAGGGCAACGATAAAAATGATGCAGGTTGTCAATTACGTCTTTTAGAGGCTGCAGAACCCGAAGAAATTCCCGAAACAACAACATCTCTGGTATACACTCTCGACAAATTAAATGGCAATCTTTATCGCAGTAATGGTGATGTAAACAGTGCTTGGAATGCTTCGTGGAAGAGTACTGCTACTCCGGAATTAGTATTCGGTTGTGGTGGAATAAACAATATGAACTGGTCGGGAAATAATATTCAGATGATGACAGGTTCTTCAACAAGTGCAGCATATTCAATTACTGCTCCTACAGGTTATTTAATAGAAGAATATAGCTTTACATTCAAAAATAACGATCATAGTGAAGCAATAAGTCTTACAATGGATAACGGTGCATCCTACTCTACAAGTTCAGAAGAAAAGGTTATCAGTGAAAAGAATTTGGATAAATTATCGGTTTCATTTAATTTGTCCGGTGCTAATGGAAAAGGTGTTATCCTTACAAATTTCACTGTAAAGATTAAAAAGTCCAGCGTTTCAATATCATTACCAACAATAAGCACCGATGGTGATGTTCATTGGTATTATATTACAAATGCATCTACAAAATCTTATTGTGCAGGTAAAGTGATGTATTACGATGCAGATACAGATAAAATGCGTTTTGGCGATAAAACTTTTACATCGGACCGCATATGGAGCTTCTGGCAGAAAGATGGAAAGTTAACTATAAAGAACTATGACGGAAAATATATGGGTAAGGCTGGTACAGGAACTGGAAATAATACTCAGTTTGGTGCACAAGATACTCCTAATTACATATATAACATTCAGGATTCTAATGGATTCTATATAATAAAAGATGATGCAGTGGAATTGCATGCCCAAGAAGATAATAAAGTAATTGTACGTTGGGCTGCTGAGGCTAATGGTGCTTCCCTTTGGCGCTTTGACAAAGTAGATACTTCTAATGCCGATGCTGAAGTAGCTAACACAAATGTTGTGCAAGGTAAAGTAAGTACAGGTATAGGAAATAAAAATCAGCCTATAATCCGTTCTGCTATAAGAATAGGAGGTCTCAACGGTAGTTGTAAACTTCAAGGTGTAAAGGGTTCTTTTGTTGGAACAAGTTCTACCGATGTTTTAAATGTAAAAGCATATATTACAACCAATTCTCGTGAACTTTTTATAGACGAGGATAAAAAGATGACTTGGCGCGATGAAAATGGTGTACAATTTGGTGAAGCTGTTGAAATTGCTTCAGACGGAACATTTACAATAACAGGAGAAGCAGAACTTTACCCCGGTAATAACTATCTTTGGATAACATATGATATTTCAGAAGATGCCGTAGAGGGTAACTTGGTTGATGCTAAGATTTCAAGTTACACAATTGATGGTAACGAAGTTGCAGAGAATAATGGCAATCCTGCTCACAGTGTAACAATATTCTTGTCAGAGGGAGCAGTTCTTATGCCAATGGATAAAGGTTCGCTCTATTATCGTATACCTTCTATAACAGTAACACGCGATGGCAAACGTCTTGTAACACTTACCGATGACCGTAAGAATCACAATTCCGACTTACCTTCACACTGCTACCTTGTAGCACAATATTCCGAGGATAACGGTAGAACATGGAGTAATCCTGTTACTGTCGCCGGAACAACTGAAACAGGTGGAAATTATGGTCATGGCGATGCGTCAATTGTTACAAATCGCGATAATGGCGAAATTGTGGGTATAATGACAAGTGCAGGAACATACGGACATGGATTCTTTGCTGGAACATCGGAACAACCTCCACGTTGGAAAACCATAACCAGTCGTGATGGCGGACTTACATGGGATGCTCCTGTAGACCACACCGACGATTTGTTTGGAGCAAAATGTTCTAATCCTAAAACCAAAACATGGAAGAGTGGATTCTCCGGTTCAGGTGCCGCACTGCAAAAACGTGATGGAACATTAGTTTCAAGTTTTGTAAATCGTCAATCAGATGATAGTCAGCATTTCTACTTCTTTATGAGTAATGATGGTGGTAAGAGTTGGTATGTAAGCGGCAACAGTGGTACTTCCGGTGCCGACGAACCCAAAACTTTGGAACGAAATAATGGTGATTTGGCTATTAGTGTTCGTCATAGCGGATATAACTATTACAACTACACATCTGACAATGGTGAAACATGGCATAAACCATCTCGAACGCAATTTAATTCGGGTATTTACGGAAATGCGTGTGATGGCGAATATATGGTATGGTGTTCTACTCTCGAGGGTAATCCTTGGAATATAGCATTGCAAACATTGCCAAATAATTCTAGCAGACAAAACGTAAGTATTGCTCTCTCTACCGACGAAGGTGCTACATTTGGCACTCCAAAGACTATCTGTCCACGTGGTTCTGCTTATAGTGCCGCTGTTGTATTGCCCGATGGAACATTAGGTGTTTATTACGAGGAGAATGGTGTGTTTGGTGGTTATACAATGCGTTTTGTTCGTTTCTCTTTAGACTGGGCAAGTGACGGAAAGTATAAGTTTACAAAAGAAAATCCTTTCCATCCTATTAAATCGACAAACCCAACAGCAATAGATGAGGTTATAGATACAAACAATGATATTAACGATAATGTCTACTACGATTTACAAGGACGTCGTGTATTGAATCCTACCTCTTCAGGTATATACATTTATAATGGAAAGAAAGTATTACTGAAAATGTAAAAAACAAATTATAAACAAAAATAAGGTTGCACTGGAGTGCAACCTTATTTTTGTTTATATATAATATTTAATTCTATCTTACAATCAATATTTTTGTAGCAACTCCTTCATTACCCTCTTCATCGGCTGCCAAAACATAATAAACTCCGCTTGCAACTTTTTCTCCTTTACTATTTCTTCCATCCCAAACAAACTCACCTCCATTCGACACTCCTTCGTAAATTAAAAATCCTGCCGCATCAACGATTTTAACGTCGCAGTTGAATGTAAGTCCAATAATGGATATATCTCCGCTGTAATCGGCTCTCACAGGGTTTGGGAAGGCGTGTACTTTATTCTCGTCAAGTTCTGTTTCCGGTTTTGTTGCATTTCCCATGAAACTTACAATTCCATTATAAGTTCCAATGAATACTTCTCCACTTTCGTCGTTTATAGCAATACTAACAATACCGTTCGATGGCAATGGAGAATTGTCCATTGTAAAATGATGAATGGTTTCTTGACCATCTTCGCTAAGAAGGTATATACCATTGTTTCTTGTACCTATCCATTTGCGGTTTGCACCATCTACATGTATCACTTGAATATTTACATTATTCAATAGATAATCGGCTAATCCTGAACCGTCGTTACGAGGTATTTTTATCTGTTTGAATATACCGTCTTCAAAAAATACTTTAGGATTTTCAATTATGAATAACCCGGCATCTGTTGCAACCCAAATAATACCGTTTCTATCCTCTTTTATGT
>JAFWYF010000019.1 GCA_017522785.1 Bacteroidaceae bacterium | reverse complement strand
AGCCTTCCAAGCTGAGGGTCGCGGGTTTGAGTCCCGTCTTCCGCTCTTTTTCAACGCTGTTATAGCTCAGTGGTAGAGCACTTCCTTGGTAAGGAAGAGGTCCCGAGTTCAAGTCTCGGTAACAGCTCTGAAGAGGAGTGCGTTTTTGTCTACATAAGAGTTATAGAAATATTGGTAAATATATTGTTATAATTAAAGTTTAAAACTATGGCAAAAGAAAAATTTGAACGTACCAAACCGCATGTTAACATCGGTACTATCGGTCACGTTGACCACGGTAAGACTACTTTGACCGCTGCTATTACAACTGTATTGGCAAAGAAAGGTCTTTCAGAGTTGAAATCATTCGATCAGATTGACAACGCTCCCGAGGAGAAAGAGCGTGGTATTACAATTAATACTGCTCACGTTGAGTATCAAACAGAGAACCGTCACTATGCACACGTAGACTGTCCGGGTCACGCCGACTACGTTAAGAACATGGTAACCGGTGCTGCTCAGATGGACGGTGCTATCATCGTTTGTGCTGCTACTGACGGTCCTATGCCCCAAACACGTGAGCACATCCTTCTCGCTCGTCAGGTAAACGTTCCCCGTCTTGTTGTATTCTTGAACAAGTGCGACGTTGTTGATGACGCTGAGATGCTCGACCTCGTTGAGATGGAGATGCGTGAGCTTCTTTCATTCTATGAGTTCGACGGCGACAACACTCCTATCATCCGCGGTTCTGCTCTTGGTGCTTTGAACGGCGTAGCTGAGTGGGAAGAGAAAGTAATGGAGCTCATGGCTGCTTGCGACGAGTGGATTCCCCTTCCTCCCCGTGATATCGATAAACCTTTCTTGATGCCCGTTGAGGACGTGTTCTCTATCACAGGTCGTGGTACAGTAGCAACAGGTCGTATCGAGACTGGTGTTGTTAAGGTAGGTGACGAGGTTGAGATCCTTGGTCTTGGCGAGAACAAGAAGACAGTTGTAACAGGTGTTGAGATGTTCCGTAAACTTCTTGACCTTGGTGAGGCTGGTGATAACGTAGGTTTGTTGCTCCGTGGTGTTGATAAGAACGAAATCAAACGTGGTATGGTGCTTTGCCATCCCGGTCAGATCAAACCTTACTCTACTTTCGAGGCTCAGGTTTATATCTTGAAGAAAGAAGAGGGTGGTCGTCATACATCATTCCGTAACAAATATCGTCCTCAGTTCTACCTCCGTACAATGGACTGTACTGGTGAGATTACTCTCCCCGCAGACGTTGAGATGGTTATGCCCGGTGACAACTTGACTATCACAGTTACTCTTATCTATCCGGTTGCATTGAACGAGGGTCTGACATTCGCTATCCGCGAGGGTGGTCGCACAGTAGGTGCTGGTCAGATTACAAAAGTTATCGAATAATACAACTTTTAATACAATGCTTCTGCTCTAGGTTTCTGGAGCAGAAGTCTACGGGAATAGCTCAGTTGGTAGAGCACTGGTCTCCAAAACCAGGTGTCGGGAGTTCGAGCCTCTCTTCCCGTGCCACAAAATAAACGATTATGCTGACTAAATTTGTTAATTATTGTAAGGAGTCTTACAATGAACTCGCGCATAAGACAACTTGGCCCACAATGAAACAATTGACGAGCCAAGCAGTCCTTGTGTTATATGCTTCTTTAATAATAGCAGTGGTTGTTTTCGCTATGGACAAAGTTTTCGAGTCTATAATGAAAGTTATATATACACTTTAATAGGGAGATAAATGGCGGAGAGCAAAAAGAATTGGTATGTTCTGCGTGCCATCAGTGGCAAGGAAGCGAAAGTTAAAGAGTACATCGAAACCGATGTGAAACTTCGTGGACTTACCGATATGGTATCTCAAGTGCTTATACCTACCGAGAAGGTGGTGCAAGTACGTAACGGCAAGCGTATCGTTAAAGAGAGAAATTATCTTCCCGGATATGTATTGGTTGAGGCTGAGTTGGTTGGAGAAATAGCATTTATGCTTCGTAATACTCCCAACGTTCTTGGTTTCTTAGGTGGTATGGATAAACCAACACCTATTCGCCAATCTGAGATAAATAGAATTCTTGGTACTGTCGATGAGTTACAAGAGACAGCAGAAGATACTTCATTGGAGTTTACATTGGGCGAGGTTGTAAAGGTAAACTATGGTCCTTTCTCCGGTTTCAATGGAACAATTGAAGAGATTAATACCGAGAAGAAGAGATTGAAGGTTATGGTAAAAATCTTCGGTCGCAGTACTCCTGTTGAACTTGGCTATATGCAAGTAGATAAAGAATGATGCGGCTTCCACACATCGTTCTAAATTAGTTGTTAATTTTATAGATTTTTTATTACAATGGCAAAAGAAGTTGCTGGACTTATCAAGTTGCAGATTAAAGGTGGCGCAGCAAATCCTTCTCCTCCCGTTGGACCCGCACTCGGTTCTAAGGGTATCAACATCATGGAGTTTTGCAAAGCGTTTAATGCCAGAACCCAGGATAAGGCCGGAAAAGTTTTGCCTGTTATCATTACTTACTACGCAGACAAATCTTTCGATTTTGTAGTAAAGACTCCTCCCGTTGCTATTCAATTACTTGAGGTAGCAAAAGTTAAGGGTGGATCTGCAGAGCCCAACCGTAAAAAAGTTGCTTCTATCACATGGGAGCAGGTTGAGGCAATTGCAAAAGACAAAATGGTCGATTTGAACTGCTTTACTGTAGAGGCAGCTATGAAAATGGTTGCTGGTACAGCAAGAAGTATGGGTATCAGTGTGAGTGGAACTTTTCCCGGAAACAATTAAAAAATTAAATTAGAATGGGTAAACTGACGAAAAATCAAAAGTTGGCAGCCGCAAAAGTTGATACAGCTAAAGCTTATCCCCTTTCAGAGGCAGTTACTTTGTTGAAGGAGATTACTTTCACAAAGTTCGATGCTTCTGTGGATATCGATGTACGCTTAGGCGTTGACCCTCGTAAGGCTAACCAGATGGTAAGAGGCGTTGTTTCTCTTCCCAGCGGTACCGGTAAAGAGGTTCGCGTTTTGTGCTTGTGTACTCCCGATGTAGAGGAAGCTGCTAAAGCGGCAGGCGCTGACTATGTTGGTCTTGACGAATATATTGAAAAGATCAAAGGTGGTTGGACGGATATCGATGTAATCATTACAATGCCGTCTATAATGGGCAAATTAGGTGCTCTTGGTCGTGTACTCGGTCCTCGTGGATTGATGCCTAACCCTAAGAGTGGCACCGTAACTATGGATATACCTAAGGCAGTAAAAGAAATTAAGCAGGGTAAGATAGACTTCAAAGTTGATAAAGCAGGTATCGTACATGCTTCTATCGGTAAGTCTTCTTTCTCTCCCGAAGCTATTATTGCCAATGTTAAGGAGTTTATGGCTACAATTATCAAGCTTAAACCCTCTACAGCTAAAGGTACTTATGTAAAGAGTGTATTCCTATCGACTACAATGAGTAAGGGTCTTAGAATAGATCCAAAATCTATTGAGGCTTAATTTTGATTGAACTATGAAGAAGGAAGATAAAATTAATAAAATCGCCCAACTCGGCGAAGTCATTAAGGAATATGCGCATTTCTATTTGGTAGACGTTACAGCTATGAATGCTGCCGCTACCAGCGCAATGCGTGCAAAATGTTTTAAGCAGGATGTTAAAATGGTTGTGGTTAAGAATACTCTTCTCCACAAAGCATTTGAGGCTTCAGAGATTGATTACTCTCCTCTTTATCCCTGTTTGAAAGGTACTACTGCTCTGTTGCTTTGCGACACAGCTAATGTTCCCGCTAAGTTGATTAAGGATGTTGCAGCTAAGGCTGAAATACCTGCCCTTAAGGGTGCTTATGCTGAAGAGAGCTTCTATGTAGGTGCTGACCAACTCGAAACACTTATTCATATTAAGAGTAAGGCTGAACTTCTTGCTGAGGTTGTTGCTTTGTTGCAATCTCCTGTCAAGAATGTGGTATCGGCTCTACAATCTGGTGGTAATACCATCCACGGAGTTCTTAAAACACTCGGTGAAAGACAATAATCAATTTATTTTAATTAGTAAAAACAATTTAAATTTATACGAAAATGGCAGATTTGAAAGCTCTTGCAGAAGAATTGGTTAACTTGACAGTAAAAGACGTTAACGAACTTGCAACAATCTTGAAAGAAGAATATGGTATCGAACCCGCTGCTGCAGCTGTAGCAGTTGCTGCTCCCGCAGCAGGTGGCGCTGGTGAAGCTGCTGCTGAGAAAACAGAGTTCGACGTAGTATTGAAGAGCGTAGGTCCTAACAAACTTCAGGTAGTTAAAGCAGTTAAAGAGGCTTGTGGTCTTGGTTTGAAAGAGGCTAAAGATCTCGTAGACGGTGCTCCTAGCACTTTGAAAGAGGGTCTTGCTAAATCAGAGGCTGAGTCTTTGAAGAAGACTATCGAGGAGTCTGGTGCTGAGATTGAGTTGAAATAAGTAAATCTCACGCCCTGGATAAGGGTAAATGGTTATGAACCCCCCGAACAAGGGTTCATAACCTTTTCTGCGTAAAAACAATAGTAAGTTCTAAAACATTTTCCACAATGTCGTTAAACCCTAATAATCAAAGAATTAACTTTGCATCTATAAAAGATCCGATGCCTTGTCCGGATTTTTTGGAAGTGCAATTGAAGTCTTTTGAAGACTTCCTCCAATTAGATACTCCTCCCGAAAAGAGAGTAAATGACGGTTTATACAAGGTATTTGCCGAGAATTTCCCCATAACAGATACGAGGAACAATTTCGTATTGGAGTTTTTAGACTATTACATCGATCCGCCTCGTTACTCTATAAGTGAATGTTTAGAGCGTGGCCTCACATATAGTGTTCCATTAAAGGCAAAGTTGAAATTATATTGTACCGATCCCGATCATGAGGATTTTGATACAGTCATTCAAGATGTATTCTTGGGCTTTATCCCTTACATGACAAAACAAGGTACATTCATCATCAATGGTGCTGAGCGCGTTGTGGTTTCACAGTTACACCGTTCTCCCGGTGTATTCTTCGGTCAGAGCGTACATGCAAACGGTACTCCTCTTTATTCGGCTCGTATAATTCCGTTTAAAGGTTCATGGATTGAGTTTGCAACCGATATAAACAATGTAATGTATGCTTATATCGACCGTAAGAAGAAATTGCCCGTAACAACATTGTTACGTGCTATCGGTTTCGAGACTGACAAGGATATTCTCGAGATTTTCGATTTGGCAGAGGAGATTAAAGTGAACAAAACCAACCTCAAAAAGGCTATCGGACGCAAGATGGCCGGTCGTGTCGTTAAGACTAAACTCGAGGATTTTGTAGATCCTGATACAGGTGAGGTTGTTTCAATCGAGCGTAGTGAAGTCGTTGTAGAGCGTGAGGCAATTCTAGAGCAAGACCTCGTAGAGCGCATCTTGGATAGTGGTGTTGAGAGCATTCTACTCCACAAAGAGAGCAGCGACCCGGACGCTTTGGATTACACACTTATATTCAATACTCTTGACAAAGATGCCAGCAACTCCGAAAAAGAGGCTGTTAATTACATCTTCCGTCAATTGCGTAACGCTGAGCCTGCTGATGATGCAAGTGCTCGTGAGGTTATCAACAACCTTTTCTTCTCGGAGAAACGTTACGATTTAGGTGATGTTGGTCGTTACCGCATTAACCGAAAACTCGGTCTCACAACCGACATGTCTGTTAGAGTATTGACAAAAGAGGATATAATTGAGATTATCAAATATCTTATCGGTCTGGTAAACTCTAAGGCTGTTGTCGATGATATCGACCACTTGAGTAACCGTCGTGTACGTACTGTAGGCGAGCAGTTGTCAAACCAATTCGCAGTAGGTTTGGCTCGTATGGCACGTACTATCCGCGAAAGAATGAATGTTCGCGACAATGAGGTGTTTACTCCTACAGACCTAATCAATGCCAAAACTGTTTCAGCTGTAATTAATACCTTCTTTGGTACTAACGCATTGTCTCAGTTTATGGATCAGACGAACCCCTTGGCCGAGATTACTCACAAGCGCCGTCTTTCGGCTCTTGGTCCCGGTGGACTTTCACGTGATCGTGCCGGTTTCGAGGTTCGTGACGTACACTATACACACTATGGTCGTCTCTGTCCTATTGAGACACCTGAAGGACCTAACATTGGTCTTATCTCCTCATTGTGTATATATGCAAAGATAAATGAGCTCGGCTTTATCGTAACTCCCTATCGTCAGGTAGCCGATTCAAAAGTCGATATAAATAATAATAATGTTGTTTATTATACAGCAGAAGAGGAAGAGGGCAAGATAATTGCTCAGGGTAATGCACCTCTTGACGAAAATGGTAACTTCATTCGTAAGAAGGTTAAATCGCGTCAGGATGCCGATTATCCGGTTGTCGTTCCCGGCGAGGTACAGCTTATGGACGTATCTCCCCAACAGATTGCCTCAATCGCGGCATCGCTCATTCCATTCCTTGAGCACGACGATGCTAACCGTGCATTGATGGGATCGAACATGATGCGTCAGGCAGTTCCTCTTTTGACCACCGAGGCTCCTATTGTAGGTACCGGTATTGAAAAACAACTTGTAGAGGATTCTCGTACTCAGATTGTCGCAGAAGGCGATGGTGTAATAGAGTTCGTGGATGCTTCTAGAATAGTAATTAAGTACGACCGCACAGAAGAAGAAGAGTTCGTAAGCTTCGAACCCGCTTCTAAGGAGTATATCATACCTAAGTTCCGTCGTACAAACCAGAATATGACTATCGACCTTCGTCCTATTTGCGATAAAGGTCAGCGTGTTAAGGCCGGTGATATCCTGACAGAGGGATATTCTACTCAGGGTGGTGAGTTGGCACTTGGTAAGAACCTATTGGTTGCATACATGCCTTGGAAGGGTTACAACTATGAGGATGCTATTGTGCTTAACGAGAAAGTTGTCCGTGAGGATGTTTTGACATCTGTTCATGTCGATGAGCTTTCACTCGAGGTACGTGAAACAAAACGTGGACTCGAAGAGTTTACCTATGACATTCCCAATGTTAGCGAAGATGCAACTAAAGACCTTGACAAGAACGGTATTATTCGTGTTGGTGCATGCGTTAAACCCGGTGATATAATCATTGGTAAGATTACTCCTAAGGGAGAGTCTGACCCAACACCCGAGGAGAAATTGCTTCGTGCAATCTTTGGAGATAAGGCCGGTGATGTAAAAGACGCTTCACTCAAAGCATCTCCTTCGTTGAAAGGTGTTGTTATTGGTCGTCGTCTCTTCCAGCGTGCCGAGAAAACACGTTCGGCAAAGATGGCCGATAAGGCTAAATTGCCTAAGATTGATGATGAGTTCATGCAGAAAGTGGATGAGTTGAAGAACATTCTTGTTTCTAAACTTATCAAACTTATAGGAGGTCGTGTATCACAAGGTGTTAAAGACTTCATGGGTACCGAAATCATTGCTAAGGGAGCTAAATTCTCTAAGGCCGATTTGGATGCAATGGACTTCACATCTGTACAATTGAGCAAGTGGACTGCTGATGCACATACAAACGAACTTATCCGTACTCTCGTAATCAACTTCTTGCACAAATATAAAGAGTTGGATGCAGAGGTTAAACGTGAGAAGTTTGCTCTTACCATTGGCGATGAGTTGCCTTCTGGTACAATGAAGATGGCTAAGGTTTATATCGCTAAGAAACGTAAGATTGGTGTGGGTGATAAGATGGCCGGACGCCACGGTAACAAGGGTATTGTTTCTCGTGTCGTACGTCAGGAGGATATGCCTTTCTTGGCTGATGGAACACCTGTTGATATTATCTTGAACCCTTTGGGTGTGCCCTCACGTATGAATATCGGTCAGATATTTGAGACCGTTCTTGGTCGTGCAGGTAAAGAGCTTGGTGTTAAGTTTGCAACTCCAATCTTTGATGGTGCAACTTTGGACGACTTGTGTACTTGGACAGACAAAGCCGGTTTGCCACGTTTCGGTAAGACATATCTATACGATGGTGGAACAGGTGAGCAGTTTGACCAACCTGCAACAGTGGGTGTAAGTTACATGCTTAAACTTGGCCACATGGTTGAGGATAAGATGCACGCACGTTCAATCGGTCCTTACTCACTTATCACACAGCAACCTCTTGGAGGTAAGGCACAGTTCGGAGGTCAGCGTTTCGGAGAGATGGAGGTTTGGGCACTCGAGGCATTCGGTGCAGCACACATCTTGCAAGAGATTTTGACAATCAAATCCGACGATGTCGCAGGCCGTTCAAAAGCCTACGAGGCTATCGTTAAAGGTGATTCTATGCCTACTCCCAGTTTGCCTGAATCTCTCAATGTATTGTTGCATGAGTTGCGTGGCTTAGGACTTAGCATTTCATTTGATTAATTAATTCGTTCACGTTTGTCAATATAGAATTATGGCTTTCAGAAAAGAAACAAAGACAAAAAATAATTTCTCTAAGATTACCATTGGTCTTGCATCACCGCAAGAAATTTTGGGTAACTCTTGCGGAGAGGTCTTGAAACCCGAGACAATCAACTACCGTACATACAAGCCCGAGCGTGACGGATTGTTCTGCGAGCGTATCTTCGGCCCTGTAAAGGACTATGAGTGCCATTGTGGAAAATATAAACGTATTCGTTACAAAGGTATTGTCTGCGACCGTTGTGGTGTAATGGTTACCGAGAAAAAGGTACGTCGTGAGCGTATGGGACACATACAGCTTGTTGTGCCTGTTGCTCATATTTGGTACTTCCGTTCATTACCCAACAAAATTGGTTATTTGCTCGGACTTCCCACAAAGTTACTCGATGCAGTAATCTATTATGAGAAATATATTGTAATTCAACCGGGTGTGATGGCTCGCAAAGAGGATGCAGAGCGTCTTGATATACCCGGTAAAGAGAATATACTTGACGGAGTTGATAAGAACCAATTATTGACCGAAGAGGAGTATCTCACAATTTTGGAGAACTTGCCTCAGGGCAACCAGATGTTGGATGACAACGACCCCAACAAGTTTATCGCGAAGATGGGTGCCGAGGCTGTTTACGATCTATTGGCTCGTCTCGACCTCGATTCACTCTCTTACGAACTTCGTAACAGAGCAAACACCGATATGTCGCAACAACGCAAGAACGAGGCTTTGAAACGTCTTCAGGTTGTAGAGTCTTTCCGTTCTTCTATGGCGGCATCTAATGGCAATAACCGTCCCGAGTGGATGATTATGACTGTTATTCCCGTTATCCCACCCGAATTGCGTCCTCTTGTGCCGTTGGATGGTGGCCGTTTTGCTACATCCGACCTCAACGACCTCTATCGTCGTGTAATTATACGTAACAACCGTTTGAAGAAACTCATCGAGATTAAAGCTCCCGAAGTTATTCTTCGTAACGAGAAACGTATGTTGCAGGAGGCTGTCGATTCACTATTCGACAACTCACGCAAGGCAAGTGCATTGAAATCCGATGCAAACCGTCCTTTGAAATCACTTTCAGATAGTTTGAAAGGTAAGCAAGGACGTTTCCGTCAGAACTTGCTCGGTAAGCGTGTCGATTACTCAGCACGTTCGGTTATTGTCGTAGGTCCTGAACTTAAGATGGGTGAGTGCGGTATTCCAAAACTCATGGCTGCCGAACTTTATAAACCATTTATTATACGTAAGCTTATAGAGCGTGGCATTGTAAAGACAGTTAAATCTGCAAAGAAAATTGTCGATCGTCGCGAGCCTATCATTTGGGATATTTTGGAGCATGTAATGAAGGGACATCCCGTTCTCTTGAACCGTGCGCCGACACTTCACCGTTTGGGTATTCAGGCGTTCCAGCCTAAGATGATTGAGGGTAAAGCAATTCAACTTCATCCGCTTGCATGTACTGCGTTCAACGCCGACTTCGACGGAGACCAGATGGCTGTTCACTTGCCTTTGAGCAACGAGGCTATTTTGGAGGCACAAATGTTGATGCTTCAGTCTCATAATATCCTTAACCCCTCGAATGGTGCTCCTATCACAGTACCTTCGCAGGATATGGTTCTTGGTCTTTACTACATTACTAAATTGCGTGAAGGCGCCAAAGGTTCGGGTATGACATTCTATGGTCCCGAGGAGGCTCTTATCGCTTATAACCAAGAGCGTGTAGATATTCATGCTCCGGTTAAGGTAATGGTTGAGGACCTCGACGAGAATGGAAATTATGTTCAGGTTCTTCGTGAGACATCCGTAGGACGTGTTATAGTGAACCAGATTGTACCCCGCGAAATGGGTTACATAAATACCATTATATCAAAGAAATCTTTGCGCGATATCATCAGCGAAGTTATCAAACGTGTTGGTGTTGCTCGCTCTGCTGAATTCCTCGACGGAATTAAGAACCTTGGTTACTATATGGCATTTAGAGGTGGTTTGTCATTTAACCTCGACGATGTTATTATACCTAAGGAAAAAGAGGAGTTGGTACGCAAGGGTAACGAAAAGGTAGAGGAAATCTTAGCCGAATATAACCTTGGTCTTATCACAGACAAGGAGCGTTATAACAAGGTTGTCGATGAATGGACACACGTTAATGCCGATTTGGCAAACGTACTTATGAAAACCATCTCTGCCGATGACCAAGGTTTCAACTCTGTATATATGATGCTCGATTCCGGTGCCCGTGGTTCTAAAGACCAGATTCGTCAGTTGTCGGGTATGCGTGGTCTTATGGCTAAACCTCAAAAAGCAGGTGCAGAAGGTGCACAGATTATCGAGAACCCAATTCTTTCTAACTTTAAAGAGGGTCTTTCGGTGCTCGAGTACTTTATCTCATCTCACGGTGCTCGTAAGGGTCTTGCCGATACTGCTCTTAAGACTGCCGATGCCGGTTATTTGACCCGTCGTCTTGTGGACGTTTCACACGATGTGATAATTAACGAAGAGGATTGTGGTACATTGCGTGGTTTGGTATGTACAGCGCTCAAAAACGGAGACGATGTCGTTGCTAAACTCAGTGAGCGTATCCTAGGTCGCGTATCTGTACACGATGTAATACATCCTACGACAGGAGAACTCATCGTTGGGGCCGGAGAACTTATCACCGAGGCTGTAGCAGAGGAGATTGAGAAATCGCCAATTGAGAGCGTCGAGATTCGTTCAGTGCTCACATGTGAGTCTAAACATGGTGTTTGTGCTAAATGTTACGGACGTAACCTTGCAACAAGCCGTATGGTTGAGAAAGGTGAGGCAGTTGGTGTCATTGCGGCTCAGTCAATTGGTGAGCCCGGTACACAGCTTACACTTCGTACCTTCCACGCCGGAGGTACCGCAGCCAATATCGCTTCGGATGCAAGCATTAAGGCAAAACATACTTCACGTTTGAAATTCGAGGAGTTGCGTACTGTAGACAGTATCGACATCGATGGTTCACCGGTTAAGATTGTTGTAAGCCGTTTGAGCGAGGTTCGTTTCGTTGATGTAAACACCGGAATTGTTCTCTCTTCACATAATATACCTTACGGTTCTAAATTATATGCAGCTGAGGACGACTTAGTTGAGCCGGGCAAGGTTGTTGCTTCTTGGGACCCCTTCAACGCCGTTATCGTAACCGAGGTTGCCGGTACTGTTGAATTTGAGTCTGTAATAGAGAACGTTACCTATAAAGTAGAAACTGACGAGAGTACAGGCTTGCACGAGATTGTGATAATCGAGTCTAAAGACAAGACAAAGATACCTACTGTTCACATTAATGATGAGAACGGAAATTCACTTCACAACTACAACCTCCCCGTAGGTGGACACGTTGTTATCGAGAACAAGCAGATGCTAAAAGCCGGAGATGTATTGGTTAAGATTCCTCGTGTCTTTGGTAATGCTGGTGATATCACCGGAGGTCTACCTCGTGTAACCGAGTTGTTCGAAGCACGTAACCCGTCTAACCCTGCTGTTGTTTCTGAAATCGATGGTGAGGTATCTATGGGCAAGGTAAAACGTGGTAATCGTGAGATTGTAGTTACCTCAAAGGTTGGCGACGTTAAGAAATATCTTGTTGCTCTATCTAAGCAGATACTTGTGCAGGATGGCGACTATGTTCGTGCCGGAACTCCGCTTTCGGATGGTGCGATTACTCCTTCGGATATCCTTGCAATTAAAGGACCTACCGCTGTTCAGGAATATATCGTAAACGAGGCGCAAGATGTATATCGTTCACAGGGTGTGAAGATTAACGACAAGCACTTTGAGATTATTGTACGTCAAATGATGCGCAAGGTTCAGATAAATGAGCCGGGTGATACACGCTTCCTCGAGCTACAGGTTGTTGATAAACTCGACTTCCAAGAGGAGAACGATCGTATCTGGGGTAAGAAAGTAGTTGTAGATGCCGGAGATTCTGAGAATATGAAACCCGGTCAGATAGTAACTGCAAGAAAACTCCGCGATGAGAATAGTGCATTGAAACGTCGCGACCTCAAACCGGTTGTTTCACGCGATGCGGTACCTGCAACATCTACACAAATTCTGCAAGGTATTACACGTGCGGCACTACAAACATCTAGCTTCATGTCGGCTGCGTCATTCCAAGAGACAACAAAGGTCTTGAACGAGGCTGCAATAAACATGAAGAGCGATTACCTATTGGGTATGAAGGAGAACGTGATTTGCGGACACCTTATCCCCGCAGGAACAGGACAGCGCGATTTCAACCGTATAATTGTCGGCTCAAAAGAGGATTACGAGCGTATTCAAGCAAACAAAAAGACTGTTCTCGATTTTTCCGATGTAGAGGAATAAGAGAAGATGTTGAATATATACAGAGCGTGCATGGTTTAAACCATGCACGCTCTGTTTTCATTTCATTGTAATAATTTTGTTTTTATAAAAAATAGAGAGTATCTTTGCATAGATATATTGCCGAAGTTTGGCATTATTATATGCTAACTAATAGCTTGTATTCTAAAAATAAGTTCCATCCCAAGAATTATTAAAGGGTTTATGAGTGAAGCCATAAAAATTGATATAGATGCTATATTAGCAGCAAAAGCTGGAAAGAAAGCACGCTATGTGCCGGGCTTTTTAGTCTCTTACCTTAAGAAAATAGTTCATCAAGACGAGGTTAATCATTTCCTCTCTTTGAATTACGAGAAGAAAGATCTCGAGTTCATTCAAGCATTCATGGATTATTTCAACAACTCGTTCGAAATAAAAGGAATTGAAAATCTTCCACAAAATGGTCGTTGCACATTCGTAAGCAACCATCCTTTGGGAGCTCAGGACGGTTTGGGCCTAGGCCTCATTCTTGGTCGTCATTACAATTGTAAGATTAAATTTCTTGTGAACGATTTGTTAATGAACATTCCCAATATAGCATCGCTCTTTATTCCTATAAATAAAACCGGCAAGCAATCGCGTAACTTACCACAACAGGTAACAGATGCTTTTAACTCGGACAATCACATGGTGATGTTCCCGGCCGGTCTATGCTCTCGCAAGAAAAAGGGTGTTATAAGAGACTTGGAATGGGAAAAAACATTTATAGTAAAAAGTGTACAAAGCCAACGCGATATAGTACCTATTCATTTCGAAGGAGCAAATTCCAACTTTTTCTATCGTTTGGCTAATCTACAAGAAACATTGCATCTTAAATTTAATATAGCTATGCTATATCTAAGTGATGAGATGTTTAAAAACAGAAATAAGAAATTTACGGTAACAATTGGCAAACCAATTCCTTGGCAAACATTTGATAAATCGAAGAAGCCAACAGAATGGGCTAAGTATGTTCAAGATATAGTCTATTCTTTGCCTCAACCGTAAAATAGAGTATATTATTATGGAAGAAATTATTGCTCCGGTATCAAAGGAGTTACTAAAAGCAGAATTAACCGAAGAGAGACGATTGCGTTTTACCAATAGAAGCAACAATGAGATTTATGTTGTTACAGCGGCCGACTCTCCAAACGTGATGCGTGAGATTGGTCGTTTGCGTGAAATTGCCTTTCGTGCAGCAGGTGGTGGTACAGGAAAATCCATCGATATAGACGAATTCGATACAATGGAAAACCCCTATCGTCAAATAGTGGTTTGGAATCCCGATGCGGAAGATATAATAGGTGGTTATCGATTCATTCATGGAAATGATGTACGTTTTGACGATGAGGGCAATCCGATACTCGCAACGGCACATAATATGTTCCGTTTCTCGGAGCGTTTTATAAAAGAGTATTTGAAAGAAACAGTTGAGCTTGGTCGTGCTTTTGTGTCGCTGGAATATCAATCGACCCGTATGGGCTCAAAGAGCCTATATGCTCTCGATAATCTTTGGGATGGTCTTGGCGCTCTTACAGTGATACTCCCAAATGTTAAATACTTGTTAGGTAAAGTAACAATGTATCCTAGCTACAATCAGCATGCTCGCGATAGGATACTCTTTTTCTTAAAGAAGTATTTTGCCGACCCCGACAATCTCATAGAACCAATAACCCCTCTGCAACTTGTTGATGATGAGGCCGACCTCGAAAAAATATTTACCGAAGATAATTTCAAAGGAGACTACAGAATACTTAAAACCGAGGCACGCAAACTAGGTTTGGGAATACCTCCAATGCTAAATGCCTATATGGGGCTGTCGCCTACAATGAGAATCTTTGGAACAGCCGTTAATGAAGAGTTTGGTAATGTAGAGGAAACAGGAATATTCATTGCAGTAAACGAAATTATCGAAGACAAATATGTGCGATATATAGAATCCTTTGCACGCGAAAATCCTTGGGCAATAAAATTGACATCAGGGGCAAACAAGGTATTCTATCCCTGTAAACAGGAGGAAGAGCAAGAATAAACAGGAACTCCGAAAACAAATAAATGCTTTCGGAGTTTTTCATTTAGTAACATAATAAATATAAAGAAGTCATGAATATTAATATTGTAAATAAGTCGAAACATCAGTTACCATCGTATGCAACAGACATGTCGGCAGGAATGGATTTGAGAGCAAATATCGAAGAACCGATAGTGCTGCAACCAATGCAACGAGTACTTGTTCCTACCGGTCTTTTTATTGCACTTCCCGACGGCTACGAAGCGCAGGTGCGTCCCCGCAGTGGATTGGCAATAAAGAAAGGAATAACTGTGTTGAACTCTCTCGGCACCATCGACGCTGATTATCGTGGCGAGGTGTGTGTGATACTTGTAAATCTCTCTAATGAACCGTTTACTATTACCGATGGCGAGCGCATAGCTCAAATGGTTATTGCACGTTACGAGAAAATAGATTGGAACCCTGTTGAGTCGCTGGACGAAACCGAGCGTGGAGCCGGTGGCTTTGGTCATACAGGAGTATAATGATGGGTTGAAATGAGAAGAACATATATATTGGTTATATTTTCGCTATTGGCGATCTTCTCTCCAGCGATGGCACAGGATGCACATCGCGAAGACTCTATTGCTCGTGTACGTGCATTTGAGTACTATTATATGCAGGCTCTCTCATTAAGGGAGTTAAACGAACTTTCGTCGGCTGTCGATCTTTTTCTTCATTGTATTGATTTACAACCCGACAATGCGTCTGTGTTGTTCGAACTAGCGCCACTATACCACACTCTTAGAGATAAAGAAAAGGCTATTGCCACAATGGAAAAAGTGGTAAGAAAAGAACCTGACAATGTGTGGTACCGTCAAGTGTTGGCAAACTACTATTTGGACGATAATAATATAGAAAGAGCCATAGAGGTTTACGAAGAGCTGGTAAAAGATGATACCTCAAATGGTGAATTATATCTATATCTAGCCACTCTGTACGAGGAGAACAACAATTTAGAGAAGGCTGTAAGTGCTCTAAATGAGTTGGAGCGCATAGAGGGTAAGAATGAGATGCTTAGCATGCAACGCTATCGTCTCTATTTAATGATGCAAGATAAGGAGCGCTCCCTTACAGAATTGCGTTCAATGCTAAACGATTCTCCGGATAATATGGACTTATATGTAACCATGGGAGATACTTATCTCCGCTTTGGAGAAAAAGATTCTGCTCTTGTTCTATATAAGAATGTGCTCTCTCAATCACCAGAAAATCTGACAGCGCAATACTCTATTTGTCAATACTATAGAATAGAGAAAAACGATTCTCTTTATACATTAAGCATGGAGCAACTGCTGTCGAATAATAAATTCGATACAGAGATGCGCCTGCAAACATTAGTTGAATTTATCTACTTTAAGGAGCAAACAGACACTACAGGCTATGTCTATCGTCTTTTTGATAAGTTAAGCCGACAATCTCATGGCCTAAAGGATGTGCTAGGCTTGTATGTCGATTATATGTACGAGAAAAAAGATGATAAGGAGCGTATTTTACCTGTACTAAACAAACTGCTTTCCATTGAACCCGAAAACAGTCGTGCTCAATTCTATCTTATTCTGTTTGCAATACAAGACCAAAACTACGAAAGTGTAGTAACCAATTGCGACAAAGCAATAATGTATCATCCCGAGAACCTTGTCTTCTATCTGTACAAAGGTCTGTCATGTTATGAATTAGGACAAAAAGTTGAGGCTTTGGATGCCTATAAGCAGGGGCTAGATCGTCGCAGTGATAATACTGCCCCCGAAATTGTTGGAGACGTTTTTGCCGCTATGGCCGAATTATATAAAGAGTTTGGGAAGAATGAACTATCCTATGAGGCCTATGATTCGGCATTGGTATATAAAAGTGATGATATTATAATACTCAACAACTATGCCTATAATTTGGCTCTCGATGGTAAGGAACTAGAGAGAGCCGAAGAGATGAGCCTGCGCACCATTAAATCGGAACCCGAGAATATTACATACTTGGACACCTATGCATGGGTGCTTTTCCACATGGAGCGTTATGACGAGGCCAAAGCCTATGCCAATAAAATAATAGACAGCGGAACAGAATTGGATGTAACACTTTGTAATCATATAGGTGATATATTAGCAAATGCAGGGGAGATAGAACGTGCTGTTGAGTTTTGGAGAAAGGCACAAGAGTTGGGCGACAATTCAAAGATTCTCCAACGTAAAATAAAGAAGCGAAAATACATACGTAATGAAAAGAGGAATAGGTAAGATATTATATTTATTATCTCTATTGATGCTGTTTATGTTTTCGGGATGCCGTTCTTCAAAACAAGTGGCTCACAAAGATGCCTCAGCAGATATAACAGTGAAGCAGATAATGCAAATGCCTGCATTTAAACCTGTTGCTAATTCTGTTACTGCAAAAATGCACCTTTCGGCAGCATTAGGTAGCAGCTCTTTTAATGCCGGCGGTACAATAAAGATGGAACAGGGTGCCGGTATTCAAATGGGAATAACGGCATTGGGGCTGTTTGAATTGGCACGTCTCGAGGTATCTCCATTCGATGTACAGTTCCTTAGCAAGATGAGTAAGGAGTATGCCGCATTGTCCTACACCGATATAGGTTTCCTGCGTCAGGCAGGTCTTAGCTACAAGATTCTCGAAGCAGTATTTATGAACGAACTGTTTTCATATAACGATATGTCGCTCGAAAATGCTGTGCGTAACATGAAAATTACCACCTCTGGCGAGGAGATTGTTCTGACAACCCCTAATGAGAATGGAATGTTGTATCGTTTCTTCTTGGATAGAAACAACGGGGTACTTGTTCGTACAGAAGGTACGTATAACAATACAGTTTCTGTTGTGTGTGACTATCGTAAATTCGAACAGGTTGGTGAACGTATCTTCCCACGTGTTATCTCTATTGCAGTAACAGGAACAGATAAAAATATTACTCTCGACATAGAACTCAGTTCCATAAAGACCGACACATTTAGATTTAAAAGAAGCAACACATCGGCCTATAATAAAATAGATATCTCGGACCTACTTAAGAGGCTTGGAAAATAAAATATGATGTTATGACTTTCAGCGATAAAATAAAAGGAGTTTTATATGCTGTTATTGCAGCGGCCACATATGGAATGATACCACTCTTTGCAAAACCATTGTATGTGAGTGATACCAATCCCGATGGTTTAAATCCCGATTCGGTACTCATCTTTCGATACCTGTTTGCAATCATCATTCTTGGTGTAATGATAAAACTGCGTGGCCGTAGTTTTTCTTTAAAGAAAAAGGAGATACTTCCACTTGTTGCCATGGGCGCTGTAATGTCGTTGTCTTCACTGACACTGTTTGGTAGTTATCAATATATGGATGGTGGTATAGCCTCCACTATACTGTTTGTATATCCAATTATCGTAGCAGTTATAATGGCACTGTTCTTTAAAGAGAAAATAACATTGTCTACCGCAATATGTATCTTTTTTGCTCTTTGGGGTATATACATGTTATATAATGGCGACAATAATGTTACATTAAGTCTGCGAGGAACAATACTTGTACTTTTGTCGGCACTTTTCTATGCAATATATATAGTAAGTGTCAATCGTTCGGCATTGAAGCATATCCCAACATTGAAACTCACATTTTATATGCTTCTCTTTGGAATAATAATGTTTGTCGTCAGAGTGAATACCTATAGCGAGTTTATCATTCCAACAAAGAGTATTCAGTGGCTTTGTCTTTTCTCTTTGGCACTATTCCCAACTGCCATATCTTTTATATGTACAACCAAAGCTGTTCAACATATTGGAGCAACATCTACAGCAATTCTGGGTGCTATAGAACCGTTTACTGCAATTTTTATTGGCGTGATGGTTTTTTCCGAGGTACTGACGCCCCGTATCTGCTTAGGTCTTGCAATGATTATTGTTGCCGTAACAATAGTTGTCGCCGGTGGTAATATAAAAATACGTATGAATCTTATACGCTTTAAGAAGATGTTCCCACGACTGAATAGAAAAAACAATAATAATTCCACACTCTAAAAAAGAAATACTTATATTCGCATCACAAACCTAAGACAAAATATGTTCAAACGCATTGCCCTCTCTCTCATTATACTATTCTTCGCAATCCTTTCTATGTCGGCACAGTCGCTTAAGGAGATGAAGCAACATGCTGCCGATTTGCAAAAGCAGATAGCAGAGAAAGAGGTCATTCTGCGCTCATCGCAAAAAGATGTAAAGAGTAAACTACAAAACCTCGATTTAATTACAGCGCAGATAAATGAACGCAAAAAATTGATAGGTGCTGTAGCAAAGGAGGTGCGTTTGCTGAACAACGAAATAGCCCGTTTGGATAAAGAGGTCGCAAATAGCGAAAAAGATGTCGAGAAGGCTCGTGATGAGTATTCAAAGGCTCTGAGAAGAGCTTTGCGCTATGGCTCGTTCCAAGATAAATTGCTGTTTATTATGTCGGCAAACGACTTTAATACAATGCTCAGACGTTATCGCTATACACGCGAGTATATGAACGCTCATGTCGATATAGCCAACAGACTTAAGGAATATATACATGAACTGGAAATCAAACGAGCCGAAACCGACTCTTTGCGTGCCGACAAGGAGCATACATTGAAGATGCAGACTGAGGAACGCAAAAAACTCGAGGAACTTGAGAAGGAACAACGCTCGCTTGTGGCAGAATTACGTCGCGAATCTAATAAAGTACAGCGAGAACTAAATAAGCAACGCAAACAACTAACAAAGTTAAACAACTCTATAGAGCGAGAGATAGAACGTGAGCTTGCTGCTAAAAAAGCACGTGAGAAGGCTGCAAAACATGCAAAGGGCAAAGATAAGTCGGGTAAGCAAAGCGATGTTGCCGATATTAAAATAAACGACGAGGAGGTACGTAAGATGTCGGGCTCATTTGTGCAGAATAAGGGAAAATTACCTGTTCCCATCACAGGCCCATATCATCTTGTAAATAGTTTTGGACCTCAAAAAGGAGTGGCAGGCAAGGGCAACGTAAAGATTGACTATGGTGGCATAACACTGCAGGGCGCGAAAGGAGCACGGGCACGTTGTGTCTTTGACGGCAAGGTTACATCGGTAGTTCGTTCCGATGATTTGGCTTTCGTTATTGTACGCCATGGAGAATATCTCACAGTCTATTGTCGTGTAGATAACATTCGAGTGAAAGAGGGCGACAAAGTGAAGGCCGGAGATGTTCTTGCCGATATTGCAATTGATGCAACGGGACATGCACGCCTATTGTTCCAATTACGTAAGGAGAAAGCAAAATTAAATCCTATGCAATGGTTGAAAATGTAATAGGGTATCAACTCTTGTCGCTGTTGCAACCACAAAAGCAAACGAGAGAGAACTATTCAAAAGTTCTCTCTCGTTTTTGTTACCAATCTAGCGACTATTGTAATATCGCTTCAGGGATTTATAAAGTCGCTTTTTATTTTTACCGTTAAGAATCTCCTTTTGACATTCCTAGTAAATTGATACATGTATGATGTATTAATGAACACGAAAAGTAATATGTTGGAAGCAAGTATTTTTTTTGTATATTTGTTGTATTATCTAATTTAGTAGGTTGAAGATGAAAAGAAACTCATTGATTGAGAATGTAAAACAATTTGCCATTGATGGTTGGAAACTTGATAAATGTCATGGATTGCCACATTGGGAACGTGTAGAAAGAAACGGTTTGCTATTGGCCACCAATGATGTAAACACAACTGTAGTGCGCTTATTTGCCTATCTGCACGACAAATGGCGTGTCGATAATTTGGAGGACTTGGAACACGGGAAACGTGCGGCCGAGCATCTGCCGGAGTTGCGCAATACATTGCTTGTCGACCTTGCCGATGATGAGTTTGAACTACTGCGCAAGGCTTGTGAATTGCATACTATATGCCACAGGACAGGCGATATAACTATTGACACCTGCTTCGACGCTGACAGGCTCGACCTTATGAGGGTTGGCATAACGCCGGACCCTGAAAGAATGGCAACCGAGCGTGGAGCATACTATGCAAGAAATCTCAATGAGTTTTGTGTTGCAGAGAGGAGATAAAAGGGGTATTTAAATATTAAAAAATTAAGAGTGCTAGCAACTTTTCGACTAGCACTCTTAATTTTCATCATGTTGCTATCATCTGTAATTCGCAATCTTGCCAATCATTTTGGGAATATCGGTATTGTCTATTACTCCATGAAAATCCTTGGCGCCGACACCTATTGCAAACAGTGGGACAAATGTTGCCGAATGGTTTCCACTGGCCCATGAAATAGCGGCATCGTGTGCCAAGGCCTCTTTTGCCAGTTGTGCAATATGTTTCAACTTGTTATTACGCTCGTTTACATCACTATCGGTTGCTGTAGAGGGGAAGCTCTTCTTCATCTCTTTTTCGTAGTACTCGTCTACTCTTACCTCGTCCCATAGCCCGAAATTCTCTTTGAGTAACTCTTTTGCATCGTTCCATGAGAACTCTTTGCTGTTGTCTGCCGCCTTAATTAGAATTTTCGACATATTGTCGGCGCTAACCTCTTGTTCGGCAATCGCCTTGAGGTTGAGTGTATATGAGTGATTAAAGCCCAGAACAATACCGCCTGTTTCGTGGTCGGCTGTAACAATAATCAAAGTCTCGTTCTTGTGTTTTTCGTAGAATTTAAGTGCTACTTCAATGGCATTGCTAAAGTCTATAACCTCGTGCATCATGGTTGCAACATCGTTGCTGTGCGATGCATAATCTATCTTGCCGCCTTCGACCATAAAAAAGAAACCTTTTTTGCTCTTCTTCGACATGAATTCTATTCCGGCTTCGGTTATTTGTGCAAGAGTCAAATCATCGTCGTCGCGGTCAATTGTATATGGTATCTCTGTTGCAATATCTTTTTGATAAAGCATAATTTTGTTGGCTTGCTCTTTCTTCTCTTTGAACTCGTCGTAGCCGCGTACAATTGAGTAACCCTGTTCTGTTGCATCGGAATATAACTTTTTGCGTTGTTCGTTGTTGCATATAGGGTCGCCACCTGCGTAGAAATCGTATCCGGCGGTGAGCATCTCTTCTGCTATTTGTGGGTAGTTGTTGCGACTCTTCTGGTGTGCATAGAATGCTCCGGGTGTTGCGTGGTTTATTGGGCATGTCGAAGATATTCCAACAGCATATCCGGCTTTATGTGCATCCCATGCTATGCTATAAACAGGGTTGCCGTCGGGTGTAACTCCCAGATGACCGTTATTTGTTTTGTTACCGGTTGCAAGTGCTGTTCCCGATGCCGCAGAGTCTGTTACTCCGTTGCTTGCCGAGAAGGTTGTTACAAAAGCTGTATAGGGCATCTGTGTGAAGCTAAGTTTGTTTGGCCTGCCAATGACACCCTCTCTTTCGCCCAAATAAAGCTCTGTGCCTAGTACATGTGATGGCCCCATACCATCACCTATAAAATAGAATACATATTTTGGCGGTTTTGCCCAGCAAAATATAACTGTTAAAAGTAACAGGACGGTTACTGAAATCTTTTTCATTGTATTTTGTTTTTGTTAGTCATTCTCCGGTGCTCCAACTTTGCCCATGAACAGTATGTTTTTGCTCTCGCTTGCTCGTTCGGCAATAACATATATAAATGGTCGGTCAAGAACAATCTCTTTTGGTGTGGTGGGGCGATGTGCCGACATTAAGCCAACCATCACCGATGTAACTGCAGCCGCCTCTACACCATATTCATCCACTGCAATATAGCTTTTCTGAAAAACATCATCTATGTATAGTGGGGCATTGCTTATCTTGTCGAATTTAGCCTTTGAACCAAATGCATCGCTCATGCCAATATTCATCAACATGTTTTTCAGGCTTGTGGCATATTCATTCTTAAATTTGGGTAGCGACAACTTCACATCTGTATTACCCTCCATCTGTTGGTAATAATTATGGTATCCTTGTGCTAGTTTCTCTGCCACCTGTGTGATGTTTTTATCTTTGTCGGGTAGAATGAATATCATCTCCAACTCTCCATTACCAAGTAGTTTGGACACCATTTGAAAATCGTCGTTCTCCAAATAGTTTGTTCTGAACCTCTGTTTCATCATTCTTGCATCAACAACTTCGCCATTCTCTTTTGTGAATTTGGCATCGGTTGTGAGTTTAGGATTAAATGAGTCTCTCCACTGCGATTTTAAATAGAGTGCATTCAGTAGCAACATCTTTGTATTGTCGTCGAGTCGGTTGAGTATCGAAGATATTTTCCCGTTTGTATGTTCGCTACACCATTCATTTATTCTGTTGAGCGTGGTTTCGTTGAATGGGGCACGCTCAACAAGAGCGTCGTAGTGGTTCTTGTTTGTAGTTATAAACGGCTCCTTTACTTTCAGTTTTTCGTTTATCCAAATAGAATTTGCTATTGACAACACAGTCTCTTTGTCGTCGCTCTGCAAATTTTTGATAAGTTTGCTCTGCATGTTGTTGAGATTGTCGATGTTGCCATATTCCAATCCCAAAGCCTCAATAATTTGTTGCAATGTATTTCCCGATGCACCATTGGCAACCATAGATAGGGCCCACATGGCGCTAGCCGGCGAAATGCAAAAGTTCTCCTTTTTCTCTGCTTTGCAAGCTACATCGAATAGTTTTACAGCAAAACTATTATCATTAACCATTTGCATCTCCTTAGGCTCCTCTTTGCTGCTATTGCCATTTTTTTGTGTGCAACAGCCCGAAAGAGTTGTTATTGTAATTATTGCTATATATATGAAAAACTGTTTCATCTTTTAGAATATAAAGCGCATGATGTCGTTATATGTGGCAAGCACAAACAGACATAACAATATTCCCATGCCAATCATTTGTGCATATTCCAAAACTTTGTCGCTAGGTTTTTTTCTTGTGATAATCTCAATTAGCAAGAACAGAACATGACCTCCGTCGAGAGCCGGTATCGGCAATATGTTCATCACAGCCAATATGATAGATAGCATTGCTGTCATCATCCAGAATAGATGCCAGTCCCACATGGGTGGAAAAAGGCTGCCAATTGTACCAAACATTCCAACCGATTGTGCACCCTCTTTCGAGAATAGATATTTGAAATCGCTAACGTAGCCTTTTAATACGTTGCAACCATATTTAACCCCTGCAGGGAACGACTCGAAGAAGCCATACTCTATCTTTACTGTCGGGTATTCTATCTGCTCAATTGTTACACCAAGCATAAATGTGCTGTCTACATTCACATTAAGCGCAGTAAGGCTGTCGCGCATCACAATAACCTCTATTTCGTTGCGACCTTCTTGTTTCATCGTAGCCATTGCATGGTTAAGTCCTGTCCATGAATCTACGTCGATACCGCCAATCTTCACAACCTTGTCGCCACTCTTCATGCCTGCCAATGCCGCCGGCATGTTTGGAACAATGCTGTCCATTACTGCCGGTAGGCGGAAACGCATAAATGCTGTTTCGCTGTTCATGTCCAGCAACCCAAAACTGTCGGGGATAGCTACTGTTGCGGGTGCACCATTACGCTGTACTAGAACCTCTTTGCCATCGGCAATAGCACGAAGAAGGTCGGCATCCAAACGGTGAACATCTGCACCATCTACTTGCATTATAATATCACCATCCTGAAATCCCAGAGCCTTTGCATTATCGTTAAACTCCATTCCGTAGGTTGCCTTTTGCAGGTCGGTATATTCCTCTCCCCAAGAATATAGCACCATTGAATATATGAATAGCGCAAGTATGAAGTTAAACATAACTCCACCTATCATAACAAGCAAACGTTGCCATGCCGGCTTAGAACGGAACTCCCAAGGTTGTGCCGGCTGTTTCATCTGCTCGGTGTCCATAGACTCGTCTATCATGCCCGAAATCTTACAATAGCCACCTAGGGGCAACCAACCTATACCATATTCGGTTTCTCCTTTGCCTGCTGGTAGTTTAATGAGTGCCTTATCCTCTTTATTTGTAGATTTTGATGGGCGCATTATAAGAGAAAAGCCCCAATCGAAGAAAAGGTAAAATTTTTCGACTCTAATCTTAAATATTCTGGCAAAAAGGAAATGCCCGAATTCATGTATAAAAACCAGTATACTAAGCGATGTTATAAGTTGTAGTGCTCGTATTAAAAAAATCTCCATATCTGTTTATTATTTAATTATCAAATCCACGCTTCTACCATTTTTCTTACCTCACTATCGGTCTCTATGTAATCATCGAGCGATGGTTTTAGTTGGTAGCTTGCACTCTGCATAGCACGTTCTATTATGCGACTCATGTCGGTAAAGCCTATCTTGTCTTGTAAGAATGCTGCAACGCAAACCTCGTTTGCCGCATTGACAACGCAAGGCATGTTACCTCCCATAGCAATAGCGTCGTAAGCATGTTGCAGGTTGGGAAAGCGCTCCATATCGGGCTTTTCAAAGGTAAGCTCAGACAATTTTCCAAAGTCCAATCGTTCCCAGCTCGATGTTAATCGGGTAGGGTACGATAGAGCATACATTATAGGTAAGCGCATGTCGGGCGTTCCCAACTGGGCTTTTACAGCGCCATCTCTGAATTGCACCATGGAGTGTATTACCGACTGCGGGTGTACGACAACCTCAATATCTTCGGCTCCAACTCCAAAAAGCCACTTTGCCTCCATAACCTCAAAGCCTTTATTCATCATTGTAGCCGAGTCGATGGTTATTTTTGCTCCCATACTCCAGTTGGGGTGGCGCAGTGCCTGCTCTTTTGTTACCTTCTCTAGTTGCTCCTTTGTAAATGTGCGGAACGGACCACCCGATGCTGTCAGTATCAACTTCTCTATTTTGTTGTGTGCCTCACCCGCCAAACATTGGAATATTGCCGAGTGTTCTGAATCAACCGGCAGAATGGGTGTTTGATATTCATTTGCCAGTTTGTTAATCAACTCTCCTGCAACAACCATTGTCTCTTTATTGGCCAGAGCAATAGCTTTTCCGGCTTTAATTGCCGATATGGTAGGTCGTAAACCCGAGAAACCTACCATTGCTGTAACAACAACATCAATGGGTTTTGCCTCTACAATTTGACAGATTGCCTCGTAGCCGGCATATATTTTAATAGGCAGGTCCGAAAGAGCCTCTTTGAGTTGCTCATATTTGCTTTCGTCGGCAATTACTACAGCCTCGGGCAGGAACTTACGTGCCTGTGCTATCAGTTCGTCTACTCTGCGGTTTGCCGTCAATGCATATACCTCGAAACATTCGGGATGCTCCTCCACCACTTGTAATGTTTGTGTTCCTATTGAACCGGTTGAGCCTAATATTGCTATTTGTCGTTTTCTTTCAATTTCCATTTGCGAAGAAACGTTTTATATCGTAATTTCTAATTTGTTTGCTTTTAGAATGGAATGTAGTGTACAGGGTCGAGAGGCTCTCCTCTGTGCCATAATTCCAAGTGTAGATATGGTTTGAACTTGCTACCTGCAAGCTCGTCATTGCCACTGCTGAGTGCTGCAATAACCTCGCCGGCTTGCACCTTGTTACCAACCTCTTTTAGTATTCTGTAGCAGTTGCGATATACCGATACCAAATTCTCGCTATGCTGTATTACTATCATGTAGCCATCGTTGGCGGTATAGTCGCTCATAACAATTGTTCCGTCCCAGATTGCAACAACGCTTTCGTTGGGGTTCTCGGCAATGTCCACTCCATAGTGCTGTGCTTTTGGATTGAACCCCTTTATTATCATGCCACGTGTTGGACGATAGAAGTTTATGCCCTGTAGTGCTCCCACGTTTGTTGCTTGCGATATCAGGTTATAGCGCTCTTTCTTCTCAAATTCCTGAGCAAAATCCTCCTCTAAAGGCGTTGTTTCAATAGGATATTTATCGGGTGATGGTAGTGAGTCGAACGTTGCAACGGTGTCGTTCGATATGGTTATCTTTCCCTCTATTATGTTTCGTATGTTCCCTAGAAACCTATTCTGCTTGTCTACCTCTTCGTTTAGCGAATCTATGGTTAGAGCATACTCAACAAGTGTCTCTCTTGTGCGGTTGCTGACATATCCCGGCAGGTATTCTGCTACAGGGGTGAATATGAAAATCAGTAAAACCACCCCGGCAACCAGCAAAAACGAAAAGAATAGCGAAATTATTACCCAGAACGGCGATACGTAGAAACCAAGCACATTCTCCAACTTGTTCTCGTTGTGAATGGTCAGTCGGTATTTACGCATTATCTTGCTTTTGAACTCTTTTTTCATTTGTCAATTATTTTAGAGTGATACAAGCCCTTCGGGAAGTTTGAATATTATTCTTCTCTTCTCGTGGTCTATCTCCATTATAAACTCCTCATGCGCAGGTATCAGCAACTCACCATCGTTGTTCTCTACAACAAACAAAGTGTTTACTGTGCTGTCATCCACATCTGTTATTGTGCCAAGCTCTCCCATCAACGAATCTTCGGCTGTGAAATCGCGAAAATAGCTCCATGTGAGGTTGTCGCTCTCTTCCACCCATTCGCGTGGAATATAAGCATCTCTGTTGGTCAGGTAACGTACCTCTTCGGCACTGTTCATGCGCTCAATCTTTACAATTAGTGTGTCGTTGTTCTTTGTTCGGCATTGCTCAAAGAAGAATGGCACCAATATACCGTCGATGTCCACTGCTACAAAATCGCAATCCTCGCCTAGGACAAAACTGTCGCCCAATAGACCTATTTCGCCTCTGGTGCCATGTGGCTTAAGAAATTTTCCGTAGTATGTGAAATCCTCTTTTTTTAGCATCTTATCGGGGGTTATGAACGGGTGATTTTTGCACCCAATTGGTTTAGTCTCTGTTCCAAGTTCTGATATCCTCGGTCAATCTGTTCAATGTTGTCGATACGGCTAATGCCGTCGGCGCTCATTGCAGCAATTAAAAGCGCAATACCTGCACGAATGTCAGGTGAACTCATTGAGCGTGGCTTGAGTGTGAAACGGTGGTCGTGGCCAATTACAACTGCGCGGTGTGGGTCGCATAATATTATTTGTGCACCCATGTCAATCAGTTTGTCTACAAAGAAGAGTCGGCTCTCGAACATCTTTTGATGAATAAGCACACTTCCTTTTGCCTGAATGGCGGTAACCAAAAGCACACTCAGAAGGTCGGGAGTGAGTCCAGGCCATGGAGCATCGCTAATGCTCATTATAGAGCCGTCGATGAACGATTCTATTTCGTAATGCTCTTGCGCGGGAATGAATATATCATCGCCTTTTTGCTCAAAATGCACTCCTAAACGGCGGAAACAGTCGGGGATAATACCTAAATTTTCAAAAGAGACATCTTTAATGGTCAGTTCACTTTTTGTCATTGCCGCCATTCCAATGAAACTACCCACTTCAATCATGTCGGGTAGAGCACGATGTGTACAGCCACCCAACTCTTTTACTCCCTCTATGGTAAGCAGGTTGCTCGAAATGCCCTTTATCTTTGCTCCCATCTTGCAGAGCATCTTGCATAGTTGCTGAATATATGGCTCACATGCTGCATTGTAAATGATTGTAGTGCCCTCGGCAAGTGTTGCAGCCATAATAATGTTTGCAGTTCCGGTTACCGAAGCCTCGTCCAAAAGCATGTAACATCCTTTCAGCTTGTCGGCTTTCATGCTGTATGCCGAAATCTTCTCGTTATATCCAAAATCGGCTCCCAACTTTTGCAAGCCAATGAAGTGGGTGTCCAAACGACGACGTCCTATCTTGTCGCCACCGGGTTGTGGCATCGTAGCCTTACCAAAACGTGCTAACAATGGTCCTATGAACATAACCGAACCACGCAGGCGAGTACAACTCTCTATGTACTCTTTGCTGTCGAGATAGTCGAGGTTGATGTTATTTGCCTGAAATGTGAAACTGCCTGCTCCATTCTGTGTAACTGTTACACCCATGTGCATCAGCTGGTTGATGAGGTTATTTACATCGGCAATATTGGGAATATTCTCGATGGTAACCTTTTCGTCAGTCAGCAGTGTAGCGCAAATTTCCTGCAGAACCTCGTTCTTTGCTCCTTGTGGCGTTATTTCGCCATTGAGTCTGTGTCCTCCCTCTATAATGAAAGATGCCATAGTATGTTTGTTTAATGTTTTTTCTTGAATACCTTTTTTCGTTTGTTGTTGCGGGAATTGTCGTTTCGTGGCGACTGCTGAATCTTTATCTCGCCATCGGCAATGTCGATTTTGCCCTCTGAATATGTTCTAAGGTCTTCGAATATGCGTTTGTTGTCTACATTGTCTTTGTTCCATACAAGATAATTTTTTTTCATCTGCACGGTGATAAGTTCAATGAATTTGTTGCGTTCTTCTCCTTCGTCCATTGTGCAGGCATGTTTTATCATATCCTCAACCACTCTGCCGTAGTGCCTGTTTTTTATCTCTCCTGTTTGGTATGGAATTCTCGAAGGCGGTTCATTGAATTTCTCTTTTTTTATGACCTCTACAGGGTAGTCGATGTCGAGCTTAAAGTCGGACATTATTGCCAGATGATCCCATAGTTTATGCTTGTAATCGGGCAGGTCGCGCATGTTGGGGAACATGCTGTCCATGATGTTTACAATTGTCTGCGCACAAATTTGCCGCTCCTCTCTGTCTTCGATAGTGAGTGCGTGGTCCACCATTTTCTGTACCGAACGACCATATTCGGGTAGTGGTAACTTCTTTTGTTTGGTATTATATTCCATCATGGCTGTAGGCTCTGTATAATTGTTCATTAAAAATCTTTTAAAAGTTCTTTGGGCTTTGTCGCTACAAAGTTTTTCAGGTAGAATGGCTCAAAGTATGCAATATCTTCGAATCTCTCATCGAGCCATGCACGTTCGGCAAGAGGCATCATCCATTTTGCCAAAGGCGAACGATTGCTATCCAAAAAATGTGCATTTGGCGATGTTATTATTTTGCTGCACTTTTCGGCTCCGTTGCCAAAAAAATATACCGGATGATTTTCCAATATATCGGCAAAACTATTTTCTGTTACCACTTCGGCCATTGTCTCTTTTACAATGTTCAATGCTCTGTCGTAAACAGTTGCATAAACTTCGTTTCGGCGTGCATCTATCATTGGACAAAGAAGAGCATCTTCGGGCAAGTCGTCTCTGAATAGTACCGGAACCGACATAATAGCGGTTGTAGGAATAGCAATCAAAGGCAGGTTGCGTCCATAGCAGACACCTTTTGCTGTCGATGAGGCTATGCGTAACCCTGTGTAGGAACCGGGGCCACAACTCAGTGCTACAGCGTCTATCGGCATTGCTCTGCTGTCGGCTGTTTTCAATGCCTCCTCTACAAACGGGGCCAGAATCTTAGCATGTGAACGGTCTTCGTGGTTCTCTCTGTTGAAAAAGACTTCTCCACTCTCGCTCAAAGCAACAGAGCAACATTCTGTAGAAGCTTCTATGTTTAATATTACTGCCATAAATTTTCGACTTTTGTTGTGTGTCTGTTTAATTCGTAATTTGCCACATTCTGCAAATGTACGAATTTTAAATGAAGGAAACTATATAAATAATATTTTTTAATATTATAGTAATATATAAGTCGAAAAAAGTGATATATATGCAACTCTTTTGGAAATAAATGGTTATTTTCGCAAGTTGTAAGAAAATGTATTTGTTCGGCATTGCGCAAAATGTAAAAATTGTTGAATGAATTTTAAAACATTTTCTCAATTACAGTTCATAAAAGTAATAAAATAGTCAAAAGCAGTACTATGATATATTCTATGACAGGCTATGGCAAGGCTGTAGCACAGTTTCAGGAGAGAAAAATTTGTATCGAGATACGCTCTCTCAATGGTAAAGCGATGGACCTATCGACACGCATAGCGCCCCAGTTCAAGGCACACGAAATGGAAATTCGTAGTCTTGTTGCCAATCGTTTGGAGCGTGGAAAGGTCGATTTTACACTATGGGTAGAACAGAACGAAAAAGCCGATACACCGGCCATAAATCAATTGGTGATGCAGGGATATGTCGAGCAGATGAAATTAATATCGTCTGAAACGGGAATTCCCCTTCCCGAAAATATGTTCGAGATTCTCCTTCGTATGCCTGAAGTTATTGCCCGCAAAGAGATTTACGAGGTTTCCGATGAGGAGTGGACAGAGACTTTAGTCGCAGTAAATTCCGCTATCGACAATTTGATAGAGTTCCGTCGTCAGGAGGGAGCTTCGTTGCAAAATAAGTTCCAATCGAAACTACAGAATATATCATCTCTGTTGCAATCTGTTGAACCCTATGAAAAAGAGCGTGTCGAAAAGATACGTAACCGCATAATAGATACCTTGGAGAAGCAGATTGGAGTAGATTACGACAAAAACAGATTTGAACAAGAACTGATATACTATATCGAAAAATTAGATATCAACGAAGAAAAACAGCGTCTGTCAAACCATCTTAACTATTTCGAGGAGACTATGAACACCGGCAACGGTCAAGGCAAGAAACTTGGGTTTATAGCTCAGGAGATGGGACGTGAGATAAACACCCTTGGTAGCAAGAGCAATAATGCAGAAATGCAGAATATTGTAGTGCGCATGAAGGATGAATTGGAGCAGATAAAAGAGCAAGTATTGAATGTACTGTAAATTATCTTTACTGTTTAAAGAATAAAATTATTAACGAAACGATGAAAAAAGGAAAACTGGTAATATTTTCAGCACCGTCGGGCTCCGGTAAATCAACATTGGTCCGTTTTTTAATGGAGCAGGGGCTCGATTTTGGCTTCTCGGTTTCGGCAACAAGCAGAGAACCTCGTGGTAGCGAACGTCATGGTGTCGATTATTTCTTCTATACACCCGAGGAGTTTCGTGCCATGATAGCAGCCGATGAGTTTGTGGAGTACGAAGAGGTTTATCCCGGTCGTTTCTATGGTACATTAAAGTCGCAGGTAGAGCAACAACTCGAAGAGCAGAACGTGCTGTTCGATGTAGATGTAAAAGGTGGGTGTTGTCTAAAAAAGTACTATGCCGACCGAGCACTCTTTATTTTTGTTCAGGCACCCTCGCTCGAAGTTCTTCGCAACCGTTTGCAAGGACGTGGCGATACCTCTGCCGAAGAGATAGAGAAACGTCTTGGCAAAGCCGAGTACGAGATGACCTTTGCCCGTTTTGCCGACAAGGTGATAGTGAACGATAATTTGGAGATGGCACAGAAAGAGTTGCTAGATGTTGTAAAGAAATTTTTAAATGAATAAAAAAAGAACAGCTCTTTTTGGTGGCTCTTTCGACCCAATACATAACGGACATACATCGCTTGCGGCTCAGGTGCTCGACAATGGGCTGGCCAACGAAGTGTGGTTCATGGTTTCTCCCATGAATCCTCACAAGCAGGGGGCTCGGCTTACAAACGAGAAACAGCGTTTGGATATGGTACGTTTGGCAACACAAAACGAGCCGCGTTTTGTGGCGTGCGATTTTGAATTTCATCTTCCCCGACCATCATATACCATAAACACGCTTAATGCTCTTGAAAAGAAATATCCCGATAGGGAGTTTCTGTTGCTGATAGGGGCAGATAATTGGGAGAAGATAGATAAATGGTATTCCTACGAAGCGATTCTATCGCGATTCTCGTTCATTGTCTACCCACGTGAGGGTAGTGCAGTGGAACCCTCCACTTTGCCGGGCAATGTGCAGTGGCTTGCCTCTTCGCTCTATAATATCAGTTCAACCGAGTTGCGCAGGAGCATAGCAGAAGGAGACAGCACTGCGGAGTGGCTCAATCCCAAAGTAAAAGATTATATAGTAGCAAACAAACTTTATATATAGATATGAAAAAAACACTTCTTACAATATTTGTGCTGTTGCCAATGGTGCTTAATGCACAATCGAATATAAAATTGTACGACGATATGTGCGACGTATTGCAATCTGTTTTCTGCGATTATGTCAGTGCTGAAGCCGAAACCAAATATATCTCAAGCCGTCATGGGCAATATATCGGACAACTCATCGATAACACAATCTATGGCTGGGGCTATTTCCTTTCCGAAGACGGCTCACAAACCTTCGGACAGTATCGTAAAGGCAAGCATCTGTTTGGTATAACCCTTACCGATGCTATAGCCCGAGTAGGTAGCGAAGAGTCTTTTGTCGAGTACGATTTAGAGACCGGCGGAATATTGCGCATACACGACAAAGAGGGCAATCACGAACCATCGAAAGAGTACCTCGAGGCATTTTCTTCGGGAGCACCCTGTAATGGTTTCCACAGAATAAAATATGCTAATGGCGATGCCTATTATGGCGAAACATATAACGGTAAACGTCATGGCTATGGAGTCTATTATTGGACAAATGGTGATTTTTGGTATGGAGAGTATTGCGACGGCTATCGTCAAGGCTATGGCGCACTCTTCAAAACAGACCGTCGAGTATTCTACGGCAAGTGGATAGGCGATTGCAAAGTTGAATAGTGCTCTAAAAGCTATTTATTCCCGATAATAATTCTCATTCTAACCCTTGCCGCATGAATTCTGTTCTTTACCGTACACAACGGCAGGGCAAGTATGTCGGCAATCTCGCTGTATCTGTACCCTTTTATCAACAATCTCAGCGGAACAGAATATTCCACAGGCAAGGAGCATATTAACTCACAAATATTCTTGT
>JAFWYF010000018.1 GCA_017522785.1 Bacteroidaceae bacterium | reverse complement strand
TTCGTTAAGAAAACGCCCATGCGCAGAGTTCTTTGGTCCTTTCTGTCGGCACAGAAAGGACAATATATTAAAGTGCTATTTTAAGAATGTAGTTAAAAATAAAAGCGCAATGGTTTAAAGAAAGAACAACTCTTTGGATTCCGAGGATTTAAAGGGGAAAACTAATTAAAATCATTGACAATTTGCAGAGTTCAATACTCTTTTAAAACAAATTCCCCTTCACTATAATACAATGCAGAACGACGGCTGCAGCCGTCGTTCTGCATTGGTGTTTATCGATTAAATTACTTAACCAATACCTTTTTACCATTTACAATGTAGATACCGGGAACTGTAGTCTTTTCAACTTTTTCTCCGGTAAGGTTATATATGTACTGTTTTTCGTTGTCGGAGTCAATGCCATAAATACCGCTAGCCGAGGATATTGTAAATTGATATTCTATCCCGGCAAACTTCTCACCATCGCTAACTCTCTCAAATATATTTTTGGCAACTTTAAGAGTGTAGGTGCCGGCATCTGTAATTTCATTTCTAAATGTAATTGTCAGTTTTTTCCCATTGATAGCCCAATCGCCCATAGCTATAGGGAATACACCCCCGCCATTTTTGTAAATGGGGAATTGGTCTTCGGGAAGTAAAATATCTGTAGCTCTTACATCGTCATTAAAGGTAATCTCTATTTTCTTTAAAGAACTTATATTGTTGCTTTCGTTTGGTATAACATTCTCTACTCCAAAAACAACAGTTTTTACTCCCGGTTCGGCCCCCTCCTTTATAGCCGTAACACCTTTGTAATCACCTACCCAATCAAATGCTTGAGCTCTTGCTGTAATTGTCATTGCGAAGCAAGCTAATAACATTAGTGTAAAATTCTTCATAAATATAGTTTTAATGGTTTATATGCTATTGATAAATATCTATTAACTCTTTGCGTAGTACCTCAGCCAGTTATTAAACAATTTACGGGCATCCTCCTGCCACAAATCCATAGGTGGTAACGATGTGTCGTTGTTTTTGTAGTAATTGGTCGGTGGCTCTATTGGTAATCCTTTTGATAAGTCGCGTTTGTACTCTTCGTCGAGTGTGCATAATGCATACTCGGAGTGTCCGGTAATAAAAAAGTTACGTGTTCCACGCTCCTGAACCAAATATACCCCCGATTGCTCCGAATCGGATAGTAATTCTATACGTGGCTCTGCAACGATATCTTCGCAATGCAACTCAGTGTGTCGGCTGTGAGGTATATAAAACACTTCTCCAAATCCTTCGAAAAGGGGCACTTTGCGATGCAAACGGTGCGGGAACACTCCGAACATCTTCTCTTTTAACAAATATTTTTGTATCCCGAACTTGTGATACAGTCCGGCTTGTGCCGCCCAACAAATGAACAGCGTCGATGTTACATTGCTTTTTGCCCACTCCATTATTTCGCAAAGCTCGTTCCAGTAGGTAACCTCTTCAAACTCCAATTTCTCTATTGGAGCACCGGTTATTATAAGCCCATCGAAATGTCTGTTGCGTAATTCGCCAAATCCTTTGTAGTAGCGTTGCATGTGCTCGGGCGATGCATTTTTTGGGGTGTGAGTGTCCAACTTCATCAGGGTTAGTTCCACCTCTTGTTCCGATGCGGCCAGCACACGTATGAAATCGACCTCTGTGGCCTCTTTCATAGGCATAATGTTCAGCAGTGCTATCTGCAAGGTGCTACTTGTCGAGGTAGTTAAATCCTCGACAACTGTTCCTTCGTTTTTCACAGTATGTAAAGCAGGTAATCCTGCCGGTACTTTTATAGGCATATTACCAAATATTCAAACGTTTATCTGTTGGAATGTATAGCGAATCCTGCTCGGTGATGCCAAAGGCTGTATACCAATCGTCAATGTGTGGCAGTGTACCGTTAACACGCCAACGGCTCAATGAGTGGGGGTCGCTCTTTGTTAATTTACGTATCTCTTCGTCGCGCACGTTGCCGGCCCACACATTGGAATATGCAAGGTAGAAACGTTGCTCGGGTGTGAATCCATCGATGACGGGCAATGGGTTCTCTCGTGTTGCATTGCGGAAGGCCTGCATGGCAATGGTCAAACCTCCATGGTCGGCAATGTTTTCGCCAACAGTGAGCTCGCCGTTTGCTTTCAGTCCGGGTAGAACCTCAATCTTGTTAAAGTGGTCTATTATAACTTGTGTACGCTCGTTGAAACTTTTTGCATCTTCGGCTGTCCACCACTCCGAGAAGTTGCCGTCTTTGTCAAAAAGACGTCCTTTGTCATCGAATCCATGTGTCATTTCATGTCCTATGACAACGCCAATAGCACCATAGTTGAAAGCGTCATCGGCCTCCATGTCAAAGAATGGATATTGAAGAATTCCTGCGGGGAAACATATCTCGTTAGTCGTGGGGTTGTAGTATGCATTCACAGTTTGTGGAGTCATGAACCACTCATCTCTGTCTACAGGTTTGTTCAGTTTTCGTGCTATATGCTCATCCCACGCAAAACGTGCAATGTTACGGCAATTGTCAGCGTATGATAATTTGGGGTCTATCTCTAATCTGCTGTAGTCTTTCCACTTGTCGGGATAGCCAATTTTTACGCTGAACGAATTGAGTTTCTCGTGCGCAGCCTTTTTGGTGCTCTCACTCATCCACTCTTGAGCATCTATGCGCTCTCCTAGAGCAACTTGCAGGTTCTTGACAAGTTGCACCATGCGCTCCTTTGCTGCAGGAGGAAAGTGTTTTGCAACATATAGTTGTCCTATAACCTCGCCAAGAGCCGCATTCACTGTGCCTAATGCTCGTTTCCAGCGTGGTTGTTGTGCTTGCTTGCCACTGAGTGTTCTGCCATAGAAATCGAAGCTTTGTGCCTCTATCTCGTCGCTCAACTCGTTCGATGTACTGCTTATGACGTTCCATAGCATATATGCCTTAATATCTTCGAGTGGTGCCTCATTTACAATTTTGCCAACCTCTTTAATAGCTTCGGGCTGTGATACATTTATATGCGTTACGCCGGCAATACCCAGTTTCGCAAAATAGGTGTCCCAGTCTATGTCTGAATATATCTCTTTTAGTTCGTTGTACGATGTTTTGTTGTAGTTTGCGGCGGGGTCGCGTAACTCTACATTGTTCTTCGATTTCTCGGCAAGGCGTGTTTCTATTTTCATCACAGCTTGCATGTTTTCTTGCGCCTGCTCATTTGTGAAACCGCATAACTCGAACATCTTCACAATATGTTCTTTGTATTTGTTACGTATGTTTACAGTGGTCTCGTCGTTGTCTATGTAGTACTCTTTCTCGGGGAGCGACAAACCGCCCTGATATAATCCCAATAGGTTGTTGTCGCTATCCATGATGTCGGCGCCAACTGATGTGTGGAAAAATCCAGAGATTCCTTCGCGTGTCATCTCTGCCGATAAAGGCAACACCTGCTCTCTGTTGCTTATATTTGCTACTCTCTTTAAAAGTGGAACAATAGGTGCATATCCCTCACTGTTGCGACGTGTGCTGTCCATTGCGAGGTTGTATAAATCGCCCACTTTTTGAGCATTACTGCCATGCTCGTTCTCTCCGGCGGCCTGCTCAAGAACTAAGTTCTTCAATTGTTCTCTGTTCTTTTCGCCAAGAGCATCGAACTGTCCGTATCGTGCATATTCATCGGTGAGTGGATGGGCTTTTCTCCATCCTCCGGTAGCATACTCAAAAAAGTCGCTTCCCGGGTTTACCGTTTGGTCTAGGTTCTTTAAATCGATTTTTGATTCCATAGGTTTTTCTGTTGTGCAAGCTGTTACAGCAAGTGCAACGGCTGTAAAAATTAAAAAACGTTTCATTTCTATATTGTATCTTTTAGTTTTCTAACATCTCCAACTCTTCCATGTGGCTCTCCCATTCACTCTCGGCATCGGCCAGCTGCTTTTTTAACGATGCATAGCGCTCAAAATTGCTTTCGGTGCTTCCTTCGGGGGTGCTCATTATACTCTCCAAAGCCGAAATGGCAGCCTCTAACTCATTCACCGCCTGTTCGCTCTGTTCCACAAGACGTTCTAATTTGCGACGCTGTTTTTGCATCTGTTTCTCGGCCTCGTAACTCAATCGGCTTTCGCTTGCCACAGGCTTCGATGCGGTTTCCGCAGGTTTGCTATTGCTCTTGCCAATAGATAGCGCTTCGTTTATGTTTTCGGCGTTCTTCGATGCTAAATAGTCGTATATTCCGCCAAGATGTTCTCGCACTTTTCCATCGCCAAACTCATAAACCTTTGTTACAAGCCCATCCAAGAAGTGTCGGTCGTGGCTCACAATAATCACCGTTCCGTCGAAATCGCGAATGGCCTCTTTGAGCACATCTTTCGATTGCATGTCGAGGTGGTTCGTGGGTTCGTCGAGAATAAGCAGGTTCATCTGTTGAAGTAGCAGACGTATCATAGCCAAACGGCTACGTTCTCCTCCCGAAAGAACTTTTACCTGTTTGTCCGAAGCCTCCCCGCCAAACATGAATGCTCCTAATATATCTCGAATACGCAAGCGTATATCGCCTGTTGCTACATTGTCTATTGTCTGAAATACGGTTAGGTTTTCGTCGAGCAGTTGCGCCTGATGCTGTGCGAAGTATGCTGTTTGTACGTTGTGTCCCAAAGTGATTTTACCTCCGTAGTCCAATTCATTGAGAATACAGCGTACAAGTGTTGTCTTACCCTCGCCATTACGTCCTACAAATGCAACTTTTTCGCCACGATTAATAGTGAAATTGACTTTGCTGAACACTGTGTGGTTGCCAAACTTCTTTTCTACATCCTCGCATATAACAGGGTAGTTGCCACTGCGTGTGGCAGGAGCAAAACGCAAACGTAAACGGCTGGTGTCCTCTTCGTCTATCTCTATTGGTACAATCTTCTCCAACTGTTTTATTCTGCTTTGTACCTGAACAGCTTTTGTTGGCTTGTAGCGGAATCGTTCAATAAACTCCTTTATGTCGGAAATCTCTTTCTGCTGGTTCTCATAGGCTCTTATCTGCTGTTCGCGGCGCTCCTTACGAGTCTCCATGAATTTGTCGTATGGAAGCTTGTAGTCGTATATACGTCCGCATGAAATCTCTATTGTGCGGTTTGTTACAGCGTTCAGAAATGCACGGTCGTGGCTAACCAATACCACAGCGTTGCTACTGCGAGCCAGAAACTGTTCGAGCCATTGTATGCTCTCTATATCCAAATGGTTGGTAGGCTCGTCGAGCAACAGAACATCGGGGTGTTGCAAGAGTAGTTTCGCAAGTTCAATACGCATACGCCAACCACCGCTGAACTCATTTGTGGAGCGAGTGAAATCGCTTCTGCGAAAGCCTAAACCGGTTAATGCTCTCTCTATCTCTGCTTCATAATGACTGCCACCCATCATGGTATATTGTTCGTTTAGGTGGGTGTAGTCCTCTATAAGTTGGTGATAACTTTCACTGTCGTAGTCTTCGCGCGAAGATAGTTCGTTGTTCATCTTTTGCAACTCTATCTCCATCTCGTGTATATGTTCAAAGGCAAGCTCGGCCTCTTCGAATACTGTGCGTCCGTCGTTGTGGTTCATCACCTGTGGCAGGTATCCGACAGTTATATTACGCTGTTTGGATATGGTACCCTCTGTTGGCGATTGACCTCCCGAAAGAATACGTAGCAATGTTGTCTTGCCGGCACCATTTTTGCCTACAAGTGCAATGCGGTCTTTCTTGTTTATAATGAAACTGACGTCGTGAAACAGATTTGTCCCGCCAAAATCTACTCGTATGTTGTCTACCGAAATCATATTGCAAAGTTACTATTTTGTGGGTGTAATACAAAATTTATAGCTTATTTTATATTATTTATTAATATCTACATAGTAAAGTCTTTTACAAAGTACAAATAGTGTCGTCAGATAACAATGGCTCTATGTATAATATTTTTTTGAAATTCAAACAGCTTCTAAATACTCGATAGTTGAAAATAGTTGTAAATTGCTTATCTTCGCGCTGAAAAGTTTTAAATAGTAAAAAAATGACAATTTCAACGGGTGGATTAGTTTTTGAACTCTCAGCCGGCGATAATGTTGCCGCTGTTGTTCGTGGCAACTATTCCGGGAAAATATCTATTCCCGATAGCATAGAATATAAGGGTACTCAATATCTTGTTACAGCAATAGGTGCAAATGCTTTCGAGGGTTGCAAGGAAATAATGGAAGTCTCTATTGGAAACGAGGTGCGCGCCATAGGCGCAAATGCTTTTCGAGGTTGCGAAACCCTCGAGAATATCTGTTTTGGCCAAAAAGTTCTTCTTGTGGGTAATGCACTCTTTTCGGGGTGTGTGAAACTGAAAAGTGTAGAGCTTCCCAATAATCTTCTGAGCCTTAGCGAATCGATGTTCGAAGGGTGCATCGCATTGGAAAAAGTCTCATTAGGCGATAGTGTCGATTCAATAGGGGAGTATGCTTTTTGTGGCTGTACATCGTTGCGCAAGATTGCTATACCGCAAGGTGCAAAGTGCATAGAACGCTGGGCCTTTCGTGGCTGTACTGCTCTTGGCGAGGTTCTGTTGCCCGACACAATTACCGACATAAAAAGTGGTGCGTTTTGGGAATGTTCGTCGCTTGTTTCCATAACTTTGCCTAGTACACTGAATATGCTTCCACAAGGCCTCTTTGCAAAATGTTCCTCTCTAAAAGAGATGACAATCCCGCAAGGTGTGAACACTGTTGGCTATGGCCTTTTTTACGATTGTACATCGCTCGAAAAGGTCTCTTTCCCTGCATCGGTGGTTGGCCTCGAGAATGAGATATTCAGAAATTGCACTGCGTTAAAAAATATTTACATGTATGGTGAGGTTCCTCCTACATGTATGGCCGATGTTACTTCTCCCGACATCTATTCACAAATTACTTTGCATGTGCCGGATGGCTCTGTAGGAAACTACGGCTTTGCACGTATATGGGAGAAATTTGCAAATGTCGAGGAAATGTAATTAATATATAATCTTTTTTGGAGTCAATCAAATAATAAAAAATATGTACAAAAGAATCTGTCTATTCATTGCGTTGTCTCTGCTGGTTTTTGGTGTTATAACAGCAGAAAACATTACACATTTTAAGTTGGCGAATAAGTTTGCCGTACGTCGTCCGGTTATAACCGATACTATTAACGTCAAAGGAGAGAAGCCCGACTTTAGCAAATTGCTTATCAAAACAGAGGTACCACTCGACGACGATTGTGAAAATGCACAAGAGTTATCGGCCGATAGCAGTGGCTATGTCTATTTAAATGGCACAAAAGGAAACAATATATATGTGCTAACAACCCGTTTACGTGCCGACAGATTTGCAAATGCAACACTAAAGTTTACATCTCCGTTGCGTTTCGAGGTGTATGTCGATGGTGCTATGAAAAGAGAGAAAACATCGATTCAGGACTCTATACACTCTGCAGGTTCTTGTGAATTTAATTTGCGTATGGAGCCACAAGTGTTGTACAAATTGGCTGTAAAAATGTTGCAATCCGATAGCGACTCTGCTCCTGTGGCAATAAAGGCCGAATGGAACTTGAAGAACGACTCCACAACGGTACTCTCGTGTGCTCCATCGTTGAAAGGTCGATACCTTCTACCAAATACCATATACGGTAGCAGAATATCCAATATGCGTGTCTCTCCCGATGGACGTTATCTCTTAACAACCTATTGGCACAACTATAGTGCAAAGAATACTCATAACTATACTGTTCTTTCCGAAGTAAAGAGTGGCAAGCACATTGCAACCTTCCCGGCAGGGTATAAAGTATTGAATTGGACTCCTAGCAGTTCTCACCTCTATTATAAAGCGACATCGGACAGAGGAGAAAAAGTAATTTTGGTTAATCCTGCAACATTACAGGAAAAAGAGGTTGCCGACAATGTGCCTGTTGGTAGTTTTGTGTGGTCGCCCGACGAAAAATCGTTCTACTATAGTGTCGAGGAACTCATCGACGGCGATAAAGGGCCTGTACATCGTATGATAACGCGTAGCAATCGTTTGCCCGGAAGCAGAAAGCGTAGTTTCATCTGGCGCTACGATATAGCAACCGGCATGCGCGAACGTCTCACCTTCGGACACAATAGCACTTCGCTTTGCGACATTAGCAGAGACAGTAAATCGTTGCTTTTTGTGGCAGGGGAGCCTGACGATGATAAGTGGCCGTTCAGCAAAAAATCGCTCTATCAGATAAACGTCGAGACATTGAAGGTTGATACCCTTGTCAGCGACGACTATTTTATTAGCAGTGCCTACTACTCCCCCGATGCATCACAGGTGCTTATACTGGGTGGTCCCGAGGCGTTGGGCTCTGTTGGCAAAAATTGCGGAAATCATCCTATTGCCAACAACTACGATACACAAGCCTTTGTTATGACCATCGCCGACAGAAGCGTTATGCCAATAACAAAAGATTTTGACCCCAGTGTGGAATTCTTGCAGTGGAACAGTGCCGACGGTAATATCTATTTAAGAGCAACAGAGCGCGATATAAACCCCGTCTATAGATACAACGTTAGGAGCAAGAAATTCGAAAAACTATCACTCGATGGCGACTGTGTGCGCACCTTCTCTTTAGCAAGAAACTCGGGTGTGGCAGCCTATACAAGTGTAACGGCAAGCAGTGGACAAGCCGGATATTTGTATGATGTTCGCAAGGATAAATCGATTCTTGTGGCCGACCCTTATGCCGAAGAATTAAAGGATGTAGAGTTGGGAGAAATTAATGGTTGGAGGTTTACTGCATCGGATGGAACAGAAATCGATGGCTACTATTGTCTGCCTCCCGCTTTCGATGCAACAAAAAAATATCCGTTAATAGTCTATTATTATGGTGGTACAACCCCCACACAGCGAATGATGGATAACCCCTATGCTGCACAACTTTTTGCATCGCGCGGATATGTTGTGTATGTTATTAATCCAAGTGGAACAATCGGCTATGGACAGGAATTTTCTGCACGCCATGTGAATGCATGGGGCAAACGTACAGCCGATGATATAATAGAAGGAGTGAAACAATTCTGTGCCGAGCATCCTTATGTCGATGACAAACACATTGGTTGTTTGGGAGCATCGTATGGTGGATTTATGACTCAATATCTGCAAACACAAACCGATATCTTTGCCGCAGCAGCCTCTCATGCAGGAATTAGCAATGTAACAAGTTATTGGGGCGAAGGTTATTGGGGTGTTGGCTATAATGCTGTAGCTGCCGCACAGAGCTATCCTTGGAATAATGCAGAACTTTTCACCAAACAAGGCTCTCTGTTTAATGCCGACAAAATTAATACCCCGTTATTGCTGTTACATGGCACAGCTGATACCAATGTGCCGGTAGGTGAGAGTATTCAGTTGTTTAATGCACTTAGAATTTTAGGTAAGACAGTTGAATTTATTCAGGTCGATGGCGAGGACCATTTCATTGCCGATGTTCCCAAACGCATTTTGTGGCATAATAGTATTATGGCGTGGTTTGAACGTTGGCTTAAAGAAGATTCTCGTTGGTGGAACGATATATATCCCCAACGTTACGTAAAGTAGAAAATCTTTTTGTAGACTTTAATCATAGATAAAAAATATGGCAACTAAAAATTTTTAGTTGCCATATTTTTTATCAAGTAAAACTTTTTTAGAACAATTTGTTTGGATATTCACCTGCATCTACAAGAGCCTGAATTTTCTCAACTGTACCGGGACGGTCATTTGCATAGGTAACACCGAACCACTGTGCTGTAGTGTCAAGAACCTCGCAACTTGCTTTGCCTGTTGTAGTAAGGTTGTTCACTACCAAAGGAATGAAATACTCAGCTTTGGGCTTGTCGGCATTCTCCTTCAAGAAATCGATGAACTGCTCCTCTGAATATTGGAAATAGTCGGGAGTAAAGCCCCAGAAGTTCATTGATACAGGAGCCTCTTCTGCAACAGGTTGCCATTCGCCTTGCTCGTCCTTGTAGCAGATAGTACCATCTATGCGCATAATTTCTGTACGCTCAACAACACCGGTAAGCATATTCTGGTCGTTCTTCTCGCAAATGCCACGTGCAACTGTTCCGTTCTCGCTAAGAGTGTTGCAAATGCGGAAACCTACCATGCTGTATTTTCCTGTGCTGCCCTCGGGCAATTCGCTCAACCACTTACCCATTACAGCAAATGCATCACGACCATAGAAGTCATCGGCATTGATAACAGCAAAAGGCTCTTTAATAACATCCTTACCCATGAGTACAGCGTGGTTTGTACCCCAAGGTTTAGTGCGCTCTGCAGGAGCAGTGAAACCGGCAGGAAGATTGTCTATTGCTTGGAAAACCAATTCTGTTGGGATATGTCCCTCGTACTTACTAAGAACCTTCTCGCGGAAGTCCTGCTCGAAATCCTTGCGGATAACAAATACCAATTTACCAAATCCGCCACGAATAGCGTCAAAGATTGAGTAGTCCATAATAGTTTCGCCGTTGGGGCCCAGACCATCCAACTGCTTCAAACCACCATAACGGCTGCCCATGCCGGCTGCCAATACAAAAAGTGTAGGTTTCATAATGTTTATTTAAATAATTGTTAAGGTTAGTTGTGTTGAATACGGTACCGTTACGCACCTTTTCGCAAAGGTAAATAATTTGTTTTTAATTAGGTAATAAATTCTTAACTTTTTTTAAAATAGGTAATTCTGCTACTGAAAAAAAGTTCTCATGGGCAGTTTATAGTTAAAGTTCTTTAGCCATGCTATCAGAATGGGTAGCCTATGGCAAAGTGCCATGCAAAGCCATCGCTAAACTTACGTATATTATAATAGCCACTCTTGCCTGTGTCGTAGGGTGCATGTATAGCTACGCCAAAATCCAGACGCAACACCATAAATTCGAGGTCGTAGCGTACTCCCCAACCACTGTTTAGGGCAATCTGCTTGGCAAAGGTTTTTAATTTAAACTCTCCTCCCGGTCGGCTGTCGTCCTTTTTCATGAGCCACACATTGCCTGCATCAACAAATAATGCTCCGTAAAGGTCTCCGAACAGTGGAAAGCGATACTCAAGGTTGGCTTCTAGCTTTAGTGTTCCTGTCTCGTCTAAATAGGAGTATCGTGTCTCTTTGGCGGGGTGATAACTGCCGGGGCCCAAAGAACGAACAGTGAATGCACGCAGGCTGTTGGCTCCACCAACATAGAATTGCTCGCTGTATGGTGCATCGCTGGAGTTTCCGTAGCTTTTTATCACTCCTGCCATTATGCGACTTGCTATGTGCTGCTTTGAATTTATCCTATATAGTTGTCTTAACTCGGCTGTTATTTTTGTGAACTGTGCGTATGGGTTTCCGAACATTGTTTTGTCTTTGGTGCTCCATTTTTCTCCAAAAGCCATAAAGGCTAGTGAGGTGATATTACCCGATGATGTTATCGAGGCCTCTATCCATGTTTTGTTCCTATGCTTAGTCTTGGCATTGTCGTATGTGAATGTGTATTGCATTGCCGGAATGAATTGATTACGAAAACTATTGGCAATGGAACGGTTCTCGGACACAATGGAGTCGAACTTGGCTGTTGTACGATGCATCATGTCGTATGTGAGGCGGAATGGTATTACGGTGTGCGTGGTTGTGCGCTTGGTGAATATGTTGTATGTTATGTCGCCTCCTACATGCACCATGTTGAAGAAGCCTGAACGGTTCATCTGGTCGGCATATATGCGTAGTGATGTGGTTGCAGGGAAACGTAAATAGCGACGGTGAACAATGGGAAAGAACAGGCGTGGGAAAGTGAGCGATACATCGCCACCTATCTCCCATGAATTTATTACGGCTTGACGACCCTTTAGCTTCCCATCGGTTTGCCACTCGTAGGAGCCTTGTAAGGTGAATTTTAGTATCTCACCTCCGCGGAACACATTGTTACGCGATAGGCTAATCTTGCTACCGGGGCCAATCTGGCTATTGCTCTTAGATGTTGCATTAAGCTCAAAGAGAAAATCGTAGGGCTTGTCGAGTTGTGCGGTGATGCTCATGTCGAGTGTGTCGCTGTCGCCTCTGGGTGTAAATCCAAAATTTATACTGCTGAAAATATTCAGTTGGCTCAATCGTTGCAACGATAGTTGTTGTCGTTCTTGAGAATAGACATCGCCTTTGCGCAAGAAAGTGTTGCGCAGAATGGCACCCGAGCGCACCGGAACTCTCTTCCCATTGTATATGTATGTTAGGCTGCGTCGTCTCAGTGTGTCGCTCTGGCTTCTTGTGCGTTGATTGGTGTTGGCATGGTCTAAAATACGTATATTGGTATTGCCAATGTACCATGGCTTCCTTGTATTTGCCGTTAATCCTTTCTTTGGCTCTACACGCAGGTCGATATATCCGGGATTGTTTATTGTGTCGGCAAGGAAATTTATATATCCGGTCTGACTATAGTAGTAGCCATTGTTCCGTAATAGCGTGTTTATGCGTTCACGCTCTCCGTTTAGGTTGTTTACACAGAACTGGTCGCCTTTCCTCAGTAGTCGTGCTCCTTTTGTCGATTCGATGAGGCTGTCTGCTTTTTTGGAGAAATCGAGGTATGATATACTGTCGTACTTATAAGGCTCGTGCAGTATAACCTTGTACTTTACTTTTGCTTTTTGGGGGTTCTTTTTACTTGTGATTATCTCTGCTATTACTTTCCCGTTGAAATAGCCATAGTAGTAGAGCACGTTTGTTGCTATTTGTGCTCGTAGGTCGGGGTTTACTTTTGAAATCAGTACCGGCGTCGATGCAAATTTGTTGAAAAACCATTTGCCGATTCTGCTCTTGCTGTTGTAGAAACTATTGTACCACCAAAGGCCGAATGGTATTCCACGCAGGCTGGAACTGCCTGCGATAGATGCGTTGGGGGCACAATCCAAGGCTGCTGTAATCTCATCTACTGCCATTTCGCCAATGTCGGTAGATGCATACTCTTTTTCTCCAACGAACTCAATATCCTTTATCCCAGTATACAGCTGCTCGTCGTTGGGAATATGGCGGGTCATTGAGCAAGAGCATGTTATTATAATAGTTAGTATGTATATATATGCCTTTTTCATTCTTTTCTTGTTTTGGGTACAGCATTTGGTGCCTTCGGCTCGTTATCTTTGCGACGGAATATAAGCAACTCTTTCAGGTTGTTCAGCTTGCGCTTATATACGTAACCTACGCCGGTTTCTATTATCTCACCTTCGAGTATCGATTCGTAGTTCTTGTCGTAGAAGAGTCTTATATATCTGTTTCCCGATTCACTTATTTTCCACTCCAAAGAGACATTGTTTATAAAACTCTCGTTGCTGTTCTCATTGACATTCTTGCCACTATTAACCTCTCCTCCTATGATAACTGTCAGACGGTCGTTCCAGAATCGTTTCGAGAAACTGAAAGAGTAGTTCTTGTAGGTGTCTCCTGTTTGTGCGTTCTCTACATCGGTGATACCAACATTAATGTTTACACTCTTCATGGCGTCGCCTGCGAGGTCGTTGATTTTTGCATCGAGGAATGAACTTATGGCATTGGATACTGTAATGCCTCCGTTGCTGCCAAGGTATGCTCCTGTTATGAGCATGGTAACGGCATATTTGTTCATGGTCTCTTTGTCTATGGAGTTCAGTTCATTCTGCACAGTGGCATTTTCGGGTGCCGACAAGGTGAAACTCAACCCCATGTTGCTAAGTGTGTTTGTGAGTACTACGCCAACGTCGAATTCTACTGCCTGAGTGCCTCCGTCGTCCATCGTAACCGATGCTACAACTCGTTCCAATGCGGTGATGTTCAGTGTGGGGTTTGCTATGTCTCCTGTCCAATTGATATAACTGCCTTCGCTAATACTGAATGTCTTAAGTGGTATAATAGGCAGTGTATATTTTAATTGGCCATTGCTCAGGGTGTAACGTCCTGTCATGCTCATTCCGCTTTCGTTGGTATATGTAAGGTTCAGGCCTCCTTCTCCTTGTAACTCAATGTAACTATTCCTGCTTTCGTCGAAATCGGCATTTAATCTTGCTCCTTCCTCTATCTGCAGGTTCATGTTTATACTCATATTACCAAAATCGGTAACCTCTTCCTCCTTTACAACTGTTTTTGTGGTGTCAGAGAAATTTACAAATTCAACAAGTCCGTCGAGTTCATTATCGTTGGCAAGGGGGCTGTTCTGTAATACATAGGTTATATCACTCTTGCCAAGTACTGTTGCAGAACCAAATATCCTCATGGCGCTTAGTGTGCCTCCGACGTAGGCATTGGTGTTCAGGAACAGTCGCCCATATAGCATTGTTCCTTTTCTGCGTGTAGAATTTACTAACTCGTAGTTGTTGGCTTGCATACGCAGGTTGAATGTGGGGTCGAGCAAACGGTTGAAATCGACTGTTCCGTTAATGTTGAATGGGGTGCTTCCTTTTGCGTATATATCGAAATTCTTGAATGTCAGTTTGTTGTCTATAATGGCCACTTTGTCATCCACAAGGTGCAGACGGGTACCAAACATAGGCGCATCAACATATACCGAATCGAATCCTATAAATCCATTGGCTTCTGTCTCTTCTATTGGTCCTTTTACCGATAATTTACCATCGACATTTCCACCAACGTGCAGGCCACTCTCTTTTATAAAGGCATTGGATATCTTAAGCGGGAACTGCATCAGCTCCAAATCTCCGTCTATGGCAGGCTGTTTTTTATTGTTGTGAAAATCTCCGTTCAGTGCAAGTATTTCGCTACCGTTGTGGTAAAGGGATAGGTCGATATAGTGCATGTTGTTGCTTTGTGGCAGGTAGGCTATCTCTATTTTTTCGTCTCCAATGGGAGTCCCCTCGTAGGCAATCTCAGTGCCACGAATATCGCCACTTGCAAACATCCCTTGCCTACCATCGCTGTAATGTATCATTGCATTGAGCGTTCCCGAAACATCGGGAGCAAAAGGCATTAGCGATGTAATAGCCTTTAGGTCTATATTTGATAATTCTGCATTAATATTGCGTATCTGCAATGAATCGGGGGTGGTGTAAACGTGAATTCCCGCGCCAAGAGAGTCGCTAAGTTCAATGTTGCCATCTATGGCAAGTTCTTTACTTATTATCAAATAATTGTCCTCGTTGAAATGAAAGTCGTGGTTCATGAATATCGCTTTGGGGTCGAAATGAAAACGAACTTCCTCGGGCTTCAGCAGTGTGTTCAAACCAATTCTTGCTCCAATTCGTTCTCTGTCATCGCGAAACACAAAATTTGTTTTTAGCATATCGTTGTCGAGGTTGCCAAACAGTGCTGAGCTGAACTGCAATTTCTTTTTCTCGGGGTCGAGTGTCGTGGAACGCACTCCGGCAAAATATTTCACAACGGTGCTGTCCTGTCGCACAAAGAAACGTATGGTGTCCAGCGTGAATCCATCTTTCTCCAATGCGTGAAGGTCGGCGCGTACATTAACTCCTTTTACACTGTCGTGGTTGCATTGGAAACTAAAATCCCTAAACTTAATATTGTTGAACAGCAGGTAATTGGCAAGAATGTTTTTCTGCCCACACTCAATGTCTATCGACACCTCGGGAAATTCATTCTCATAGTCTCGAACATTGTACAAGGTGTTCTCGTTTGTACGTCCTTTGCTGTACATCTGCGATATTCGGTCTACAGATGCAAGCAACTTTTTATATCCCGATGATAGTTCGCCACGAACTTTAAGGTCGCCGGTGCTGATATCTACATATGTGGTGTCGGGCGATGTTATCCCGAAAAATGTCAATGGTGCCGGAGTGAATGTCCTTTTTTGTGTAACAAGCTTGAAATTGTTGCCCGATAATTTTAGACGATGCTTCTCCTGCATGTCGGTCGATGCCGATATCTCTATCTGCATGCCAACATCCAATGGCGCTTTTGTTATCCCGAAATATTCAAAATTTGCATTTGTAAGTGTCAGTTTGCTGTTGTTCTCTATTTTGCTATGCTCTACCACTGTTTTTGCAATAAACTGCAAATTCAAATTCTGGTCATTGGATAATAATTTTACATTGGAGATGCTGTTTGCCTGTTCTGCATGTAGTGCTACATCCTCTATTTCGATAGTGTCGTATAGAATATCATCAACAAAAATATTACAACGGTAATTTGTCAAAGAGTCAAACAGGTTAATACCCTCACCGTCGATGTCGGCATGTAGGTTAAGTCTTCTCAAAGGTATTTGTGGCAGTATATTTGCTACTTGCATGTTGGCAACATTGGCTGTTGCCGAGTATCTCTCTTTTTCGCTGTTGTACGTTGCAGTTGCATGTGCCAGGCTCTCATTGGATGTGGCTTGTATCTCTGTTGTGTACTCGTCGCCCAGCATCGATGCTCTGCCGGCAATGGCTAATGCACGTGGTGCAATACTGTCGGGTCTGTTCCCTGAATAGATAAAATGGCATACATCGGAAAGCTCTCCGCTAAAAAAGATTTCGGCTTCGCGCCTCTCCTTCTCTATAATGTTTTGTACAGTTCCTTTGGCGTTTAAATGTGCTATGTCGGGGATGTTCACATTCAGTGTGTCAATGTCAATTCTTTTAAGATTACCACCTGCATACATCTCCATGTTAAGCATGGAATTGGGTAATAAATCCAATCGGGAATATACTTGTGGGGTAATAAACCTTTTAAGGTCGCGTTTGTCTATGCTCAAGGAAATATTACCCTTTATGCTCTCTTTCTCTTGCCAGCTTGTCATACTCCGGGGCAGTGTCGATGCACCGGTCAAATCTGTTCCATTCTTGCTCCTGAATAGTATACGTTTTAATTCTATGTTTGTGGTGTCGGCAAAAGCATACAGATAACCCTCTTCAATTTCAATGCCTTCTTCCTGTTTCAGAGTAAAAGATTCAATGTTGGAAATAATTTCTGTAGGTGAATATTTTACTTTGTCGGTAATAATATTGATATCTTCGAAATGCAAATGCTCGAGTGGGGCAATGGTGTCGCTCAATTGCCCTTTGTCGTATTTGGCACTGCTATTCTCTACTGATAGGCTCTCAACGGTGTAACTTGCTTTGCCAATATTGGCTTCGGCATTGCGCATGGAAAATCTACTGATATATGCCGAAATGTTAATACTGTCTTGTGGTATAAATAGCCTGAGACTCAAATTGTTTATATTGCCTTTGCGCAGGTTAAATATCCAATTGAATTCGTTTTTAGTGCTATCTTCTTCGGTAGATGCCTCTTTTAGGGTTATATCAAAACTGGTATCGCTAATGTGTAGTTGCCTTATATCTACTTTTTCGTTGGAAATGTCTACATCGCGTGCAACGGTTCTGAAATGGCCTATTACTCCATCAATTACAACTCCATCTATCATGTTGCCACTATGTAACTTGGTGTTGTCGATAGATATATAATTTATCTCAATGTTGCCTTTTATCAAAGGAATGGGATGTATGCTCATAGCAAGTTGCTCGCCATTGACAACGATGGTATCTTCTTTTGATAAAGTAAAATCGTCGATGACAATCTTTAGTGGGAAAGCTAAATGAAATGCTCCAATGGAGATATTGTAATCACTTTGCTCGTTTACTACATTGCATATCTTCTTGACTGAAAATTCCTGAATAGGTGGAATGTATAGCAAAAGAAATATTGCCCATATTATAATTACGGGAAAAAGTAGCAGGAATGTTAAGAATCTAAAGATTTTTCCTGCTCGGCTTCTCTTTGATGCCTCCTTGCTCATATCATGCAAAAATAACCAAAAAACATTTTCTTTATCCTTTTTGCTCTCATAAAAACCTCTCTTTTTATAATATTTAAGCCACATGTTGAGTTTTGTCCCTTCATAAAACTTTTTTTGTCTCTTTTCGAGCGTTGTTATTTCGCTTTTATTACATTTGCATTCGAAATATATAGTAGCAGGTTTTGTTAATGCAAAATCAATATTTTGAAAATATTAAACAAAAATAGCGTTATGAACGATTATACAAAAGTTACATTTAATATTGCACCGGCCGAAGAGGTGGCATCAGACGTGTTGGCAGCCATGCTGGCCGAAATTGGCTTTGAGAGTTTTGTCCCCGAAGAGACAGGAATGACAGCCTATGTCCCACAAGCAAGCTTCGATGCCGATGCTGTGGCTGCAGTAGTCAATGAGTTCCCACTCGAGGGCTATTCAATTGATTATACCGCGGAATTGGTAGAGGGAGAAGATTGGAACGCCGAATGGGAGAAAAACTATTTTCAACCTATTGTGGTCGATGACCAATGTGTTATACACAGCACTTTTCATACCGACATTCCCAAAGTGAAATACGATATTCTTATAGACCCAAAAATGGCATTCGGAACCGGACATCATCAAACAACATGCCACATGGTGCGGGCAATTCTTGCAACCGACATGAATGGTAAAACTGTTCTGGATATGGGTTGTGGAACTGCTCTGTTGGCAATTCTTGCATGCAAGCATGGTGCCAAAAGTGCCGTAGCAATAGATATTGATGAATTTGCCTACGAAAATGCTTTGGAGAATATTGCGCTTAACGACACAGCCAACATTGATGTGCGTCTTGGTGGTGTAGATGCTATAAAAGATAACGATGACTTCGATATTGTCATCGCAAATATAAATCGCAATATCCTTCTTGCCGACATGGGTAGTTATGCAACTTGTATGCACACCGGTTCTTTGCTGTTTATAAGTGGATTTTATGTAGAGGATATTGATGTGCTCAAGGCAGAGGCTGCTCGTCATGGCTTGCGCTATCTTGGTTTTGCCGAGGATTCTCGTTGGGCTATGATGCGTTTTGTTAAAGAATAGATAATAGTTCATCTTAACATATAAAAATATTAGGTAGCACACGTGCTACCTAATATTTTTATATGTTGCTTAATGTTTTTACTGTTTTTTCAGCCACTCGATAATTTCACTTACATAGCCGAATGCCATGCAAACAACAGTGTCGGCTGCACCATAGTAAACAGACACTTTATCGCCTTCGCGCAGTGCTGCACAGGGGAACACTACATTTGGAACATCTCCTGCAAGCTCATAAGGTGCCGCCGGTGCCAGCAGATAGTCTTTGCTACGGTAAAGAACTTTTGTGGGGTCTTCTTTGTCTAACAACACTGCACCCATTGAATATCTGAAACCGTTGCAGGTGGTGATTACACCATGGTAGAACATTAACCAACCTTCGTCGGTGAGAATAGGCACACTGCCTGCTCCAATTTTTGTACATTGCCATGCACTCTGCTCAAACGGCAGAACTTTCATTACACTACGATGCTCACCCCAATATTTCATGTCGGGGCTAAAGCTGATATAGATATCGCCAAAAGGTGTATGACCATTGTCGCTGGGGCGCGATAGCATTGCATATTTACCATTTATTTTTTGTGGGAACAGTACTCCGTTGCGGTTAAATGGCAAGAATGCATTCTCACATTGGAAGAACTCCTTAAAATCAAATGTATATGCTATGCCGATAGTTGGGCCATGATAACCATTACACCATGTAATCCAATAGCGGTCCTCAATCCAAGTAACACGTGGGTCGTATTTGTAATCGCTTTCAATCATGTCGGTATTGCCGGCTTTGAAAACAATGGGCTCATGGTTTATTTCCCAATTGATACCATCTTTGGAAAAACCTGCGAAAATATTCATCTGCACACGTTTGTTGTCGCAACGGAATACACCTGCGAAACCATCTTCAAAAGGTACAACTGCACTATTGAATATACTGTTCGACGAAGGAATACTGTATCGTCCAATTACAGGGTTCTTGCTGTAACGCCACATTACATCGTTGCAACCCTCGGGGCGCTCTTGCCAAGGAATGTTCTTTGCCATAAATTATTGTTTATTTTTAAATTAATTGTTTCTAATCTCTTTGAGTTTTGCATTTATCTCTTTCATTCGGCTTGTTCCAAGTGGATAAATGATAATGAAAAATGCCGATATAAGTGCTATAGCCGCAGGAATCCAACTCATGAGTAGCTGTATTCCATGTATAGCCTCTCCGGTTTGTATTGCACCCTCTGCTGTGTCGAAACCAAATCCTGCTAATATCCACATTACGGCTGCCGCGCCAAATGCACCGCCAAATTTCTGTGCCATAGATGATGACGAAAATATTAATCCGGTTGATGCTGTCTTGAATTTAAGTTCGGCATAATCGGAAATATCGGCATACATACTCCAAACAAGAGGCGATATCACACCTGTTAGTATACAAACTAAAATCTGTAAAATAAATAGCGTCCAATAGGCTACTGTACCACTTGTTGGAACAAAATAGAATGAAATACACAAAGCAATAAGTGCAAACAGCGACCATAGGAATGTGTTTTTCTTTCCAATCTTAAATGTGATTGGTGTAGCAACGGCAACACCAATCATATTTGCTATCTCACCAACAGCCAGAAAAATTCCCGAATAGAAAAGGAACTCTATAGAGAATATGCTGAGTTTGGCATCTGCCGCAATGAGTGTGGTGAAGTAGAAAGGAATGGCTGCATAACGAATAGCATTAAAGAAATTAAAGAAGAGTACTCCTCCCAATAGAATCCACCAAGGACTGTTGTGTAACAATGAGCCAAGGTCTTTTAAAATGTCGGTTTCTTTAATCTGGGTTTTGACGTTTTCACGAGTCATAGCAAAAGTGATAACGAAAAGTGCACAGCAGAATATACCAATTACAATCATTGCATATTGCCATGCGTTGGGGTCGTGTGTGAGTTGTTCACCCTCTTTCAATGTTCCCATCAGACTCGAGAACCAATTACACATAGGTTCCCAAATGGCAAGCACAATAAATGAGCCGGCGTAAGCAAAGAACATTCTGAACGACGAAAATACAGTCTTTTCATCAGAGTCTTCTGTCATCACGCCAAGCATAGAACCGTAAGGAACGTTAATTGCTGTATACACAGTCATCATAAGAATATATGTGGCAAAAGCCCATACAGTGTTGCCTGTTTCTCCAAATTCGGGTTTTGTGAATAGTAATACTCCGGCAATAGCAAATGGAATTGAAATCCACAATAGGTAGGGACGATATTTACCCCAGCGACTTTGTGTTCGGTCGGCAATAATTCCCATCATAGGGTCGGAAACAGCATCCCAAATCCTTGTAACTAACATTAGTATACCTGTAACCTCGAGGCTCAAATGAAATACGGTTGCGTAGAATATAGGAAGATACGCACTGAAAATTTTCCAAAACATAGATGAGGACATATCTCCAAATCCATAACCAATTTTTTCTTTTAATGTTGCCATTATATCCTGTTTTTTGTGTTTGTGTTATCTTATGAGGCTGTTTGATGTTGCCATATCTTTGCAAATGTAACACAAGCATGTCAAAGAGCAAAACGAATAATTAAATTTTTCTTGATGGATGTGGTTTGAGATAAAATAATTTTTCTTTCAAAAAATATGACTATCTTCGCGACATTGAATGTGAAACATAGAAATAGATTAAAACATAGCTATATGAAACAGATTGTCAGAACTTTGCTTCTTATCCTTGCAATTACATTTGTGGCATGTACGCAAGATGCCCCAAAAGGAGAATTCGGAATTCAGCAACTTAATGAAAATTTTCCCGATAGCGATGAATATGTTCTAATAGAGACAAACAGGGGAAATATAAAACTTGTTTTGTATAAAGAGACACCGCAACATCGCAAGAATTTTGTAAATCTTGTAAAGAACGGCTATTACAACGGACAACTATTTTTCCGAATTAAAAAGGAGTTTATGATTCAAGCCGGCGACCCTATGACTCGTGGTGCAAAACCGGGTACTCGTTTGGGAGAAACCGATGTAACATATAAAATCCCTGCAGAAATAGACCCAACTCGCTTTTGGCACAAATATGGAGCATTGTCGGCCGCCAGCCTTAACCCTGCAGTGGAGTCTTCGGGAAGCCATTTCTGCATCATAACAGGTAGAACGGTGTATGATAAGAACTTAAATGCTCAAGAAGAAAAATATAATAAGACTATCCGTCGCAAGATATACGAGCAGGTACAGGAGCCCTATCAAGATATGGTTGCTAAACTGCATGCCGAGAGCAAGAAGAGTGCCGAAAAGAAAAAGGAATTTAATAAACTATTTAAATTCTTCGGTGAAAAGGCCGATTCTGCTATGGCCGATAAGAAATTTGCCTACTCCAATGAACAGAGAAAACACTACAAAGAGGTTGGTGGTGCATTCCATTTAGACGGTTATTATACTGTTTTTGGCGAGGTGCTCGAGGGCATGGATGTTGTGGAGGCAATTTCGCGTGAGGCATACGATGTCTACGACCGTCCCACAAAAGATGTTGTAATTAAGAAGATGTATCTTGTAGATGAAAACGGTAAACCGATACAGGCTGAATAATGGCTTGCGCATAGTGCATATTCTCGACGAAACCTCGCAGATGGTCTATGTTAATCTGCTATACGGGGTGGGGGCACGTAACGAGAGTAGTGAATATACAGGCATAGCGCACCTTTTTGAACATCTTATGTTCGAAGGTACTCCGGCTGTTCCCTCTTTCGACGAGCCTTTGGAGAGTGCCGGTGGCGAAAATAATGCTTACACAAACAACGATATTACCAATTACTATATATCGCTCCCCAAACAAAACGCAGAACTTGCTTTTTGGCTCGAAAGCGACCGTATGCAGAACATAGAACTAACGGAAGAAAGTGTACATGTTCAGCGTCGGGTTGTTATGGAGGAGTTCAAGCAAGAGCATCTGAATCGTCCTTATGGCGATGTAAGTATGTTGCTACGTGCATTGGCCTATAAAAAGCACCCCTATCGTTGGTCTACTATTGGACGCAAGTTATCGCACATAGCAGATGTTTCTGTCGAAGTGTTGCGCGAATTCTATTCGCAATATTATGCTCCCGACAATGCTGTGCTTTCTGTAGTGGGTAATATCTCTTTTGAACAGGTTGTGCAGTGGAGCGAGAAATGGTTTGGCACCATACCTGCAAAGGGTGTTAAAAAACAACCGTTGCCCCAAGATCCAAGACAGCGACGCCAACGACGCAGAACCGTCTATCGTAATGTCCCTGAAAACGCATTGTACATGGCATTCCACATGGGCGCACGTGCCCATTCCGATTACTTCCCTTGCGATGTGATATCGGATATCCTTTCCAATGGATACTCCGGGCGTTTACTTTATCGCCTTGTAAAAAAGAGACATCTATTTACCAAAATAGATGCTTTCATTTCGGGATGCGACGACCCCGGACTTTTCTGGATATATTCTCGTGTTGCTCCCGGTGTCTCCATGAAACAGGCAGAAGAGGCAATATGGCAGGAACTGACCCTTTTGCAAACAGAGCTTGTTCCTGATAAAGAACTTAACAAAGTGCGTAACCGCTTTGAATCGGAACATACGTTTCGAAACTTAAGTGGAGAAAATCTTTGTAACAATATAGCAGTAGCAGAATGGCGCTCAAAGGCAGAAACCCTTTTTAATGAAGTGGCCGAGTATCGTGCAGTTACAGCCGAACAAGTACGCTCGACGGCAAAAGAACTGTTTCGTAAAGGAAATAGCAACGTTCTCTATTATATGAAAAAGGGATAGGCTATTTTGCGCTATCCTCGAAACTGCGCCATAGGCTGTCCGTTGGTACTGGCGCAACAACTGTAATGGGCTGTTTCGACACAGGGTGAATGAATTCTATTTGTCTGGCATGTAGTGATATACTACCATCGGGGTTGGAGCGTTTTGCTCCATACTTTAAATCTCCTTTTATAGGGCATCCAATAGCAGATAATTGGCATCTTATCTGGTGGTGTCGTCCTGTCTTTAACTCAACTTCGACAAGGTTGTAGTTCTGCGATGAGGCTATGTGGCGATAGTGTAGCAAGGCCTGTTTGCTACCTTTTACCTCCTTTGCATGAGCAAAACTCTTGTTCATCTTTTCGTTGCGCAGAATCCAATGGATTAATTCATCCTCCTCTTTGGGTGGTCTGTTTTTTGTTATCGCCCAATAAATTTTCTTAACCGAACTTGTTCGGAACATCTCGTTTAACCTCTCAAGTGCTTTGCTGGTTTTTGCAAAAACCACAATGCCACTTACCGGACGGTCTAAACGGTGTGGCAAACCCACAAATACATTTCCGGGTTTGTTATACTTCTCTTTCAGAAATTGCTTTAATGTGTCGCAGAGTGATGGGTCTCCGGTTTTGTCTCCTTGTACAATCTCACCGGCACGTTTGTTTATGATAATTATGTGGTTGTCTTCGTAAAGAACATTCATGATTATTCGGTTTTTGCGCCCAAAGCATTAAGTATTACTTTCTCTGTGAAATTCTGAACAAATTTATCATCTTTGTTCTTGCTTACAATGCCATTTATATATGGTATTTCAATACCTTTAATGCAAAAATGGAGAAATCGCGCTGCTAAATCGGGGCTGTCTACCTTGAAAATTCCTTGGTGTACTCCATCTGTTATTATTGTGCGAAACAGAGCAATTTCTCTTACATCAAAGGTTTTGCGAATGTGGTCTATAATCCACATGTTATTGAAATACTCCGAACTAATACCACTGTTGCGCTTAACAACGTTGCGAGTATAGCTAAGTCGTACAAAAATGAGTTTCACAATCTTTTTGTCGGGAGAAAGTTTCGATGTGGCAACCTTTGCTATTGCCGATGAAATTTTCATCACTTCCATTTCTATTGACGCCTGTAGTAATTCCTCTTTGCTTTGGAAATAGGTGTAGACAGTGCGACGACTTCTGTTTGCTTCTGTTGCAATGTCGCTCATAGTGATATTTTCTATACCTTTTTGCGCAAATAGTTTTTGTGCAACCTTTATGATTTGCTCTCTCGTATCTGTGGTAGACATAATTATATTGTCATGTAAATTTGCATGCAAAGGTATTTCTTTTTGCACACATGTGCAATTTTGTGATGCTAAAAAAAGAAAAATTTCATCCCCTATTATTAAATTATTCGTAATTTGTTTACGAAATATTTGGAACTTTGAAAAAAACGCCTTACCTTTGCATCAGTTTTTAAAACCGCATCGCGGGGTGGAGCAGTGGTAGCTCGTTGGGCTCATAACCCAAAGGCCGGAGGTTCGATCCCTTCCCCCGCTACTAAACGAGAGCAATGAATGCTCTCGTTCTTTTTTTTATACGTATTCTTGTATCGCTTAGTTTAAAAAAAGTTTATAATAGAACAAATGCAGGCTCTGTGTGCCTTGAACTATTATTAAAATTAAATTCTATTTCTAAAGTGGCCGATATATAAATTCTACTGTTACAGAAATATAAATAATTGAGATTGTGTTGCCAAAATGCATCATTTTGTATATTTTTGCAAGCAAATTTTTGAATAAATAATCTACTATGATAAAGAAAATCTTTTCAACAATGCTATTGTCTCTTTTTGTCATAACTCTTTCTGTGAGTGGCAAAGAGGTTAAAATTAAATTAATTCCAGAGAGCGTTGCCGACTTAAAGATATATATACGCCCATTGGAAAAAAGTAGCGATGCCATTCGTGAACTATCTTTCGATGGCGCTTTATATGCAGGTGAAACCATTGAATCACAATCGGGCTTTTATCAATTGACCGGTGTAAAAGATAATATTCAAATGTTCTTATATCTCTATTTGCCGGGTGGCGACGTGGCGAATATTGAGCTAAAAAAAGAAGAAAAGCACTTAACGGCAAACTTCGATACCGATAATAGCGCTTTGTCGGAATATGCGATGCTGGAACTAAATGTTAATCGTGATATTTGGAGTAACAACGATGTAGATAGTACTAAATTATCGGAATATGTGAACATGTGCTTTGATAAAGCCAAAAATATCTCCGGCAAAGGCTGTAGCAAAGAGGTACAAGAATTTATTAATATCTGGTCATACTCAGTTGCGCAAAATGTGGAAAATGTAATATCCGGACAATTGAGACGTGCCGATAAACCTATGCCTAAGGCTCCTCTGTTCTCTTCATCGCAATCGTTTCTCGATAGCGATATGGCTATGTTCTTTCCAACTTCTGTTACGACAATCCTCTCTGCATTGCCACGTAAAGCCTCGCTTATAGAAAAATTCGAAGCATTGTATGGCAATTATACCAATACAAATGTTCGTCAGGCTGTCGGAAAAGTACTATTAAATTCGTTTATCTCTAAACACGATTATAACGAAGACTTTGAAGGTGGGTTGGAGCAACTGAGAGTTGTTACCGAGAAATATGATGTAGATGAAACTATACTCAAAGAGTATGAGAAGCGTCGTTCTACAATTAAAGGAGCACCTTTCCCCGAAAGTGTGGTGTTGCGTGATGCAAATGGTAATACAGTCGATTTTTCGACATTTAAAGGAAAATATGTCTATATAGATATGTGGGCTTCGTGGTGTGGTCCATGTAAACGAGAAATCCCAAGTCTGCAAAAGCTAGAAAAGGAATTGCAAAACGAAAATGTTGTATTTGTCTCAATATCGGTAGATAGCAAAGAGGATGCGTGGAAAAAGGCTATAACAACATTTGACATGCATGGACATCAACTTATTGATACAGAAAATGCAATTGGACAAGCTTTGAATGTACGTGGAATACCTTTCTTTGCTATTTATGACAAAGAAGGACGCTTGTATATGCATAATGCTCCTCGCCCCAGTGCCGGAGAACCACTGAAAGAACTATTGGAACGCTTAAAATAAGAATATAAACAGTTAATAATTTATTTATGAAAAAGATTACTTTATTATTTATTACTCTATCGTTGCTGCTGATTGTTCCTGCTAAGGCGCAATTAAGTTGGGCAAATCTTTATGGCGAGTATAAATTTACAGCCGATTTGGTGATTACAGAAGCCGGTGAAAAATATCGCGATGAGTTGTCTGGAGATTGCAATGTTGTAATAGAAAAAGGGAAACCATATGACGCAAGAATTGTGGGCTTTGCCGGTTCTTCCAAGTTCATGAACTTAAATTCCCTCCGCGAGTCTACAAACGAAATTATTGCTTTAAATCCTAATAATCCGCAATTATGGAATAATATTTATATGACACATCCAAATGGAGATAACCCATATCGTGTGTGGCAAGACGGTAAACAATTGACTGAGGGTTACGAATCTTTATCTTTTACTTATGACCCGGATAAAAAGGAAATATCTATTCCTGATTTTGCCGTTGTTGAGATAGAGGGATATAATTCACTGAATACCACTGTTGTTGCATCTTTTAAGAATGTTAAAATGACATTGCTTGAGGCTGAAACAGTGGAAATTGTAGATTTGAGTGGAGATTGGATGTTCAATGCAAGTAGTGCTGACAATAGTACTGATAAAGACTCTTTTGTGCCTACTAAGTTTGCGGTTTCACTTGAGAAAACAGGTAGTGATAATAAAGCATACGATGCAAACTTCTCTATTGATGGCTTTAATAACTTTACATTACCCGCAACTTTCGATGGTGTAATATTGAAAATGGTATACGATAATACTGTTGTTTATGAATCGGAGTCAGATACAATTCGCTTGAATTATCTCTATGGGTCTACCCCAAAAAATTCTATTAATTTCTCATTTGCCAACGAAAATACTCTTTCGCTCTCTAATGGTTTTGCCTTTGTCTCAGATACAGTAAGATGGGTTGAAAATACCGATACAAATGAGAAAGAACTTGTTGATGATATTGCAATGAAACAGTGGTATTCAGCAGGAACTTTGAAAAAGGTTGTGAATGGTGGTGATGGTTCAGATACTTTTGATTGGGCCGGAACATATCTTGTTAAGAGTGAATTTGTGCTTCCAGCCGATGGAACATCTGCGACAATTTGGCCAAGTGAATTTGAGATTGTGGTAAAATATTTCGATACAGTTGGAATATACATGGTAACAGAATTCATGGGTTATGATACATATACTATTAATGAAACGCAAGGTTTTGAGTTAACTCCGGCAACAGACGGCAAGAGTGCAAATGTGGCTCTTGATGGTTATTATGAATGTGCATTCTTGAAAATGAATGACGATGGAACATTCCTGCAAGTTACAGATGAATCCAGTAAAACCAATCCTTTGAAATTTACATTGAATGATGATGGAACCATAACTATTGCTCCATTCTTTATTCATAATTTCAACTTCTCTACATCGGCTTCTTCTCCTGTTGTTTTTTACAGTAATATGACTGCAGTAAAACAGGAGTCTACTTCTGTTGAAATGACAGATGCAGAAACTACAGTTGTTAAAGGTATTTATGACCTTAGTGGCCGTCGTGTAGAATCGATTGTTGCTCCCGGCATATACATTGTAAATGGCAAAAAGGTAATAGTTAAGTAAAAGATTTATAATTTTCTATTTATACATGTAAACGGGCCTCTTTGCAAAGAGGCCCGTTTCTTATATATAAATAATATTTTATTATATAATATTATATAACATACGATAATTTTACTATTTTTGCACCCAAATATCGAATAACAACTTAGAAAATGTCTTTTGTTTCTTAAAAGGGTTTAAATACCGGTATTTAACACTCGCTTGTGCAATAGAACAATTCTATGTTCGTTTTAATAATTGAAGAATTAATAGATAAATTTTATTTGATAAATGAATAGTATAGCACTAATGGTTAAAAATGTTGTAAGAACTCCGTTGTGTTTGCTGTTTGCAATAATTTTGGCAATTATTCCTGTGCAGAACATATTTGCTTTGCATAATGATGTTGCCAACGTTCAAACGGCTACAGACGGAAAAGGTGTTGTTGTAGATGGTGTCGTAGTAGACAAAAAGAGTGGTGAACCTTTAATAGGTGCATCTGTAGCAATATGGAGCAATGGAAAATTGCTTACAGGAACATCTACAGATATGACAGGAGCGTTCAAAATTACATCCTCTGTAGATAAATTCGAGGTTCAAGTCTCTTTCATCGGTTATTCTCTGCTGAAATTCAATTCCTCGTCGCGTAAACTCACAAATATGAGAATTGAACTTGAGGAAGATGCGCACACACTGAACGATGTAGTCGTAACAGGCTTTGTAACAAAAAATAAGCAAACCTTTACAGGTTCTGCAACCCAAATAAGCGGAGTGGAACTTAAACAGGTGTCAGGAACAAACCTCATAGGCGCAATTGCTGCACTCACACCGGGTATGTCTATGGTGCAGAATACAGCACAAGGTTCAAACCCTAACCATGTCCCTGAACTTGTTTTGCGCGGAATGAGTTCGTTCTCCAATTCGGGACAGCAGGTGAACCAACCTACAATTATTTTGGATGGAACAGAAATCTCAATGCAAGAACTGTACGACCTCGATATGAACGAGATTGAAAATATTACCGTTCTTAAGGATGCTTCTGCTACTGCACTTTATGGCTCTAAAGCAGCAAATGGTGTAATCGTTATTACACGTAAGCCAATAAAGGAGAGCACTGTGCGTGTTCAATATAACTTCACAGGTAATTTGCAGTTCCCAAAACTCGACGATTATAATGTGTTGAATGCATCGGAGAAACTCGAATACGAGCGTTTAGCAGGTCTTTATACTGCAGCAGAAGGTGCTTTAAGCTCTACAACCGGATTGCCATTACAGTATGAACTTGATGAAATTTATAATCAAAGATATAAAGCCATCGTAGCAGGTCAAAACTCCGACTGGCTGTCGCAACCGGCTCGCGTGGCTTTCTCACACGACCACTCTTTGCGTGTATATGGTGGAGCATCTAATATACGTTACGAATTAACCGGACGTTTTGGTGATACAAAAGGTGTAATGAAAGACGACTATCGTAAACGTTACAGTTTAGGATTTAAAATCGATTATTTTGTAAACAAAGCATTCCAAATATCGAATAGAACAACATACACACAGATAAAAACCCAAGATACCCCTTATGGCTCTTTCGACCAGTATGTTCAAATGAACCCCTATGAAAGAATGTACAATGCCGACGGAACACCAAATACCAACCTTGCATGGAATTTAAATAATCCTTTGTATGAGGCTAAATTGGGTAGTTATTCACGTGATGGCTCTTCAAACCTTACAAATAGCACCGATTTTCGTTGGGACATAAACAAAATGTTCCTTGTAACCGGACATTTTAATTTGTCGAGCGATATTGGTTGGAGCGATATATTTACCTCTCCAAAGTCATTGCAGTTCAAAGACGAAACAGACCTTAGCAAAAAAGGACAACTGACAAAAGCCGACTCAAGAGGGCTCAGTTATAACGGAAACGTTGTTGCTACATTCAATAAGATGTTCAAAGATGAATCTTTGATAAGCATTTCGAGTGGTTGGGAGATAAACCATGCGAATAGTCGTAGTGCAACAACTCAAGTGATAGGTTTCTTCAACGATAACCTCTCGTTCATTGGTAATGCTGCCGGATATCCAACAGACCGTCAGCCCTATGGCTCACAAGAAGAAATGTCCGATGTAGGTCTCTTTGTTACAGGAAACTTCTCATTCCGTAACCGCTATTTCGCCGATGCCACATGGAGAATGACCGGTTCATCGCAGTTTGGTGAAAATAACCGCTATGGACACTTCTGGTCGGGTGGCCTTGGATGGAACGTTGCAAATGAATCATTCATGGAAAGTGTACGCAAGCATATAGATATCTTTAAAGTACGTGCAAGCATGGGTTACACAGGTAAGGTTAGTTTCAGCCCGTTCCAAGCCATGACAATGTATGAATATAAGAATATCTATGAGTACAAAAACGGTATTGGTGCAATTCCTGTTACAATCGGTAACGTCGATTTAACTTGGGAGCGTACTATGAACTATAATATTGGTCTCGACCTCAGCCTTTTCAATCGTCGATTAAATCTTGTTGTAGATGCATATATCCGCAATACAACCGATTTGCTGCTCGACAAAGCAAAAGCACCATCTACCGGTGTTACAACTGCAAAATCGAACTTGGGAGAGATGCAGAACAAAGGTCTCGAGTTCCAAATAGATGGCTATGTGTTCCGTACAAACGATTTCTATTGGCGTTTGGCTACAATGGCCTACCTCAACCGTAACAAGATTACTAAAATTAATAGTGCACTTGAGGAGATAAACAAAGAGAATCAGGAGAATGCCTATACCACACTCACTCCACTACCACAATATGCCGAGGGAGAGAGTGTTACAGCGCTCAAATTGGTGCGTTCAGCAGGTATAGACCCTGCTACAGGAAAAGAGATATATATAAAGCGAAACGGAGAGAGAACATTTAAATACGACCCAAATGACCGTGTTTATATTGGCGATACAGAGCCACGTTTAACAGGCTCATTCAGTACCAATCTCTATTGGAAAGGTTTCGGCTTGTATGCAATGTTCAACTACCGTTTAGGTGCATGGGTGTACAACACAACACGTGTCTCAAAGGTCGAAGGCTCCGATCCTCATTATAATGCCGACCAGCGTGTGTTCGATAATCGTTGGAAGCAACCCGGTGATGTGGCTCTTTACAAGAATATTGCCGATAGTTCACGCCCCGAACAAACCGATCGCTTTGCTGAAGAAGAGAATACACTTTCGCTTGGTTCACTCAACCTAAGCTATGAGTTCGACGAAAAGGTTTGTAAAAAATTGAAACTCCGTAATCTTCGTGCCGGTATCAACTTTACAGATATTTTGCGCTTCTCAACAGTCAAGATTGAACGTGGAACAACCTATCTGTATAGCGAGGGTTGCGAATTCTATCTTAGCCTTACACTCTAAAAATTTATAATAAATATAAAACGGAAAGTGATGATGAAAATTAAATATATATTTTTCTATTTGTGCGCCTTGATTCTATGCACAACATCGTGTGATGATTTTCTGGATATAACTCCCGATGGACAGGTTAAACGCGACCCTTTGCTCTCAACCCCCGAAGGAATAGAGGATGCTCTATACGGTGTCTATTCTCAAATGCGTTCAACTTCGCTTTATGGACAAGAACTGCATTTCTCGGCCATCGAAATTATGGCTCATACAATGTACTGTAAGGGTGGAAATACCGCTATAGAGGCTTTGGGACGCTATGAATATACACACTCTGCTGTACAAGACCTTTTCGAAGGTATTTGGACAGAAATGTATAAGAATATCTCTAATGTAAACAGTATATTGAATGCATCATTGATAAGTGGTGCCGATGTCGATAGATATCCCTATAATATATATAAAGGAGAAGCACTAGGATTGCGTGCCTTTATGCATTTCGATTTGATGCGCCTTTTTGCAGAACAGATAACAGTGAATCCCGATGCCGAAGGAATACCTTATGCAACAGAGTTTTCATTAAATACCCCCGAGTTCGAAAAACTATCTAAGAACTATGAGCATGTGTTGAACGACCTTCTAGAGGCAGAACGCTTGTTGGCAAATGAAAATGAATATGTGAATACATCTCTCTTTATGAAAGATCGTCAGATTCATTTTAACTTGTATGCGGTAAAGGCAACTTTGGCTCGTGTATATCTTACAATGGGTAATAAAGAGAAGGCTCTTGAATATGCTAAAGATGTGATAGAAAACAGTGGATATACTTTAAAAGATAAGATAGAAGTTAGAAACGATGTGGCTGGTGTGTTGTCTGTAAAAGAGGCTATCTTTGGTATATATCATGCAGGTTTCTATTCAAATGTGTCGCCAAAATTGCAACAGATGATAGACCGTTCATCTCTTTATCCTCGCGACGATTTCAAAGAGACATACGAAACAAATGTTCCTGGTTTGGATTATCGTGTAGAAGCTTACTTTACAACTGAGAGTTTTGGAAATGAGCTCCGTGATCGTCTAAGGAAACTGACTGATATCTACGAACTGCAAAATATGGCATCTAAGCGCCCTGCACATCTCATTCTTGGCATAAACATGATTCGTCTTCCCGAAATGTATTACATTGTAGCGGAATGTTTGTTGGATTCAGATTACGATGCTGCTGTTGAATATTTTGATGAGGTTCTCAAACACAGAGGTATTGACCCACTTGCAGGTAGAACAGAAAACAATCTTCTGACACAAGAGGCCATAAACGAGGAGCGTTTCAAAGAGTTTATTGGCGAAGGACAAACCTTCTTTAATATGAAACGTCAGAACTTAGAGATAGAATCATACGATAGTAAAACTACATATCAACCCGCTAAAGGTACTTATGTAGTTCCTATTCCCGATATTGAAATTGAAAACCGTAATTAAGAGTTTTATGATAAAGAGAATTTTTAAATACTTTGTTGTAGCTGTGTCGCTACCGGTTACTTTACTCTTTGTTGCCTGTGAAGAGACCGATTATCTAAAATATGATACATCTATAAATGGTATATACTTTACAAAGGATACATTGAGTTACTCATTCGGTGTAGCTCCACTTAATGTGAAGACTTATGAATATGAAATACCGGTTCGTGTAATGGGTGGTGTAAGTGCTCAGCCACGCCCTATTGAGTATGTTGTTATAGATGACTCAACACAAGCCGAGGCTGATGTTCATTATCGCATAAAAGAGGCAGTTGTGCCGGCTAATTCAGTAGATGGCCATATAGTTGTAGAAATTATACGTGATAATTTGGAAGGAACTTACCCCAATTATACACGTTACAAACTTGGTTTGCAGTTGTTGGAAAGTGATTTCTTTACTCCAACATTGAACATGGCCAGTCAAATACGTGTGCTTCGTTTCGATAATGCCGTTGAGCAACCTAATTGGCTGAATAGCAGCGGTCAAAAAGTGTGGCTAAAGACTTTCTTAGGGGAGTGGCATCCTTACAAACTTATAAAAATGGTGGAATATTTCCATGAACTGGAACAGATATTACCCGAAACCTATAAAAACATAGTGAAGGAGTATGGCGAAAATCTGGAGCATATACCGGATGGCTCTCCTGTTGTATATGCTACAGTATTCAGAAAGTATATATATTCTAAAATGTATAATCATTTTAATGAAGAACGTGAGATGATACTTTCTAAATACCCCGATTTTATCTTCGATTTCCCCAATCCATACGGCTCAAACTAAAAACTCCTAATTCAGTATGAAAAATTACAAAAAGATATTTCTGTTTATAATTACATTGCCTCTTTTTGTGGCATGCTTCGATGATGAAACAACAGAGGCAACACACCCTCTATCTGAAATCAGAATTCAAGATGGTTCAATAAAAGAGGTCTATAATATAGGTAAAAATGAAACGCTTGTTATTTCTCCGGTTGTTACACAGACAAATGTAGAAAAACCTTTGTCCTATACATGGGAGATTGATTTAGAAGTCTACTCAACCGAACAGGAGTTTCAATATTCTGCAAAGGAACTAGGTGAATACAATTGCCGTTTTATTGTTGAAAACGAAGATGGAAAAACATTTTTCCCATTTAAGCTGAATGTTAATACTCCATACGAAGAGGGAATAACCGTTATCAGCACCGATGCACAAGGAAAGTCTATGCTCTCTTTTATGCAAACACCATATAGTCCTAATGAAAAAGCAGAGTTCACAAAAGGCGATTGTTTTGCCATCAACAACCAAGACTATAATTTTGCCTCTAATGCAGTGGATATAGTTCAAAGTGGTGGTCGTCTTGTTATCGCTTGTCAGGGAAGTGGCATTGGCGATGATGTTGCATCAATTTATTGTTTGCACGAAAAGACTTTGGTTGTAGAGAACCTGTTGCGCGTTCCCGAATATGACGATTTTGTTCCTACTATTCTCGCTATACCTGAAGTTGATTATCCGGGTATTTCATATCCTGTACTCTGTGAAAATGGAAAAACATACGAATACTCTACAACCGAAGGAGTTCTTACCCCTTCTCGTAAGTTTCCATATACCTATGCTCAGAGTTGCATTGTAAGTTCCAGAAGCGGATACGACTATGATATTCTATTCTGGGATAAAGAGATAGGTGCTTTGGCCAATTTGTATGTAGGTCATGGACCATACTATTGCTCCAGAAATTATCATTCTACACGCGAGGAGATGGATACTGCGAACTATTTCGAAGGAAAAGATTTAGTTGCAATGACAAAAATTCGTATGACTGACGACCAACTTCGGGAGAATGGTTTTGCAACAGAATTTCTTTCCATAACAAAGAATGCATCAGCCTACTATAAAAGTGTAATTGCAACCATTATCTGGGAACATAATTATGATATCGGCGAGAATTATCTTGCTTCAAATGGTTTCAATATGGCAGGTTTCTCATCCTTCCCTATTCCTCTTAATGAGAAAACTCCGTGTATAGCAAACGCAACATACATGTCGTTATTGTTTGCCGACGGTAACAAAGTTCGTCGTTGGAACTATACAAGTAGCGAACTTATTACAAACACTAAAGAGTTGCTTACAGTGGGAAGTGACGACGCAATTATTACAGCATTTGAGATAAGCAAGGACCATAAAAAAACTTATGTTGCATTCTATGAACCTGAGCAAGAAGGTCTAAACGGAAGTGTTTGGGTGTTTAATACGGATACCGGTGAGGTTTTGGAGAAATACGATAATGTATGTTATAAACCAACCAAAATGATATACAAGAATAAGTAGCAATAAAAAATCCCGCAAATGCGGGATTTTTTATTGCTATGAACATTTGCTATCTTTTATAGCGTTGCTTAACATCAATTTTTGCAATGCCACCGGTAGATGTTTCTTTGTACAAACTGGGAATATCGTGGCCTGTTTCACGCATAACTTCTACTATACGGTCATAATCAATCTTGTGTTTTCCATCCGAAAGGGTTGCATATGTACATGCATCCAATGCACGTGATGCTGCAATGGCATTACGCTCAATACATGGTACTTGAACCAGTCCGCACATAGGGTCGCAGGTGAGTCCAAGATGGTGCTCCAAACCCATCTCTGCAGCATATTCTATTTGGGTTATAGTTCCTCCAAACAATTGGCATGCTGCGGCCGCAGCCATTGCGCATGCGACACCAACTTCTCCTTGACATCCAACTTCGGCACCCGATATCGAGGCATTCTCTTTTGCAATGTTGCCAAAAAGTCCTGCTGTGGCAAGCGCACGCAGTATTCGTGGCTCGCTACTTATATGTTCTTGAGACAGGTGATATAATACAGCGGGCAAAACTCCACAAGAGCCACATGTGGGTGCTGTAACGACTGTTGTTCCGCTTGCATTCTCTTCGGATGTTGCAAGAGCATAGGCATAAACTTTTGCTTTGCTTCGAACCGATGCGCTATATGATGTTGCTTTTAACAAGTATGTACAAGCTTTGCGTTGTATTCCTAAACCTCCGGGAAGTACTCCTTCGTGCTCCAGACCTCTCTTTATGGTTTCTTGCATGGTATTCCATACTTTGCGTAGAAAATCCCATATCTCGGGACCTTCATACTTTTCTACATACTCCCAATAGCTACAACCTGTTTCGTCGCACCAATTCATTATGTCGTGGATATTTGTAAGGGGGTAAATATCCTCTTCGTCTTTCTTGGAGTTTTCATTGGCAAGCTCACCGCCTCCAATGCTATATATAACCCATTCGTCGATACATTTCCCCTCTTTTATACCTTCGAACTTCATTCCGTTGGGGTGGAATGGCAGAAACTCTGTAGGCTTCCATATTAGTTCGAGAGGTGCTATTGGTTCAATTACCTCCTGAATGGCTTTGTCTGTCATGTGGCCTGCTCCTGTAGCGGCAAGGCTTCCGTATAAAGTAACTTTATAGGCATCGGCATTAGGACAACGCTCTATGAACTTTTTTGCTGCACGGTTTGGTCCCATTGTGTGGCTGCTTGAAGGACCTAAACCAATTCTAAATAGTGAACGAAGTGATTTCATATATAAATGCATTTATGTCGCGAAAATAATATTTTATTATTTAAATAACAACAACTTCATTTTTTATGCATAAATATCTGTTTTTACATATGTTATTATGTTTTGTTAAATATATTAACACTTTTTTACGTGTGTTATAGTTGTCTGTTTCAATAAATTTTATGAATATTGCAAAAATATGTTTTGTGTAAAATTGAGTAAAATAACTAAACAACAAATTAATGAAACAAGTAAAGCTATCAATTTCTATTCTCTTTTCCATGCTGTTTTGTGGAACAGTACTATCCCCTTTGTCAGGCTTTGGCTACAATCTTCACTCTGTTGCCGATTCTGCTGTCAGTTATTATAATCCATATATGTACGAGCCATTGCCGGTAAGTGCTCCGGAATGGATGAAAGCAATAGAAGAAAATCCCTCTGGAGTGAACTTCGACGAAATGCAATCCCTTTTCAAGGAGTGGACAGCCGGGAATGTAGATGCTCGTGTCAAAACAATTGAGTATAAACCCGCTGTGAATTTCTATCGTCGTTGGATGAGTGCCTATCGCAAATTCGTTGCTCCCGATGGAACCATTGTGCTTCCAACAAAAGAAGAGTATAAGAGGCAAATTGACGAAATGAACAGTGCTACATTGGTAAAGACACGTTCTGCATCAAATAAATTGTGGAGAAATATTGGCCCTAATCGTACTTTTGAAAATGAGAATGGTGTGGTAAAGGCCAAAGATTCACAGGTGTGTGTCTATAGAATAGCTGTCAGCCTTTCCGATAATAAAATTCTATACTGTGGAACAGAAACTGGTGTGGTGTTTAAAACTACCGACCATGGAGAAAGTTGGCAGGCATGTGCTCCGGAACACAATTTTGGCGGTGCTATTTTCAGCATAGCAATAGACCCTGTAGACAATAATATTGTTTATGTAGGTGGTGGCCCATGGCTCTGGAAGAGTGTAGATGGTGGTGATAGTTGGGAGCGTTGTGGCAATATTGCAAACCGAGTAAACTCTATTCGTATAAATCCCGAAAACAGACAAAATATTACAGTGGCAGTAGGCTGTCAGGACCTCGGAGAACCCGATAGTGGTTTTTATGTTTCCGAAGATGGTGGTAAATCTTTTAGTTGCACATTCTATGGAATTAGTTTCGACCACGAATTGCAACCCGGAAATCCGAACAGAATATACTTGTTGCGTCGTGAACCGGGTAGCAAGTGGCTCTATCCTTATGTTTCCGAAGATGGTGGTTTCAGTTGGAAACAGAAAGAGTTTCCGGTTGGTTTTGCAATCTGTGGACGTTTGGCGGTGAGCATTGCACCCGGTGGAGAAAACTATGTGTATGCTTTGGCTACAGTAGATATGTATGCACAAGATAGAGGACCTTATGGTGGCATGGGTACACCGGCAATAATGATATCTAAAGATGCAGGAGAAACTTGGGAAGATAAAACTGTTTATAAAGGTTCTTGGCATTGGGATAACACCTTCTCGCCTATAATGGACGAGCAAGGAGGTCAAGGATATTTCGATATGATGATAGGTGCATCGTCAAAAGACCCAAAGCATGTACTGTTTGGTCTTACATCGCTCTATCGTTCAACCGACGAAGGAACATGTAATTATCGCGATCATGGTATCGGTGGCTATCAACGTCACGATTGGATGCATTGCGATATACAGGATATTGCAGTTCATCCTTGCGGAGATACATGGATATGCAATGATGGCGGTATAAAATATTCTGCCGATTTCTTTGAGACAAAAGGATTGGATCGCTATAATGGTATATATGCATCGGACTATCAAGGCCTTGGAGTGGGTTGGAACGAAGATGTAATGGCTGCAGGACGTTGGCATAATGGCGATGTAGTACACGCAAAAAGTTACGGCGAGGGAAATACATTACATGTGGGAGGTGTAGAGATTGCAACAGGTTATGTGATGAAAAGTAACCCATGGAAAGTCTATTTTACAGATGCTTTAACCCGCATCATGCCACGTGAAATGGATGGTACAATTCAAGAAGATTATTATACATGGTTCAGTGAAAAGAAACCCTATGAGGTGTTACGTGTGAATGGATATATTGCTACCGACCCACGCTATGCACTAAAAGTTTTCATACAAGATATGAACGATATTTATGGTGGCTATCTATCATACGACGAAGGAGCATCGTTCCAGCAAGTCTTCGATAGTGAGGGCGAGGAATTCTTTAGCTATGAGTTTGCACGTACAAATCCCGACCGCGTTTATATCTCGGGTAACTTTAATGTGTGGCGTTCCGACGATGGGGGCGAGAGTTTCTATCAATGTCCTCAACGGCCATTCCCGGAATTGAGCGACTATCTGCATTACACTCGTATAACTGTAGACCCCAACGATGAAAATCACATAATAGTTATTGGTAACGAAGTGGCTGGTTATGTAAGGGAGAGTTTTGATGGTGGTAACACATGGAATGATTTCGATTTAGGCTCACTTGTAAATCGTAAGATTCATCAGATAATACTTGTGGGAGACGAATATAACAGTATGTATGTTACAACATACGATGACGCATATGTCTTTTTCAAGGATAACACAATGAACGATTTTATAGACTACTCATCGGGGCTTAATCCCGGTGCACGTATATCAAAGGTTGTACCTTTCTACAAAGATGCAGTGCTTCGTATGGCTACAAATCAGGGACTATGGGAGGCACCGCTGTATCATCGCGACTTTCTTGCTGTACCCCAGCCTATGGCTATAAATCTTGGTAGTGGCGATTTATCTGCCAATCCGCAAAAAGAGGTTCAGTTCGACAGTTATAGTATCGTTCATCAGAATGAAAACACCAAATGGCAATGGAGTTTCTCTCCACAGCCCATGAGTGTGAGCGATCCCAATGTGCGTAATCCAAAAGTAGTATTTGGATATAATGGAGATTATGATGTTACATTAACTATTACAACGCCTGCCGGAACCTCATCACGCACAATAAAGAATATGATAACAGTGAGAAACGGCCTGACAGATATAGAGAAGAATATTGTTGGAGAGGTTGGAATAAAGAATACCATGCTCGAAAAGAGTGAACCGCTTGTGGTTTATACTTCGGGTCTAAAGAGTGATGCAACCTTCACTATACACAATCTCAAAGGACATCTGTTGCAAAGTACAAATATTGGCGCAGACAACGATAGTGTGGAAATTTCTATCGAAACACTTGCCCCCGGTGTCTACATATATTTAATTAAAACTGATTCTCAAAAATTCTTCGGACAATTTATAGTAAAATGAAACGTAACATATTCTCAATAATTCTATTAGCGTGTATATCGTGGAGTATTAATGCGCAAAATATTGGTGCAGATTCTCTTTATACCCCATATCTTCTTAACTATTTGCCGGCAAATTCTCCCGAATGGATGGCCCAACTTATGCATCCCGAAAAGGTCAATTACCACGAGATGGTAGATAGCTTTAATGTCTACTTAAAGGCAAACCCCGATGCTCGTCGCAAAACTCCGACAACCAAGCAAATTGTAAACCACTTCCGTCGTTTTCAAAAAGCATATTCCCGTTTTGTGCAACCCGATGGCAGAATTCTCCTGCCAAAGGCACAAAAATATCACAGTGAGATAAAAGAGGTGAATGAAGCCGTAAAAAGAGAGCGTGTAGCCAGAACTCGCACAGCTAACACCAATGACCCGGCTCCTTGGAGTGTGGTTGCTCCCATTGAGACATACGACTATGTTCATAAAAAAATGTCTCCTGCACAGGCAAACATTCAGCGTTTTAAAGCGTCAGCATCTAACCCTAATATACTCTATTGTGGCTCCGAGACGGGTATGATATTTCGCACCGATGACAAAGGTGAAAATTGGTATCCCTGCAATAATGGTCAATGGATGGGTGGTGAAATTACAACTGTAGATATAAGTACTACAAACCCGGAACGAGTGCTTGTTGGAGCAGGTGGCATACTTTGGATTACCGACGACGGTGGAAAGAACTGGAAAGATATTTCTACAAATATGTATGGCTATGCTCGTACCGGTTCGGCGCAGTTTATGCCGGGCGACGATAGCGTAATTGTTGCCGGAGACCGTTCCAATCTCTATCTCTCTACCGATGGTGGCAATAGTTGGCAATGGAAATTAAGCGGATTGGTGTTTGATGTAAAGTTCTCTACCAAAAATCCACAGGTATGTTATGTGGCTATAGAACAAGACTATACTGTAAAATTGTACAAGAGTATTGACGGTGGTATAAATTGGAACCTACTCGATTTAGGTACAGAACCATTGATTAGTGCTCGCATAGGTCTTAGCGAGGCTAGTGCCGATTACCTCTATCTGTGGGCATGTCGCAGAAATGCAAAGTCAAATCCGGGTCCTCTCTATTTCAGTGGAGCACCATTGTTGTACAAAAGCACCGATGGTGGCACTACTTTCACTGTTACCGACCCTGTAGACCAACTAGAAGTCATGGATAAGGAGGGTGGACAAGGATATTACGACTTGGTATGTACTGCATCGGCAACAAACCCGGAACATCTTCTTGTTGGAATAATTCAGCTATATCGCTCTACCGATGGTGGTAAGACATTTGAAAATCTAGGTGGTTATTATGGAAAATTTGACCTTCATTGCGATATGCAATGTGTGCAAACAAATGGAATAGGAGATACATGGCTTTCTACCGATGGTGGAATGATATATAGCAACGACTTTTTTGCCGAACATGCCGAGGCTAAGCTAAGAGGCCTTTATGCGTCGGAGTTTTGGGGCTTCGATATTGGTTGGAACGAAGATGTCATGGTTGGCGGACGTAATCATAACGGGAATATGTCGCATATGGATAGATATAACGGTGTCTCACTCTCTATGAAAGGTAGCGAGAGAGCTACAGGATATGTCTTTCTTTCCAACCCCAAAAAGGTTGCTTTCAGCGATTCCGAAAATGTTATAATGCCCGATGATTGGACCGATGAATTTGTTCCCTTTCTCGACTATTGGACATATCCGCGTGAGTCTTCTCAATATGGAATAGGCTTTGAATTTGACCCACGTTATGCGCAGTGTTTCTACATTGTACAAGGTTCGTACGACGAAGAATATAAAACATTATGGCGTACAAAAGACGATGGTGTAAACTTCTCTATTGTTCATAAATTTCAGGAACCGATAAGTGCAGTGGCAGTCTCGCGTTCCAACCCCGACAAGATAGTTGTAGGAACACAAGGATACATATACTATTCAATGAATGCCGGTGAAACATTTGAAGAGTACAATATAGATTTTGATATGGATGGGTATGCATATAAACTCGCAATACACCCCACAAACGAAAACGAAATTTGGGTTAGTGATGGAGACCCCGGAAGTTTTTGGCGTACAACTGATAATGGTGTTACATGGGAAAAATTGGATAAAGGGCTCACCTTTAGCAATTGGGAAGACAAAGAAGAGAAACATGTAGTAGGTCGCTTTTTTCTTACCGGCAATGAGAAGAATGCCGCTTATGCAATAGCATTTACTTATGGATATCTAAATGAGACTTACACAACACCGCGTGGCAAAGTGCTTTATCGCGATGACACAACCGATGGCTGGGTCGATTATAGTAATGGTCTACAAAAAGTTATGAACCTAAATCGCATGTTGCCATTTTACAAGAAAGGTGTTATACGCTTAGCCACAAATAACGGTATATGGGAGCGCGAATTGGTTGATAAGGAGTTTACACCCATAGCTCAGCCGTTAATCCTTAATGCCGGTTCGGGCGACAATACACAAAGCAACTATCCTCAAACTATATATCTCGATAGTTATAGTATCGTAAATCAGGAAAATGCAGAATGGAAATGGGATATAAATCCTGTCCCGTTGTCTATTACCTCCAGCGAGGTACGTAATCCGGTGATAACAATCGCACCCGACCAAACATACGATATAACGCTCACTGTAACAACCCCTGCGGGTAGCGACAGCAAAACAGTTAAAGGCATGATAAAAGGAAATAAACCTGTTCCCGATGCAACGGGTGTCTCTTCTGTAATAGGCAACTCGCGAGAATTATTGCTTTCTTCGGGAAATGTCGTCTATGTAGGAGATAATTTGACCTTTGAGCCACGAAATCTTGTAGGTAACATCGATGTAAAGGTTTATAACTCAAAAGGCGAAGTAGTGCGTAGTTGCAGTGGAACCTCTCATTTAGTAATTTCTACAGTAGGATTGCATTCGGGGGTTTACTTCTATTTTGCCGAGGATGAAAACGAATTCATGAAGAGTGGAAAATTGTTGCTAAAATAAGAATCTGACAGCTTGAAAATGAAAACTATACACAAATACAAAATAATTTTATTTCTAAATATCTTTGTCTGTTTTGGTGCCGTAGCACAGGAAACAGGGTATAATCGACTGCAAGAGATTGTTATCTCCGGCAATCGATGGTGTCAGGAAATAGATGTTATTCCAACAAAGATTACACGTTTAAATCTTGAACAGACAAACGCCTATAATCCACAAACAGCAGCCGATATGTTAGGCTTGTCGGGTGAGGTCTTCATCCAAAAAAGTCAATACGGTGGTGGAAGTCCAATGATACGAGGCTTTTCTACAAATCGTTTGCTCTATAGTGTCGATGGTGTACGCATGAACAGTGCTATATTTCGTTCCGGTAATTTGCAGAATGTTATCTCGCTCGACCCATTTGCTATAAGAGAGACAGAGATTCTATTTGGTCCAGGGGCTGTAAGTTATGGTAGTGATGCTATTGGTGGTGTAATGCTCTTTAATACATTGCAACCACGCTTGTCAAACAGCGATGTTCCTCATTTCTTCGGTTCAGCAACAGTGCGCACAGCAACTGCATCAAACGAACTTACAACCCATGTTCATGCAGGTGTAGGATTTAGAAATTGGGGTTTTTTTACAAGTTTTACCCATTCATCGTTCGAAGACCTAAAGCAAGGTACTCATGGACCAAAAGAGTATATCATGCCTTACATAGTTCAACCCGGTTATGGTAGTGATGGTACAGTTGTTGATAATATCATAGCCAATACCGATGAGCGCAAACAATCGCCAAGTGGCTATTCGCAGTACAATTTCATGCAGAAAGTACGTTATAAACCCAATAGCCACTGGAATTTTGAGTATGCTTTTCACTTTAGTGAAACATCGGAATACGCACGATACGACAGACATCAGCGCATGCGAAAAGGTCTGCCTCGCTATGCCGAATGGAACTATGGCCCTCAGAAATGGATAATGAATCAGTTGTTGCTGGAACATTCCGGTAGAAATTTCTTGTACGACTCGTTGCGTCTTAACACCGCTTTGCAACGTTTCGAGGAGAGTCGTATAAGCCGCAACCTAAACGACCCGCTTAGAGAAACTCAGAGCGAAGAGGTCGATGCATGGAGTGCCAACCTCGATATGCGTAAATCTATTGCGCGTAATGTAACACTGTGCTATGGATTGGAGTATGTACAAAACAATGTCCGCTCTTCGGGAGAGGGGTTGGATATAACAACCGGAGAAACCTCTCTTGTTGCAGCCCGTTACCCAAAGGCCGAGTGGTACAGTATTGGAGCCTATTTGCAAGGAGGGTGGCACATTACCCCACGTCTGAATGCCGAAGCCGGTATCAGATATAACCATTACAAGATAGATAATGATTTCTCTACAGCCGGCTACGAAATACCATTCGAGTCGAAGCAAACAGCAAACGAAGGTAGCATAAGTGGAAATATCGGACTGAATTGGCGTCCTTCATCGGGCTGGCTGTTGCGTCTTAACTATGCCCGTGGCTTCAGAGCTCCCAATGTCGATGATATGGGAAAACTATTCGACAGTGTCGATGGTTGTGTAACAGTTCCTAACCCATCGTTAAAACCTGAGTATGCCGATAATATCGAAATGGGCGTTGTTAAACATTTTGGAGGCTTTCTCAGATTAGATGTAACAGCCTATTACACCCATCTGGATAATGCTATTGTGCGTCGCGATTTCCTATTTAATGGAAAAGAGAAAATGGTGTATCAAGGCGAGGAGTGCAGGGTACAAGCATTACAAAATGCGGCAGTAGCCAATGTGTGGGGAATACAATTTGGAGCCGATGCTCGTTTCGCACGCTATTTCTATGCCAATGCAAATCTAAATTATCAACATGGGCGTGAAGAGTTGGATAATGGCGATAAATCGCCATCTCGTCATGCCGCACCAATGTTCGGTCGTGTAGCTTTTGGATTCGATAACAGCAAACTACGCATAGAGGCTTATACTGCATTCCAAGCAGAATGTAAAGCCGATGATATGCCCGAAGAAGAAAAAGAGAAAACAGAGATATATGCACTCGATAGCAATGGCATGGCCTATTCTCCTTCGTGGATAACGATAAACCTGCGTGTTTCGTATGCCATGAACAGTCAATTGATGCTCAATGCTACATTGGAGAATATAACAGACAAGCGCTATCGTCCGTATAGTTGCGGAATTAGCGCTCCGGGACGAAATATGACCTTAAGTGCAACATATAGTTTCTGATATTTGTAGTATTTGTAGTTAATTTAAATTAGGTGATATGAAAACAATACTTGTTACAGGTGCTAGTGGCTTCGTGGGCAGCCGTTTTGTTCAGCGTTGGGGTGGTGCTTTACGCATACTTGCTCCAACACATTCCGAATTGGATATAACAGACGAAGCCTCAATCTCTCGTTATTTTGCCGATAATCGTCCCGAGATTGTTTTGCACATGGCTGCAATCTCTAATACCATGCAGTGTGAGCAATTTCCACAAGAGAGTTATAAGGTTAATGTGGTTGGTGCCAAGAATATGGCACATGCAACAGCCGCTTCAAAAGCGCGATTCATCTATTTCTCTTCGGAACAGGTATATAATGGAAATAGAGAGAGTGGGGCGATGAACGAAGATGTGGCACTATCTCCCGAAAGTACTTATGCTTGTCAAAAACTTGAGGCGGAGCAACTTGTGCAGGAACTTTGTCCCGATGCTGTAATTCTGCGTGTTACATGGATGTACGACATTGCACAAACAGGCTTGTCCACGCATGCCAATTTTGTAGTAAGAATTTTGGATGCCATTGCAAAGCGCGAAAAAATCTATTTCCCGGTTCGTGAGTTTCGTGGTATAACAAATGTACACGAGGCTGTAGAATTGTTGCCATATACCTTTGAACTTCCAGCTGGAATATATAATTATGGGGCCGAAAACAGCCTTAATACCTACGAAACGGCTTGCTGTTTTTTTGAAATGCTTAATACCGGTCTTAAGTGCGACGATATAATAGCCCCCGATGTGGAGCGTTATCCCGAACACGAGCGTAATATCGCAATATCAAATGCAAAAATATTCCGCGCCTCGGGTGGATGTATATGTTTCTGTGATACTCTTGCCGGCTTAAGAATTTTTATAGATAGATTTTCGTTGTAAGTGTGAACAAATGAGTATAAAAAAATCGTAACCAAAGTACTTTGGTTACGATTTTTTTATATGCTAAGTCTTTTGTTACTTAACTTCCTCAAACTCGGCATCTTGTACATTGTCGCCGGTGTTCTGTTGACCACCCTGTGCGCCACCTGCATTCTGAGCTCCTTGTGCACCACTTTGTGCATACATCTCAGCACTTGCTGTTTGCCATGCGTTGTTCAATTCAGCCATTGCTGTATCAATAGCGGCAAGGTCTTGTGCTTTGTGTGCCTCTCTCAATTTCTCGACAGCGGCTTCGATAGGCGCTTTTTTGTCTGCGGGAATCTTATCGCCAAGTTCTTTCAACTGATTCTCTGTTTGGAATACCATTGAGTCTGCTTGATTCAACTTGTCGATTTTCTCGCGCTCTTTTTTGTCTGCATCAGCGTTTGCCTCTGCCTCTGCCTTCATACGCTCAATCTCCTCTTTGCTCAAACCCGATGAAGCCTCAATGCGAATAGCCTGCTCTTTGCCTGTAGCTTTGTCCTTTGCCGATACCTTGAGAATTCCATTTGCGTCTATGTCGAATGTGACCTCAATCTGGGGAACACCGCGACGTGCAGGTGCAATACCGGTGAGGTTGAACTGTCCGATAGACTTGTTCTGTGCTGCCATGGGGCGCTCACCCTGAAGCACGTGGATGGTTACCTCTGTCTGGTTGTCGGCTGCAGTTGAGAATGTTTCGCTCTTCTTGCAGGGGATTGTTGTGTTGGCATCGATAAGCTTTGTCATTACGCCGCCCAATGTCTCGATACCCATTGAAAGGGGTGTTACGTCGAGAAGTACGATGTCGCCGATACCGCTCTTTTCGTTGAGGATTTCACCCTGAATAGCTGCACCGAGTGCTACTACCTCGTCGGGGTTAACACCCTTAGAAGGAGCCTTGCCGAAGAAGTCCTCTACGAGCTTCTGAACAGCGGGGATACGGCTTGAACCACCTACGAGGATAACCTCGTCAATCTCCGATGTGCTGAGACCTGCGTCGCTGACAGCCTTCTTACAGGGCTCAAGACAAGCCTGGATGAGGTTGTGTGCGAGTGCCTCGAACTTGGCACGTGTAAGTGTCTTCACAAGGTGCTTGGGACCTGTAGCTGTTGCTGTGATGTAGGGGAGGTTGATTTCTGTAG
>JAFWYF010000017.1 GCA_017522785.1 Bacteroidaceae bacterium | reverse complement strand
TGCAGACTTAATCTTTGACGCTCTATCTCCCGAAAGCATCTAAAAACAGATAAAGGCAGGTCTTCTGACTTGTTTCCTCCGTGCGGCCTTCCCACCCTGCGGGCAGTGACCATTGAGAAAGCACGGAGTGTAATGAAACTTACAGCTACGGGTATAGTCTCGGATTTACACCGATGTTCCCTTTTCATTCTTGGCGACTGATGCCACCTCAAACACCTTAATCTGACGCAAAGGTAATAAAAAGTCGCAATTATTAGCACTCTACGGGCAAATTATTACGACTTGGTGAGCATTTTATAGTTTCATTCCTCGATTTTGTATTCTGCTTGTCGGCAATCCCAACGCTTCCACGAACTTCACTCTTCGATAGAACTTCCCAATCTGCGACCATCGGGAGCGGATTGTCTCCACCTCAGAGTGGAGCGAGGGTTTGCTGCGTCTGCCGTCATTGACGGTTTTTGATTGTTCAGATAGCATTTCCTGATTCACGACACGTCCGTCCTTTGTCATGTCCACCTGTAGGAGACGGAGGTTCTTCTTGGAACAAAGCACTTCCAATGCACCTTCAGAGAATGACGGAGCCATGATGATTTCCAAGAAAATAGGCTTCATCAATTCTGCTGCTTCACGAGTCACTTATTCTGTGTAACTGCTATTATCCCAACAATGGGTACACAAATCACATTTCGGTAGTCCAATTGCGGCAACCAGGTCTTCAAGACGTTGAAATTTCAAAGAAGTAAGTTGTAGATGCTTACGCATAATTTCCACCATCTCCTTGTGCTTTGAGCCGTCGGGGTCCACATACTGCATACATATGTTATCAGTAAGGTTGTCTGTTCCTTCCATATCTCTTATGACTCTCCGAGTATAAAGATCGTATGTGCTGCGTGAGGTTGAAAAATTCAAGAATTTACAAGGGAAGATAAGAGGAGGACAAGAAATGCGCATATGCACTTCATCGATACCTGTATCGTGCAACTTTACAATATTGTCTTTTAACTGTGTACCTCTTACAATGGAGTCATCCATAAAGACTACTTTCTGCCTATATGTGAGTTTTTCATTAGGAATCAACTTCATTTTAGCAACTAGGTCTCGCATCTTCTGATTCTGGGGCATAAAACTTCGTGGCCACGTGGGAGTGTATTTTACGAAAGGTCTTTTGTAAGGTACTCCCTTCTCATTTGCATAGCCAATAGCATGACCTATTCCGGAATCCGGGATACCGGCCGCATAGTCAATCTGCAAGTCAGAATCATGTCTGGCCATTGCAGCACCGCTTTCATAACGCGCATTTTCTACATTAATCCCTTCATACCAAGCAGAAGGATAGCCATAATAAACCCAAAGGAAAGAACAAATTTGTTTTCGGCAACCCGGAGGTGCTACCTCGCGCACACCGTCAGCACTCATCTGTACTATCTCGCCCGGGCCAAGATCTCTAACAAAGCTATAACCCAAGTTTGCATAACTAGAACTTTCACTAGCACAGACATAGCCTTTATCATTCTTGCCTATTGATATGGGAGTTCTTCCGAATTTGTCGCGAGCTGCATAGATGGCATGGTCGGTAAGAACAAGCATTGAGCAAGAACCTTTTATGTTATTCTGCACATATTCAATGCCTTCTTTAATTGAATTTCCCATTCCTATAAGCATGGCCACCAATTCTGTAGCATTGATATCCGAACTAGAAAGTTCTGCAAAGTGCATTCGTTGACTCAGCAGTTTTTCTGTAAGTTCTTCCATATTATCAATACGGGCAACCGTTACTACAGCGTATCTGCCTAAATGTGATGTAATGGTAATTGGCTGTGATTCATTATCGGATATCACACCAATACCCATTTGGGATTCTCCAAACTTAGGAAGTTCATCCTCGAATTTATTCCTGAAATATCCGTTCTCAAGCGAATGAATGGAACGAATAAATTTTTTTCCATTGTAAAAAGCCATACCGGCACGTTTTGTACCCAAATGAGAATGGTAATCCGTTCCATAAAAGACATCGCTTACACACTCATGACGGGATACACATCCAAAAAATCCAGACATATTAATTGATTATTTAAATTCATTGCAAAAGTAAAAATTTATAGTTATGTTTATCTATAAATATAATGTTTTTTATTAGGCTATTCTTGTTGGTTATGATGTATTTGTTATTAAATTTGCATATTATCACAATTTGCAATAATTATGAGAGTGTTTACTTTACTTTTTGCTTTCCTGTTTTTGTCTTTGCCAAGTATTCAAGGACAGTCTTTTGAGCGACCAACTACTTGGGTATCCGGTCTTTCTAATATCCCAAGTGACAACACATTGCGTTACTACCGTCTTGCTATTCCTGTAACCCATTCAGCCTATGTCGAAGACCTTGATGAGGATTATAACAATGTGTTACGGTTCTGGAGAGAATGCGAGGAGTTTGCCAATAGGATGTTTGTTCCGTTGGGAATCTGTTTTGATGTTGTTGAAGACCAACGTCTTGTCAAACTCGATTATTTTTCAAATGAAGACAACGAAAAATTTATTTACACCTTACAGGCTAATGGAACCTCTAATATTAACGATTTGATCGGGGCTGAATCATACGATGTAGGCATGTGGGTGCATCATCGTGATGTAGCAGCAGAAAACAGTGGCTTGTCAGCCGAAGGCGGTGTGTACAGCAAAATTACCAAAGGAAGCGGATACTCAAAGACCGACAAATGGGTTGTGGCGCACGAACTTGGACATATGTTCGGTGCTCCACATACAACAACAGGTGAAGGAAGCCTGATGGATAGCGGTGGGGATGATTTTTTCTCATATCCCTCAATAAAGAAGATAAGGGACCTAGCTGTAGAAAAGGGAACAGGCAGTGCAAACAAAGCCGTAAAAGTCAATAACAGTATCCCGGATTTTGTCAATACAAACATGGAAAATGTTTACAAGATACCACAAGGAGCTTGTATGGCAATATCTGTATATGCGACTGACGTTGACGGCAACATGCTTACATATTCTGCAATAGGCTGTAGCAGTTCTACTGTAGGCAACGTTGTAGAAGGAGGATATATGCCGCATTTTGCCTCTTTGCTGCCTCAGACGGACAATATCATTGATTACAGGCCTAAGTTTATAGCGGACATAGTCGATGATGACTACTATTATGAACAAAGCGGTACAAACATTCCTGCAATGAGTGCAGGTTCATATGACATTGCTATTCTTGTGAACGATGTACCCTCAGATACAGAATATGACTATTTGGTCTCCAATCCCTTTTATAGTAACTATGCAGTTTGGAACGCAACCGTACAAATTGTTAGCGGAACATCATTCAATGCTTCAATGTTCCCTGCAAAGAACTGCTACTCGGCAGGTGAGCAGGTGACAATTAAATGGGGTGTGAACTGCAAGTATTTTACATCTGATAGCCATCTTCGCATAACATTGTCTACCGATTATGGAAAAACATTCAGTCATGTACTTGCCGATGATGTTCCTGCGCTTGATGGTAGTAAGGCTGTAACATTGCCTAAAGTAAATGTAGAAAACATTGATGTTGACTTCAAGACTGCAACGCGCTCTATGCGTGCAGGAATAATACGCATAGAGGAGATTGGTGGCGTAGCATATACTTTGACAACTCTATCTCCCGAGAATGGTGGTGGTTTTAACATTGTTGGTGGTAGTAGCACTGCTGTTGATGAAATAGTTAGTAATAGCCTTTATGACAAGGAACTATACGACTTGACAGGGCGTAAAATAAAATCGGCAATGCAACGAGGTATATATATATCCAATGGCAAAAAAGTTTATAACTCGGGGTGTGATAATCATCAATAGCAACGTTGACCCTCCAAAGTTTGATAATTACAATAGTCTCATATTTTGCGAAGTTTGCGGTGTAATGCGTTGTCGGTCAGTGATAAACGTACTTTCTCGCTTTTTTTGCTCCGAGAACCGTAATTTTTTGTAAAAAGAGGGGAAAAAGTGGATTTTCTCACAGAAAAGAAGTAAATTCGCCCATTATTAGAATTGAATTATGGAAATTACAGGAAAAATCATTGCAGTACTTGAGCCCAGAGGCGGTACATCTAAGACAGGAAACGAGTGGAAAATGCAGGAGTATGTATTAGAGACACATGAGCAGTATCCACGTAAGGTGTGTTTCAATGTCTTTGGAGCAGACAAAATAGCACAGTTTAATATACAGGCAGGTGAGGAGATGACAGTGTCGTTCGATATTAACGCACGCGAATACAACGGCCGTTGGTACAACGATATTCGTGCATGGCGTATAGAGCGTGGCACAGCTCCAATACCGGCAACAACACCAATGGATGTACCTCAGGTGAGTGCTCCCAAAATAAGTGCAACAGATTTTAATACACAGAACGACGCAGACGACCTTCCGTTCTAAAAATAATATCATAAAAAATAGCCATCGTATGATGGCTATTTTTTATGATTAAACATAATATATTGATTTAGTTTTATATAATTTAGTATACTAAAAACAAATCACCCATGTGATAATGCAATGTTATCACATGGGTGATTATTAAATTTACCCTTGGCACAATTTATTTTTGTTGTTTACATGAAAAATCTTCATTTTAATTACTTTTCACTAAGATCGTATATTTGTTGCACTGATAAGTTAATGTTATTAAACGTTCCATATGTATTTCCCTTTCCGTATCAACTGAAAGGGAAATAATTAAAATTCTATTTTAAAACATGAAGTAAGAATGTGTAGTTCTTTGCTTAAATTTCTCTGGGCCCCACGAACTATTTATTCTTTATGAATTCATGCTCAGCAGAAATTCTTCGTTATCCTTTGTTTTCTCCAAACGGTCTTTTACAAACTCCATAGCCTCCATAGGTGTCATGTCGGCAAGATATTTACGTAAAATCCACATCTTATCGAGAGTATGACGGTCGTGCAGAAGGTCGTCGCGACGTGTGCTCGAAGCAACGATATTCACAGCAGGGAATATACGTTTGTTGCTGAGTGAACGGTCGAGTTGCAACTCCATGTTACCTGTTCCTTTGAACTCCTCAAATATAACCTCGTCCATCTTTGAACCTGTATCGATGAGTGCTGTTGCAATGATTGTGAGTGAACCACCATTTTCAATATTACGCGCCGCGCCAAAGAAGCGTTTTGGCTTGTGTAGGGCATTGGCATCGACACCACCCGACAACACCTTACCCGAAGCAGGCGACACGGTATTATAGGCACGTGCCAAACGAGTAATTGAGTCGAGGAATATAACAACGTCGTGTCCACACTCCACCATGCGCTTTGCACGCTCCAAAACTATACCCGCGATTTTCACATGGCGCTCTGCCGGTTCATCAAATGTAGATGCAATGACTTCGGCATTTACGCTACGTGCCATGTCGGTAACCTCCTCGGGACGCTCATCTATGAGCAACATTATCATATAGGCCTCGGGGTGATTAGCCGCTATTGCGTTTGCAATATCCTTAAGAAGCATTGTTTTACCGGTTTTCGGCTGTGCAACAATGAGACCACGCTGACCTTTTCCTATCGGAGAGAACATATCTACCACACGCGCCGATAAATTATCGTAACTACCTGCACAGAGTGTAAATTTCTCTTCGGGAAAGAGTGGGGTTAGGTTATCGAATGAGACGCGGTCGCGAACAAGTTCAGGAGCCAATCCATTTATCTTATTCACTTTGACAAGAGGAAAATACTTTTCTCCTGCATTTGCCGGACGAATTATTCCCTCTACTACATCACCAGTCTTTAGACCATATAATCGTATTTGGGACTGCGAAACATAGACATCATCGGGTGAAGCAAGATAGTTATAGTCGGATGAACGCAAGAAGCCGTAATTGTCGGGCATAGTCTCTAACACACCCTCTACACGCAATATATCGGAGAAATCGTATTGTGGCGTATTCTGTACATGTGCTTCGCTCGTCTCTTGACGTGCTCGGTCGAAGCGCTGACGACGACCTTGACGGTCGTTATGTGTTACAGTCTGTTGTGCCGGAGCATCGGTATGTTTTTCGAATTTATCGATTAACTCTGTGGGAAGGTCTCCTTTTTCTGCAGGAAGGTCCTCTATTGCAACAAAAACCTCGTTCGATTCATCATTACCCGAAACAGGAGCATCTTCAACTACAGCCTCTTTTCCTACGTTTTCATCGGCCTGTTTTGCTTTAGATTTGCGTCCTCGTTTTTTAGGAGAAGGAGCCGATTCGGGAGTAGGTGCAACATCTGTTGTCGGCTCGGCTACTATATCGGTAACAATTATAGAAACCTCTTCATTCGATTGAGCCACTATTTCTGCATTCTTTTCTGTGTTATTGCTCTTTGGTTTGCGTCCTCGTTTCTTGGGAGCAGGAGCTGATGCAGACTCAGGAGCGGGTGCAACATCGGCAACCGGCTCCGAAACTACGGTTGGAGAAGAGACGACCTCTTCTATCGGTGCAGGAGTTTCCACGACGAGTGGCATAGTTGCTACACTATTCTCCTTTTGTTTTTTGGGCTCGTTTTTATCTAGTTTCACCGCTTTGTCGCCTGTTGCTGTATAAACCTTGCTTGCCGACTGATCGGAGGAGATACGTGCACGTTTGTGGTTACGACGATTCATGCGAGATTCCTCTTTTTTTACGGCAGATGTTCCTGTCTGGCTTTTTTGCAAGGCCTGATTATCTAGGATACGATATATAATCTCATCACGTTCCAATGATTTCACACCTTTGATACCCAAATCATTTGCAATAGACTGCAGTTCCTGCAACTCCTTGCTTCTCAAATGTTCAATATGATACATAATTGTTGTTGAAAAACAAATCTCGATACTGGAGATTGTTTAGAATTTATCTGAAAATGTAATTGATTGTTCTTGATGAAAATGTGCTCTGAGTATAGGAGCGCACATTATTAGTGCAAAAGTAAGTAAAATGTTTTAATAAAATGCATAAATAACTGTTTTTTTACATTCATTTGCATTTTTACTGCTTGTATTACAAAAACTATCGCAACAAATGCGATAGTTTTTGTTGTCTGTCTACAAATAGAACAACTGTATATATTTTTTGTTCAATATTAATTATTCAAAGACTCTAGCTTCGTCTATAATATTCTGGGGGACCCCATCACAACGTACATATTTACATACATCGTTCTTGTTATTTTTTGCAGTCCACACCATAGTAGATTCATCGAAAGCAGTTACAATATATGAGTTGTTCCAGTCGCCATTCTCATAATCATATTCTCCGTCGATTATATATCCTAAATATATATCCTCTTCGATATTATAGGAGCCTGTTATATATTTGGCATACATACTGTCAAATTTCTGATACATTTTGAAGACTCTGTCTCTACGGTCGAAGTAGATATAGCAATAGGTTTCCTCTGGTAACGATGCTCCGTTGTTCCACTCTGCCAACATCCATGTTCCTGCTATATTCGCATAATTCACTTCGAAAGGAGGAAGAGGTGTATTATCGTCATCGGAACAACTGTTAAATCCAATGAGCAAAACACACAATGTCATTACTCTTAAAATAGTTTTCATATTATTCTTTTATTTTTTTATCTGTTTTATCAATACTTTTAACGTACGTTCCGAAGGGGAGCCCTCTACCCCATCTATTATAATACGAAAAGGCAAATTATCGGTTACATTTGCAGGGAGTTTTTCCCCGTCTACTGTTACTACTATATCGCCTTCGGCACCCGGTTCCAACTGCACCGGTTCGGTTTTCAAAGTGACATAAGATGGCAACAGACTTGCTGACAACCGCAACATCGATGTACCCACATTTGCACACATAATGCGCATGGACGGTTTTTGAAAAACATTCACAACATCAAAAACAACCTCCTTTTGCTTTAGTCTTAATGCTCCAACCTTGTGAGGTAGAAAATCCCACTCATCGGTTGCCATCACATTTCCTTTGACACTCAGACGCGATGTCGGCTGTTTATCGGAAAGGGTAGTATAGACGAAAATGTCGGTATTTACAGTTCCTCCCATGCCCTTTGGATTAAACACAACCTTTAGAGTGCTCTTTGCCTTGGGTGGCAGAATATGTTTTGGATAATCAATCGTTACACAGCCACACGACGTAGTAACCTTCGTTATAACAACATCATTGCCACTTACATTGCAAAAATCGAAATCTATTTGGTCTAGGGTATCTGTTTCATATACTGCACCCATGTCATACAATGTATGTTCAAAAGACAAAATTTGCCCCTTTGTGTCAAATGGTTTTATGTTGCGTATGGAGTCTATTGCTTCTCGCGACAAGCGACGTACTTGCGCCGATGTGGTTGTTATACCGAAGATAACAATCACAAGAGAGAAGTAATATGTAACCCCTTTTAAAAGCATAACAGTTAATTACATCCAACCATTTTCGTTTGCACCTTCACGCACCACAACTGCCACTGTATGTGCTGTTCCATCGGCAGTAGTTACCGTTAGTTGTGTAGCCCCTTTCTTGACACCTGTAACATTGAGCTTTGTACCCAATACAGAAACTGTTGCAACCGATTCATCTGCTACAGAGCCTGCGTATGTAAGAGCTTCTCCATTCACAAAATATTGTGCAAGGTCAATGGTTGCTGTTCTCTCGGGCGATATATATATGTTTGGTATTTTCATTGATGAACCGGCATCGGCAATAGCATTCAATAAAGCTGCAGCATTTGACAATTTACCCATTTTACCAACATATTGAGCAAGCGCAGTCTTTGTAGGCAATGCGCCGGGTGATGAATGGTTGTAGTGCGACAATTTCTCGCCTGTAAAATAGTGGTCGAGGTCGGTAGCAGTGCTATACATAAGTTCTATAAACTCCTCGGCTTTAAAGTGTCGGCGCAATTTTGCCGCATAGGAGAGACCTAGAGCTGCAACACCCGACACGTGTGGGCATGCCATTGATGAACCTTCGTAATAGCCATAGGAAGGCTTTCCTTCTACTACCAATGTAGAATAAATCATTCCTTCGCTATCGCTATGGTCTCCAACTGCGCCATAATAGTCGCCATCGCCTCCGGGAGCCGACAAATCTATTCCTGCACCATAATCGGTATATGTTGCGGGGGTGTAGTCAGCAGCTAAAGCCGAGACGCAAATAAATTTGGAGTAAGCACCGGGGTATGAAGGCTCACTAGCGAACTCATTTCCTGCGGCAAAAACCACAATACCGCCATCTATCACTCCATTGGGAGAGCCGGCATTGTTTATAAAATAATCAAACGCCTCTTTTTCGAGAGGATACATTGTTTCCCACTCCTTGTCGGTAGCCGGACCCGGTGTAAAGCCCAATATTGGGTTTGCTACCGGAGACATATATCCCCAACTACACTGGAGAATTGTTGCACCATTGTCCGCGGCATATTTCACAGCCCTTGCCTCTTGCATCAATGAAGCAACATAGTTGTCATCAAATATTTGGCAAGACATAATTTTTACACCCGACTCACCTTTTGCAACATCGCCACCTGCAATACCGCACACACCCATTCCATTGTTGTTTACAGCAGCAATGGTACCGGCAACGTGAGTTCCATGTCCCGAGTCATTTGATCCGGTAGTAGAGATATAGCCTCTATTGGTTGCGAAATTATATCCATGCTTATCCTCTTTATAGCCGTTTCCATCGGCATCTTTATCGGTATCGAACTCTTCGCCTTCGTTAATCCACATATTGGCAGCCAAGTCGGGGTGGCTGAACATTACACCCTCGTCCATAACAGCAACTATAATAGAAGGGTCTCCTGTGCATACCTTCCATGCCTCTTCGCAACCTACATCGCAACCGGCAATTGTCTTAGCCCAATCTTTTTCAAAAGCATAGCCTCCTCGATTAATATAGCCCCACTGACGATAAAGTTCGGGGTCGTTGAAAGCAAACTCATTTGTTGATGTTGTATTGCCATCGCTATCTATAACAACAGGGCGTTGATTATTCAAACGATATATCTTTCTATTACACTGAACTTTTGAAACTTCTCCCAATAGCGAAAGATTCTTTTTGGCCTCTTGCAGATTGGTATTCTCGTCGAAAAGCACTCTGTACCATAGATGCAAACCTGCCTCACGTGTGCGCTCTTCGTTTTTTGTATCGACAGGAAACACACGCTCAAAGCTATACGCACCAAGTATTGCGAGCACTTCATCGGTCGAAGGGATGCCAGAACGAGTCTTTGCACCTAAATTTAGTGTTTCATCGAGAATATCACTCATTTCGGGTACAAATTTAACAAGCAGTTCGCCCTCTATTACCTCATCGGGAAGGGCAACTTCGGGAACATCGTTATCGGGTAACTCACTTGTCAAACTGTTGTCGGAGCAAGCTACCACCAGCAATGCAGAGAGTAGTGTTAAAAACAAATATATCTTTTTCATATTACTCAGTTATTTCATCTTTAAATTCATACTTATCTCGTGTTCCCGGGAAGACATCATAGTAGTAGTCGAAACTTGTAGGAGTATTATCGAAACGTACCAGTTCTCCATTAGAGTTACGACCTTGCTCCTGTTGATTAAAAAGAAGAAGTTCGGGAATCCACTCTAACAGATAGGGGTGATATAGTATCCAATCGGGCAATTTGCCGGTAAAGAAGTTTAGGTTCAATGCCAGATGTTTCATATTTGGAAGAACCTTAGGTATATTATTGTCGGCAAGATATTGTATAGTATCACCACCAAAAGCATCTACATCGGCCTGTGTATAGGCAACAATACCATCTTCTCCCACTTTGAAATCGGGAATGTTACCCTCTATGTAACAGTTTGAAAGGCTTAGTTCCTCGAGATTTTCCCAAAGGAACAGACGACGAAGAGAATTATTTGTTTCGGTATTGAAATGCAATCCTAAGCCATTTTCGTAATTATCGGCCTTGCGCAAATCACTTGTTGTCCAGCGACGCGAAGCTACCATTCTCAATTTTTTGAGTTTAGGAAAGTTCTCGGGAGTTAGTACTGCAGGAATATCGGTAAAATTATTTGCACTTAAATCGAGATACTCCAAACTGTTTCCCAATTTGTGAAAATCATCAGGAAGAGAGACTAAACCGTATGAGAAAAGAGTTAGCTCCTTCAAATAGTCGAGTTCGCAAATTTCGCTACCTAAATCGATGCTTAAAAGCATGGTATTGGTGTTGGTTGAGATATCCAACGACTCCAAATATTTAAGATAGCGTATCTCTTGTGGAATACTTTCTGTTGTTTTAAAAACAAAGTATGTAACAGAGCGAACACGACCAACCGCCTCGGGACATGGCAAGTCCTTATCATTAGCCTCCCACAGTACGACATTGTCCCAATTACGCATATTCTCACTTGTGTCCCATGGATTGCTATCGGAATTCAAACGCTCATGTATTGTAAGCAGAGCAATTGAGTCGCCAAGTCTGTTATCCTCGATACGTTGAGCGGCTTTCTGCTTCAATGTGATTACAGCCGGAGTCTCTAATACATCGGCTTCGTTAGCCGGAACAAGGTTAATGTGTGCAACACGCTCTTCGGGTACAAAGTTCATTTTCCAATCGAAGCGAATTTTGACTGTACGTGGACGTGCACCACGGTCGAGATTTACCTCAAATTCATCGGCTGTAACCCAATCGATATCTTCGCCACTATACTCTATATTAACCTTAAAGGGTATATTTGTAGTAACAACTGTTTCAAAGAAACGTTTATCGGCTTTAGCAGAAGCTTCGATTTCGACATCGCTATCCTCTACCGATATAACCTTTCCAAAGCCTGTTTGACGCACTGTAACGACGTGAGCCTCTTCATTCTCAGGCGTGAAGCGGATAGTAGCAGTACGCACATCGTTCACTAATGAGGAGTCTATTTTTATTTCACATTCAGTAGCACCAATGCCATTTGCCGGCGAAACAGATAACCAAGGAGCAGAGGTCTCTGCAACCCAACGTTTAGGAGACTCCACAAAACATGTTTCAGCACCACCCTCTGCAGCTACAGTAAACTCACTCTCATTTACTGTAAAACCCGATAAAGCATCATTATTATCGTCGTTACATGCCGTAAATAACGACAGAGCAACAATAACGCCAAAAGTTATTTTTAATAACTGTTTTATCATAATTCTCATTTTTTACACTTTTAAGAGGTTAGTTTTCCAAATTCAAAGCACTACAACCGCGAATATCCTGTGTCTTATCGTATATGAGCATAACATATCCCGATGTTATATATGGACATAAGCTTGTTACATCGATTGATATATTAGGATTATCGGCAATCTCGAGATAGTAAATATAGGGCGACAAAGTGTCTTCTATCTTGCGTAAATCGTTTGAACCGATAAAAAAGTATGCCAATGAGGGGCAACGATAGATACCGGTAGGCCACTCACGTAGACAACGGTTTCCATCTTTATCGCGCTGGTGACGTATAAAGAGACGTTGTAATGTACTAATACTCAAAGGCGCAGTGGGGAACTTCGCAAAACTATTGTAGCTGAGATCCAAACCTGTGAGATAGGGCAAACGAACAGCATAGAAATCGTCGGACAATTCAGTCAAATTGTTATATGTAAGGTCGAGCGCCTCTAACATATAAGCGTTATCGCCTTTCATAGAACCATCGGGAATTTTCTTCATTCCGTTTCCTGCAAGAATCAGATATCTTATAGGCGAGTTCTTTTTGAAAAGTATTCCGGGGAATGTCTCTAATCTGTTATCGGAAAGGTTTACCTGCCCAACATTCAAACCTCTGAAGTTTTCTCCATTCTCGAAACCGCTTATCTCGTTATATGAGAAATCGATAGATTGTATAACATAGACAGAGTTGGCATTGAAGATATCGGGGAACTCTTTGATTTTATTGTTGCTGCATGTAAAGCTCTCCATCTCTGAATATCCGCAGAAGTATCCATCGACATTGGGGATTTCTGTAATCTCGTTATTATCGAGATAAATCTTTGCCAAATTTATATCTTTACCAAAAGCATTCAACTTCTTAATTTTATTGCTTGCAAGGTCGAGCATACTCAGTTTTTCCATCTGTTTCAACAAATCATGCTCGGGGAACTCCTCTAGGTTGTTATATCCCATGTAAAGGATTTGTATCTTTTTTCCGCTGGCGCCCTTTATAAGGTTCTCCCAGTCGGATTTTAACTGAGCACCCGAAACGCCTTTACAACAAGCTACATTCAACTGAATAAGTTCAGGAAGTTGCGATAGCATATCCATTGGAAGAGCTGTAAGGTTTGGACAGTTATAAATCTCCAAATCGGTGAGGCTTGTCATTTTACCCCAATTAAGAGTATCCATTCCTGCATAGAAAGGAGATGATGGTTGAACATCTCTAAAGAAAGTCTCATACTCAATAGGAGCATTTGCGATATAGAACTGCTCCAGATTTGTCAAACGCATCATCGCTTTTGAGATACCTGTGATGCCGTTTGTAAGGTCTCCGAATTGAATACTCTTCAACGATATTCTGCTACGTTTAATAGGAGTTGCATCGGGGTCCATGTCTATTGTTTTCTGCCACATTTCGGAGAGGCCCAAACGAAAATCTTTTTCAAGGAAAGTCTTCTCATAGTCGTAGCGAATAGCCTCTTTCTGTTCAGCAGTCATAGATGGGCCGGCATTCTCAAATAGATGAGCTCCTATTTTATCGGAGTGAGTACCCAAAGAGAATATTATCAAATCGGTTAATTGGCCTATTGCATCGGGAACGACACCTTTAGCACCCATACCATCCAAAGACAAAGATGCTACACGACCATTAGATAAAAGTTCCACACCGGGTTGGTCGCCCCACATGTCAATATCCTTGTTAAAGTTCCAATTTGAACCGTGAGCATATACATCTCCCACATAACGCCAATTAGGACCATCGAGTTGCTCCCATATCTCTTTTAATGCCATGTAATCTTTGATATACTCGGCTGTTTCCGAAAGCGAAATAGGAACCTCGACGTTCTCTGTTTCGGCATTGTCTTCGACAACAAATGTTTTGTCGGTTTTTACCGAAGCAACCTCGAGTGTTGTCTTACCCTTTTTATCGGAATATGTTTTGTATGAACTTATGGTATAAGTTCCGGCTTTCAGCCACACAACGGTGTCGCACTCGCCATAGGCGGTTTCTGCATTCATACCGGGATAGAGAACATCATCGGCAGAGCCATCTTTGAAATCCTCGGTATATTTTACCTTTATTTTCTCAAATGTTGTAATCTCGTGAGTAAATGTATTCTTTACCGATATATCAACTAATTTGATGTTATCAAATGTATAGGCATCTTCATCGGCTACGGCACGCGCCTTTACAAAATCTTTAACAAGGCGAAAAGATACCAATCCTCGAGGAACAACATTTACCGGAATATCCTTAACTATAAGACCGCCACCAACAACGGTAAACTCACTATCGGCAACAGTACCTGCCAACAATTTATTGTCGAGCCTGTCGTAGATATAATAACCTATGATTGTATAATCACCGGCAAGAAGCTGTAATTTTTCGCTGTACAAGCCATATTCAGCATTTTCGGCGTTATATGAATTCAAGACTAATGTCTGCGAAATGGTAGAACCACCATTCTGCATGACAATAGTAATTTTGTGCGCATCAGCAAGTTTGTTGAGTTCGCCTACCGCACGTGTAGCATTACTCTTGGCAACATCGAACGATGCACTCTTAGATACTTTGAACTGCGCATAACCATACTGTTCAAGCAGTACGTTGTCATCGTCGGAGCATCCAACCATTCCTATCGTCAGAAATCCGACGATAAGAAGATATATATATGTGATTTTATTATTCATTGTTAATTCAAATATTCGTTAAACTGCCTGAAACACTTATGCAGGTTTTATAACCATTGCCTTAATATTCTTTCCATCTCTACCTACAAATATCATTATAATAGGTGTCTTTTTCACCTTAAGAGATGCATAGTAATATTCGTTGTTATATGGGTCCTGACCACCTTCGAATGAGACATCGGCATGTTTTATAGCATTGCCATTAACGTCTACCAGTATAGTAGCATCGAAACTTCCGGCATCCCACTCTTCTTCGGTCAAACGAGGTGTTATGTAGAGGGTTCTACCCACCTTTTGTGTAACCGAATAGATTTCGTTTACATTGAATTTGTCTATAATCATTGAGGCGATATCCATATCGGTTTCAAGAGCTGTTGCAACGGTTTGAGTCATCAAGTATCTTACATCGAAACCTGTACCCGGGTTTAGTACAATTCCCGATTTTACAACCAAAGCTTTGATATATGAACCCTCGGAGTCTTTCAATAGAACTATTACTGGTTCCGAGTGCGCTTTAAACGAAATATAATACTCGTTCTCGCTATTCATTGCAACCTCGTAATTGCTTATGGTTGCTTTATCAATTTCATTACCATTGACATCGAGAAGTACGACGTTTTCGGTTTTCCAACCCTCCCAACGCTCCTCGTTAAGTTTGGTATTAATATTTATATATGTTCCAAAATCGACAGAAAGAGCATAAACCTGTTCAACTGCATATTTATCGTTAAGCATAGCAAGTATTGCTTCGTCGCTCTCGTCGAAACACTCTATAATGTTCATATCTTTATCGGTAACATCGAAACCGGTTGTCATATCGACATAATCACTTATCTGGGTTACCTCCATGAGCACATTGTTATATGTTGAGTCTACAAAAGAGATATCTGAGACCTCGGCAAACAGTGCCATGAAGTTATCGTACGCTGCCATAGGAACAGCATACAGATAGGCTTTACGAGAACCCTCAGTTTCTGCAGGATAGGCATCACCTGTAACAAGCACCTGAGAAACATCATTGGCATCAACTGTAACATTGAGCCACGACTCCTCGTCGGTCAATAGTCGGAGTGAATTCTCCACCTCTTCGAAGCATACAAATTTTCTGTCATAATTGAGACATCTTACACCGTAAGGAACTCTCCCTTCGTATGTGGTTGTTGTGCCGGAGACAGAGCTGTTTGTTGTGAAGAGAGAGCCATCGGAAGAGAGATTCCAACCCCATGCTCCATTGCCCGAGATTTCTATTGTTTGTGGAGCCATACCGCTGTATGATATCTCATAGGGATATGATACTTTATTCTGCTCATCGACAAACATAATTGTTCCTGTCATTGGATATGGTTCATAACTCTCGAGAACACTCACTTTATAACTTTTCTTATATAGTTCGTTTTCGTCGGATGTTACAGTGAACTCGTCCAACCAATCGGGGTATTCTGTTACACCAAATTTGAAATTTGCATCTACGTCGAATTTTGTTATTCCATTCGATGATATTGCAACAGATTCCATTTTATCTCCATTACTGTCCAACACCTGCAGATTATACCCTTTTGGTGTACGATATATTATAGCCGCTAACTCGTTCTGGCCACTACGCGTGAGAGTAATTTTTGCTGTTGTCTCAGTGAAATCATGAGCCTCATCACTCACACGAATGAACACCTTCTGCAAGCCACTCCTACCCGATACGTTATAGGAGAATGTTTCGTTATCGGTAGAGAGTTCGCACCATATTGCATTTGAAGCGAGAAGCCAATTTATATCGGCATCAAACTCAAAACTCTTTGTAACACCTACCTCACAATGAATTTCCTGAGGCTCGGAGAACAAAGGTGTTAATGGGCCCTGCGCAGAATTATCATCATCGGAGCAAGCAATAAACGCTCCGATAGTTAAAACCATTAAATAGGCCGAAAACCTTTTTATCAATTCTATCATAGTTCTATTTTTATTCTTTGTTAAAATCAATAGCCCTCACGTTTCAACTTCTCGGCCTCATCGTCGCTTATCCATTCAACTGCGTTTATGAATGTACCGACAACATTAGCCCCCTCTGCCATTCCGGGAACATAAAGAGTCATATATTGAAAAATGAATTTTTCGCATGTACTATAATACGATGTGTATGCCACAGGCTGTTTCATATTTATAACACCATCGCCATAGAGCGTATTAAATGCCTCAGAAGTAGGACCGAAAGGTTGGTCCTCAAATTTTATCAAAGGATTTAGTATATCATCTGTCTCAAATTCAATTTTAACATCGTAACCATTGTAGAAAAAATCGCGAATGATTATTGTGTTCTCATTTTCGGGATCTACTTCGGAACGCACAAGACGCATATCTGTTGTTGTCATATAGTTCATCATGTAGGTAGATGTAAGAACACAATATCCAGTAAACGCATTTATATCGAAGGGGCAAGCCTTTTGCAAAATAACATTAGCCTCTGTGCCATAAAGGTCCCATTTTGTATCTTCATCTGTTATAATGCGCAATGCTATTCCCAAAGAGTCGTAAACATCGATATTGTCGTGATATCCACGTACACGCAAATTTGCAGCACGCTCACCGGCTTTAATAGTGATAGTATTCGACTCTAAATTATAGTGTTTCCCTTCTATTGCATTTGTAGCGGTTATATCAACCTCTACGGCAAAAGTACGGTCGTAGTCGCATGCCTGTGTGCTTGCCACCGGCACATCGAAATAGTCTTCACTGTTCTGTACAGGAAAAACATACATAGTGTCGGAGAACATTATATAGTTAGGCCCGCTGTATGTAGTGTACTCTTCGTTGCAGGAAACCATGCACAACATTGCAAGAGCCACAAAACAATAACCTTTTATTAACTTATTCATTTTATATCTGTTTTCGGTTTACACTGATTTATTTATTGCTCTCGTTAGGTGCAATAGATGCTCCTGGAGATTCTAGTTCATGCTGTGGTATTGGCCACACAAAAAGTGCGTCATCGGCCGTAACTTTCAGACTGCTACCATTACTTATGGATTGGCTCTGCGGAGTACGTTCAAAACCCTTATGCCAGCGTTTCAAGTCGGTAAGACGGAAACCCTCCATGTAGAGTTCCTTCACACGCTCCTCTTCTATTATTGTCATTGCATTTTCAGCATTTAAAGGTGTAGAGCCACCATAGGTGTAGTAACGTGCTACACGTAATTTCGATATATCTTTTGCGGCCTTTGTGTAACTAGGAGTCTCTTTTTGGCAATAAGCCTCGGCACGAATAAGATACTGTTCCGACAAACGGAAAACTTTTGGCATAGACATATTCAACAACTGTGCACTATTATAGAGGTCGGTATTACCCCAATATTTTATGAGCAAAGGCCATGTCAAACCATGTGAATAACCTGTTTGATACTCTCCGAAGAATGCGCTATAACGCATGTCATAACTATCGTAGAGGTCGAGCACCCACTTTGCAGGAACATAATCGGGTTTAAACGATGTGTAATCGTAGTTAAAGAATATTGTTCCTAAACGACCACCATAATTTGTGTTTGTGAAACCTACCTTCCAGATAACCTCGGTAGAATTATCTGACGCCCACATATATTGATAGTAGCTTAACCCCGAAGCGTATTCTGTGTTTGCGCTCGACAACACGTAATAGTTGCTATCGATAACTTTCGATGAATATTTAATAGCTTCATCGTAATCTTTCATGTATAGTGCAATACGTGCACGCAATGCATATACAGTGTACTCATTAAAATATATGGAGTTATAAAGAGGACCATCAACCGACATATCGTACTCCTCTTCATCAATATCAAGCAACTCAGTCGCATGCTCCAAATCCTTAATTACAAACTGATAGGACTCCTCAAGCGATGCACGCTCAATTTTCTCCTTAGTATAATAATGTTCTGTCAGAACAACACCGAGTTCATTTTCGGCATCTTCTTTACTTTCGTAACTCTTACAGAAAAGTTTTATCAGTTCCGAATATGCAAGAGCACGAGCAAAATAGGCCTCACCGCAATACTGTTCAAGACGGTCGAGTGCATCATCATCTTTTAGTTGTGATCTTAGTTTATCGGCATTGTCTAATAGGAAGTTTGCACGACCGATAACATCGTACAATGAGCCATAAACAGCCTCTATCTGTTTATTTGTTGCCAATATATCCCAGCGCCAAATATCGCCGTAGATATTAGTATATCCATTTACAGCATAAGCCAAGTCGGCTTGGATATCGGGCAATAGAGTCAGATAGCCACTATAAAGAGCCGAGTTCAAGAAAGAAGAGTATATACCTATAACCGCTTGGTCGGCTTGATCTATTGTTACAATTGCCTCGTGTTCGAGAACTGCATCCTCGGGATATTTATCGAGACACGACGTTACTCCAAAGAAGAGAGTAAATAAAAGTGCGTATATTTTTATTCTTTTCATATCCATTTTCTTTTTAGAATGTCAGTTCCAAACCACAAGTAAACTGTCGCGACATGGGGTATTGCGCTGCATAGACATTGCCTGTTCCCTCAGGGTCGAGACCACTGAAATTTGTAAATGTTAATAGATTTTGTGCTTGGACATAGACCTTTGCACGACTCAGGATTCTACTCTTTTTCAACAAAGATTCGGGTAAACTATAGCTAAGTACCACATTTTTCAAACGTAGGAAAGAGGCATCTTCGAGGAAACGTGAATCCATTTGAGGTGTTACACCATATCGGGGTATATCGGTTATATCACCGGGAGTTTTCCAACGGTCATACAACATACGTTTCGACTGGTTGTAACCGGTATAAAGGCCATTGCTCTCTTCAAAGAATCGGTCGTTGTTTATCATCCAACGATCTGACACCCAACTGAATTGCGCATTCAACGAAAGTCCTTTCCAACTGATTGTTGTACCAAAACCTCCTTGCCATGGTGCTATATAATCTTTTCCAATGAGAACTTTATCGGTCTCTTTGAACTCGTTTGTGATTTCGCCATCTTTTGTATACCAAAGAGCATCACCATTGGCAGGATTAACACCGGCATAACGATTTATGTAAAACTCGCCAACAGAGTGCCCTACCACAAGTTTTGTGCTTGTACCCGAAAGTTCGTACTCGTCTAAACCATTGTACAATTCTGTAATTTCATTATTGTTATACGAAGCATTGGCATTCACATTCCATAAGAAATTATTCGTGCGAATTACATCTACATCAACCGACAACTCCACGCCCTTATTTACCATTGCACCAACATTGTCCCAACGCGAACCATATCCATTGTTCACATAGGATTGGGGAACATACATAAGCATGTTGGTTGTCTTTTTATGATATAACTCCACATCGGCATTTATTCGATGGAAGAAACCGAGATGCAACGCCAAGTTAGACGACCATAGTTGCTCCCAGCCCAGATTTTTATTTCCCTGACTGATGGTTGCAATACCGGCATTACCATAATAGTTTGCTCCACTGCCAACAAGAGCCAAATGGTCGTAATCGGGAATTGTAGAGTTACCCGATGTACCTGTACTTACAGCAATTTGCGCATTTGTGAGCCATTTTGACGCAGGTTGCATGAATTTCTCTTTTCGTAGATTCCACATGAGACCTACCGACCAGAAAGTTGCCCAACGGTTCTCTTTACCAAAACGCGACGACGCATCGGTGCGTAACGAGAAATCGGCATAGTAACGTCCATCGTAGTTGTACTCTCCACGACCAAAGAACGACAAGAAGGCATTGCTGGAAGTACTATTGTTCCAAGATGTAGCCATTGTACCTGATGAAACAGAGGTGAAAGCATCGTTATTCTGTCCGCGAGTGATAAGCTGGAAACCCTCGGAGCGGTAATCGACACCCTCTTGACCTAACATAAAATTGAAAGAGTGTTTTCTGTTAATTTCGAACATATAGTTCGCTGTATTTGTGATTGTCAGCGAAACAGCATCGAAAGAGCTGCGTCCTGCTATACCCACACCGTTATTTCCCGAAAAAGATGGGAAAGATTTCATGTCGGCTGTAGTGTGAGTGTAATCGACACCAAACTGAGAACGTAATGTAAGGTTCTTTATAGGAGTTATCTCGGCATAGAGTACTGTCAGTGCCTTATACTTCTTGTTCTCCAACGGATTATTTGCCATCCATTCTAGCGGGTTCATGCCCACACCTGTCCACGTGCCATCGGAAGTCGATGCTAAAGAACCATCTTTTTGATAGGGATTCCAATAGGGCAACATAAAGCGACATGCCGAAATAGGTGTGTAGAGAGCATACTCACCATCATCGGCCTGTTCTACCTCTTCGTATGCTACCATAGAATTGGTACCCACTTTTAACCATTTAGCAACCTTTGCATCGACATTTGCACGCATATTATAACGACGGAACTTAGAACCTTGAGCGATACCATCCTGATCGAAGAAGTTACCGGATACAAAATAGTTTAACTTATCGGTTGCATGATTTACCGAGATATCGTAGCTCTGCAACTTTGCTTTATCGTTAAAAACTACATCCATCCAGTTTATATTGGTTTGAGACAATAGGTTATAATCCTGTCCATCGTCGAGACCAATCTCTTTTTCGAATTGTATGCGTTCTTGGGTATTCATGAGGTTCCAATTGCCATACGCAATATCGGAGTAACCCCATTGCGAGCGGAATGTTACATCTACTTTATCGACCGATGTACCTCGTTTTGTGGTAATTACCACCACACCATTTGCGGCACGTGCACCATAGATTGATGTAGATGATGCATCTTTAAGTATGTTCACCGACTCAATATCGGCAGGACTGATTGTATTGAAATCGGAACTTGTGATGGGAACACCATCTAAGATAAACAACGGTGCTGTGCCTGAGTTTATAGAGTTCATACCACGTATTTGGAATACGGCAGGCTTGCTTGGCTCACCCGAATTTGACAATACTGTCATACCCGGAGTCATACCCTGCAACGCTTGGTCGAAACCGGCAGTTGGTACGTTCTCTATTTTATCGGACTTTACAGTAGATACAGAACCTGCTATTGTGCCTTTTTTACGTACACCGTAGGCAACCACAACAACCTCATCTACCTCTTTTGCTTCGGACTCCAGCACCACGTTAAGAGTTTTTGTTTCCGACGTTACTACATGCGTCTGTGTTTCCATTCCCACATAAGAGAACACCAACACAGCCTGTGATGCACCTTTTACATCAATGGTGTACTTACCATCCATGTCGGTAGCAACACCATTCGAGCTTCCTTCTTGCAACACACCGACACCTATAAGCGGTTCATTGTCTTCGGCAGAAACAACAGTACCTTGTACTCTAAAATTCTGAGCTACAAGAGAGTGTAGTGTCATTGTTGCTAAGAAGAAAAATAAAAGAATTCCTCTTTTTTTCATCTAAACCAATCTATTGTTTTTAATAATTATCCTGTTCGCTAAACATCGTTAATCGGGCGACAACAAAGTTTTGTTGCCCCAACCAATAATAAAATAAATTTATAGGCATTTTTAATTAACGAGAGTTTTTGAAAGTGTATTTTAATACGCTATTTATTCAAAACTCAACAGTTTATCCTTGCAAAGTTATAAAATTAATTTCTATAACATATCATTTTGTGAAAATATTTTAAAAACATACAACGTTTAATAAACCATTCTACTAAATTCATCAACAAACAAGCAGTTTTTTAGAAAAATAAGTACTAACTTGCACGCCAAATAAAAATACAATCTTAGAAACCTAAATATAATATGAAAAGAGCATTTTTGTGCATAGCAACAACATTTTCAATTGCCCTGCTTTTTGCAAGCGAAGGATGTGGAAATGGAGTAAAATTCAACAAGGAGAGAGAGAATGGCATAATATCTTATTTTGCCGACAAACTAAATGAAAAAAGCACATCGTTCAATGACAATTTAGTTATTAAGAGCAACAAAATTACTGACACACGTAAGAAGGTGTGGCAGGCATGGCACAAGGCTGTAAATGCGCACAACGAAGAGAGACTCATTGAACTGAGCAATTTGAGCGACAGAAAAACCGGTAGTTGGCAACTCCCTGCTACACTCGAAGAGAGTGCCACCATGCCCTACTATTGGGGAACAAACTGCAATTTCGATAAAGAGGGGAAATATCCTATGTTTTTATATATGCATGGCTCCGGAAACAAAGACCAAGAGTGGGAAACCGGACTACAACTGGCATTGCACAAATTCTACAAACCGGCAATATATTTTATTCCTCAAATACCAAATGCCTATGGCGAATATTACCGTTGGGCTATACAATCGAAGCAGTGGGCATGGGAGAAATTATTACGACAAGCATTTCTTTGCGACAACATAGATGCCAACCGTATATACTTTTTTGGTATCTCCGAGGGTGGATACGGCAGCCAACGTTTAGCATCGTTCTACGCCGATTACCTTGCAGGAGCAGGTCCAATGGCAGGTGGAGAGCCATTAAAGAATGCACCTATGGAGAACCTTGCAAACATTGCATTCTCTTTGCGCACCGGTTCCGAAGACATGGCATTCATGCGTAACTATCTGACCGCAAATGCCGGTTCAACAGCCGACAGCCTTGCATATTTTAAGCGTGGGTATTACAAACACTATATAGAACTTATTGCCGGACGTGGCCACAGCATAGACTACTCACCTACTACACCATGGCTGGCTCAACACACCCGCAACCCACACCCCAATTATTTTTATTGGGAGAACTACGAAATGTATGGACGAAAAAGAGAGGGATTCTATAATTTGCGAGTAAACAAGCCATCGACATGCGATGAGGGTAGCCGCACATGCTACGAAATGAACATCGAGGAGAACACCATAACCCTTAATGTGCGTAATGTAAAATACACATGTACGTATGCACTACAAGGAATAGAGATGTTCTTTTCAAAGAGTTATTCAGAGGTTAAAGATGGAGATGTAACCATTTACCTAAACGAGAAATTATTCGATTTGAACAAGCCGATTAAGATTGTTCTTAATGGAAGAGAGATTTTCAATGGAAAGGTGGAACCATCACTCAAAGCTATGGTTGAGAGCTGTGCTCTGTACTACGACCCCGAAAGAGTTTTCCCGGCATCGATAAATGTAAATATTGAGAAAGAAGAAGCATCTCTTTGAGATAGAGAATAGCAGATAAATATCAACAAATAGGGGACAATCAATTGTCCCCTATTTGTTGATATAATTCGTTGAATACATGCTGTATTCATAGTATTGCAGATACTATTTCATAAGTAACTCTATTTTTGCCATCATATCATCTATGGTATTGCTACGCATGATAATTTTACCATCTCTATCTATTAACAGAAGAGTGGGAACACTCTTTACTCCATAAGCAAATGCCAATTCGGTGCTACCTCGGGAGGGGTCGCATAGTTGTACCCAATTCATTTTAAGAGCATCTATTGCGTCGTGCCACAATTCAGCATCATCGTCGAGCGACACACTAACAGTGGCAAAACCGTTCTGTGCATAAGTATCGAACAACCGTTTTATCTTAGGTATCTCCATGCGACAAGAGGGGCACCAACTTGCCCAGAAGTTGAGAAGTGTAAACTTACTTTTCTTTACGATATCTGAAAAAATGACCTTTTTACCGAAAATATCGGGTAGTTCAAAATCGAAATAGTACTTGCCTACCGCAGTCAGTTCAGCACGTTTAATATTGTCAAGTTCAATCTTTACTTGTGAATACAACTCTTCGTAGCGCTCGTTACGTAAATAGCCGGGTACAGAACTCATTAGAGCATCGAGTACCTGTGGTGGCAATATATCGCCAGATTTTGTCATAACAAAAACTCCCAGAGCATTATCCACATTATTATCGATTATTTCGTACACTGTTTTAACGAACTTTGTACGACTAATTTCTGCCACCGATTTCAAACTATCCAAACGCAAAGGATTAACACCCGCCATTCTCTCGAGTACCCCAATAACGGTACTTTGTTGTAGCACATCCTCTTCGCAGGAGATATAACGTTGTAGCTCTTCGTTCAATGGTGTTCCTGTACGATAGAATTTATCTTTTATAAGCACATTTATCACTCCATTTTCCAACACAACAGGACCACCATTGATAGAAGCGTATGAGTATATCATTCTCATCGATGGAACATCTTGTTTACCCGAGAACTCAAACCAACCATTATTAACAACAGTAGAATCGACCTCAGTCAATTCGCCATCGACCAATGACATATAAACCTTTGTTCCATCGGGCACACCCGAAAATTTTCCTTTTATCTTGTAGCCGTCTGCTCCACACGATGCCAGCAACACCAGCAACATTACATTTAAAACTACTCTTTTCATATTACTATTCTGCACTATTTACACTATCCAAAACATCGGATATATACGACAACAACTCCTCGCGTCCGAATGCAGTTTCCGATGAAGTTACAAATATCGGTGGCAACTCCTCCCACTCCTCAAGAAGATGTTTTTTATATCGCTCCACATTATTGCGAAGGTCGGTTTTCTTTAACTTATCGGCTTTAGTGAATACTATAGAGAAAGGCACACCATTCTCGCCCAACCAGCTGATAAATTCCATATCTATCTTTTGTGGTTCCAAACGTGCATCTACCAGCACAAACAACAAAGTCATTTGTTGACGTTCAAGAATATAACTCGATATTATATGCTCCAGACGTTCCACCTGACTTTTGCTACGCTTGGCATAGCCGTAACCGGGAAGATCGACCAAATACCAATCTCCATTAACAATAAAATGGTTTATCAGCAATGTTTTACCCGGCATTGACGAGGTCATTGCCAATTTGCCATTACGTGTGAGCATATTTATCAAGCTCGACTTTCCTACATTGGAGCGTCCTATGAAAGCAAACTCCGGTTTATTATCTGTCGGACATTTTGCAATATCACTATTGCTTATCACAAAACGAGCATTTTTTATCTCCATCTTTTTCATACGGTATGCTATAAAACAGTTCCTGCACTGCGAAGATACATTTTCTTTTTTTAAGAGCGAAACCAAGAGGATTATTTACATAAAAAAAGAGGCAAAACAGGCATATTTGCTGTTTATAACGAAACAGTTGTAATATTTTTTCGCCATTGCGAACATTTTGAGTATCTTCGCAGACAAAACCACACCAAACGTAGCAAGATGAGTCAAGAATATCCTTCTATACTGCTCGAAAAAGCGGTAAACGAGTTCTCTAAATTGCCGGGCATAGGCCGAAAGACAGCCACACGCTTGGTACTTCACCTGCTACGTAAAAGCGATGAAGAGGTAGAGGGTTTCTCAAATGCTATAGTTCGATTAAAACACGAAGCAAAATATTGCAAAGAGTGCCATAGCATATCGGACACCGATATTTGTCCTATATGTGCAAATCCTTCGCGCGACCACAGCCTCATTTGCGTTGTAGAAAACATACAGGACGTTATGGCAGTAGAGAACACCATGCAATTTCGTGGAGTATATCATGTATTAGGCGGTGTAATATCGCCTATGGATGGGGTTTCTCCTAGCGATTTGCAAATAGAGAGTTTGGTTTCGCGTGTAGCATCGGGCGAAGTAAAAGAGATTATTTTGGCACTAAGTTCTACAATGGAGGGCGACACGACCAATTTTTATATATACCGCAAACTAATACAATACGATGTAAAACTATCGGTGATAGCACGAGGTATTTCTGTAGGCGACGAATTAGAGTATGCCGATGAGATAACACTAGGACGTTCAATAGTGAACAGAACACCATTTACAGGAAAAACATTCTAACTATGAAAAGATTAAAATTGACATTCTATGTATATGCAATGGTAATATTTACATTGATAATACTATCGCTAAGTGGCGTAACTGTATTTAATGTACAAAATATTACCCCCAACAGTCGCTACATATTGGAAATGGCTAGTGTAATAACAACAATTATAGTTGTTCCTGTTGCTATCAAAGGATTCGCACACATGGTGATAAAAACCGGTGATGAGACGACAAAAGCATTGCAATACATAAAATATTGTCATATACGACTCTTACTGCTTCTATTGGCAAACGTTGTAAACATTCTTATCTACAATATATTGTATAACGACAGTGCACTATACTGTGCCATGATTTGTTTCGTGGCACTTATATACTGCTTTCCAAAAAGAGAAAACCAAAATAGTTAAAACATAGCATTACGGAAAATGCATAATCAGACCCGATGAAACTATCCATTGTAATAGTAAGTTATAACGTAAAATATTTCTTGGAGCAGTGCTTGCGCTCAGTTGCGCGTGCATCTGCAGGAATAAAGTGTGAGACACTTGTCGTAGACAATGCCTCCACCGACGGCACTATAGACTATATCAAGGATAAATTTCCACAGGTTTCATTTATAGAGAACAAAGAGAATGTTGGTTTTGCACGCGCCAACAACCAAGCGATAAACATATCAAAAGGGGAGTATGTACTGTTACTGAACCCCGATACCATTGTTGCAGAACATACATTTCAAGAATTCATAGATTTCATGGATGGACACCCCGATGCGGGAGCATGTGGAGCCTATATGCTACACACCAATGGCAATTTTGCCATGGAGTCGCGTCGTGGACAACCCACCCCTTTTGTTGCATTCTGTAAAATTTCGGGACTGTCGAACCTGTTTCCAAAATCTCGCATATTTGGACGCTACTACATGCGCTATCTCAATGAGAATGAGATAAACCGTATTGAGATAATCTCTGGGGCATTTATGTTCGTTCGTCGTGAAGCATTGGAAAAAGCAGGCCTATTAGATGAAAAATTCTTTATGTATGGCGAAGATATCGATTTGTCATATCGCATACTGTTGGCAAAATACAACAACTACTTTTTACCATCGCGCATACTACATTACAAGGGAGAGAGTACAAACAAAAGTTCCTACCGATATATATACACTTTTTATCAGGCAATGCAGATATTTTTTAACAAGCACTATTCGCACTATTCAATATTTGTGAGCCTGCCTATAAGCCTTGCCATTTGGACACAAGCATTCATCACATACATAGGTAATCAGTTCCGCTATCGCAAAAAAGAGGAAGATAATATTCCCACAATGAGCATGGCTGTCATTGGTAGCAAAGAGATGCTCGAAGATATGCGTAAAATACTACGCATACACCACCATAAAGGAAACCACACATTTATCGAAGGTACACCAGAGACACTGGCCAACAATGCAATGCCCGAAGGGTTCTCTGTCGGGAATTATACCACTATAGTATACGATGTCGAGATGTATTCATACAGCGACATACTGAAGCACCTAGAGAACAATTGCCAAAGAAAAATGCGAATTGCCACATATTCCACAAAAACAAAAAAACTTATTACAAGTGGAATGGTATACAGCCTAAACGATTAAAGATGCAATACGAGTGGCTTAAAAACGAAAGAATGTGCTTGCGTTCACCAGAGCCGGAGGATTTAGAACTGCTCTACCGCATGGAGAACGACACCGCGCTTTGGAGCGTTGGCAACAGCACACAGCCCTATTCACACCACACACTACGCGAATATCTAATTACCAGCAAACAAGATTTGTACAGCGAACGTCAGGCACGCTTTGTTATAGAACTAACAAACAAAGAGAGCGTAGGCATGATAGATATTATCGAGTTCGACCCACATAATCTTCGTGCCGAAGTGTGTATAGGCATATTAAAGGAGTACCGTAACCAAGGTATTGGAAAATGCGCTTTAGGACTGTTGATGGACTATGCACTTAGATTTTTAAACCTGCACCAAGTTTACGCATATATACCCACTGAGAACGAAGCCAGCAAAAAACTATTTAGCGGAAAAGGATTTGTTCACACAGCCACATTGCAACAGTGGAAGAAAACCGAAAAAAGCTATTGCGATGTGATGCTTTTTCAACATATAAATGAATAAAAGAGCTGTTTTTTGAGAAAAAACGAAGAAAAATTAAAAAAAATCGAGAAAATATTTGCAGATATAAAAAAACTCCGTATCTTTGCACACGCTTTCGGTTACGAAAAGCAGACATAATGGTGCGTTAGTTCAGTTGGTTAGAATACATGCCTGTCACGCATGGGGTCACGGGTTCGAGTCCCGTACGCACCGCAAAAGAGTTCCAAAGAAATTTGGGACTCTTTTTTATTACAATAAAGCAAGGGGGGAAGGAGAGAGGATAAAGCGTTGTTTCACGAACCCACTTTCGCTCGCTGCGTGTATATGTAAACATCTACACACTCGCTTACTCGTGGCTTTGATAATAAAGCATATAAATAAAGCAATGCAATCCTCAAGCACCTTTCGATAGATAGAACAGCGAATAAAGCAAAAGAGGCAAAAAGGTTCATTCCGCAGTAGATTTGTTACCTATGCTGTTACCTATACTGTTACCAAAAATTTTAGTGTTTTTCGGGCTCCGATAATTTGTTAAACATTTAATTACAACAAGTTATGTGGATTTTTCCTTCAGGGTTCTTTCTCCGCTTTGCTGTGAAAGCGACAAGTCGATTACGAAAACAAAAAATTGACCGTTATGGTCTTGCTCCTATTGAACTCACAATCAACATCAATAGCAATTTATTTTTTTATATCTCCAGCAGAGGAGATTAAATAGTGTAAACAAATTTATGGAATTTCATTCATGCTACAATGAAACAGATAACCAAAATAAAAGGGGCTTCAATTGAAGCCCCTTTTATTTTGGTTATCTGTTTCAGGTATCAGTCTTTTAACTTAGCCTTAACAAACTCACGATTCAAACGTGCGATATTGCTGATAGAAATACACTTGGGACATTCTGCCTCGCAAGCACGAGTATTGGTACAGTTACCAAATCCCAATTCATCCATCTTTGCAACCATTGATTTTGCACGACGTGCAGCCTCGGCTTGTCCCTGAGGAAGAAGAGCAAATTGGCTCACTTTAGCCGATACAAACAACATTGCTGAACCATTCTTACATGCTGCTACACAAGCACCGCAACCGATACATGCTGCTGCATCCATTGCCTCTTCTGCAACATCCTTTCCAATGGGAATTGCGTTAGCATCGGGAATACCACCTGTATTGATTGAAACATAACCACCTGCTTGCTGTATCTTATCGAAAGCAGTACGATCGACCATAAGGTCGCGTATTACAGGGAATGCAGCTGAACGCCATGGCTCAACAGTGATAGTGTCGCCGTCTTTGAAACGACGCATGTACAACTGACATGTTGTTGCACCTGTTGCAGGACCATGAGGATGTCCATTCACATAGAGTGAACACATACCGCAAATACCCTCGCGACAATCGTGGTCAAATACTATGGGTTCCTCGCCTTTGTTCACCAACTCTTCGTTGAGGATGTCGAGCATCTCAAGGAATGAGGTATCGCCAGGAATATCTTTCATAGGATAGGTAACAAACATACCTTTCTCTTTAGGACCTCTCTGACGCCAAACTTTTAAATTAAAACTTATATTTTTGTCCATTGTTACTATCTTTTTTCAATTAGTTCTTGTAGTTACGTTGCTGTACCTTAATGTACTGATAGTTGAGATCCTCTTTGAGGAGTTCGGGCTCGTTACCCTCACCGGTATAACGCCAACATGCAACATATGAGAAGTTCTCGTCGTCGCGTTTTGCCTCACCCTCTTCGGTCTGATGCTCTTCGCGGAAGTGTCCACCACATGACTCCTCACGGTTAAGTGCATCGTATGCCATGAGCTTGCCAATCTCAATGAAGTCGAGCAAGCGAAGTGCTTTCTCTAACTCGATATTCAAAGAATTTGCCTCACCGGGGATGCGCAAATCGCTCCAGAATGTCTTCTCTACCTCTGCCAATTTCTTGATAGCGGTTTCGAGAGACTCCTTGGTACGTGCCATACCTACATATTCCCACATTACATGACCCAACTCTTTGTGAATAGAATCAACACTGCGTTTACCTTTGATAGCCATAAGCTTGGCAATCTTGTCGTTTACAGCCTTTTCGGCAGCAACGAATTCGGGAGCATCGGTACTGAAACGTTTCACTTGAATCTGGTCGCTCAAGTAGTTCTGCATTGTGTAAGGAAGCACAAAGTAACCATCGGCAAGACCTTGCATAAGAGCCGAAGCACCCAAACGGTTTGCACCATGGTCGCTGAAGTTAGCCTCACCAATTGCGAACAATCCGGGAATAGATGTCTGCAACTCGTAGTCTACCCAAATACCACCCATTGTGTAGTGGATAGCGGGGAATATCATCATTGGCTCCTCGTAGGGGCTAACGTCTGTAATCTCCTCGTACATATCGAAGAGGTTTCCGTAACGCTGTTTAACAACCTCTTTACCCAAACGGTTGATAGCATATTTGAAATCGAGGAACACTGCAAGACCTGTGTTGTTTACACCAAAGCCTTTGTCGCAACGCTCTTTTGCAGCACGTGATGCAACGTCACGAGGTACAAGGTTACCAAATGCAGGATAACGACGCTCCAAATAGAAATCGCGGTCCTCATCGGGTATATCACTTGCTTTTTTCTTACCCTCTTGCAATGCTTTTGCATCCTCCAGCTTCTTGGGAACCCAGATACGTCCGTCGTTACGCAATGACTCTGACATAAGTGTCAGTTTAGACTGTTTGTCGCCATGAACGGGAATACATGTAGGGTGAATCTGTGCAAAACAGGGGTTTGCAAACAGAGCGCCTTTGCGATAGCACTGTAGAGCAGCCGAACCATTGCTACCCATAGCATTTGTAGAAAGGAAGTATGTATTACCATAACCACCGGTAGCAATTACCACTGCGTGAGCGGCAAAACGCTCTACCTTACCGGTTACGAGGTTACGTGCGATGATACCACGAGCACGTCCTTCAATGATAACAACATCCAACATCTCGTAGCGGGTGTAAAGCTTCACTTTACCCTGATTCACCTGATAGTTAAGTGCTGAATATGCACCCAAAAGGAGTTGCTGACCGGTCTGGCCACGAGCATAGAATGTACGTGATACCTGAGCACCACCAAATGAACGGTTTGCAAGCAAGCCACCATATTCACGAGCAAAAGGAACACCTTGAGCAACACACTGGTCTATGATTGCACCTGAAACCTCGGCAAGACGATGAACGTTAGCCTCGCGAGCACGATAGTCGCCACCTTTAATAGTATCGTAGAATAGACGATAAACAGAGTCGCCATCGTTCTGATAGTTCTTTGCTGCATTTATACCACCCTGAGCCGCAATTGAGTGAGCACGACGGGGAGAGTCCTGAATACAGAAGTTAAGAACATTGAAACCCATAGCACCAAGCGAAGCTGCCGCTGAAGCACCGGCAAGACCTGTACCAACAACAATGATGTCGAGATTACGTTTGTTGGCAGGGTTCACCAATTTCTGGTGTGCTTTATAATTAGTCCATTTCTCAGCCAAAGGACCTTCGGGAATTTTTGAATTCAGTTTTTCTGAACTTATCTTAGCCATAATATTATGTTTTTATAATTTTTAATGAATTATGCTTAGCAAGCAGCACAGCATGCACCGCCACACAAAGAGAGGGCAAAATAATAAACAACTACAGCCATGAAGCCGAGAATAATGAGAGTGGTAATTACATTACCAATGCAACGCCAACGGTTGAACCAAACTTGGTTGTTCCAACCAAGTGTCTGCAATGCACTCCAGAAACCATGTGTGAGGTGGAACCACAAAGCAACCAACCAAACAATGTAGAGAACTACATATACAGGACAACTGAATGTCTCTTTGATGTAGTAGACACCATTTGTTGCAAGGTCGGTGTTCACATGAGCACCAATCATGTGCATAACCTCAACCAACTGCATTTTTGCCCAGAAGTTGTAGAGGTGAAGCGCCATACCAAGAAGCACGATAACTCCCAAAACAAACATGTTCTGTGAAGCCCATTCAACACCTTTGGGTTTCGCTGTGTAGGCATAGGATTGACCACCGCGAGCCTTTTTGTTTTGAAGGGTAAGAATGAAAGCATACACAAAATGCACAACTACAAGAGCGGCAAGTCCCGCTGTTGCAACAAGCGCATACCAGTTTGCTCCCAAAAACTCACAGATAAGATTGTAAGAGTCGGGACTAATAATCGCGACTAAGTTCATTGACATGTGGAAAAGAATGAAGAGTATAAGGGCCAAACCCGAAACACTCATAATAACCTTTCTTCCCACAGAAGAATTAAGTAACCACATAATAAATTGATATTAAATTATTTAATAAATTAAGTTGTTTAAAATTCAATCCTATACACCTTTTATAATTAGCAAAAATATAGTTTTTTGTGAAATTAACCAATTTAAACAAGAAAAATTATATTTTTTCGAATTGCTTAATTAGAATAACCACGTCCTTAACATGTTTTGTTTGTTTTATGGTTAAATAACACGAATTAATGCCCTTCAGATTTTCACAATGCACCAAATGACAAAAAAAGAAACACCGTACCCATGAAATATCAATATTTTTCATTTGAAGAAAATTCAAAACGGCCTCTAAATTTCGAGATTAAAATAAAATAGACTATTTTTGCAGATTATAGAATAAATTTTACAAGCAGTGATTTTCGAGTACGATATATTAGTTATTGGCGCCGGACATGCCGGATGCGAAGCAGCAGCCGCCGCGGCAAACTTAGGCAAGAATACATGTCTCATGACAATGGACATGAACAAAATTGCACAAATGAGTTGCAACCCGGCTATTGGTGGCATAGCAAAAGGACAGATTGTACGCGAAATAGATGCATTGGGAGGATACATGGGTATCATAACCGACAAAGCATCTATTCAATTCCGCATGCTCAACCGTTCTAAAGGGCCTGCGATGTGGAGCCCTCGTGCGCAGTGCGACCGTGTAAAATTCGGAAACCTTTGGCGCGAAACATTAGAGAACATCCCCAATCTGAATATGTGGCAAGATTGCGCCACCGAGTTATTGGTTGAAAACGGGAAAGCGGTTGGTGTAAAAACTCAGATGGGTGCAGAGTTCAGAGCAAAATGTATAATTCTTACTGCAGGTACGTTCCTTAACGGACTAATGCACATTGGACGAGTTAAAATTGAAGGTGGCAGAATTGCAGAGCCGGCAGCAAAGGGACTCACCGAGAGTATCGTAAAACATGGCATCACAATAGGACGCATGAAAACCGGCACTCCTGTGCGCTTAGACAAACGCAGCATAAACCTGCAACTAACTGATATTCAAGAAGGTGATAACGATTTTCATCGTTTTTCATACATCAACACAGAACGTCATCTAAAGCAAAATCCATGTTGGGCATGCTACACTAGCCCCGAAGTGCACGAAGTGTTACGAGATGGATTAGACGAGTCGCCACTCTACAACGGACAGATACAAAGTATAGGACCACGCTACTGCCCAAGCATTGAGACAAAGATTGTAACATTCCCCGAGCGAGATAGACACTTGCTATTTTTGGAGCCAGAGGGAGAAACCACACAAGAGATTTATGTAAATGGTTTTTCATCCTCTTTACCGATGGATATTCAGCTTAATGCACTACGCAAAATACCGGCGTTAAAAGATGCTGTTGCATACCGTCCCGGATATGCTATTGAGTATGACTACTTCGACCCAACACAATTAAAACATACGCTAGAATCGAAAATTATTGAAAACCTATATTTTGCCGGACAAGTAAACGGAACAACAGGTTACGAAGAGGCTGCCGGACAGGGTATTATTGCCGGAATAAATGCAACACTAAAAATAGACAATAAAGGTGAATTTATATTGCATCGCGACGAGGCATATATTGGAGTTCTGATAGACGATCTTGTAACAAAAGGGGTAGATGAACCATACAGAATGTTCACCTCTCGTGCCGAATATCGAATACTACTTCGTTCGGACAATGCCGACATGAGACTCACAGAACGAGCATATAATATTGGCCTTGCAAGCGAAGAGCGATATAAAAGATTATGTAAGAAAAAGGAGTTGATTGCCGAACTCACAGAGTTCATAAAAAACTTCTCTATAAAAGCCGACCTTATAAACAAAGGGTTGGAAGCGTTAGGCACTACCCCACTCACTCGAGGTTGCAAGCTATCGTCTATAATAGAGCGCCCACAAGTAACAATTGAGGCTATCGCCGAATATATTACTCCTCTAAAAAGCAGATTAGAGAGATTAGGAGCAGACCGAGACGAAATAACAGAGGCTGTGGAAATTGAAATTAAATATAGTGGATACATAGAGAGAGAACGTGAACTTGCACAAAAGATGCTTAGATTAGAGAATATACGCATCAAAGGCCGATTTGACTACCACAGTATAGAATCACTATCTACCGAAGCACGCCAGAAGCTTTCCGCTATACAACCCGAGACTTTGGCACAAGCAAGCAGAATCCCCGGCGTTTCACCAAGTGATATAAACGTTCTTTTAGTACTTGCACACAAATAATGTTCCACGTGGAACAACAACAATAATACAATATGAACAAGGAATTATTATTATCAAATTTAAGAAACATTCCCGACTTTCCCATTCCGGGAATTCAATTCAAGGATGTAACATCACTCTTTAAGAACGCGGAGTGTTTAAAAGAGCTGGACAACTCACTTTATGAGCTTTACAAAGATTGTGGCATTACAAAAATTGTAGGAATAGAATCGAGAGGTTTTGTAATGGCAGCCGCACTTGCAGTAAAATTAAACGCAGGTTTTGTACCCATTCGTAAACCCGGTAAATTACCGGCAGAAACTATAAGCGAAAGCTATAGCAAGGAGTACGGCACCGACACAATAGAAATTCACAAAGATGCAATTGATGAAAACGATGTTGTATTAATACACGACGACTTACTCGCTACCGGTGGCACAATGCTTGCGGCATACAATCTAATAAAAAAGCTCAACCCAAAGAAGGTTATGATAAATTTCATTATAGAACTCGATGGGCTAAACGGCAGAGATATATTCCCCGCCGACGCCGACGTAAAAGCATTGCTCAACGTAGAGGTCAATGAATAATGAACAAGGATACACGCAAACAAAAAGATGAATATATTAAAGGTATTGTTAGCAACCTACCAGAATCGCCCGGTTGCTATCAATACTTGAACGAAGACGGCACTATAATTTATGTAGGAAAAGCAAAAAATCTAAAACGGCGCGTATCATCATACTTCAATAAAGAACAGCAGTCGCTAAAAACGAAACTTCTGGTAACAAAGATTGCAGATATTCGCTACATTGTGGTAAACAGCGAAACCGACGCTCTATTGCTCGAAAACAATCTCATTAAAAAGCACAAGCCACGCTACAACGTTCTACTAAAAGACGACAAAACCTATCCTTCTATTTGCATTAGCAACGACTATTTTCCAAAGATATTTAAGACAAGAAAAATAATTAAAGGAGCGGGAAAATATTTTGGACCATATAGCAACCTAGGTGCACTAAACACTTTGTTGCAACTTGTAAAAGAGCTATATCCTTTACGCACCTGCAACCTTAAGATTACCCCCGAAGGTGTGAGAGATGGAAAATATGATTCCTGTTTAGAGTATCAAATTAAGAATTGCTGTGCCCCATGCATTGGCAAAATAGGACGCAACGAGTACCTAAAATTTATCGAAGAAATTGTATCTATTCTGAAAGGCGACATAAGAATTGTTCAGGAAAAACTAATCGCCGAGATGCGCTCCGAAGCCGAAAAGATGAGATTTGAAGAGGCGCAGAAAATTAAAAACAGATTTGAACTAATTGAAAATTTCCGTTCACGAAGCGAAGTGGTAAATTCAACCTTGCACAATTTAGATGTATTCAATATTGAAAGTGATGAAAAGAGTGCATTTATAAACTTTCTACATATTACAAATGGCTGTATAAACCAGGCATTCACACTCGAATACAGAAAAAAACTCGATGAAAGCGATGAGGAACTACTTGCAATGGGAATTATTGAGATGAGAGAACGCTTCAACAGTACCGCAAAAGAGATAATAGTTCCATTCCCTGTAAATATAGAGTTGAAAGGCATCGCAATAAATATACCGCAAAAAGGCGATAAAATGAGGCTTTTATCACTTTCCAAACTTAATGTCAAACAGTATAAGGCCGACCGCTTGAAACAAGAGGACAAATTAAACCCCGAGCAAAAGGCCACACGTTTGATGAAAGAAATACAGCAGGAACTTAAGCTCGAGAAACTTCCAATTAGAATTGAATGTTTCGACAACTCAAATATACAAGGGAGCGATGCTGTTGCAGCATGTGTAGTATTCAATAAACTCAAACCGTCGAAAAAAGATTATAGAAAATACAACATAAAGAGTGTTATAGGAGCCGATGACTACGCCTCTATGCGCGAGGTTGTACGACGCAGATATTCGCGTGCTATTGAGGAGAACACAGCCCTACCCAACCTTATTTTAGCCGATGGTGGCAAAGGGCAAATGGAAGCAATACGAGGGGTCGTAGAAGACGAATTGAATCTTCAAATTCCAATTGCCGGTTTGGTAAAAGATGGCAAGCACAGAACATCGGAATTGATTATCGGCAAAAATGGTGAAAGTGTAGGCCTTAAACAACAAACAGCACTATTTCGACTAATGACACAAATACAAAACGAGGTGCACCGTTTTGCAATAACTTTTCACCGCGACAAACGCAGTAAAAGACAGACTCAATCGGAATTAGATACAATTAAAGGTATTGGTGAAAAGAGCAAATTAGCACTATTGAAGGAGTTCAAAAGTGTAAAAAGAATAAAAGGCGCAACCAAAGAGGAACTATCCGCAATAATAGGTAATTCAAAGGCCGAACTACTTATTAAAGGATTACAGAAAAATGAAACATCAAATTAAAGAATAAATAGAGAATAATAATTAAACTATTTACATACCTTTGCACTAGTATAAAAAAATAGGAAAAAACACCAACAAATATGAGAATATTGATACAGCGGGCAAAGAGGGCATCTGTCTCCATTGATAACAGCATCAAATCATTGATAGACAATGGATTACTAATTTTTGTGGGTATTTGCGAGGAAGATGGAAAGGAAGATATCGAATGGTTGGTAAGGAAGGTTGTAAACATACGACTTTTTGACGATGAAAATGGGGTGATGAATAAATCGATTATGGAAATAGATGGGGAACTGCTCGTTGTGAGCCAATTTACATTAATGGCATCGACAAAGAAAGGCAACAGACCATCGTACATAAAAGCTGCAAAGCCCGAAATTTCGGTACCACTATACGAGCGCTTTTGTAAAGAGCTGGAGAGTGCAACAAACAAAACGGTGAAAACAGGTGTTTTTGGTGCAGACATGAAAGTGGAACTTATAAACGATGGCCCTGTAACAATATTCATAGATTCTAAAAACCGAGAATAGGATGACACTTAAAGAGGCACAGGATAGAGTAGACAAATGGATAAAAGAGTATGGAGTACGTTATTTCGATGAAATGACAAATATGGCCATACTTACAGAAGAGGTTGGAGAGGTTGCACGTATAATGGCACGAAAATATGGTGAGCAATCGTTTAAGGATGGTGAAAAGAGCGAACTAGGAGACGAAATTGCCGATGTATTATGGGTGCTTATCTGTATTGCAAACCAAACAGGAATTGATCTAACCGAGGCATTTGAAAAGAACCTCGATAAAAAGAGCAATAGAGACAAAACAAGACATAGAAACAATCCAAAATTAAATATCAATTAGCATTATGAGCGAGCATTGTAATTGTGGAGGCAGAGAACACCACCACACAGAAGAACAGAGTAAATATGAGTTTGTACTGAGCAAGTACACTGTAGCACCGGATGATAATGACGTTGCCAAAATGGTAAAACAAATTATCGATGAAAAGGTGGAGAAAAACAATACCCTCGAAGTTAAGAAACTTCTCTTTAACTGCATAGACCTTACTACACTCAAGTGTACAGACAGCGAAGAGAGCGTTCTTAAGTTCACAGAAAAGGTAAACTTATTTGAGGATAAATATCCCGACATTCAGAATGTAGCTGCTATATGTGTATACCCGAACTTTGCTAAGATTGTCAGTGAATCGTTAGAGGTAGAAAGTGTTGGAATAGCATGTGTTTCTGGGGGATTTCCATCGTCTCAGACTTTCCAAGAGATTAAGGTCGCTGAAACAGCAATGGCAATACACGATGGAGCAAGCGAGATTGACATTGTTTTGAGTGTTGGAAAATTCTTGAGTGGCGATTACGAAGGTGTATGCGACGAAATAGAGGAGTTGAAAAGCGTGTGTGGAGAAAAACATTTAAAGGTTATTCTTGAAACCGGCGCATTGAAAACTGCAGAAAACATTAAAAAGGCATCGATTCTATCGATATATTCAGGTGCCGATTTCATAAAGACATCGACAGGAAAAGAGTCGCCTGCAGCAACACCCGAGGCTGCATATGTAATGTGTAACACCATTAAAGAGTACTACGCAAATACAGGTAACAAGATTGGCTTTAAACCAGCCGGTGGAATTAATACCGTACACGATGCATTGGTGTATTATACTATAGTAAAAGAGGTGTTAGGCGAAGAGTGGCTTAATAATAAATTATTCCGTTTAGGAACAAGCAGATTAGCCAACCTCTTGTTAAGCGAAATTATTGGAGAAGAGACAAAATTCTTCTAAAAAAAAGAATAAAAAAACCGAGATTAAATCTCGGTTTTTTTATTTATCACGTGCCACTACATAATCCAAATATGCAATCAATGCCTGACGACAATCATTGGGTATGTCGAAAGGTATTAAAGATAGTGCCTCTGAATAATATTCATCAATTTTTTTCTGGGCATACTCAACACCACCACTACTCTTCGACAACTCGATGAGTAAATCAATCTCATCATCGGCAAGTGGATTGCTATTTTCCAGTTTGTTTTTTATCTGCTCGACAGCAGGAGAAGAGACATTGTTTAACACATATAGTGCAGGCAATGTAATTTTCCCTTCACGAATATCACTACCTGTAGGCTTACCAATATCAGTTTTGTAGTAGTCAAAAATATCATCTTTAAGCTGGAAGCAAATTCCCAGTAATTCACCAAAACGGGTGAAATTATCGACCATATTTTTGTCGGCATTAACCGACAAAGAGCCAAAACATGCACATGTCGCAAAAAGAACAGCAGTCTTGCATCTTATTACATTAAAATAGCGTTCCTCACTGTAACCGCCACTCTTTTGCAGTTCCAACTGCAACATCTCTCCCTCGGAAAGTGTGCGACCTAGAGATGAAAGAATTTCGATTATTTCGTTGTTTTTTGTTTTTGCAGCATTGAACAGGGAGGATGAAAAAAGGTAATCGCCTGTGAGTATTGCTATTCTGTTCGAATAAAGAGCATTCAACGAAGGCTTTCCTCGACGCATGTCGCTTTCATCCACAACATCATCATGCAAGAGGCTGGCCGTATGTAGCAACTCCAATGCCGAAGCAGCCAAGAATGTTTTCTCATTAACCTCGCCAAGACTTTTCGCAGCAAGCAAAACCAGCATTGGACGCATCATTTTACCCGATGAATCGGCAACATGAGCAAGAGCCTTATTCAACAGCACAACATCGCTGTTGAATTGAGCAGAATAGAACTTTTTGAAAGCCTCCAGTTCTGCCTTTATAGGTAATTGAATTTTACTCTTAACGTCCATCGCTTAATGTTTTTGCTCAGTTTATTGTGCGAAAGTAATAAAAAAAAATAGGCTGACTGTCAAAAAATCACTATTTTTACATTCGTTTATAATATATGATATGGAAAAACTCTTTTTATTAGATGCCTACGCACTTATTTATCGTGCATACTATGCCTTTATAAGAAACCCAAGAATAAATTCCAAAGGATTTAATACATCAGCCATATTCGGCTTTATAAACACTTTGGAGGATGTTATAAAGAAAGAAAAACCGACACACATAGGTATTGCTTTCGACCCTAAAGGAAAAACATTTCGTCACGAGGCCTTCGAAGAATACAAGGCACAGCGTGAGGAGACACCCGAAGTTATTCGTGAATCGGTGCCCATTATAAAAGAGTTTATAAGAGCCTATAACATACCCATATTAGAAGTTGCAGGCTACGAAGCCGATGATGTTGTTGGCACATTGGCAAAACAAGCGGAGAAAAGGGGAATTTTAACATATATGATGACCCCTGACAAAGATTATGGACAATTGGTTTCGGAGACCACATTTATATACCGTCCTAAGTATGGGGACAAGGATTTCGAAATCATGGGTATAGAACGTGTTCAAGAAAAGTTTGGTATTGAGCGAACAGAGCAGGTTATCGACCTGTTGGGATTAATGGGAGACTCTAGTGATAATATTCCCGGATGCCCCGGTGTCGGCGAAAAAACGGCACAAAAACTGATAGCACAATTCGGAAGTATTGAGAACCTATTAGAACACACCGATGAGATTAAAGGTACATTAAGAACAAAAGTCGAAGAAAACAGAGAAAAAATCATTTTTAGCAAGTTCCTTGCAACAATAAAAACCGATGTTCCAATTGAGTTGAATATGGAGGCTCTGAAAAGAGAGCCGGGTAACGAGAGTGAACTCAACAGACTGTTCGATTACTACGAACTGCGCTCACTAAAAGAGAGAGTAAAAAAGACAACTCTATCCCCCACCCTTTTCGATGAAAGCACCGAAGAGAAAAATGAGAAGACTACCGAACATTCCGAAAACAGAGAAAAAGAGAACGATTTTAGAGGCACTCTCTTTGATTTATTCTCGACCGAAGATACAGTCGATGAAAAAAATTCGAGCCATTTGACGTTAAACGACCTGTCTCACACCTACAAACTCATTGAAACAGAAGATGATATAACAAATTTGGTCTCTGCTATAAAAAATGAGCAAACTGTGTGTATTGACACAGAAACAACAGGGACCAATGCTCTGACTGCCGAAATTGTAGGAATGAGTATATCTGTTAAAGAAGGAGAGGCATTTTACATTCCTTTTCCAGCTGACAAGGAAGAAACAGTAAAACGTCTGCAACCATTTAGAGAAATTCTGGAAAACGACGAAATTGTAAAAGTTGGACAAAACATAAAATACGACCTTACTATTTTCGCAAATTACGGAATTGAACTGAAAGGAAAAATGTTCGACACCATGATAGCTCATTACATTCTTCAACCGGAGCTGTATCATGGAATGGACTACCTTGCCGAAATTTATTTGAACTACGAAACAATAAAGATTGAATCGTTGATTGGCCCAAAAGGGAAAAATCAAAAAAACATGCGCGACCTGCAACCAATAGCAATACGCGACTATGCCTGTGAAGATGCAGATGTTACTCTGCGACTGAAAAATATACTGGAGAAAGAACTGAAAAAAGAGGGAGTAGAAAAACTCTTCTACGAAATAGAGATGCCACTTGTTCCCGTACTGGCATACATGGAACGTAACGGAGCACGCATAGACACCACAGCGCTTGCCGACAGTTCTGTTCAACTTGCAACAAGAATGCATCACATAGAGGAAAATATTTACAGAATTGCAGGTGAGTCGTTCAATATCTCATCGCCAAAACAGGTGGGCGACATACTCTTTGGAAAACTAAAGATTGTTGAAAAGCCTAAAAAGACAAAAACAGGACAGTTTGTAACATCGGAAGAGGTGCTCACACAGCTACAAAATCGTCATCCGATAGTTAAAGAAATTCTAGCCTATCGAGGACTGAAAAAACTTTTAAGCACATACGTCGACGCACTGCCAACCCTTGTAAACCCACAAACAGGAAAGATTCATACATCGTACAACCAAACCGTAACAGCAACCGGACGATTAAGTTCAAGTAACCCCAACCTGCAAAACATTCCAATACGAGATGAAGATGGTAAAGAGGTGCGTAAAGCTTTTGTACCCGATGAAGGTTGCCTGTTCCTTTCGGCCGACTATTCACAAATTGAATTGCGAATAATGGCACACCTAAGCGGAGATAAAAACATGATAGAAGATTTCCGTAGCGGATACGACATTCATGCAGCCACAGCGGCTAAAATATACAAGAAACCGATAGAGGAGGTTACACGAGATGAACGTAGTAAAGCAAAGACGGCCAATTTTGGAATTATATATGGAATATCTGTTTTTGGACTAGCCGAAAGAATGAACGTGGACCGTCGCGAAGCAAAACAGCTAATAGATAACTATTTCGCAACATATAATGGTGTTAGTGAATATATTGAACGGTGCAAAGAAAATGCAAGAAAAAATGGTTATGTTGAAACCATATTTAATAGAAAAAGGTTCTTACCCGATATAAATTCACACAATGCAGTAGTACGCGGTTACGCTGAACGAAATGCAGTAAATGCACCCATACAAGGTAGTGCAGCCGATATAATTAAGGTTGCCATGATAAATATCTACCGTCGCATGAAGGCTGAAAAATTACGTTCTACAATGATACTGCAAGTGCATGATGAATTAAACTTTAGTGTTATACCCGAAGAGAAAGAGATTATGCAAAACCTTGTTGTAGAAGAGATGCAACATGCACTGGAAATGAGTGTACCACTGATAGCCGACTATGGTTGGGGCAACAACTGGTTAGAGGCACACTGATAGTTTCAAAACAAGAATTCTAGTGTTAAGTTTATTTTGATATATAAAATATTATGCATAGAGCTGTTTTAAATTACCCTTCAGTATTTCGGATACGAACCTAAAAGTTTTATTCTTTAAATGCGAGCTACTTTTTTATAGTTGCTCGCATTTTATTTAGAATATCTATATATAAAAACAGAAGAAAATGCAACCTTTTGCAATAGTTTGTTTGGTAATTATTATTACACAATGGGACTCCAGAAAGAGATTATACAAAAGGTCGTTTACAACCCACTTAGCGACACCGAAGGCGTATTATCACTCACATGCTGTATAATTATATTTATAACCGTTATATGGCAAATTTACAGTCTACTTGACGAGTACCGTAGCATGGAAAACAGAGATTTTATAGAGATGGTTATTAAACAGAAATAACAAAGAGCTATAAAGCTATTTTTCTGTTACAAAATTATTCTGTATTTTTGCGGTGGTTTTCATAAATGAACCATCGCAAATTTATTAACCGAACAAGAATATTATAATATGGCATTGAAAGCAGGTATCGTTGGACTGCCCAACGTTGGTAAATCTACTCTATTCAACTGTTTGTCTAGCGCTAAAGCGCAGGCAGCAAACTTTCCATTCTGCACAATAGACGCACAGATGGGACAAATAACCGTTCCCGATGAACGTTTGAACAAATTAGCCGAATTGGTACATCCCGGACGAATAGTTCCTGCTACATGTGATATAGTAGACATTGCAGGCCTTGTAAAGGGTGCAAGCAAAGGAGAGGGTTTGGGAAACCAATTCCTAGGAAATATTCGTGAAACCGATGCCATAATACATGTTCTGCGTTGCTTCGACAACGACAATATTGTGCATGTCGATGGCTCGGTAGACCCGGTACGCGACAAAGAAATTATTGATATGGAACTTCAGTTGAAAGACCTTGAAACTGTTGAGAACCGTATTAAACGTGTAGAGAAGCAGGCACGTGTAGGTGGAGATAAAATGGCAAAATTGGAGTTCGACGTGCTGACACAATATAAAGAGGCTTTAGAGGCCGGAAAATCGGCACGCACAGTAACATTTGATACCGACGACGAACAACAAATAGCAAAAAACCTGTTTCTGCTGACAACAAAACCCGTTCTTTATGTTTGTAATGTAGACGACACATCGGCAGCCAATGGTAATAAATATGTTGAAGCTGTACGTGAGGCAATAAAAGAGGAAAATGCAGAACTGATAATTATATCGGCACAGACCGAGGCCGATATTGCCGAACTGGAAAGTTACGAAGAAAAGCAGATGTTCTTGGAAGATATGGGGCTTAGCGAATCGGGTTGCGACAGACTTATAAAAGCCATATACAGCCTACTAAATCTGCAAACATTCATCACTGCCGGCGAGATGGAGGTTAAGGCTTGGACATTCCGCAAAGGTTGGAAAGCACCTCAATGTGCCGGAGTTATACACACCGATTTTGAGAAAGGATTCATTCGTGCACAGGTAATTAAATATGAAGATTACATTGCACTTGGCTCCGAAGCGGCAGTACGCGAAGCAGGCAAAATGGGTGTAGAGGGTAAAGAGTATATAGTTCAGGATGGAGATATAATGCATTTCTTGTTCAACGTATAATTGCCTGAAGAATGACTACACTACCCTGCTCCATAGTTTGGAACCCATCGATGAGCCCATTCTCGATATTCGGTTTTGAGGTGCGTTACTACTCTCTTTGCTGGATTATAGGACTCGGATTGGGATATTATATAATGCGTTGGTTGTATAAACGCAAAAATGTTAGTGAGGAGCTTTTTGAACCCTTGTTCCTATACTGCTTTTTAGGTATACTTATAGGAGCCCGATTGGGACATTGCATATTCTATGAGCCTCAACAATACCTCACCAGCCTGAAAGGAGTCATAGAGATGTTTCTGCCACTGCATTTTGCTCCAGACTCGTGGGATTGGAGATTTACAGGCTATCAGGGGCTGGCAAGCCATGGTGGCACAATAGGACTCTTTACTGCACTATTCTTTTATGCCAGAAAAACAAAATTATCATTTACTTGGGTATTGGATAATATTGCAATAACCACACCTGTTGTTGCAGGTATGATACGTTTGGGAAACTTCATGAATTCCGAAATATTGGGACGTGCAACAGAAGGTCCATTTGGAATTATTTTTGCTCAAGTGGACAATGTACCCAGACATCCGGCACAACTATATGAGGCTATAGCATATTTTATCATATTCGCATGCGGGTTATTGCTATACAAGAGATTACCTCAAAAGGTAGGTAGCCTGTTCTATTTTGGTTACTGCCTTGCAACGATATTTACTTTCCGTTTCTTTATAGAGTTTTTGAAAGAGGTACAAGTTGATTTCGAAAAAGGAATGATGCTCGACATGGGACAATGGCTCAGTATTCCATTTGTAGTTATTGGTGTTGTGTGCATGATACGAGGATTAAGAAAATGATTTTAATAAATAAATGCCCAAAGTTTTTTAAGCTTTGGGCATTTATTTATGCTGATGCTGTGCTTCTCAAACGTTCCTCTTCACTTAACGAAGCAAGATGCTTAACTACTGCAATATCGAGTTTCAGACGTTCTGTAAGACGAGTTCCATACTCCTTGTCGGCAAGATAGCAATGTGCACAATGACGATATTTTATATTATCTGTAACAGGCATAATATCGGCAACTGTATTCTCAATGAGTAAATGACGCTTCTCTTCGGTCATTAAACGATATAAATCGCCCGGTTGATAGAAACAATTATCGGTACGGTCTTCATAAGGATTATAACGCATGGATGACCCAACAGAAGGCGAATGAGACTCTTTTACATTGCCAACACCCCATTCACCTATACTATTAGGAGAATAGCCCTTACGAGAGCCCTGATTGCCGTCTACACGCATTAAACCATCGCGATGGAAACTATGTACCGGACAATGGGCTTTGTTTACAGGTATTTGGTCGTGGTTTACACCCAAACGATAGCGCTGTGCATCGCCATAGGAGAATAGTCGTCCTTGCAAAAGTTTGTCGGGAGAAAGAGAGATTCCCGGAACGATATGCGCCGGGTTGAATGCAGCCTGTTCGACATCGGCAAAATAGTTTTCGGGATTACGATTAAGCTCCACTACCCCAACCTCAATCAGTGGAAACTCGGAATGTTTCCAAACTTTGGTTATATCGAATGGATTCTCTCTATAGTTTGCGGCCTGCTCCTCTGTCATTACCTGAATATACATTTTCCAACGAGGAAATTCTCCGCGTTCAATGGCGTTGAAAAGGTCGCGACCATGACTCTCGCGGTCGTGAGCAATTATTTCTGCAGCCTCTTCATTTGATAGATTCTTTATCCCTTGTTGGGTTAAGAAATGAAATTTAACCCAGACGCGCGTTCCGGCACTGTTTATCATGCTATATGTATGTGAACCAAAGCCATGCATATTACGATAGGTAGCAGGAATTCCACGGTCGGACATTACTATTGTTACTTGATGTAATGCCTCGGGTAACATTGTCCAATAATCCCAATTACTCTGTGGAGAGCGCAAATTTGTTTGTGGGTCGCGTTTAATAGCATGGTTCAAGTCGGGAAACTGTAATGGGTCGCGCAAAAAGAATACCGGGGTATTGTTGCCAACCAAGTCCCAATTACCCTCTTCGGTGTAGAACTTAATGGCAAAACCACGAATATCTCGTTCGGCATCGGCGGCACCACGTTCACCGGCAACGGTTGAGAAACGAATGAAAAGGTCGGTTTTCTTACCAACCTCACTGAATATAGCGGCACAACTATATTGTGTAATATCTTGAGTTACAACAAAATGACCGAAAGCACCACTACCTTTTGCATGCATACGACGTTCCGGAATAACCTCGCGGTCGAAATGTGCAAGTTTTTCTATAAGCCAATTATCTTCGAGGAGCAGGGCACCACGCTCGCCTGCAGTAAGTGAGTTGGTATTATTGCCAACAGGAGCACCAACTTCGTTTGTTAAGTTCTTTTTATTCATAAAAAAAAGGATTTAGATAAGTAATATTCTAAACCCTTTAATAGATATATTTGTTCAACGAATAACCAAAAACAGATTGTTATTTCCCTTTTACAATTCTCTTAATATCATTGAGTTTGTTAAGTGCTTCGAGTGGGGTGAGGTTGTTCACATCTATACCAAGAATTTCATCGCGTACCTGCGATAGAACTGGGTCGTCGAGTTGGAAGAAGTTCAGTTGCATACCTTCGCGACTATCTGCTATTTCGGTTGTGGGAGCACTCTTCATTTCGCCTCTATTGCTCGAAGATTCCAATTTTGCAAGTATCTGTTCGGAGCGTTTTACAATGCTTTTAGGCATTCCTGCAAGTTTTGCTACGTGAATACCGAATGAGTGTTCACTACCACCGGGCATAAGTTTGCGCAAGAATATAACCTTTCCATCTATCTCCTTTACCGAAACATTGAAGTTTTTGATGCGAGAAAAACTCTTTTCCATCTCGTTCAGTTCGTGATAGTGCGTAGCAAATAGAGTGCGGGCACGACCTTTAGACGACTCATGTATATGTTCGACAATAGCCCATGCTATTGACATACCATCGTATGTCGATGTACCACGTCCCAGCTCGTCGAACAACACCAAACTATGTGCCGATAGGTTGTTCAGGATATTTGCAGCTTCCGTCATTTCCACCATAAATGTGGACTCTCCTGCCGAAATATTGTCGCTTGCTCCAACACGTGTGAAAATTTTATCGACAAGACCTATTTTAGCACTCTCTGCCGGAACAAAACAACCAATTTGAGCAAGCAGGATAATGAGTGCCGTCTGTCGTAAAAGAGCCGACTTACCGGCCATATTCGGACCTGTAACAATTATTATTTGCTGATGTTCACTGTCGAGATATAAATCATTTGGAATATACTCTTCGCCCATAGCCATTTGACGCTCTATTACAGGATGACGCCCCTGCTTAATATCGAGCACATCATCTTCACAAATTACCGGACGTATATATTTATAGGCACGTGAAATATTTGCAAATGAGAGTAGTACGTCGAGTCGAGCCAAATGTATTGCGTTCTGTTGTATTGCAGGAATATAGTCGGCAATAGCCATTACAAGTTCGCCATAAATGCGGTTTTCCAATGAAAGAATTTTTTCTTCAGCTCCCAGAATTTTTTCTTCGTACTCTTTGAGTTCCTGAGTGATGTATCGTTCGGCATTTACCAATGTTTGTTTACGTATCCATTCGGAAGGAACATTGTCCTTGTATGTATTACGAACCTCTATGTAGTAACCAAATACATTGTTGAACGATATTTTAAGACTTGGTATTCCGGTGCGTTCACTCTCACGTTGTTGAATTTGCATCAAATAGTCTTTTCCATGATAGGCTATTGCACGTAACTCGTCGAGATGCTCATCGACTCCATCTGCAATCACACCGCCTTTGTTTAGCAAGAGTGGGGGTTCCGGAACTATTTCGTTTGCTATTCTGTCGCGTATATCGGCACAACAATCGAGTTGCATACCAATCTGTTTGAGAACAGCATTTGACGACGATTCACAAGCATGTTTTATTGGCTCAATAGCCTGAAGCGCATTTTTCAACTGCACCAATTCTCTTGGTGATACACGCCCTGCAGCCACTTTTGATATTATGCGCTCCAAATCGCCAATGAGACACAACTGCTCTTCGAGCACTTCGCGAAAAGCAGGCTCCCGGAAATAGTATTCTACAATGTCCAAACGTTCTTCTATCGGCTTACGGTCTTTTAAAGGGAAAACCAACCAACGTTTCAACAGACGCGCTCCCATTGCTGTAACAGTACGGTCTATAACAGATAGAAGAGAAGTTCCCCCATCGTGCATGCTACCAAGAAGCTCAAGGCTGCGGATTGTAAATTTATCGAGACGCACATAGCGCTCCTCCTCTATTCGGGATATATTACGTATATGTGATATTTGTGTATGCAGAGTAACACCCAGATAGTGCAGAACAGCGCCGGCGGCAACAACACCGCTTCGCAAGTGCGAAATGCCGAAACCTTTAAGATTTTTTGTTTCGAAATGTTTGGTTAATTTCTCATGAGCAAACTCATCGGTAAAAACCCAGTCGTCGAGTTCAAAAGTGAGAAATTTGTTTCCGAAGCAGTCTTCGAAACGGCTTTTCATGCCACGCTCAAAAAGTACCTCTTTTGGCCGAAAGTTGATAAGCAGTTTCTCGATGTAGTCGAAAGTTCCTTCGGCTGTGAGAAATTCACCTGTAGAGATATCCAAAAAAGCAACTCCACACATTGGTTTTCCAAAATGAACCGCGGCAAGGAAGTTGTTCTCTTTGTAATCCAAAACATTGTCGTTTATTGAAACACCCGGAGTAACAAGTTCTGTTATACCACGCTTAACAAGTTTTTTGGTCATTTTTGGGTCTTCCAATTGGTCACAAATTGCGACACGTTTACCAGCGCGTATAAGTTTTGGCAAATATGTATCTAGTGCATGGAAAGGGAAACCTGCCATTTCAATGGGGGCAGATGTGGCACTCTTTCCATTGGAACGTCTTGTAAGCGTTATTCCTAAAATTTCCGATGCCAAAACTGCATCGGAACAGTATGTTTCATAGAAATCACCGCAACGAAACAACATTACCGCATCGGGATGCTTTGCCTTGAGGTCGTAAAACTGTTTCATCATCGGGGTAACCGTAGCTGTATCTTTTTCTGCCATTTTTAGGAATACGTTTTTAATTTTAATGATGCGAAGATAACGATATTTTTCGGAATAATAGTAAAAAGTTTTAGAGAACAATTATGCCCTATAATAGTCTTAATCTTACTTTTTTTATATACTTTTGTAGATTTTATATTAACCTCCACGTAACGTGGATATTCTTGCAGGAGAAATAATAAATAAAAACTATATAAAATGGGATACAATTTTAACGAAATTGAGAAAAAGTGGCAAAAGAGATGGAGAGACAATAACACCTATCGTGTAACCGAAAATGCCGATAAAAAGAAATTCTATGTTCTTAACATGTTTCCTTACCCATCGGGAGCAGGATTGCATGTAGGACACCCTCTTGGATATATTGCTTCGGATATATTTGCACGTTACAAACGTCTTTGTGGTTTTAATGTACTTAACCCCATGGGATACGACTCCTATGGTTTGCCTGCAGAGCAGTATGCTATACAAACAGGACAACATCCTGCAATTACTACCGACCAGAACATTAACAGATATCGCGAACAGTTGGACAAAATAGGATTCTGTTTCGACTGGAACCGTGAAATACGCACATGCGACCCGGAATACTACCATTGGACACAATGGGCATTCATAAAAATGTTCAACCACTACTACGATAACAGTGCAAAATGTTGTAAACCAATTGAAGAACTTATCACAAAATTATCGAAAGAGGGTAGTGCGGGTATTGATGCAGCATGTACACAAGAGGTTAATATTACAGCTGAGCAATGGAACGCAATGAGCGAAAATGAACAACAGGAGTTGTTAATGAATTGGCGTATTGCTTTCCTTAACGAGACTATGGTCAATTGGTGTCCCAAATTAGGAACAGTTCTTGCCAACGATGAAGTAGTTGATGGAGTTTCGGAACGTGGTGGTTACCCAGTTGTACAGAAGAAGATGAAACAATGGTGTCTTCGTGTATCAGCGTACGCACAGAGAATGTTAGATGGACTGGACAGAATTGATTGGACAGAATCGTTAAAAGAGACACAGCGCAACTGGATTGGTAGAAGTGAAGGTACAGAGATGCTTTTCAGTGTAAAAGATAGCGATGTACAATTTACTATCTTTACAACACGTGCCGATACAATATTCGGAGTAACATTCATGGTGCTTGCTCCTGAAAGTGAACTTGTGGCAACACTAACTACTGAAGCACAAAAAGCAGCTGTAGAAGAGTATATAGACCGTACTAAGAAAAGAACAGAGCGTGAACGTATTATCGACCGCAACGTCAGTGGTGTATTTACCGGTTCTTATGCAATAAATCCTATTACCGGTGAGGAGATTCCTGTATGGGTGAGCGATTACGTATTATCGGGTTATGGAACAGGAGCCATCATGGCTGTACCGGCTCATGATAGTCGCGACTATGCTTTTGCCAAACATTTTGGTATTGAGATACGCCCGCTAATAGAAGGATGTGATGTTAGCGAAGAGAGTTTCGATGCTAAAGAGGGTATAATGACGAACTCTCCAACAGCTGCATTTGCCGATTGCAAACTTAATCTTAACGGATTAACAGTTAAAGAGGCCATTGCTACAACAAAAAGATATGTTACAGAAAATAAATTGGGACGTGTCAAAGTGAACTACCGTTTGCGCGATGCCATATTCAGTCGTCAGCGCTACTGGGGTGAACCGTTCCCCATTTTCTATAAGAATGGAGTTCCTTATCCCATACCCGAAAAATGTCTGCCATTAGAACTTCCCGAAGTAGAAAAATTCTTACCCACCGAGAGTGGAGAACCTCCATTGGGGCATGCAAAAATGTGGGCTTGGGACACTGTAAACAACTGTGTAACCGAAAAAGAAAAGATTGACAACGAGACAATTTTCCCATTAGAGTTGAACACAATGCCCGGATTTGCCGGTTCAAGTGCATATTATTTGCGTTACATGGACCCACGCAACCACAATGCTTTGGTTTCGAAAGAGGCCGATAATTATTGGCAAAATGTGGATTTATATGTTGGTGGTACAGAGCATGCAACAGGCCACCTCATATATTCACGTTTCTGGAATATGTTCTTGTTCGATTTGGGTGTAAGTGTCAAAGAGGAGCCGTTCCAAAAACTTGTCAATCAGGGAATGATTCAGGGACGAAGCAATTTTGTTTATCGTATAAAAGATACCAACACTTTTGTTTCACTAAATCTTGCAAAGAACTATGATGTAACACCTCTTCATGTCGATGTGAATATTGTTTCAAATGATATACTGGATATTGAAGCATTCCGCACATGGCGTCCCGAATATGCCGATGCAGAGTTTATACTCGAGAACGACAAATATATTTGTGGATGGGCTATTGAGAAGATGAGTAAATCGATGTTCAACGTTGTGAACCCCGATACCATTGTTGAGAAATATGGTGCAGATACATTGCGTATGTATGAGATGTTCTTGGGACCAGTTGAACAATCTAAACCATGGGATACAAACGGTATTGACGGTTGTCATCGTTTCTTACGTAGAATGTGGAACCTTTTCTATGACAAAGACGATAATTTAATCATCACAGACGAACAGCCCACAAAAGAAGAGTTGAAATCTATTCACAAACTCATTAAAAAGACAACAGAAGATATTCCGGCATTCTCTTATAACACCACAGTTAGTGCATTTATGATATGTGCAAACGAGTTAGGTACTTTGAAATGCAACAAACGTGCTATACTAGAAAATTTTGTAATTGTACTTGCACCGTTTGCACCTCACATTTGCGAAGAGATTTGGGAGTCTTTGGGACATACTACATCGGTTTGCGATGCACAATGGCCAACATTTAACGAGGAATATCTAAAAGAAGATAGAATAAAATATACTATTTCGTTCAACGGAAAGGCACGCTTCACTATGGATTTTGCTACAGATGCAGACAAAGCATATATAGAAAGTACTGTTCTTGCCGACGAAATGACTAAGAAATATATTGAGGACAAACCAATTAAGAAAGTTATTGTTGTACCAAAGAAAATTGTAAACATAGTCTTTTAATGATATGTTTAAATAACATTCTACAGAGATAGTGAACAAAACTCATATTTATAAATAGACAATAAAAAGCACAAAGTTATGCCTAAACTATTTATTCCTAAGAAGAGTCTTGCAAGTGAAATAAAAAGTTATCTAATGATAACATTGGGACTTGCAATGTATGCAATAGCATGGAACTTTTTCATGAGTCCATACAGTTTTTTGGTGGGAGGTATGACCGGTATAGGTGCCATAGTACAATATACTACAGGATTTCCTATGCAATACACATACTTCATGATAAATGCTGTGCTGATTTTAATAGCTATAAAGGTTCTTGGTTTTAAATTTTGTTTGAAAACTATTTATGCAATTTTTACACTGACACTGTTACTAAGTGTTTTCCAAAAAGTGTTTGAAAATCAGAATGCCTATACAATACTTGGACCCGACAAAGAACTTGAAGTTTGTCTTGTTGGCTCAATATTTATTGGTATAAGCATTGCACTCTGCTTTTTGAATAATGGAAGTACAGGAGGTGTAGATATAATTGCAGCTATAGTGAACAAGTATAAAGATGTGAGTTTTGGAAGAGCAATGCTTTACATAGATGCCTGTATCATCACAAGCAGTTTCTTTATTATTCCTTACGAAAATTTCAGCGATAGTCTTACAAAGGTATTCTACGGATATATAAACCTTGTTATTGTGAATGTATCGCTCGATTACATGGTGAACAGCAACAGACAAATGGTGCAATTCTTTATATTCTCGAATAAATACGAAGATATTGCATATTATATAACACGTTCACTACACAGAGGTGTAACACTTTTGGATTCTGTAGGTTTCTATTCGAAGAAAGAGGGTAAAGTGATAACAACTCTCACACGCGCCAATCAATCGAACGAACTTTTTAATATTGTTAAACAAATAGATCCTAATGCTCTCATATCGCAAACAAAGGTTATGGGAGTGTATGGCAATGGTTTCGATAAGATAAAAACAAAGACTACAAAACTAAAATTATCGGAAGAAAATAAAGATCAAAAAGAATAGAAGATGAAACTTGTATTTGCCACAAACAACAAACATAAACTCGAAGAAATTCGCGATATATTAGGCAGTAGGGTAGAGGTGCTGTCGCTTAACGATATTAACTGCCACGATGAAATTCCCGAAACAGCAGATACTCTAGAGGGTAATGCACTCATTAAAGCACGATATATTTATGAAAAATATGGTGTTGATTGTTTTGCCGATGATACAGGTTTAGAGGTTGATGTTTTGAATGGTGCACCCGGAGTATATTCAGCACGTTATGCTGGAGAATCTAACGATTCCAAAGCAAATATGAATAAACTATTACAAAATTTAACAGGGAAAAGTAACCGCATTGCACAATTTCGTACAGTTATTGCGTTAATTATTAAGGGAGAGGAAAAAATATTTGATGGAATAGTAAAAGGTTTCATAGCCGAAGAGAAAAAAGGAGATTCAGGATTTGGTTACGACCCTATATTTATTCCTGATGGTTTTTCCGAAAGTTTTGCACAGATGACAAATGAGCAGAAGAATAGTATTAGCCACCGTTTTCGTGCAACAGAAAAACTTAATGATTATCTAAAAACTTTATGATTAAGAGATTATTTTTATCGTTTGCTGTTTTCTTTTTACTTGCAACACAATCGACGTTGTATGCAGCAATAGGGGAGTGGAGATTACATAATTCATACCACAATGCCACATACTGCCAGAAAGTAAAGGATAGAATTTATGTACTCAGCAATGGTGCATTATATTCATATAATTACGAAGATGAAGAGATAAGAACATATGATAAAATTGATACACTTAGCGATGGTGAAATATCTTTTATATCATATTGCAGTAGCGTCGATGCTCTTGTTATAATCTATAAAAACCTGAATATAGATTTATTGTATAGTGATGAAACTGTTTACAACATATCTGATTTTAAAAATAGCAACATCACCAACAAGATTATCAACAATATAAGTATAATAGATGATATCGCATATTTATCTACTAATTTTGGTATTGTAGAACTCGATTTAAAGAAAAAAGAGTTCAATAAAACATATAATATCAATAAAGAAGTATTATGTTGCTACAACTACAATAACTATATATATGCCGGAACAACAGAAGGATTATATATTGGAAATACATACGATAATCTATTAGATAATAAAAATTGGTCTAAGATTGAGGATTATAAAGTACTTAATTTTGAAGAATTTGATGGCGATTTATATTATATAGTTGAAAAATCTGGTATCTATGTCATAGATAACAAAAAGAATAAAATAGCCGTAGAAAAACAAGAAGAGAACAAAACCGAGAATTCTGACAATATAATAGAATATAACGGTAAAATTACAATTAAATCGGACCTTCTACTATCTACAAACAAAGCAAATACTCCGGTATATTTATACGAAAAGAGCAATAAACTGTATGCCGGTACATCTTCAAATTTAATTATATTCGATAGTAAAGATAATTATAAAAAATACTCTTTAGATGGTAAGAGTAAATTCATATTGGCCGATGGTAACACATTGTGGAACTGCAAAGGCTATTCAGGGTTTGTAAAAAGCTCTCTAAATGATGGTAAAATAGTAGACGAAGAGGAGGCTATAAACCCAAACAGCCCGGTTAGAAACTACTGTGAATATATGAAATTCGAAGGTAACAAATTACTTGTTGCCGGTGGAACATTAAACTACTACGATATTACATTTTACGATGCCACTCTGATGACATACGACTACGAGAATGATTATTGGACCAATTTTAAAGAGGAGGGTATAAAAGAGAGCACCAATACTCCATACAGAAATATGAGTTGTATTGTAGAAGACCCGCTTGAACCCGGCCACTATTTTGCCTCGTCATTCGGTCATGGTTTGTATGAATATAGAGATGGTGAATTTATTAAACATTATAATCATATCAATTCCGATATAGAAAGTGTATTACCCAACAGTCAATCGGCAAAAAATTATGTACGAGTATGTCGTTTGCAGTACGATAAAGATGGAAATCTTTGGATTATAAATACACAAGTAAAAGATATAGTAAAAGTACTTAAGAGAGATGGAACATGGCTATCGCTTAAATATGATTTGATAAGCGAAAAACCTACTATGGTAGAGATGCTGTTCGACTCAAGAGGTTGGCTGTGGATTTCGTCACTACGTGCACCGGGTGGATTATTCTGTGCTAAAATGAATAATACGCCATTAGATACAAGCGATGATGAAACAAAAATGTGGAACGACCACATTAAAAACCAAGATGGAATTAATTATGATATAAATTATC
>JAFWYF010000016.1 GCA_017522785.1 Bacteroidaceae bacterium | reverse complement strand
TTGTAGAAAAGATAACGGCATAGCGCATTATGTCCTCGCTTTTTCTCCAAAAAATGAACGCTACATTTTCCTAAAAACTTAATGCGCAACGCGAACATAGCAAATGATTGTTTGCAGTACTTCATTACTTAATTACCAGCAAAGGTAATTTTAAAATATTGGACAAAATCAAACACAACAATCAACCGTTTAAAACAAATTTAATGATACGCAAAACAAATCCCTGTATAACATGCTGTTATACAGGGATTTGTCTCTTTTGCAAATCTCTTCATAAGAGATTTCGCACAATATTCAATGCGTCATATTCCCCTTTAAGTTGCTTCAAAGCCTTTTCCAAAATGGCCTTTGGAGCACCAACATTCAAACGCATGAAGCCATCTCCTTCCTTGCCAAACATGGCACCATCGTTAAGTGCCAAGCGCGCTCTATTCACAAAAAGGTCGATAAGCTCATCGTGGTTTAATCCCAGTGCTCTGCAATCGAGCCAGACAAGGAACGATGCTTGTGGTCGCCATGGCTTAATCAGAGGCATCTCTTTGCTACAAAAATCTATCACGAACTCAATGTTATTCTCTACATATCGTAGCATCTCCTTGCGCCACTCTTCGCCATGTTTGAACGCGGCAATGGTTGCTATGGGTGCGAACAGTGCCGGTTGGTTCAGTTCATTGGCCTCCAACCAGCCATAGAAACGCTCACGCAGTTGTTCATTTGGCACAACAGCATAGGAACTGACAATCCCTGCAATGTTAAATGTCTTCGATGGTGCACCAAATGTTATGCTACACTCGGCAGCCTCTTTTGAGACCGATGCAAATGGTATGTGTTTGTTCTCCCATAGTGCCATGTCGCAATGTATCTCGTCCGATATAACTATTATCCCATGCTGGTGGCATATCTCTGCCAGTCGTTGCAGAGTCTCTCTGCTCCATACTATGCCGGCCGGGTTGTGTGGGTTCGATAGTATTAGCATACGGCATTTATTGTCTATTATGGTTTCCAAGTTCTCGAAATCCATGCTGTATGTGCCATCGCTGTTCTCTTTCAGTGGGTTAAACACCACCTGTCGTTTGTTGCCCTGCGGTGTAAGGCGGAATGGGTGGTACACCGGTGGCTGAATAATCACCTTCTCATCGAGTGCCACAAAGGTGTTTATTGCCATGCCTATGCCTCGTACAATTCCCGGTATGTATGTGAGCCACTCCTGTTTAATTTCCCAGCCATGGTGCTGTTTAATCCAATCGACGATTGTTTGGTAGTACTCTTTTGGTGTTATAGTGTAGCCAAATACAGGATGTTCCAGTCGCTCCTTTAGTGCATTGGTTACGCATGCAGGTGTTTCAAAGTCCATGTCGGCAACCCATAGCGGTAGCAGGTCGGTGCTACCATATATATTTTGCAGAAACTCCCATTTAACGGTGTTTGTTCCTCTGCGTTCAATTATCTTGTCGAAATTATATTTCCCCATTGTGTCTGTTTTTTTGTAGTTGTTTTAGAAGCTGTTTAAATTTATAAAAAAGCCTTTGGTGTTGTCTGTCTATGTGGTACAGACAATCCCAAAGGCTCTATTTGTTTATTTATGGCTTTTATGCCTGTTTCTCTATCTCCTCTTCTATGAGGTGAATCTTTTTGAGTATCACCTGTGAGTCGCCTTTCAGTTTCTCCATCTTCTGACGCATTACATCTACGAGGCTCTCTCCCTTTTTGCTCGATGTGCTAAAGAAACCAAGGTTGTTCTCGTATGTTGCAATCTCTGCTTTCAGATTCTCATATTGACGAATAAGCTTCTCACGCTCGCGAGTGAGGCTGTTGTTGCCTTTGGAAATGTTGTTCTTGAAATCGGCCAGTTTACGTTCATTGGCATTTACATGCAAGCGCTCGTATACGGCATTTATAGCCTGCTTGTACTCTTTGTAAACCTTATCTTTTTCGCGGAACGGAACAAAACCAATAGCGTTCCACTCGGGCATGAGAGAGTTAACCTGCTTAATCTGCTCGTCGCCGGATAGTGTTGCGTCTATGTTCTTTATCTTCTCTATTATCTCGCGTTTCTGTTTAAGATTCTCCTGTTCTGCATTGCGTTGCGACGATGTAGCCTTGTTGCGTCGTTCAAAGAATTCATCGCATGCTCCAACAAAACGTTTCCAAAGAGCATCGGAATATTTCTGAGGTATTGCCCCAATCTCTTTCCACTCTTTCTGCAGTTTGGCTAGTTTATTTGCTGTCTCTTTCCAATCCTCGCTATCCTTCAATGCCTCTGCCGCCTCGCACAAAGCACGTTTTCTCTCGAGATTCTCGTTTTGTGTGCTCTTTACGCTCTTGAAAAATTCGCTCTTGCAACGGAAGAACTCATCACAAGCATTGCGGAAACGCTCAAATATCTTCAGATTCATCTTTTGAGGAGCAAAGCCAATCTCTTTCCAGCGTGCTTGCAACTCCAAAATCTTTTGTGTTCCGTTGTTCCATGCCTGATATGTGGTTAGTGCCGACATGTCGATTGCCTCAATCTCTTCGCAAATAGCCGTTTTCTGCTCGAGGTTCTGTTGTTCGCGCTCTTTCTTGCTCTCGAAGTGGTCTTGGTGGCGACGGTTGATGGCGGTAGATGCTGTTTTGAAACGTGTCCACACCTCTTCGCGTAACTCGGGTGCTACAGGGCCTGCCTCGCGGAACTCGTTGTGAAGTTGTTGCAATTGGCGGAATGCACTGATTACATCCTCCTCGTCGATGAGCGCCTCGGCTGCTTCGCACAAACGAGTCTTAATCTCCAAATTTTTCTTGAAGTCGTACTCGCGGAATTCGTGGTTCAGTTTCAATACGTCGTAGAATTTCTCTACCAACAACTGATATTGCTTCCACAACGGTGTAACCTTGTCCTGTGGAATGTTCTTTATCTCTTTCCAGCGGTTTTGCAATGCGCGGAACTCATTTACCTCGGGAGAACCGTTCTCTGCTTTGTTTACCAACTCTTCCAACTCATTTAGCAGGGTCAGTTTCAACTCGTAGTTAGCCTGCATCTCCTCTTCTTGTGCTTTGAGCCATGCACTGCGCTTCTCTTTTATCTTGTTCATAGCGCTCTTAAAAGGCTCTTCCAATGCGTCGGGTTCGGGAATGAATATATTCTCTTCGCCACCGTCGGCCACAAACGCTTTGCGTGCAGCATCTATCTCTGCTGTACGCAGTTTGTAGAACTGCACCTTAAGATTTTCGACTTCGGCTTTGCAGTTGAGTGCATCCTCACTGTCCGCAATCTCTTCGAGACGGCCGATAATCTCTTGGCGTGTTACCGATTTTACACTTGCATCTTCTACATTATCTGTAGGTTCTGCAACTACTTCTGTTGCCTCTGGGGCTGTTTGTACCTCGGCAATGCTTTGTTCGGTTAAAGACTCGGACGTAGAGGCTACAATTGCCTGTTCAGAGGTACTCGCAATGTTCTGCTCCTCGAGCATTACATTGGGTTTGTTTGTTTCACTCATCTGCATAAATTTTTAGGGTTACATGCTGTAAAAGCATGGTATTCGCAAATATATTATTTGCAAATATAAAACAACTTATTAATTATTAAAAAATAAATTGAAAGAAAATGGTATCACATTTTTTACGATGCAAGTATCTCTTGTGCGCGTACTGCGTCGCGGTCGAGAGGTTTGTCATCTTTTATTGCTTTGGTGAATGGGATATATACCACCTCGTTGTTGCGGCTTCCAATCATCACGTTACGCTGTCCTTCGAGCAGTGCATCGATAGCGGCAACACCTAAGCGGCTGGCAAGGATGCGGTCGTTGGCGGTTGGGCTTCCTCCACGTTGCAAGTATCCCAAAATAGATACACGTACGTCGAGTTCGGGGAAGCGCTGACGCATGCCCTCGGCAACCTCCATAATATTATAATCCTTCTCGCGACCTTCGGCAAAAAGCACGATGCTGCTGCTCTTTGTTCGGCGCAAGCCGTTGGCAATAAACTTGTTTATGGTCTCAAATTCAGGGTCAATCTCGGGTAGCACACAAGCCTCGGCACCTGTGGCAATAGTTCCGTTCAGTGCAAGGAAACCGGCGTCGCGTCCCATTACCTCTACAATGAACAGGCGCTCATGCGACGATGCTGTGTCGCGTATCTTATCGACACACTCCATGATAGTGTTCAGTGCGGTGTCGTAACCAATTGTGGTGTCTGTGCCGTAAAGGTCATTGTCAATTGTTCCGGGCAAGGCAATACAAGGAATGTCGTAATCCTTTGCAAGGTTATATGCTCCGGTGATAGAGCCATCGCCACCAATTACAACAAGTGCATCTATACCCTCTTGTTGCAGTGTCTCGTATGCTTTTGCGCGTCCTTCCTCGGTTTTGAACTCATCGCAACGGCTGGTTTTTAATATTGTGCCACCACGTTGTATGATGTTACTGACATCTTCGGTTTTGAACTCTTTAATCTCACCGGTTATCAAACCTTTGTATCCGCGATAGATACCTTTCACCGTTATATTGTGATAAATACCTGCACGGGTTACCGCGCGAATAGCTGCGTTCATTCCGGGAGCGTCTCCACCCGATGTGAGTACTCCAATACATTTAATCTTGTTTTTCATTGTTCTAGGTTTTTATTTGTTATCTTTATAGTCCAATATAGCCTGTTTGCAATTCTCCATGAGCCACTTTGGCGTAGATGTTGCACCACAGATGCCAATAGATGTAACATTGTCGGTGAGCAACAGGTTTATATCTTGTGGCCCCTCTATCAGATGCGAATTGGAGTTTACACGTTTACATTCGTTGAACAATATCTTGCCGTTGGAGCTTTTTCTTCCACACACAAAGAATATAAGTTGGTGCGATTTCGCAAACTCACTTATACCACTCATTCGGTTTGCCACCTGACGGCATACGGTGTCGAACGACTCTATATGTCGTTCTTCCTCTACACGTCCATGTATGGCCTCGACAATGTTTTTATACCCCTCTAACGACTTTGTTGTTTGAGAATATATATAGGTGTTTTTGTCTTTGGCTATTCTGTCGAGTTGCGTTGTGTCCTCAATTACAATTGCTTCGCCACCGGTTTGTCCCACAAGTCCCAAGACTTCGGCATGTCCGGTCTGTCCATGAATAACAATCTGACGTTTCTCGTCGGCTGTCTCTTGCCATTTCCTTTTTATACGTTGTTGCAGCTTCAACACAACGGGGCATGTGGCATCTATCAACTGCAGGTTGTTCTTCTTTGCCGTTTCGTATGTCTGCGGTGGTTCTCCATGAGCTCGCAACAGCACTTTGACATTGTGCAGTTGCTCAAAGGTTGCATGGTCTATTGTAATTAGCCCCATGCGCTTGAGACGCTCACACTCTTTGCTGTTGTGCACAATATCGCCAAGGCAATACAATGTCTCGCCTTTACACAGTTCCTCTTCGGCCTTTTTTATCGCAGTGGTAACTCCGAAACAGAACCCCGAATGTTCGTCTATCTCAATATTTATCATTCTGCTGTTATCTCTTTAAATTTCTCGCATAGCCACTCCTGTTGTTCCTCGCGTGTCATGTTGCTATTGTCAAGCAGTATGGCATCGTCGGCCTTGCGTAACGGGCTCACTTCGCGAGTTTGGTCTATGTGGTCGCGTTGTAATACATTTTCCAATATCTCCTGAAAATTGGGGTTGTCGCCACGTGCGGTAAGTTCGTCATAACGTCGCTGGGCACGTACCTCGGCCGAAGCGGTAACGAAAACCTTCATCTCGGCATCGGGGAACACTGTAGTACCAATGTCGCGTCCATCCATGACAATTCCTTTTGCTTTGCCCATTTCGCGTTGCTGTGCTATCATGTCGGTACGCACAAAGTCGAGCGCCGCTACTTGGCTCACTATGCGTGATACACGCAAAGAACGTATCTCGCTCTCTACATTCTTGCCATTAAGGAATGTTATAGAGTTCTTTGTCTCCGGGTCGGCTTCGAATGTGATACGTATCTGTGGCATCTTTTCGCGTAGTTCCTCAACGGCAATAGTCTCCCCTTGAACCAGACCATTCTCCAAACAGAATAGTGCTACTGCGCGATACATGGCACCGCTGTCGAAATAGAGATAACCAACACTACGTGCCAATGCTTTTGCCATGGTACTTTTTCCACACGACGAGAAACCGTCTACCGCAATTATAATCTTTTTCATCCTTAGTATATATTATAATGTATAAGACACGTTGAACAACAACGATGCCGACGAAATATGTAATTTGCTATATGATGCTCCAAGTTTTAATCTTTTCAGTGTGAAACCGGCACCGGCCGACAAACCATTCCATTTGCTTCCCGATGTCGATAATTCGTCGGCAATACGGTAATTATAGCCTATCGACGCATAGAAATTTGCTCCAAGCAACAAGTCGGCACCAAATGTGGCATGCTTTAGCAAAAGCTCGCCAAAATCATCCTTTTTGCCGTCGGCACTATAGAAATAGTCGTTGCTCCAACGGTGTAAATTATTCAATGTGATTGAAAGACGTATAGGAGCATGTGCCATGCGTTTGGTAATTCCCAGTGCAACATCCAAAGGCATGCTCTCGTGCTTATCGTCGAACGATGTTATCTGTCCACCTAGATTACGCACAGCAAGTGATGCCGAAAGTTCATTCTCTTCGTTATAGTAATTAATTCCCAAATCTACCCCCAATGCTATTGAGTTGTAATCCTCATATTTTGAGTAGATGAATTTGGCAGATACTCCGCCACTCCAACTGTCGCCAAGCAAATGGCTGTATATGGCCGACAACTCAATATCTTTGACACTGAATGTGCCGGTTGATATGTTGTCTTCGGTATATCCGTCGAATGAACCATAATCGACATATCGTGCAGCGATGGCGCCAACTGAACGCTCTGTGAACACCTTGTTGAATGCTGCACCGGCCACTTTGCTGTCGCTCATATATGTCATGTATGTCAGGTTCAGTGTTCGGTCCGATACATTTGCCAATAGTGCCGGGTTGTGTAGCGCCAATGTAATATCGTCGTCGGGCAAAGAGATATTGTTGCCACCAAGAGCAGCTGCATGAGAAGAATAGGGCAGGCGCAAAAAGTTGAATGCGCTACTGCCGTCTTGTGCCATTGCCAACATTGGTTGCAGCAATATAAAAAGCAATAATAATCTAATTTTAATTGTTCTGTTCATTGTTACATCAATCCTCTGCCGAAGATTAAAAAGATTAAAAGAGCCTGTTTATTCTCTTATGTTTGCGAAGATACATCTTTTTTTTCGTTTTCTCGAAACTATTCGGCAGTTTTGGTCTATTCAATTTTTGTTATTCAATAATTAAACCCTTTTTTCTCAATTTTATATAACGTAAAAATATTCCGATATAGTGTGTTTGCGAAATAAAATCTTTACAAATTAAAAAAAAGATAGATTTTAGGATGTGTATTGAAAAATATTGTTTATTTTTGCCCCATTGGAAAATATATACAAAATAATATAATGGATAGCGTTAAGAAAAATCAGGTTAAAGGAAGCGAGTTGCTCGAGGTGAAGAAGAGCCCTGAGGCTAACCTCGAAACACGCAAAAGCACATGGCTGTTAATCGGCTACATTATGGTGCTTGCTGTTATGTTTGTGGCTTTTGAATGGACTGCCACAGAGCGTAAAGAGACCGGTGAAATCCTCACCGGAAAAATCCTTCTCGAAGAGGAAATCATGATTCCTATTACTCTTCCCGAGAAGAAGGTTGTTCCTCCTCCTCCCCAAGCAAAACAGATTACCGAAATTTTGGAAATCGTGGAGGATGATGCAGAAATCGTAGAAGACGAACTTGTTGCTTTGGAAGAGACCGGTGAGGTTGTAGAAATTTCAGAGAACACAAACATCGTGGTAGAGGAAATGCCCGAAGAAGAGGAAATCTTTAACGTGGTAGAGGACCAGCCCGAGTTCCCCGGTGGTATGCAGGCTCTTATGAAATATTTGCAAGACAATATTAACTATCCACGTATCAGTCGTGAGAATGGTTCACAAGGTCGTTCTTATGTAAACTTCGTTGTTAATACCGACGGTTCTATTACCGAGGTTAAAACATTGAAGAGCGCAGGTGATGTCTACCTCGACAAAGAGGCAGTACGTGTCGTTGAGAGCATGCCTAAATGGAAACCCGGTAAACAAGCCGGTAAGGCAGTTCGCGTACGATTTACCCTACCTGTAATGTTCAGATTGCAGTAATAAGTAAACGATATAAAAAGAGGCTGCTGTAAAGTAGCCTCTTTTTTTTACCTAAAAAAGAGTTTGTAGCTATGTATAGTTGGGAAGAAACCAGAGATATATTAAATGAGTTCATTGCAGGGTTAAACTATGAACGCGAACCACTTAACTTGTATGCTCCAATAACATACACACTCTCTCAGAGTGGAAAAAGAGTGCGTCCGGTTTTGGCTGTTATGGTATATAATATGTATAACGACAATGTGCAGAAAGCACTCTATCCGGCAGTGGCAATGGAGACATACCACAACCACACACTTGTTCACGACGATGTTATGGATTGTGCCGATATACGACGTGGACAACCTACAGTGTGCGCTAAATGGGGCAATACAAAAGCTATCTTGTCGGGCGATACAATGTTGTTGTTGGCTTATGAATTTATGTCTCATGTTGCCGACGACAAATTGCGTGCTGCTATGGAACTGCTCACAAATACGGCAAAAGAGGTGTGCGATGGCCAGCAATACGATATAGAATTTGAGACACGCCAAGAGGTGTGTGAACAGGAATATATAGAGATGATTCGTCTCAAAACATCGGTGCTCATAGCAGCCTGCATGAAATTGGGTGGCTTGCTTGCCGGCGCCAATGAGAGCGATTTGAAGAACCTATATGCTTATGGCGAAACAATGGGTCTTGCTTTCCAATTGCAAGATGACCTGCTCGATGTCTATGGAGATACATCGGTCTTTGGCAAAAAGATTGGTGGCGACATACGTTGCAATAAAAAAACATTCCTATTGATAAAGGCTATGGAGCTTGCAACAGAGGAGCAACGCGCACAAATGCATGAATGGATGAACAACCCCAATTGCGACACCGATGCAAAAGTAGAGTTCTTTACCTCTTTATATAATACACTTGGCGTAAAGGCTGTTTGTGAAGAGAGAATAGCAAAACTTTTTGCTAAGTGCGATGAGTATATTGAGTGCGTTTCTGTTCCGGCAGAAAAAAAGGTGGAACTAAAACGTTTTGTAAACTCTTTGCTAAACCGTAGCCTGTAAAAGATGCCCTACCGCAGATTACCAAATACCGACCAAGCACGTCTAAGAACATTGCAAAAGGCTGTTGATAGCAGTGTACAGAACGATATATACACAAATGTGCTATCGCACGACACCTACTACAAGGCAAAAAATTTCTTGCAGAAATTCTCTCGCGAGGTCGATGCCTATAAACGATGCGTTGCGGAACAGTCGCGAAAGCGCGGTAATGAAAAGTATGAGAAAGCGCTGAAACAGGCACGTATGTACGTATCGCATTTCATACAGGTTCTGAGCATGTCTATAATGCGAGGCGAAATAGCACGTAGCAAACGAGCCTATTATGGCCTGCCGGTTGATGAAGATACAATTCCAAATCTCTTTTCCGAGGTGGCAGTATTGGAATGGGGAGAAAAAGTGATTGAGGGCGAACGCCTTCGTCAAAAAGAGGGTGGCATCCCAATATATAATCCCACAATGGGGCGAGTGGTGGTTGAGTACGAACTATTCAAAGAACTTTACGAGAAGCAACAGATGTTGCAACAACGTACAGCAGATGCTCTAAAGAATATCTCCAATATGCGTCCCGAGGGCGATGCCATAATATTCGAGGCATGGAGCGAAATAGAGAGGGCCTTTGCCGATTTTCCAATGGAGGCTAGACTAAAAAAATGTGCGGAATATGGTGTAATATATTACACACGCACCGACCGTAAGAAAGCTGAGAAAAAGAATGACTGAATTTGTAGATACACATACGCATCTCTTTTGTGAAGAATTTGCACACGACAGGGAACAGGTGGTGGCTCATGCTGTCGAGGCAGGAGTTGAACGTCTCTGCTTGCCATGCATAGATATTTCGAGCGTTGAGCCAATACGTGCTATGTGTAACAAATTTCCCGGAATATGTTTCCCTATGATAGGTTTGCACCCTACCGATGTAAAAGACGATTATATAACACAATTGGAGCAAATGCACGCTTTGCTAAAACAGCACGACGATTACATTGCAGTTGGTGAGGTGGGGCTCGACTTTTATTGGGATGACACATACAAAAAAGAGCAGATAGAGGCTTTTAAAAAACAGATATTATGGGCACACGAATTTAAACTGCCTCTGGCAATACATTCGCGTAGCGCTTTCGATGAACTATATGATGTGATGAGTGAGTATCGGGAGCACACATTAACCGGAGTGTTTCACTGCTTCTCGGGTACAACCGATGAGGTTGCAAAATTGTTGGAGTTCGATGGCTTTATGCTGGGAATTGGAGGAGTGCTAACATACAAAAAAAGTACATTACCAAGTGTGTTGAGCAGTGTTGTACCTCTTGAACGAATAGTGCTGGAAACCGATTCACCCTATCTTGCTCCTGTACCCTACAGAGGAAAACGAAACGAAAGTGCATACATTCCTCATGTCGCAAAATCACTTGCCGATATATACGGAGTGAGCATTGAATATGTAGCCGAAGTAACAACTAAAAACGCAGAAATAATATTTCCTAAAATTAAGCAACTATGAAAATTAATAGTATTGACATTTTACAGAAATCGACCTCTCCAATTATAGGAGCAGGTCCATGTAGTGCCGAGAGTGAAGAACAAGTAATGGAGGTAGCACGCTCATTGGCAGAGCGAGGTGTTACATTCTTCCGCGCAGGAATATGGAAGCCACGAACAAAACCCGGTTGTTTCGAGGGTGTTGGAAAAGTAGGTTTGCAATGGTTGAAACGTGTTCGTGAGGAACTATCTTTGCCTGTTGCAACCGAGGTGGCTACACCTGAGCATGTCGAGCAGGCTCTAGAAGCCGGTATAGATATTCTTTGGGTTGGAGCACGCACAACTACTAACCCTTTTGCAGTGCAGGACATCGCCGACTCATTACGCGGTGTGGATGTGCCTGTTTTGGTAAAGAACCCCGTTAATCCCGACTTAGAACTATGGATTGGTGCTTTGGAGCGTCTGAATAATGCCGGAATAACCCGTTTGGGCACTATACACAGAGGCTTCTCGTCCTATGGCGAAAAAATATTCCGTAACTCTCCACAATGGCAGATACCTTTGGAGTTAAAACGTCGTCTACCCGAACTGCCAATGTTGTGCGACCCAAGCCACATTGCAGGAAAACGCGAACTGTTGTATATGTTGTGCCAAGAGGCCATGGACTTGAGCTTCGATGGTCTTATGGTAGAATCTCATTGTCATCCCGAATGTGCACTCAGCGATGGCAGACAGCAAGTTGTTCCACAAGAACTATTTGTGATACTCGACCGTCTTGTGCATCGTTCTAAACAGAGTGCAGGCAACGAGATATCGCGATATCGTACCTTGCTCGACGAGATTGATGCAGAATTGTTACACCTCATAGCAAAGCGCATGGAAATATCGCGCGAGATTGGTGAAGTAAAAAAAGAGAAAGGATTAAGAGTATTCCAACCCTATCGTTACAGCGAAACTGTTGAACGTTTTGCAGAACATAGCGAGGCACACCGAGTAGATGCCGACACCATAAAAGCCATATTCGAAGTAATACACTCCGAAAGTATACGTCAGCAACTACGAATTGTAAATGATATAATCGATTGAAGATAAAGTAGTTCTATTTAAAGTTCTAATAAAAAACGCAAAATCTTATTACGATTTTGCGTTTTTTAATTTAATTGTATTACCTTTGTTGCGTCTTGTTCCGCAATAATTCTCCTTTGGAGAAGCGGATTAAAAGGGAAGCAGGTGAAAGTCCTGCGCAGTCCCGCTGCTGTAAGTTCTTTAAATGCACTTACCCAATCTTTTACCACTGTCGTTAGACGGGAAGGTGGGTGAGGCGAACAAGCCAGAAGACCTGCAAGACGAGTCAATTGCCCATATCGTTTTCGAGGAAGAACGCGGGTCATTGTTTTATTTCAATATTATAATTATGCGAGTTATTCGCATTTGCACTCTGCTTGCAGGGTTTGTTGTCGCCTTATTACCCGTTTGCGAACTATTTTCGCAAACAGATAGTTCTGTACACCTGCTCGACTCGTTATTGGTAATTGAAAAACGTAACAACGGAGGTGCTGTAGATAGCTCTGTACCATTGCAAAAACTAAGAAGGAGCGATTTGGACAACTTGGGCGTTACCAATGCCGGGGATGCTTTGAAACACATGAGCGGTGTTACAGTTAAAGACTATGGTGGTGTAGGTGGCCTTAAAAGCGTTGCAATACGTGGTATGGGAGCACAGCATACAGCCGTCTTTTACGATGGAGTTGCAATAGGCGATTGCCAAAGCGGACAGGTCGATTTAGGCCGTTTCTCAACCGAAAATCTCGAGGAAGTGCAATTGACTATCGGGCAAAGCGACGACATTTACCAGTCGGCAAGGATGTATGCATCGGCAGGAGCAGTATCATTAGAGACTCGTTCCACGGTCGAACAATATTTAAGGGCTACAGTTCGTGCAGGGTCGTACAACACCTATCAGGCCAACATGCAGTTGGGACACCCTTTGGGACAAAGGTGGCACATGTCGCTTTTTGGCGATTATGTGAACACGAAAGGCGATTACGATTTTAATATAAAAGGTGTTGGTGGAAAGCGTAATAATTCCGATGTTGAAACCGTACGTGGTGAAATGAATGTGGCATGGAATGGTGCAGACAAACACTCTTTGCGCGCAAAACTCTACGTCTACTACTCCTCGCGTGGTGTGCCGGGTTCTGTAATTGTCGATAATCCTTTTAGTAGCGAGAAACTTGTTTCAAGAAATCTTTTTGGGCAATTACTATATGAATATATTCCGAGTAGTGCTTTAAAAATGAAAGTAGCATTTAAACATAACTATTCGGGCGACAGGAACCGTCAGCCGAGTGGGGTTTCGGGAAACCATATCACACACAAGTATAATCAGCACGAAACCGATTTATCCTACACAATGAAATGGTCGCCGGAAATGTTAAACGGTCTCTCATTTGCATTTAGCGAAGAACTGTTTCATAACATACTCGAAACCGATAACAGGCATCTTGTTATGTCATCCAATCCACGTCGATTAACTGCATTGTCGGCGGTGAGTGCGCGATATCTTTGCGATTGGCTTGGTGTTACTGCCTCGCTATTGTATACCAATGCCACAGAGTGGGCCAAAAAGGGCTATTCGGCTCCCAACCGTTCGCGTTTGTCGCCTGCGCTATCACTCTCGTTCTATCCCTTTGGAGACAACTTCTGCTTGCGTGCCTCGTATAAGGATATTTTCAGACTTCCAACATTTAACGACCTCTATTATCGCGAAACTGGAAACTACAAACTAAACCCCGAAAAGAGCCGTATGTTTAATTTTGGAACTGCCTACTCGCACAATTCGCAGGGTTGGTTAAACAATTTTGAGCTCTCTGCCGATGCCTATTATGGTAAAGTTGAGGATAAAATTGTGGCAGTGCCGGGTGTTTTTATTTGGAAAATGAGCAACGTAGACGATGTTAAAATGGCCGGTGTCGATGTAAACCTCTCTTCTGCCATACGTTTATCGGCAAAGGAGTCGTTGAAATTAACAACTACATATAGTTATATGTATGCAGTAAACGACACTGAAGGCTCTGTAATTAAAGGAGATCAAATAGTTTACACTCCACGCAACTCCGGCTCGGCATCACTTGTTTTTGACAGCCGTTTATGTAGTGCCGGTTACTCTTTGGTGTGGAGTGGCGAACGCTACAGTCTGGCACAGAATATCCCTTCGAACAGAATAAATTCATACTTCGACCACTCGTTGTGGCTGGCATGCAACTGGAATCTTGCAGGCTCTTCACTCACTGCAAAGATAGAGGCACTGAATATTACAGATAATAATTACGAGGTGATACGCTACTATCCTATGCCGGGTAGAAACTATCGTCTATCACTCACTCTCGAAATATAGTTCTAACCTTAATAAATAAATTATCATGAAAAAGTTATTTTCTATCTTGTCATTGATTACAGTAGCTCTGTTTTCATTTACATCGTGCGATGAAGAGAATGATTCAATCTACAATTATGTAGTAAATGAGGGGAATTGGTACGAGGCTCCGTCCGTCGCTCCCGATTTCTATGTTCTGAACTGTGGAAATTGGGGTGGTAATGATGCTAGTGTTCAGTACTGCAATTTTAATGCAGGAATGGTAACTTCTCCATTATATGACAAAGGGATTTTTGCACAACAAAACGCTAATGCCATTCTGGGAGACTTGGCACAAGATATGTTGTGGGTAAAAGATAAACTGTTTGTAACAGTCAGTGGCTCACAAAAAATAGAGATTCTCAACGAGAACGGCAAACGATTGCGCGCGCCTATAAAATTTGAGGCAGAAGGTGCTTCGCCTCGTATGCTTGCTACCGATGGCGAGAATGTCTATGTTACCAATTACGATGGCAATGTATATGTCTACAATGCCGAAACTTCAGAATTTGTTAAAACAATCTCTGTTGGCACACGTCCCGAAGGTATATGCTATTGCGACGGCTATCTGGTTGTAAATAACTCAGGCGATTTATATGCTTACAACGGCACAGTGTCGGTCATAAAATTAGAGACAGGTGAGAGTCGTAGCATAAACCTCACCAACCCATATACTGCAAGCGTGGTTTGCAACGGTGCTGTTTATATTATCGATAGTGGAAACTATTACGATATACTCTCGAATATATACCGTATCTCTCTCGAAGATGCGACAGCACAGCCTCTTAACATCTGCGCATCGGCTATAGCAACCTATGAGAACACCCTCTATTATGTGAATAATTCATGGAGCAACGAAGCTGGCGCTTTCGTCGCATCGCCTCTTTATGCTTTGGATGTTGTAACAAACAGCACACAAGAGGTTCTTGCTGAGTATGAAATGGGAAATGTTAATTCATTGTCTGTAAATCCCGAAAATGGCGATATATTTGTAGGCTACAATGCCACCGAGAATGGTGTGCTTGGAACAATGCACATATATAACATGGGTGGAAAACTAAAAAGTGTGTTTGATGTAGGTTATTATACTTGTGGAGCACGTTTTGAGAACAGATAATATCATAGGAAATATTAAGTATCTTGCATGTATATTGCTTTGTGCAATATACATGCCATTGTTGCTTTCGTGCACAAACAGCAATGTGGCCGATGTCGCAGTCGTAGGCGACACGTTGAACATTCGTTATGCATCGTTGCTACGCATAACCGAGTGCAATGGCTACACTGTGGTTGATATTGACAATCCTTGGAATAATACCCTTATGCATCGCTATCTATTGGTTCCAAAAGATGCAAAAATACCGGCAGAAATGCCCACAGGAACACTATTGCGAACGCCACTCGACAATTTGCTGGTCTTCTCAACGGTGCATGCCGAACTACTCGAAGATTTAGGTTGCATAAATGCAATTACGGGTGTATGTGATGCACGATATATTACTCAACCGGATGTGCGCAAAGGATTGGAGCGTGGCGATATAGTCGATTGTGGCAGTTCTATGGATATAAACCTTGAGCGCGTTGTACAACTATCGCCCAATGCTGTTTGGGTGCTACCTTTTGAGAATGGTGGCTATGGCAAACTCGATAAATTGAGCCTTCCCTTAGTTGAGTGTGTCGAGTATATGGAGAGTTCTCCTTTGGGTGGTGCCGAATGGGTCCGCTTCTATGGACGGCTCATGGGGTGCGCAACCAAGGCCGATTCTCTCTTTTCTGTTGTTGAACAAAATTACCTATCTTTGTGCGATTCCGTCTCTAAATCGGCAACACGACCCACCATGTTGTGCGAACTAAAAGGAAGTTCGGCATGGTATATGCCGGCAGGACACAGCACAATGGGTTGCCTGTATAAAGATGCCGGTGCCAACTACCTTTTTAATTATAATAGCGGAAGTGGCTCTGTGCCTCTTGCTTTTGAAACAGTGTTGGAACGCGCCGAAAATACCGATGTGTGGCTAATAAAATATGGAGCAGAGAAAGACAAAACATACAAATCTTTGTCAGCCGATTTTGCAGGATATGAATATTTTAAGGCATACAAAAACCGTAATATTTATGCCTGCAATGTGAGTCGTAAACGTTTTTACGAAGAGACCCCTTTTCGTCCCGATATACTTTTGCAGGAATTGGCATCTATTTTCCATCCCGAACTATTTCCAAACCATCAATTGAGATTTTATGAGAAAATGCGTGAGTAAAAATAGAACCGTATTAATATTATCGGCAGTTCTAATGCTTCTGCTCTTTGTGGCTAACCTTTTTTGGGGCTCGGTGAATATCCCGGTAGCCAAAGTGTTGGATATTCTCTTTGGTGGCAGTGCAGAGCGTGAAAGTTGGAATATAATAATACTCGAAGCACGTCTGCCGCAAGCAATAACTGCTATGCTATGTGGCATGGCTCTATCGGTCGCAGGTCTCATGTTGCAAACACTGTTCAATAATCCGCTTGCAGGCCCCGAAGTGCTTGGTATTAATAGTGGAGCAGGCTTGGGTGTAGCAGTTGTGATGCTTCTTTTGCAGGGAACATTTGTTGCAGGTTCCTTTTCAATAGGAGGCTATCTGGCACTGCTGGCCGGAGCGTTCATCGGTTCTCTGCTAATAATAACAATAATACTTGGATTGTCTACATGGGTGCGAAGCAATATATTCCTGCTCATAGCCGGTTTGGCGGTCAGTTACTTAACATCTTCTATAATATCGCTACTAAACTACTTCTCGACAGCCGAAGGGGTACACTCCTATCTCATTTGGGGCATGGGTAATTTCGGTGCTGTCTCTATGTCGCAAATGCCACTCTTTGCTTCTATTTTGCTGTTGACGCTTGTAGTTTCGCTGTTCATGATGAAATCGCTGAACGCTTTGCTTTTAGGGGATGCCTATGCAACTAATCTAGGTGTCGATACCAAAAGAATTCGTGCTACCTTGCTTGTTATAACAGGTTTACTTACGGCGATAGTAACAGCATTTTGTGGTCCAATATCATTTATAGGTTTGGCGGTTCCTAATTTTGCACGCTTGTTCTTGCGTTCAAACAATCATAACTATCTGTTGCCATCTACAATTTTAATTGGTGGTGCTGTGGCACTCTTGTGCAATATGCTCTGTCAGCTACCGGGTGAGAGTGGACTAATTCCGCTTGGTGCAATAACTCCACTCATTGGTGCTCCGGTAATTCTATATGTGGTAATAAGAGATAGAGGAATATCCTAGAATATTAGGACGATTTTGAATTGAGCCATCATTAATAAAAACACTATTTTCTTTAACTTCTGACACCACAAAGGTATAAAACGAAAAGAGAAGTTGCAATGATTTCTTTTTTCGCCAGCATATTTTGCACTGTCAAAGCAAAAATAAGTTTAGTCCGTTTTGGGTATATAGCCAATGGGATAAACTAAACCTATTGGTAAATATGCCAGCACATCTAATATTCTAAGAGGTCCTACAATAACTCTCCTGGATCGTTAGAGAGAATCTTCTCGGCAAAAATACGAGCAGCATAACTCTCTGGTATCAGAATTTTCTTAATATCCATAGCTCTAAGAATAGATGAATGGGTTGTGTCAAGTGCGCGTGCTATGATATTTTTCACCTTTAGTTCTTTCAATAATGCTACGGCTCTTAATGAACTGTCCATACTCTGTCCTATCGCAACGATAACACAATCAATCTCATCCAAAGGCATGCTCCGTAATGATACTCTTTCGGTCGCATCCATAATATATGCTAAGTCTATTCTATCTTTAATCTCTTCGATGCAATGCTCATTGCAATCTACTCCGATGACAGAGTGTCCCATATCGGTGAGAGTGGTGGCAAGTGTACTTCCAAAATTTCCTAATCCTATTACAAGGTATTTCATACGCTTTCGTCTTTATTAGTTTATTATTATATCCTCTTTTGGCAAACGGTATTTAGGCTGTTCTTTTTGTGGCAGTATGCTCATAAGTACGGTAATGAAACCTACGCGCCCCAAGAACATAAGCACCACTAACAGAACTTTGCTGATATCGCCTAAAAGTGGTGTAATGCCCAAGCTGGAGCCTACAGTGGAGAATGCCGACACACTTTCAAACAGCAGGTCAATTGATGGTATGCTCGG
>JAFWYF010000015.1 GCA_017522785.1 Bacteroidaceae bacterium | reverse complement strand
GCGTCTCACTGTGTCTCACAGCGTCTCATTTTTCCATCACCTCGCCAACGCAAAATCGCATTTCAAGCGGCGAGGTACACAGGAGGTACAAAAACAGGCGTAAAAAGGCTTAGCAACGATTAACAACGATGCTTGCACAAATAAAAATAGCACCCGTAAAGAGTGCTATATTAATCATTTATGGTTGATTTAACTATTTGATAATCAACAACTTACTTTCCGATGCAGAAATTTTCAAATATACTTTTCAATACATCTCCGCTAGTAACTTCTCCAACTATTTCGGAAAGATGACGGATGCATGCTCTTAGGTCTTCGCTTACTAGGTCGCCGGGTTGTCCGTAGGACATTGATTGCTGTACACGTTGTATATCTGTTAGTGCAAGTTTCAGAGCTTCGTAGTGACGCACATTTGTTACAACAACATCGTCTGTTGCAAAATCAGGTAGTGCTGTTGCCTCTACAATAAAGTCTTGTAATTGATCGATATTGGTTCCCAGTTTTGCGGATATAGCCCAGATGTGTTTATTATCCCAAAGAATATCTTTGCCATATTTCTGTACCATTGCTGTGCCCCACTCCATTGCTCGGGTGAGTGTGATAGCATCTACCACATCGCATTTATTTACTAATAGTGCAAGTTTCTTGCCACTGCACAGAGGTAAAAGTCTTTTTGCGGCTTGCTCAAGTTTATCGCTATCCATCATTGGGTCTATTACCCATAGTGCTATTGAGCATTTAGATAGTTGTTCCAGTGTACGCTCTATTCCCATCTGTTCTACCACATCGTTAGTTCTGCGTACTCCTGCTGTATCTATAAAACGAAATGTTACACCGCCAAGAGTCATTGTACCTTCGACTATGTCACGTGTTGTTCCGGATATATTGCTTACTATGGCACGTTCTTCGTTAAGCAGTGCATTGAGCAGTGTACTTTTTCCGGTATTTGTTTCGCCTACTATAGCAACGGGAATTCCGCTTTTTATGGCATTACCTACGCTAAATGAATTGGCGAGTCGTGATATTACATTTTCTATCTCTTTGCAAAGGGTCATCAGTTCGGAACGGTCTGCAAAATTTACATCTTCTTCGCTAAAATCGAGTTCCAACTCCATGAGTGATGTAAGATGCAGGAGTTTATCGCGTAACTGCGCCAATTCGGCACTGAAGCCTCCTTTTAGTTGATTCATAGCCAGACGGTGTGAAGCGCGTGAACCGGATGCAATGACATCGGCTACCGCCTCGGCACGACTTAAGTCCATCTTTCCATTGAGAAAGGCACGCATGGTAAATTCACCGGGCTCTGCTTGTCGTGCTCCCAACGAGATGAGGTGCAGAAGTATCTCTTGTGTTATGTACGACGATGCGTGGCAACTAATCTCTACTGTTTCCTCGCCTGTATAGCTGTGTGGTGCCCGCATCACAGTTACAAGTACTTCGTCGAGCAGTTCACCACCCTCGCCTTTTATATCGCCAAATACAACGGTGTGGCTCTTTCGTTCTGGAAGAGGTTTGCCGGCACGTGGGATGAACATTTTTTCTGTTATCTCTATTGCTCTATTTCCCGAGATTCTTATTACACCGAGTGCTCCTCCCGGTGCTGTTGCCAAGGCACATATCGTGTCGTTAATTTGTTGTTGCATCATCTGGAAAGATTATATTTTGCTCAAATATTTTAAATTCTTTCGAGCACTAATTGTATTAGGTCGTCGATACTATTTTTGTAGTTTACGTTTGCTTCACCTGCTACTCTATTGGCTATTACCAGACAAACGGTTACCGCTTTGTGTCCCATGAGTGCCGCCAAACCGGCCAGTGCAGAACTCTCCATCTCAAAATTTGTTATCTGCTGATTATTGTGCAGGAAGGAGACAATCTTTTCGTTTTGATGTGGGTCGGCAAGAGGGATACGCAGGCGTCGGCCTTGCGGGCCAAAGAAACCACCACATGCGACTGTAACACCACGTACCATATCATCGGCGGAAATGCGCTGTACGAGTTCTTCATCGGCTGCGATGACATACGGTGCGGGTTGGCACATATTACCACTCCACCCCAAATGATTCAGCAGTGCACGTTCCATTTGTAAATCACACACTTCGTTACGTCCTGCGTAGAAGTTCAACAGACCATCGAAACCTATCGATTTTACAGAACATATATATGTGCCTACAGGGGTATATTCCTGCAAACCACCACATGTTCCAATGCGAACTAATTCTAGTTTACGTAAAGTATCTTTTTCGTAGCGTGTATTGAAATCGATATTTGCAAGTGCATCCAACTCATTTAAAACAATATCGATATTGTCGCAACCAATTCCTGTAGATACTACGGTTATTCGTTTGCCCTTATACCTACCTGTTATGGTACGAAACTCACGGTGCGAAATGTCGCACTCTTGCTCATCGAAATGAGATGCAACCAATGGCACTCGTCCGGGGTCGCCGACCAATATCACTTTGTCGGCCAACTGTTCCGGTTTTACTCCTAAATGATACACTGCTCCGTTAGACTCTATTAGCAGTTCTGAAGGCGAAAAATATCGTTTCATAACGGTTTTGTTTTAAATGGTTATACATACACAAATAATAAACAAGTTGTTGCACTAATTAGTGCAACAACTATATAACAATTTAATCCTTTGCAATGTTATCGCGCATGGCTGTATCGGCTTGAATATTCTTCATGCGATAGTAGTCCATGATTCCAAGATTTCCGTTACGGAATGCCTCTGCCATTGCTTTGGGCACCTCTGCCTCGGCTTGAATAACTATGGCACGAGCCTCTTGTGCTTTTGCTTTCATCTCTTGCTCCTGAGCAACAGCGATGGCACGACGCTCCTCTGCTTTTGCTTGAGCGATATTCTTGTCGGCATTGGCTTGGTCTATTTGCAATGCGGCACCAATGTTCTTACCTATATCAATGTCGGCTATATCAATAGAGAGAATCTCGAAAGCTGTTCCGGCATCTAGTCCTTTACGAAGCACCAACTTAGATATTGAATCGGGGTTCTCCAACACAGCTTTATGGCTCTCGGCAGAACCTATGGAAGATACAATACCCTCACCTACACGTGCAAGAACTGTATCTTCACCTGCTCCACCAACCAAACGTTTGATGTTGGCACGCACTGTTACACGAGCAATAGCTATTAGCTGGATACCATCTTTGGCAACTGCTGTTACATGCGGTGTATCTATCACTTTGGGATTTACCGACATCTGTACTGCCTCGAACACATCACGACCGGCAAGGTCTATTGCTGTTGCCATTTGGAAATCGAGTTCAATATTTGCTTTTGCTGCAGAAACAAGAGCGTGAACAACTTTCTCTACATGACCACCTGCAAGATAGTGAGCCTCGAGACCATCGCGGGTAACATTCTCCAAACCTGCTTTATGCGCCTCAATCATAGCGCCAACAATTGTGTGAGGAGGCACATGGCGAATACGCATAAGGAAGAGCTGTATAAGCGAAATATGTACACCTGACACTTTTGCCGACAACCACAGCGCAAATGGCACATAGTGGAAAAAAATCGATAGCAGAACTATCGCTACTATCGCAAATAGGACAAAACTTAAATACATAAAAAATAGTTTATTAGTTAATAAATAATTATCATTTTACCTTTTTGACATAAACCGTACCGTTTTCAAGGCGTGTAATCTCAACAATTTCTCCCGCATCTACATATTCGCCGAACTGCGCTGTTGCCTCAATTGTATTACCATTAATATCGATATTACCGATGCTTGCCAAACGGGTTACAGCTACTCCTTTCATTCCAACAGAAAGACTGGCAATATTTGGGTCTGCTACAGAAGATGCAATTTTTTCTTTTAAAGCCATTTTATCAATTGATTTTCCGTAAATGCTCCACATGATAAGCAGCACACATAATAGCACAACAGAAATCAGTGTGAGCCAACCGGCAAGTGTACCCATTACTACAAATGAATAGCATACTGCAGCCATGAAAGATATTACTCCAAGAATACCTGTCAGACCAAAACCCGGAATTAGCACAACCTCAGTAACAAGGAAGACAATTCCCATAAGTCCCAAAAGTAATAATACGAAAACTTCCATAGTATTCTATTTCTTAATAAATTCAATCTCTTTGTTTCTTATCTCTTTCTCAATAGAATTTAGAGTCTGTTGCTCTTTCTCCAATTGACGTTCCATACTTGTTATTTCATCGTGTAGACGGATTTTCTGTGTACTACGACTATTTGCATAAGCATCGCGTTTATCTTCCAATAGTTGTAAATCTTCTTCACATTGTGCAGTACGTTTTTGCCAATGTATAAAGAGTTCACGTGCCTCGGTAGAGCGAAAATCGGAAAGATGCATGTAATCGGTCATATCATCTATTACGAAAAGGAAATCACCCTCTTCTTCACTATCGTCTTGTTCATACATGAGCATTGTTAATTGTCTGCGTGCATTGCGCAATGCTTCGTCGTCGGTTTGTGTATCAGCAATAGAGGTTAAACGAGAGAGATTTATCATTTTATTGTAATCCAATGTCTCGAAATCGTACACACTCTTGATACTATTGGGAACAAATACATATATACAAACCTTGCCTTCGGGAGTATTTCGGTCAGTTGCAAACCACCCAAGATTGGCGATTTCGTTTATGACCATCATATAATCGTTTGCCTCGGAATTAAATGGCATACCCATATTGTTAGGTAACAAGAAACTGCCACGCTCCGAATTGTATCGAGTAACAAATATATCATATCCACCTATTGACCCATCTCCATCGCTTGCAAAATAGAATGTACTGCCATCGGCCGACATATATGGATAGTTATCATTACCATTTGTTTCAAAGCCTGTGATTTGAATATCTTCTCCCCACTCTTCGCCATTCTTTGAGCTGTGGAAGATTTTCATTTTCACAATACTATCCTTGAGCACCGGTTGCGAGAAATATCTGTCTGTAGCACGCTCTGTCTCCGAGACTGTTCCATCGATATCCTCTTCGTCGAAATATTCGGCATAGGTCATTATTTGTCCGGCATCCCGGCCACATTTATATGCATCGAGAAAATGTTCCTTATCGACGATAAAACTATCTATAACACAAATCTGCTCTGTGGCTTTAACCATTCGTAAAAGGCTTTTTACGTGAGTCATTTTCTGTTCACAAAGTTCGCCTTTTTCTTCATCTTTTGTGAGTTCTATAAATGCCTCGTATGAATTAATGGCATCCTGATATCTGTCATTTTGTTTATAGAAATCTCCTAGATAGTCATTTGCAACGATTACCTTTTGCGACACAGCCAATTTTAATAGTTTTTCGACATCGGCAACCGTATCACCTGTTTCGTAACAACAGACCGCGTACCAATAGTTTAATTCTCCACTACGTGGTGTGCGTTTCAATAGTTTTTCGAGAATAGGTTTCGCCTCGACATATTTACCCTCTGAGAAGAGTTTTTTTGCGTTAGCCTTAGTATTTTGCGCATAAAGGCCACCAAATGAGAGCATGGCAAGTAACACAAAAAGAATATATCTATTCATTATCTGCAATTTTTCAATTATAATTTAAGCGAAGATATAAATAAAATACGACTAAGTCTCTTTTTTTGAGTTAATTTTTATATAAAACTTTAATAAAGATATATCAGAGTGTTATTTTTTGTAATTTTGCAACGTTTTACAAGATAGAGGTAAATGCAAACAGAGAAAAAGAACAATGAGTTTGAGAAACGAATTCGCAAACGTTTTGCAAAGGCTGTCAAGGAGTATAATATGTTCCAAGACGGTGATAAAATTCTTGTTGGCCTTTCGGGTGGAAAAGATTCGCTTCTACTCTTGCATTTATTGGCAGAACGTTGTCGTATATACAAACCGCGTATTTCAGTTATTGCGGCACACATTAGGATGAATAATATTCCGTATAAAAGCAATGACACATTTCTAAGCAACTTCTGTAAAGAGCGTGGCATTGAACTCATCACAGCAGAAACAGGTTTCGACGCTTCGACAGACACTCGCAAATCGCCATGTTTTCTCTGTTCATGGAACAGGCGTAAAATGCTTTTTACCATTGCACAGGAACAGGGGTGCAACAAAATTGCATTGGGACATAACATGGATGATTTTTTGGAGACAATGCTCATGAACATTACTTTTCAGGGAGCGTTCAGTGCTATGGCACCTGTAATGCAGATGCGAAAATTCCCAATAAGTATAATACGCCCACTATGTCTTGTAAACGAAAATGATGTAATAGTTTGTGCACAAGAACAGAGCTATCCACCTCAAGAGAAAAACTGTCCTTACGAGAACGACTCAAATCGTAAGCAGATGAAAGATTTACTTGCGCATTTAGAAACTCTGAACCCCGAAGCACGATACAACATGTGGGGTGCAATGAGCAATGTACAACACGAACTATTACCTCCACAGACAAATAACAAAACAAACAATAATTATGAGTAAAATTCTTCTTACAATCACATTTTTAATCATCTCTAATACATTCATGACACTTGCATGGTATGGCAACTTGAAACTACAGGAGATGAAGTTATTAAGCCCCAAAACACCTATAATATTTATTATATTACTTAGTTGGGGTATCGCACTAATGGAATACTCTTTTCTTATTCCGGCAAACAGGATTGGTTCCGACATAAACGGCGGTCCTTTCTCGCTTGTACAGCTAAAAGTTATACAGGAGGTTATCTCCTGTTTGGTTTTTGCAATTGTAGCATCTGTTCTTTTCAAAGGCGAGACATTGGCATGGAATCACATTGTAGCATTTGCCTGCCTTGCTCTTGCTGTGTATTTTGTTTTCATGAAGTAGAGATACGATTAATAGATAAATTTAAGTGGGGTGTTCATTTCTAAATGAACACCCCACTTAAATTTATCGGAAATATAATCTTCTTTTATTTCTTCAATTTCATTCCCAACATCATTCCATTGTAATTGTTCAATAACGATGATATTGTACCTAATGCAGCTGTTGTTGTTGCTGCATTACCTGTTCCCAGCGACGCCAACTGTCCGCTGTTGCTAGACACTACATTCAAAACCTTTTGCAAAAGAGCAAGCATCTTATCGGCATTAAACACAATGTTCAACGATGTGAGTTCATACGTTACATAGGCTGTCATGGATAGACGACCATAGAATGTAAAGTTAATTTTCTTCTCCTGCGCATCGAGAACATACTGTCCATGTATCTCTCTACCTGCAACTGAGAATTTGCAACTATCATTGTCCATGAATGTAAACGTACATGTTCCCTCTTTAACCCCTACTCTAGACAAATATGTATCCAGTTTCTCTTCAATTTTAGATGTAACAACAGTTCCACCTATATTTGAAAGTGCTTGGTCGCTCTCCAACACGCACGATGTACCGGCATAGGTCCATTCACCTTTTAGCAATTTATCGGAAAGGGTCATGGAATTACCAAGCAAAGAGGTTAGCACATTGGTTATAGTAGAACTTGTGCCATTTGATGCGCCTGTTACTTTACCAATGAGATTGGTTATTCCCGATTGCAAGTCGGGTGTCTCTGTGGCAGTTGTTTTTTCTTCTGTAGCAGTTGTTGTTTGCTCTGTTTTGGTTGAATTACCACTAAACAACTTGCTGAACATGTTTGAAAAACCTGTTTGTGCAGAAAGTTCAGAGGTAGCTACAAACATGGCAACAACTGCAAATGTTAATATTTTTTTCATAGTAATAAATTCATATATATTATTCGTTCGATTCAGCGACCTCTTCTGCCTCTTCAAAATCTGATACACCACCTGCTACCAGAATATTGTACCAAGAGAATAACTTTTTGATATGTGTAAGATATACACGTTCGCGGTCGTAGTCGGGAAGAATCTCTGCAAAATAGTTAGTCAATTCCTCGGGAGTAGCCAATTTTAGATCAAAAGGCAATATACCGTTTTCTTTTGTATAAATGAGTGAGAACACTTTACGCAAAGGAAGTTCTTCTGTATCGGTATAAATAGCAATATCATCGAGCATAACAACCTTATCGCTATTATACACAGGCATACGCTTGTGTGTTGCATCTACTGCCTCTACAACAAACATATTACGTCCACTTGACAACAGACGATACAAACCGGGTTTCCCGGAAACTGTCATAATTCTTTCAAACATAGTAATAAAATTTATCTATTTATATTTACATCAATAATATAATCTATTTTCACTTTGCGAAGATAGCCAATTGAATTTGTACTACAAAATTTCGGGAAATTTTAATTATTCGGAACATCACTTTTTATGTGAGCATTTACCAAATTTATTGTATTATTTATTTTCTCGAATTGAGTTAATTATTTCAACGACCTCGGGTATTACCGGTGTATTGCCATCGTTGCATACAGAATAGTCGGACAAGAACAATAAATCATCGACTGACATTTGGTTGTTCATGCGATTCTGTACCTGATTACGTGTAAATCCGTTTCTTCCTTCGACACGAGAGATGCAGGTCTCTTTATCGGCCCAAACCAGCAGCACTTTGTCTACAGCATCGCGCATATTAGACTCAAATAGTATGGCTGTTTCCATGGCAACAATATCACTGTTTTGTCTTTCGCTCCATGCCAAGAAATCATTCTTTACACATGGATGAACAAGAGAGTTCACACGTTCTATGGCTCCTTTATCGACAAAAATTCGTGCTGCAATCCATTTACGATTGAGCGTACCATCCTCGCAATAACATTCATCGCCAAAGAAACGTACAAGTTCACGACGTAAATAATCATCGTTTTCCATCAAACGTTTTGCTTGTGAATCGCAATCGTATACCGGAATATTCATAGCTTGTAATAGGCGGGTTACAACACTCTTTCCACTGCCTATACCACCAATAACAGCCAATTTAATTGTGCTCATTTGTTTCTATATCTATAAGATATTCAACTTCATCTGGAACAATACGTACATTCCTCACAGAATCGGTAGAGTGTACAAGATGCAATTTAACACGATCTGTTCCTGTTGTAATATCCTCGTAATTTACTACCAATTTAAATGATTCTGCATTCACCCTGTCGAAACGTGCTAAACTTACATCGGTATATACCTTAGCATGAGATGGAAAGGTTTTCAACCTCATACTGTCGGGAAAGCCCATCGAAGTTATGGGCAGGTCAAAACTTTTTTCGGCATAAGGAGATACAGGAATTATTACTTTGACCTCTGATGGAACAGAACGCACATTGGGAATACCTTTCAACTCCACATTAACAATGGCTGAATCGCGCAACCCTTCACGTTCGAAGAATTCTGTTGAAAGATATCGCAACGTATCCATTACTGCGGAAGGGGCAAACACCAACACAGAATCGGGAATCACTCGAAGCTCATCTACCGAATATTGACGAGCACTCGAAATTTTCCCGTTTACTCTAACAGGTATACTCTGTGCATTATCGCGAGTGTAGTAGACTAATGTATCGGGTTGATACATAATTATAGAGGTTGAAGACTGTAGTTGCCCTTCTATACGTCTTTTTAGTTGTTTTACAGGCAATGTCAAACGTCCTCTTTCATTTTTTAGTTCAGAATAATCTACTGTTATGGGCAGAAATTGCTCCAGACTGTAATTTATTAATGTATTGCCATTGTCGCGCACCCTTATTGTCAATGGAGTTTCGTCGGAAGAGACAAAACCGGCATCCTCGGGAATATTACGTATATATATAATAAAATCAATATCGGTCTCGTAATTTCGGTTTAGCGTAAGCATTAACCAAAGACAACACGAGACCAATAAGAAGAACAAGAAGAGCAACAGTTCTCTTCCCGATGGTAACTTGATATTTAATTTATCCAAGTCTTTTGCAATTTTATTTTACATCCTGCTGTGCAGCAGTAGGATCGGCATATACAGCAGCCTTATCAACACGAATTACAACGTTATGTGCAATTTCAATGCTCACAGTTGAATCATCTACCGATTTAATTTTGCCATAAAGGCCACCACTTGTTACAACATCCTGACCTGCCTGCAAACCACGACGGAAATTCTCAATCTCTTTTTGACGTTTACGCTGTGGACGTATCATAAAGAAATACATAATAGCAAAAGCCAAAATAATCATTGTAAGAGGATTATTTAAAAGAGATACGTACCAAGGCGCATCTACACCTGCTACGGTTTGAAGAAAAATACCCATAATTTAATTATAATTTAAATGTTAATATTATCACTTATCAATTCTACCCTCTTCGCGCAGTTTTTTAGTTATTGTATCCAATAAACCGTTCACGAAAGAGCTACTTTTTGCTGTACTGTAATATTTGGCAATCTCGACATATTCATTAAGTGTAACACTTACCGGAATATTGGGGAATGTCAATATCTCTGATATGGCTATTTGCATAATTATAACATCCATAAATGCCAAACGCGACATATCCCAATGTTTTGAGTTTTCACTCATGAGGGTACGACATACATCGGCATTGGCAATGGCCGAACGGAATAATTTGCGAGTAAAATCCATATCGTCGAGATCTTTGTATTCAGGCAACAAAGCACATTCTGAACCTTCTTTCTCGTCGAAACGCTTTATTGTTTTTAAAACAAATGTATCTACAATTGGTTTATCATCGTTCCAATATAGGCTCAAATCTTCGAGAATAGTATCCAGATCCGCGTTATCGAAGATGAACGCTTTATACAACTTGCGCCATAGTTCACGGTCCTCTTCATACGACGATTCAGACGAAGCCATATAACCCTTATATATATCGCTTGCTTCTATCTTATCCAAAGTGCTTCGTAGGAAGTCGGAATGATCAACCCAATTTATCTTACTCTTTTCTGCAAATTTCTGCAACTGCTCGTTACTGCGCAACTGTGCCACGAAGCGGTTGTCTATAAATTTTGTGTTAGGGTTTAAATCCTCTTCAGAAGGACGTAACTTTGTACGATTAAACTCTATGCGATCGGCTGAATAATGTGTTACAGCCGGCATAAGTAACAAAAGATGTCGATAAAGGTCATATGCCTTCGACAAACTAAAAAAAACTTCGTCTTCTGCAGCCTTCATGCTTTTTCCGCTATTTTTATAATAAGCGTATATTATCTGAACGACTTTAAGACGGATGAGAACTCTGTTAATCATAAAACACTATATGTGATTTTGTGCAAAGGTCGCATTTTATTACGACATTGGCAAGCAAAAAACATTTTCTTTTATTAATAATATGTTTAATTTAGTAAAAATATATTGCAAGCGACACTACCACCCTGCTACACCTTATTTAAATGTAGGTAGTTTGTAACAGTTGAAGGAAATTCTTCTTTGTAATGACTCACATACACCACACTCTTACCGGGACGTTGCGAGAATGCTTCTATTATAGTTTTTGCCATCTGTTTATTATGTGCATCCAACCCATGCAAAGGTTCGTCCAATATAAGCAATGCCGGGTCTTTTACAAAAGCACGAACAAGCAACAACAAACGCTGTTCGCCACTCGAGAGTTGAATAAAAGAGGAATCCTTAAGATGCAGCACACCAAACAGGTTCATCCACCATTCACACATTTGCAGTTGCTGTTGTGTACTCCGCACATATAGCCCCACGCTATCGTGTAATCCCGAAGCTACGACATCTATTGCAGGAATATTTTTCATATATGCACGATGCATTTCGGGACTTACGTAACCAATATTCTTTTTAATTTCCCAAATTGTTTCGCCCGACCCTCTACGACGGTCAAAGAGGGTTATATCGCAAGCATAAGACTGTAGATTATCGGCGCACAACAGGCTTAGCAGTGTCGATTTTCCGGAGCCGTTCTCACCGGTTAAGGCCCACACCTCGCCACGCTTGACAGTCCAGTTTACGTCTTTTAAAATTACACATTCACCATATTGAATATTCACATTTTTCAGTTCAACAAATGTATCACAAGATAGAATGTCATTATTTGGCAATGATGTTATCTGTTCGACAAGAGGCGTAAACTGCTGATTATAAACGTCGCTTAATTTTTCACTATGTTTTGCTATATATTCATTGTGTTTCTGAGAAGGAAAGACTTTCATGCCGGCAACATACACCACACTATCTATAAATGGTGGGACTACATCAGCATCAGACATCACAAGCAATATTTGCACTTTTCCATTTGCTACAATGCGTTGCAATATATCATTTAGCAAAGAGCGCATGGTAATGTCTAAACCTATGAAAGGATTATCTATAATGAGCAATTTGGGGGCAGAAAATAGAGCTAAAGCAATTTGCAATTTACGTAGTTCGCCACTACTGAGCATAATTATCAATTTATCGAGTAATGGACGAATACCCAACAATTCTATCAACTCATTGCGCCACTCGGTTTCACCTTCGTCACCTAGCAACTCTTTCACGAAAGGGACACCATCTTGGTCGTGCATATTCCATCTTTGCTGATAATAATATCCACCGGTATTTGTTGCGCCATATACATCTCTAAAAGAGATATATTTTACATTACTGTATACTGCATTGTTTTGTGACGGAGAGAAATCGTACTCAATAGTTCCATCGCGCAAAGGGTATCGCCCCATAATCACATCAACCAGAACCGATTTACCACCACCATTTGGTCCTACAATTGCCATATGTTCACCTTTAGGCAAGACAAAGGAGATTGGTTCTATAAAACGGATATCGGCTTTACGAGTTACACCGGCATTTATGTATATTGTATTTTTCATATTCACCTTAAAGCAATTATAATTTCCAAAATAACAATTCTTAAAAGGAGTTGCAAAATTAACAAATAATACAATACATGCCACAATCAAGCACCTCATAAAAAATAGTAAAATGCAAACCAATTAATATAAATTTGTTATCAACAGAATAATTTTGCTAAAAAAATATGGATTTATAAAAAATTTTGCTCAAATTTGAAGCCGAAAACAGACACAAAATAATTTAACATTCAAAACTGTTTCAATTAACACATGGAAGATTATAAGAAGAACGGTGTTGGCGAGAATGAGAAAGAGATAGTTTTTTCACAAGCTGTAAAAGCCGGTAAAAGAATTTATTACATTGATGTAAAAAAGAATCGTAAAGATGAGATGTATCTTTCTATCACTGAAAGCAAAAAAATTGTTTCAGGCGAAGGAGATGATGCATCTGTATCGTTTGAAAAACACAAAATATTTCTCTATCGCGAAGATTTTGAGAAATTTGCAACGAGCCTTAAACAAGCAATAGATTTTGTTGTTGCCGAGCAAGGCGAATATCAACCTCGTCAATTTGAGGCTCCTGTACCCGAAAAAGAGAATAACGACCTTAAAATAGATATTGAATTTTAATCAATTCGCACAAAGCAAGGTCTGCGAATTTAAAATGAATTATTAGAGGTATTCATCCTTTAATAATTCATTTTTTCTTATTAACTTTAGCAGATTAATAGGAATATACAACATGAACATTATACACACAGCCGATTGGCATCTAGGACAGACATTCTTTGGTTATGATCGTACGCATGAGCACCAAAAATTCCTAAACTGGTTATGTGAATTGTTATCGAGTAAAAAGATTGACCTTCTACTCATTGCTGGCGACCTTTTCGACGGGCCTAACCCTTCGGCTGTTGCACAACGCCTTTTCTATAAATTCATTCACAAAGCAGTTACGGAGAACCCTACACTGCAAATTATTATAACCGCAGGCAATCACGACTCTGCGACACGTTTGGAAGCCCCAAATCCCCTACTCGAAAATTTCAATGTACATATACGAGGTGTTGTCAAACGCAACGATAATGCAGAAATAGATTACGACCACTTTATTGTGCCAATAGATAAAGACTTTTGCTGTTTGGCTGTTCCCTACTTGCGTAATGGAGACTATGCACCGGCCAACAATCACGACGAGGGCTTAAGAAATTTCTACTCCGAACTATACAATAGAGCAAAAGAAAAATATAGTAAGATAATTGCAATGGGACATATGCATACGAGCGGTGCGGAATTGTCATCGGATGACCGTTCGGAGCGTATCATTATAGGTGGATTGGACTGTGTCGATGTAAAAGCATTTAACAATGATATCATATATACTGCCTTGGGACATCTGCATAAAGCACAAAGAGTGTCGGGACGAGAAAATATTCGCTATGCAGGAGCGCCATTGCCAATGTCTTTTGCTGAACGCAACAACAAGCAAAGTGTAACTCAGATAGCAATTGAGGATGACTCAATAGAAATTAAGCAGATAGAGTTTACACCCCCAGTAAGGTTGATAAGTGTACCTAAAAGTCCGCTACCAGTTTCACAAGTTATTGATGAACTGAAAAAACTGCCAAAAGGCAAAGCAGATGAAAGCAGTCCTTATTTGGAAATTCGTGTATTGATAACTGAGCCCGAACCTACAATGCGTCAATTGATAGAAGAATCCATTGAAGGACATGCAGTGCGCATAGCTCGCATCGAGGCTGTTACAGAGCAGAAAGAGGATTGTCACCAAGTGCCAATGACATACGATGAACTAAAGAAGATTGAGCCTTTGGAGCTTGCAAAAGATATTTATCGACGCAAATATGGGCAAGAAGAAATACCCGAAAAGATGAGTGAGTTACTGAACAATGTAATAATTGAGGTTTTAGAGGAGAGAGAATAATGAAAATACTGGCAGTAAGAGGAAAAAACCTTGCATCGTTAGAAGGTGAGTTTAATATAAATTTTCGTGGTGAGCCACTCTGTTCAACAGGAATCTATGCCATTACCGGTTGTACCGGTTCAGGTAAATCGACTCTGCTCGATGCTATATGCATTGCATTGTTCAACAAATCGCCAAGAACATACAAGATAAGCAAACCGGCTGACATTGAAGACATTGGAGGAAAATCGATAAAAGAGAACGACCCTAGAAACATATTGCGTCGTGGAACATCTGACGGCTTTGCCGAAGTTGATTTTCTTGCAATTGACAAAAAAGAGTATCGTGCCACATGGAGCGTTTACAGAGCATACCACAAGGCTAATGGAACCATTAAAGATGACTCTTGTACGCTATTCTGTATAAGCGACAATATTGCTGTATCGGGCGGAAAAACAGAAACATTAAAAAAGATAAGCGAACTGATTGGTTTGACATACGAACAGTTTACTCGTGCTGTCCTGCTTGCACAAGGCGAATTTGCCACATTCTTAAAAGGTAGTTCCCACGAAAAAGCCGAAATTCTTGAAAAACTTACAGGGACAGAGATATACAGTGAGATATCGATGAGAATTTATGAGAAGAAGAAGAGAGCCGAAGAGGAATTAAGATTATTAAGAGAGAAAATCAACGAAATTGAGCTTTTGGATGAGGAAAAGCTAAGAGCCATTGAGGAGGAGTGCGAAAATCTGTTAAATGAAAATAAATGTGCCGAAAACAGCATAAAGAGTATTGAGGGAAAAATTAAATGGTTTGAACGATATTCACAACTGCAAACAGAACTTAACATAGCAGAACAAGAGGTAAACAAGAAGCATGAAGCCCTGTTGCAAGCAGCTCCTGTAAAAGAGAAACTGCAACAAATTGAAAGTGTGCAGGAGATACGCGATACATACATGGAAATTCTCACTTGTAAACGTAACATCAAAAACAACGAGCAACTCATAGAGAATTACGAAAAACAAATTAAGGACGAGAATATTGCACTTGAACAAGTAGAGAAAGATTTAGAGAAGTGTCTTAAAGAGCAACGAGAGTGGAACGAAAAGTGGAACGATTCAGCACCTCTAATTAAAGAGGCGTTAAAAATTGAAGCATCTAATAGAGGGCTACAACAAAGCATACTGGAAAGCACACAGGAGATTAATGGTATCAAAGCATTGTATGATACGGAGAAAAAGAACAAAGATGCCTTATACAATAATATAGCAACAAACAAAAAAAGTCTGCAAGAAATATTATCGTGGTTTTGTAGATTTAATGAGTATGAAAGCATAGTTCCTAAAGCCGATGTTATACTTGCAAACATAAATGACATTAACGAAACAGAGATACAAATTAGGCTAAAGAAGGAATTGCTTGCAAAAAGTGAAATTCTACAAAAGAGACAAATTGAGCAGTTAAATGAAGAGCAAAAAAGAGCTGAACGTCTTAATAGTACTCTTACAACAGAAATAGCAACCCTTCGCAATCAACTAGTAGAAGGTGAGCCATGCCCTGTATGTGGAAGTTGCCATCATGTAACAATAAAAAGCAACACAAACACACTGCAAGAAGAGGAACTCAAAAAGGCAAAGAAACAGGTTGAAGAGAACATAGAGCATCTTTCACAAAGCATCGAAAACAACAAAAGTGAAATTATGATGCTTAGTAGTTCAATTGCAGGTTACACTTCGTTATGCGACGAAAGGATTCACAAAACAAAAGAGTTACTGAATATTTTCTATAACGCCGATGAACTAATTAAGGATAAACAATTTGCCGATAATCTAAAAAATATTGCTCACGAGTGGAAAGAGAAAAGAGAGAAAGAAATTGCACTAAAAGAGGAGATTGTTGCAGTAGAGAGTTCTCTTACATCGGCTGAAAAAAAATGTAAAGAGTTACAGGAACAGATTAGCGAGAAAGAGCAACGATGCGAAACACGCAAAAATGAATTAAAAACAGAGATTGATAGATTACGCTCTATACTTGGTAGCAACAAATCTGTCGAACAGTTTGAAGAAGAATTAAAAAAACAGATGACAGAAACAAACAATAAAATGTTATCTGTAACCGAAAAGCGTAACACACTGTTAGTTTCTCGAGAAAAGCAAAAAGGATTGCTGGCACAAGCTCGTGAAACAGCAAAAGAGTTAGATAAAGAGTTTAATCTGAAGAGAAAAGAAATAGAGTATTTTTTATCTATTCGCACAGATTCTCTCACTCTCGAAGAGTTGCATGACTTGGCAACAATAGCACCATCTAAGATTATTGAATTACGTGAACAAATTGACATTCTAAAGACAAATGAAGCAAAAGCAGTTGCCACATTCAATGAAAGAAAACGCAATATCGACGAGCACAACAAAATTGCAGATCGTCCACTACCCCACGAAAGTAAAGATGAACTAATTGAGTTGTTGCAAATAACAAATAAAGAGAGAAACAGGCGAGAAGAACGCATAACTGAAATAACTTTACTTATCAGAAACGACAAAGTAAACAGGAAACGCAGTGCCTCACTATTGGAAGAGTGCCAAAAGAGTGAAGAAAATACTTTAAACTGGAAAAAATTAAATGACTTGCTAGGTTCTGCTGATGGTGCAAAATTCAAATTATTGGTACAGGGTTATACACTCGACATTCTACTGAAATATGCCAATATTCATCTCAAAGAAATATCGCACAGATATGAGTTGGCAAGAGTATCTCAAACCACACTATCTATAAAAGTAATAGATAGGGATATGCTATCAGAAGAACGTTCAGTACACACTCTATCGGGAGGAGAATCGTTTCTTGTTTCACTTGCATTGGCTTTGGCTCTATCGTCTCTTTCGTCAAACAATATGAACATAGAAACACTTTTCATAGACGAAGGTTTTGGCTCACTCGACAGCGAAACGCTTAGAATAGCTATGGACGCTCTGGAAAGGTTACAGAGCCAAGGACGCAAGATTGGCATTATTTCACATCTTAGTGAAATAACAGAACGTATTACGACACAAGTTGAAGTAACAAGAATCACTCCCGGCAAGAGCAGAGTTGGAGTTGTAAAAAGATTATAATCATGAATAAAACATTATATATTTACAGAGCATCGGCAGGTTCGGGCAAAACGTTTACCTTGGCACTGGAATACATTAAGCTGTTGATTGCTAACCCCGAAAATTACAGACATATACTTGCTGTTACCTTCACCAACAAAGCAACGAGTGAGATGAAGGAACGAATAATGAGCAAGCTTTACGGTATAGCGAATAGGTTGCCATCGTCTGATGATTATACAGAAAAATTACTTACAACATTTCCCAACTTATCTAAAGAGAAAATTATTGAGCGTGCAGAAACGGCATTGGAGATGCTATTACACGATTATGGACATTTTCGTATACAGACAATTGATGCCTTTTTCCAAACCATACTACGTGGATTGGCAAAAGAGTTGGATCTTAGCAACGACATGGAAATTTCCATTAATGGCACTAAATTTCTACACGATGCAGTAGACATTCTTATAAAACAGCTTAAACCTACAAGTGAGCAAATGAGTTGGTTGGTAGAATATATTGAGGAGCATTTGGAAAATGACAAAAGCTGGAAGATACGCGACTCAATAAAGAAGTTTGCCGAAAACATATTAAAAGAGGAGTATCAGGAGCGAGGCGAAAATCTTCGACAACAAATAGAAGAAAACAACGGAGCACAACTTGCTGAATATCGTAAGACATTACGAAAGATAGAAAAAGAGATAATTGCAAAGGTTAAATCTATAGGCAACCGTTTTTTTGAAATTGCAAATGATGCGTATCTGACTGATGCCGATTTTTATAAAAAGAAAAATGGTATATATAGTTTCTTTAGGAAACTACAAAATGGGGAATTACCTGAAATTACTCCAAGAGGTGTCGCAATGACATGTATGGATAATCCTCAAAAAATTTCCGAGAGATTATCGATTGACAAGTGTAACGAAATTGCTAATTTGATTAAAGAATATTACTCAAGTTACGAAAAAGATTCCCGACTATATAACAGTTGTTCTTTATCACTAATACGTTTTCATCAGTTACGTCTGCTCGATAGCATAGGCAAGCAACTACAAGAAGAGAATAGTCGTGAGAACCGTTTTCTGCTGGCACAAACAACATTTTTGCTTAGCAAAATGATTGAGAACAGTACAACGTTTATCTTTGAAAAAATTGGTAGCGAAATCAGTCATATCTTCATTGATGAATTTCAAGATACATCTAAGTTGCAATGGCAATGCTTCAAAGTTTTACTACAAGAAGTAATGGCACATGGGACAAAGAACCTTATTGTTGGCGATGTAAAGCAATCCATTTATCGTTGGAGAAACAGCGACTGGAACATTCTAAACCATATAGAGGGGGAATTTCACACAGAATCGATAGGCAAATACGAAATCATAAGCAATGAGAAAAAAGAAAGTGGTTATACCACGAATTACAGAAGCGAAAGACGTATTATTGAATTTAACAACAAATTCTTTGAAAAATCAAAGGATATAATTGAGGAAACATATTCCGAGAAATTAGGAAATAGAATTAAAGATTTTCAGAAAGCATATGCCGAAGTAAAACAGGAAATCCCGGATAACAAGCCAAACAATGGTTACGTAGAGATTAGATTACTCAAAGAAAAAGAGAAAAAATATGACGAGTTGGCATATTCACAACTTATGGACACCCTGCGTGTATTATTATTGGAAAAGGGGGTAAAACCAAATGATATTACCATATTGGTTCGAGTAAACAGATTTATGCCTATAATTGCTCGTCATTTCAACGAAACATTCAAAGAATATAACTTCGGTATAGTATCGGACGATGCATACCGATTATCGTCATCTGTTGCCATTAACATAATAATTGCAGCAATACGATACATTACGATGCCCGAAGACAGGATTAACCTGATACAATTACTGATGCTATACCTTAATGAGACAAAGGGTATTGCCACAACACCACAGGTGCTGGCAGGTAACAGAGATTTAACAACAATGTTACCTAATAAATTCATAAGCAAAATAGACCATTTAGGCGAAATGCCGATATATGAGTTAATAGAACAATTGATTGAATTGTTTGAACTAAACACTATGCAAGGCGAAGAGGCTTTTCTGTACTCTTTCCTTGATTGTGCATCTCAATATATAAATTGTGGAATTAGCGACCTGACAGCATTCTTGGATGAGTGGGATGAGGAATTGGCAAATAAGACAATACCCACCGGTGAAACAAACAGTGTAAGAATGATGACTATACACAAATCGAAGGGTTTGGAATTTCACACAGTAATTATTCCGTTTGGAATATGGAAACTTACAGGAGAGATGCATTCCCATTTCCATGAAAATTTGATATGGTGCCACCCCAAAGAGGTTCCATTTAACTATTTAGATCTTCTCCCTATTGAATTTGTTAATGATATGCAAAACTCTATATATGAAGAAGAGTTTAACCACGAATATCTTTTTCAATTGGTAGATAACATGAATCTTATGTATGTTGCATTTACCAGAGCGAAAAACAACCTGTTTATTTTCTCCGATAAAGATGCTAAAAAAGATACAATGGGAAAACATCTGGAAACAATGATTGGGAATATGGGAAGTGATGAAATTATTTGTGATACAGAAAATGGAATATTGACATATGGCGAAATTATGCCAAGCATTGAAAAGGAGAAAAAAAGCGATAATCCATTTACTCAAATACCACAAGAGAAAGAACAACCATTTATCTCATTCGATAATCACATACCGTTTCGTCAATCAAATAATCTAACACGATTTCTTGCAAGAAACAGAGAGGAAGAAGAACAATTGGAATACCAAATGCATGGAATACTAATGCACGAGCTTCTGTCAAAATTGGAAACCGGAGATAATTTAAAGCAAGAATTGAAGAAATTACAAATAGAAGGACTCATTGGTAATGAAAAAGAGTACAACAAGATTAAAAAACTCATTGAACGAGCATTATCTAATCCCAAAGCAAGTGAATGGTTCTCAGGTAAATATAAACTATTTAATGAGTGTTCAATTTTATATAAAGAAGATAATGAATACAAGAGCTGTCGTCCCGACCGCGTTATGATTTACGACAAGAATGCTGTTGTTGTAGACTTTAAATTTGGTAAGCATAAAGAAGAATACATTACACAGATTGAAAAATACAAATCGATATTGAGAGAGATGGGTTACGAAAATGTAACAGGACATATTTGGTATGTATACACAAACAAAATAGTATAATAGAACCATGACACCTTTTTTGCAATTAGTTGCTAATGATATATATAATAAATTCAATGGCGATTTAACAGATATTGCTATTGTTTTCCCCAACAAACGTGCCGGATTATTTTTCAATAAATATCTGTTACAAAACAGCAATCGCCCCATTTGGAGTCCCAAATATCTTACCATAAGCGAGCTGTTTGAGCAATGCAGTAATACAATAAAAGCTGACCCTATTCTGCTTGTATGTAAATTGTATAACATATATTGTAAACATACACATAGCAACGAGAGTATCGACCGTTTTTACCATTGGGGGGAACTGATGATAAAAGATTTCGATGACATTGACAAAAACCTTGCCGATGCTGACACACTGTTTACTAATCTTAATGACCTGCAAGCATTAGGCAATGGGAGTGATGTCCTAACCGATGAACAACGCGAAGCTATATCAAGATTTTTCATCAATTTCAAAACAGAGGAGAAAAGTGAGATTAAAAAACGCTTTTTGAATATATGGCAAGTTCTAGGAGATATCTATCACGATTTTAAAGAGGCGCTACGAAAGGATAATATTGCCTATGAGGGACAACTGTATCGAGATACAATAGAGAAAATAGATACTTTATCATTCCCATACAAAAAATATATATTTGTTGGATTTAATGCGCTCAATGGTGTTGAGTGCACACTTTTTGATACACTGAAAGAGCGTGGACAAGCGCTATTCTATTGGGATTACGACAACTCCTACATAAATGCACAATATCATGAAGCAGGACTATTTATGCATCGTAACTTAAAACGATTTCCCAATGCCCTATCAGATGAATTGTTCGACAATCTCTCTACAAAAAAGAATATTGAGATAATATCTACTGCAACAGAGAGCATACAGGCAAGATATATTCCCGAAAAGATTAAATCGCTGGTAGGAGGAAACGAGATAGATACAGCTATAATATTATGCGACGAAACAATGTTGGAGAGTGTATTGCACACAATTCCCAATGACATTAAAAATATTAATGTTACAATGGGTTACCCAATATCTCATACCCCTGTCTACAGTTTGATGCGTATGTTAATAGACCTACAAACAAGAGGTTACGACGAGGGGCAATTAACGTTTACACTCGAACATGTACATAACCTGCTGACACATCCTTATATAATTCATTGTTGTCCAAAAGCGAAAGAGATAGACAAAAAGATTTTGGAAGAACGTTGTTTCTTTCCCGACATCGATTTTTTCAAAGGCGATGAACTTTTGGAACAATTATTTACACGTTTCACCGACAATAGTTTATGGATAGCATCACTAGGAAACGCCATATATCGTATTGCACAGATAATTACAGGCAAAGAGGATAGAGAAGGCGACATATATGAACAATTGTTCCGCGAAGCACTGCTAAAAACATTTACACTGACACAACGCTTCATAACAATAATAGAGAGTGGCGAAGCAATCATGCAACAATCAACCATTGGCAATCTGTTCATGAGTGCACTATCTATGCAAAGCATGCCTTTCCATGGGGAACCGGTTGTAGGTATGCAAATTATGGGATTATTAGAGACACGAAACCTTGATTTCAAAAATTTAGTAATGCTTTCAGTAAACGAAGGAAATCTTCCCAAGTCGGGAGGAGATAGTTCTTTCGTTCCGTACAACCTTCGTCGAGCATTTGGACTTACACTAAGCGAGCATCGCGATTCTATTTATGCTTATAACTTCTACCGACTGATGCAACGCGCCGAGAATATTACATTCTTATATAATAGTTCAACAGAGAGTGCCACACGTGGAGAATGTTCTCGTTATATATTGCAATTGCTTGCCGACAACAACCATTACATAGAGAACATATCTTTGCAGGCAAGGCAACAAAACAGAATTATAGAGCCAAGATGTATACAAAAGGATAAAGAGATTATAAGCAAACTTACAAAGAGATACAATTTTGCAAATGGGAACAAGGCACAAATTCTATCTCCAACAGCAATTAACCAGTATATCAAATGTCCTTTATGTTTCTTTTATAAATATGTGTTGTATTTAAAAAAGCCACAAGAACTAACAAGCGAACTACAGGCTACAGATGTTGGTAATATATTTCATGCAGCAGCCGAAGATTTCTATAATAAAATAACAGAAAACGGGCAACAAAGAATTGAAAAGAGCTCTCTTACCCCATATATTGAAAAGGATGCCCTACTCTATAAATTCATAGATGAATCTTTTGGCAAGCTCTTTTTTAAGCGCGAGAAAGGGTTTACATACGACGGAGAACAATACATAAACAGAGAGGTACTGCATCGTTTTCTTTTAAAACTGATAAAAAGCGATGCCACACACGCACCATTCACGTACATTGGTAGCGAAAAGGATATTAATTTCCCAATAGTAATTAAAAACCCAAATAAAGAAGAAGATATTGAGTTGTGCATTGGTGGACGAATAGACCGAATAGATGAAAAAGATGGAACATGGAGTATTATTGACTACAAGACAGGAGGAAGAATTGATAAGATTGGTAATATAACAGAGGTATTCGAGGGCAAAAAAAGCGGAAGTGGATATATACTTCAGACACTATTGTACTCTATTGCAGCGATAGAGAACAAAATGTGCGAAAAAGCATCTCCAACGCTTATTTATATACACAAGAAATTCTCTGAGCAACGAAAAGATTGTGTAGTAAAAATAGCAGATACCCCTATTGTAAATGTAGAAATGGTGCGCCAAGAGTTCATGAAGTTACTCAACAATTTGTTAGAAGAAATATTCGATATTGAAAAACCATTCAAACCAATCGACGATATAAAACGTTGTGAATGGTGTGATTTCAAAAACCTATGTGGGAGATAATGTTAGATGTAATAAAAAAGAGTTAAAAAAGAGTTAAAAGCTAATAAGTAACAAAACTTTTACCCGCGCTTAGCGTTATATCTATGTGTTTTTCATAGTAATAGATTCTACGGCAACATCTGCTTGCGAAAAGTCGATGCCCGAACGGGTAAAAGCGTTTACTCGGCAAAACCGTATTCACTCCCCTTGAATACGGTTTTTTATTATTCATAAATTGATGAGAATTATCGTAAAGCTAACGGTTGATTTTATTCATGAAACGCTCAATATCAACCATGAAACGAACATGCACACCTTTACCTATTTGTTCTTCGCCATCGTATGCCGAAACATCAAATGTCAGTTTTCGTCCTTCTACAGCTGTAAGCAATGCTACTGCTGTAATCTGAGCGCCAACCGGCGATGGTTTAATATGTCGAACATTCATTTCTGAACCAACAGTAGTGAACCCTTCGGGCAGAGCATCGGCTACGGCAAGCATTGTGGCATTTTCCATGAGTGCAACCATCGCCGGTGTTGCGAAAACCGGCAGGTTACCGGAACCCATTGTCAATGCACTGTTTTCATTGGAAACGGTTGTTGTACTTTTATATGTTAATCCTTCTTTAAGCATAACGGACTATATTGTTACTTTATTGAGAATACCGGTTAGAGCAGCAATGGCAATACCATAATTGGTGATAGGTACATTTTGTGCTTTTGCACGTCGAACACGCGACAGAACATGGCGACGTGTGAACATACATGCTCCACAATGTATAATTATATCATATGCGGTGAGGTCTTCGGGAAAATCGTTACCCGATACCACATCAATTGTTATTTTCTCTCCAAATTTTTTGTGTAATAAACGGGGTAACTTAACACGACCTATATCCTCGTTTTGAGGAACATGTGAACATGTCTCTGCTATGAGCACTTTGCCATCTTCGGGCAGTTTCATCAAAGCATTGGCTCCTGCTCTAAAAGTATCTATATCACCTTTATGACGAGCCATAAGAACCGAGAAAGATGTCAGTTTGCTTTCCTTTGGTGTAAGTGAATGAACTTGTGCAAAGACTTGTGAATCGGTTATCACCAATTGTGGCGGATTTTTGAGTATTGCAAGCATAGCCGGCATCTCTTCGGGCGCACAGCATAGTACCAAACAGTGCTTATCCAAAAGATTTCGTAATGTCTGTACTTGTGGCTGTATTAGACGACCTTTAGGTGCTTGTGCATCTTGAGGCATTACCAACAACACCGTATCGCCAGCCTTTGCCAGAGTATATGTTATATCTTCGAGATTATCATCTTTTTTGTATATTGCAGACATTCTCTCAAACAACGATTCCATACCCTTGCCCTCTTTTGCTGATATTGGCAACACAATTTCATTCATCACATTGCTCCAAGCATTGAGCAAATTGCTATCACATTCATCATCGCATTTTGCGAGTAGCATTATAACCGGAATGTCGGCTTTAAGAAACATTTTGTGCCACTCTTTTTCCACTGATGCATCATTGGGCGAACCGGTCAAAAGGAGCAACGCCATATCAATTTGTTGAACAACTCGCCGGGTACGTTCTGTTCGCATAAGACCCAACTCACCTTCGTCATCAAACCCGGCGGTATCTCCTATTACTGCGGCTCCAATACCCGGTAATTCGATATTTTTCCAAACGGTGTCGGTTGTTGTACCGGGAACATCAGAAACAATTGATACATCTTGTCCTGTGAGTCTATTTAGCAATGTCGATTTTCCGGCATTACGACGGCCAAAAATTCCTATATGATAGCGGTTGGAACGTGCTATATTATTCATAAAGTTCTGTTTTAAAACCTAAAATCTCTTTTACCTTCATCTATTGCAGCAAGATACTTTGTTGCATTGGCACGCACCTTCTCATTTGGCACATTGGCAAGTAGGCGTTTAATCATTTCTTCGGCCTTCTCGCGCACCTCAGGCGATGCATAATCCTTTGCATACTCCTTTAATGTGATGAGCGCATTAGGTAAACAGCAGTTAGATATTTGTCCATTTTTGAGAAGAGTCATAAAACGGTCTCCTGTACGTCCTTCACGATAGCAGGCAGTACAAAAACTCGGTATATGATTTAGGTCGAGCAACCACCCTACCACTTCGTCTAAAGTACGATGGTCGGCAACATCAAATTGTGCAGAATTTTCCTCTTCACTCTCGGGAGAGACATAACCACCAACACTTGTGCGCGAGCCACCACTCATTTGTGATATTCCGATCTCCAAAAGTCGGGCACGACATTTCTCACTTTCACGTGTTGATATTATCATACCTGTATATGGAACAGCAATACGAATAATTGCAACTATTCGATAGAAAATATCATCGGGAACTGCATTCTTAAAATCGGTAGTATCTATGTCATCTGCCATACAAAGACGCGGTACACTAATAGTATGTGGTCCCACTCCAAATGTTGCTTCCAAATGTTCTGCATGCATGAGCAAGCCTATGAAATCGTAACGATATGTTTCCAAACCATACAAAACACCAATACCAACATCATCAATTCCGGCCTCCATAGCGCGGTCCATTGCCTCTGTGTGGTATGCATAATCGCTTTTGGGGCCTTTTGGGTGTAATGCTTCGTAGTTCTTTTTGTTATATGTTTCTTGGAAAAGGATGTATGTACCTATGCCGGCATCTTTCAAACGACGATAGTTTTCCACTGTTGTAGCGGCAATATTTACATTCACACGCCTTATAGCACCATTCTTATGTTTTATACTATAAATAGTTTTGATGCTCTCGAGAATATATTCCAATGGATTGTAAATAGGATGCTCACCGGCTTCCAATGCCAAACGTTTGTGTCCCATATCTTGAAGCGCAATAACCTCTTGACGAATCTCTTCTTGAGAAAGTTTCTTGCGTCTTATATTTTTATTTTTCACATGATAGGGACAATAGACACAGCTATTCACGCAGTAATTGGATAGATACAAAGGGGCAAACATTACAATTCTATTACCATAGAAACGATGTTTTATTTCGTTTGCAATATCAAATATCTCGTTGATAACATCTTTGTCCTCACATTCGAGTAACACTGCAGCTTCGCGATGTGTAATTCCTTTATGCTCGCGTGCTTTTTTCAATATCTGTTGTATAAGTTCTGCATCGTTACAATGCTCACGAGCATATATCATGGTGTCGCATATCTCTGCATCGTTTATAAACTCTTCTGCTATATGAGATTTTACATTATACATATATAATTATTTTTTATTATTATCATAATCGCCACGTCCATAATCAATATGATATCCAATTACATTCAACCGTTTATCAAGCAAATGCAACTGTTGAGCCGATTCTGTTCCGTAGCTTTTTTTGTTATCGTATATAGAATATTTTTTTCGAACATTTGCCGGGGATATATTAGGCATAACCACATTTGCTCCAGCCAATATACCTTTTTCCAAACCATTCTCGCACAAAGTAGAGAGAGCTGTGGTTGCAGGTATAAGTGCTTTTGGGAAACGCAGACGTAACAAAGATACTACAAGCAATGTGTTTTCGACACTTCCTGCTACATATTTTGCAAAAGGTGTTCCTTGTGCCGGGATAAAAGGCCCAACTCCTATCATTTCGGGATTTAGCTGTTCGAGAAACATTATATCCTCTACAATATGTTCCATAGTCTGAAATGGAGAACCTATCATCATGCCACTACCTGTCTGAAAGCCTAACTCTTTTAGAGTCTGCAAACATTCTCGACGTTTTTCTCCACTCATAACTGCTGGATGCAAACGGGAATAGTGTTCATCGCAACGTGTTTCGTGACGTAACAAGTAGCGATTAGCCCCTGCATCACGAAAAGCCATATATGCCTCTTTACTTCTCTCTCCTACCGATAATGTTATGGCTTTTTCGGGAAATTTTTCACGTATAGAGCGTACTACATCTGTTATCCACTCATCATTTTGCTTAGGGTCCTCACCACCTTGTAATACAAATGTATTGAATCCCATAGCATCTCCTTCGCTACAACAATCGAGAATCTCTTCTTTTGTCAGTCGATAGCGTTCTGCCAAACTATTTGAAGTACGTAATCCACAATAGAAACAGTTATTCTTACAATAAGAGCTAATTTCGGTTAATGCTCTTATGTAGATACCATTACCAAAATTAGATTTAGCCACATCGGATGCTATTTTTCTCAAATACTCTTTCTCGTCAGGTGTAAGCATGGTTAATAGAGCAAACCAATCGCTTTGCTCTATCTGTTTCTGCTCATATAGTGCATCTATTAGAGCATAATTTTCACCCAAAAAATATTTTTTCATAATAAATAGAGAAAGATTATTGCAAAATTACAAAAATTGACTCTTTTTTACTATTTTTACCGCAAAATTTAAACATAATCTCAAAAAGAACTACTATGGCATATAATAACAATGTTATGTTCATTAGATACAATCTGCTTGCAGAGATGGTTAGAATGTGGAAAGAAAATTCTCTCGAGGAGAATATTGACCGCATGCTTATAAACCGCTATCCTCGTAAACGCAACCCCAAAGGTCGTTGCTGTATATACAAGGAGCGTGGAGTAATGAAGTACAAAACAATGGCTATGCTCGGATTCAACATGGATGATGAGCATGACGAGTTGGACAGATTGAGCAGTTACGTTAGACGCATGATGGAGCGTGAGATGCCCGATGACAAACGTGGTATCTTAAATGTTATGGACGAAGCTTGCTCTTCTTGCGTAAAAATTAACTACGAAATTACCGACCTTTGTCGCGGTTGTGTTGCACGTCCTTGCTATACGAACTGCCCTAAAGATGCAATCTCTTACGATAGAGATGGAAAAGCTCACATCGACCACGAAAAATGTATCAGTTGTGGCAAATGCCAGCAGGTATGTCCCTACCACGCAATTGTTTATATGCCTGTGCCATGTGAAGAGGCTTGTCCTGTTAAAGCAATCTCAAAAGATGAATATGGAGTTGAGCATATCGACCCCGAAAAGTGTATCTATTGTGGAAAATGCCTTAACGCTTGTCCTTTTGGTGCTATTTTCGACCAATGTACAGTATTCGATGTACTGAAGCGCATAAAAGAAGGCAAAAAGGTTGTAGCTATGGTTGCTCCATCGGTACTCGCACAGTTTGGAAAACCAATAGAACAGGTATTCGGAGCATTGAAGGAGATTGGTTTCCACGATGTCATAGAGGTTGCATACGGAGCCGAAGAGACCACACGTCGTGAATCGGCTGAATTCAAGGAAAAGATGGAAGAGGGCGCTCCTTTTATGACAACAAGCTGCTGTCCCGCATATGTTAATTTGGCTCGTAAGCATATCCCCGATTTAATGAAGTATGTTTCTACTACTGCATCGCCAATGGTATATACAGCAGAATATGCGCGCAAAAAACACCCCGATGCTATAAATGTATTTATATCACCTTGTGCATCGAAAAAGGCAGAATGTCGTGAACATGACAGTGTCGATTTTGTATGGACATTCCGCGAAGTAGATGCTGTAATAGATGGTATGGGTATTGATATTGACAACTGCCAGCCATTTACCCCCGATGAATCGGCAGGAAAAGATGCACATGGTTTTGCAAAGACCGGTGGTGTATTTACTGCTGTTAAAAACATTCTTGGTGGAGAAGAGATTGAAGGAGTTGTTATTGCCGATTTGAATAAAAAGAACATTGGTGTTCTACGTGCCTATGCAAAGACTGGAAAATGTCCAGGCAAGATGGTAGAGGTTATGTCGTGTCCCGGTGGCTGTATAACAGGTCCATGCTCATGCTCCGACAGCAATGAGGCTGCCAGACGTTTCGAAGCAGAAATGAAGAAGAAATAAATAGAATAAAACAATACAAATAAGAAGGATGTTCGCTTGCGAACATCCTTCTTATTTGTATATAATGTTATATGTTTCTATAATCTCAACATTATGCCATTAAAAATTCTACCCGAAGAGATTCCTATTCTGCGCGCAGAAAAGAAACGGGAATAATCCTTGTACGTACATACATTCGATATATATATTGCATTTTCCGGTACGGCACATGACAGAAGCTGTAATCGATTTGCCTCCCACAAATCTATATGCCAACGTATATCGTAACGCACAGCAATTCTATCCATATCAAAACCATTATCGGCAAATGTATTATAGACTTCATCTCCAACCTCAAAACTATCGAGCGAAATACTTGGTGCAATTACTGCATAAATGTCAGCCGGAGAAGTATTATATTCATCAACCATTCGTTGCACACATTTTTCCAGAATACGCGCAATGGTACCACGCCATCCTGCATGTACTGCAGCCACTACCCTATTTCTTTTATCATAAAGGAGTATTGGCACACAATCGGCAGTAGAGACACCTATACACAAGTTGGGGATATTTGTTATAACCGCATCTATACCTTCAAGTTCTGCAGTTCGCTCTCCTTTTGATTTTGCCATAAAACCCTCGTTTATACAAAGTACATTAGTGCTATGTGTTTGACGAGGCAATATGAGACTCTCATCCGATATTCCCAGAAAATCGGACAGTAGTTTGCGGTTCTGTTCTACACAATGCGGTGAATCGCCACAATAGTGAGTAATATTAAAAGCAGAGTAAGTTCCTGTACTTACTCCGCCTTTGCGAGTTGTGGAGAAGGCTAAAACGCCTTCTCCCATATTATATTGCAAGATTTCAGGTATCATTAGAGCACCTGCATTGCTTGTTCAATATCTGCGATAATATCTTCTGCATCCTCTATACCAACCGAAAGACGCATCAAATCGGGAGCAACACCGGCCTCGATAAGCTGTTCATCGGACAACTGACGATGTGTGTGGCTTGCAGGGTGCAGGATACATGAACGAGCATCAGCAACGTGAGTTACGATTGATATAAGTTTAAGACTATCCATGAAACGGATTGCATCCTCTTTAGAACCTTTTACGCCAAATGCCAAAACACCACAAGCACCATTGGGAAGATATTTCTTTGCAAGTGAGTAGTATTTGTTACTAGGTAATCCACAATGATTTACCCATGCTACTTTTGGATGGTTCTCAAGGTATTCTGCAACCTTTTGTGCATTCTCACAGTGTCGTGGCATGCGCAAATGTAATGTTTCCAAGCCTAGATTCAACAAGAAAGCGTTCTCGGGTGCCATCATTGAGCCAAGGTCGCGCATCACTTGTGCAACCATTTTAGTTATGTATGCGGCTTTTCCAAAAGCCTGAGTATATACTAAACCATGGTAAGAATCATCGGGTTCTGTCAAGCATGTATATTTATCATGCCAAGCCTCCCAATCGAAGTTTCCACTATCTACAACAGCACCACCCACAGCAACAGCATGTCCATCCATATATTTTGTTGTAGAGTGTGTAACAATATCAGCACCCCACTCAAACGGACGACAATTAACGGGAGTTGCAAAAGTATTATCCACAATGAAAGGAACACCATGTTTGTGTGCTATTTCTGCAAATTTCTCAATATCGAGAATATTTACTCCGGGATTGGAGATTGTTTCTCCAAAAAGAGCCTTTGTATTTGGACGGAACGCCTTTTCTATCTCTTCGGCAGAAGCATCGGCATCTACAAATGTTACATCTATACCAAGTTTTTTCATTGTTACCGAGAAAAGGTTGTATGTTCCACCATATATAGTACTTGCCGAAACAAAGTGATCTCCGGCTTGGCAGATATTAAAAATTGCATAGAAATTGGCTGCTTGTCCCGATGCTGTCATAACTGTTGCTACACCACCTTCGAGTGCCGCTATCTTTGCACCAACTGCATCCACTGTAGGATTTTGCAGACGTGAGTAAAAATATCCGGAGTCTTCCAAATCGAAGAGACGTGCCATCTGCTCACTTGTTTCATATTTAAAAGTTGTACTCTGATAAATAGGCAGTACACGCGATTCTCCTTTTTTAGGTTGCCACCCTCCTTGTACACATAGGGTGCCTTTCTTAAATTCTTTTGTCATGATTGTAAAACTTATTTTCAGTTATAATATAATTTTTATGCACTAAGATAATGCTAAAAATTATAACTATTTAAATAATCAAATATAATTTATATAATTATAACATTAAATTTTAACATTTTAACATGTTGGTACATTTACTTTTTCGAACTTATAACCCAATCGTTTAAGTTCTATAGCCGCACCCGTTTTGTACATAACCTTGGCAGCACGTGCAAATGTATAGTATGCCACAGGACTTTGCGGTTCTATATTTTCGTGACGAATGAGTGTAAGTATCGAGTAGGCACAACGACGAAGGACCTCTTCTATATTTTTGGCCTCTTCTGAATCGAGAGGAAGTCCCAATATATCGCGCAGAATGTGTTCATCCATATCATCGAATCCATTTTCACCATAGAGCGACTTATATTCTTCGGTAGAATATTTTTCCCAATCCTCGTCCCAACGATGTGCAACAGCCATACCCATATATCCGGCCCATGCTACAGCAACTGCCGGATACTCATTTACTTGTGCAACAGCATCGGCAATGTAATCGAGTGATAGCGCCTCCCAACGAGTATCAACATCTTCGGAGGATAGTAATACCTTGTCGAGCATCTTACACGATGTGCACAAACGTAATACATCGTCTTGCAAACGGTTCTCAAAATCTCGCAGATATTCTGTATAATCTGTTGTCATATTAAATACATAAAATTTACGCGAAGATAATGCAATATTTTTTATCTATCAACATTAGAAATAGAGTTCTTTCAAATAGAAATAATATGATACAGTTTAAGCCAATAATATAACAATAATTGAGGACGACTAAATAGTGATTTTAGTCGTCCTCAATTTATTTATCTATACTGTTATTACTGATGCACCTCTCTCAAAAGGTCATTAACAGTTTTCACAGGATTGAAGGTTATCAAAGGTACCTCAACAAAAATTGTGCTCCAATCGCTCATTGCACCATTCCATAATCCGGGCAACTCCATAGCCTTTAATTCTCTACCATTTTTAGATTTATGCGAAATGAAACCTGTGTTCTTGTCTACATATTGAGGCAAATTGAATTTCTCGCCATTGTAATTTTTAACAGCACAAACCAAATCCACCGGATTAAAGTGTGTTCCATTCTCGAACATAGATTTAGCTTCGGCATTATTCATGTCTATTTGCGAACTTTCCAAAATTTGTAAAGAGACAGAGCCGTCGGGATTGTATGCAAGGAACGGACCACCACCCGGTTCACCTACATTTTTTACCATACCGCACACACGCATAGGACGATTTAATTTCTTGCGCAAATAGAGAACTAAATCGCAATCTTCCATATTCTTTATCTCTTCGTTGCGACACATTAGTTCTTGCTGAACAAAACATATCATCTCTTGAACCTGCTCATGAGTATATTTACCACTATCGATGAGACGAATATATTCAAATGCTCTTCTTTGTAAATCGACCAATATACCAGCAAGAAGTTTCTTATATGTTACGGTATCTTCTTTTAATCTATCGGGAACAACGTTGTCGATATTCTTAATAAAGATAACATCGGCATCGATATCATTTAGATTTTCTATTAACGCTCCATGACCACCGGGACGGAAAACCAATGCTCCATTCTCGCGGAAAGGCTCATTATCGGCATCAGCGGCAACAGTATCTGTGCTTTGTTTTTGTTCCGAGAAAGAAATCTCATACTCTACACCAAACAGGCCCTCGTAGTAGGATTTACGTTCTGCAACAAGTTCCTCGAACAGAGCTTTATGATTGGGAGATACTGTAAAATGCAAGCGTACTTTACTACCCATTGCCGCATATAGTGCGCCCTCTACAAAATGCTCTTCGGCAGATGTTCTGACATCATTTTCGTAGGTATGGAATTTCAGCAATCCTTTGGGTAATGAACCGTAGTTCATACCTGTAAAATCGAGAAGGTTGAAAACGACTGCCTTATAATTGCCGGCAGCAACCAAATCCTGTATCGATGCGGAATTATTTTTTTGGCACATTGCATTCAATTCAGCATAGAATGCAAACTTCTCGATATTGTTGAAAAAGTTCTTTTCAAAATCGGAAGTAGGAACATCGTATTCTGCACTTAAAAATGCGAACAGGTCTTTAAACATACGACTTGCAGCACCCGAAGCAGGAACAAATTTAAGGACCGAGTTACCGGCTTTGCAATAGTTATCCCACACGCTTAAATAGTGAGCAATCTCGTCAGAAGTAGGACGTAACACTCCATTTCCAACAGTTGCAGCATCCTCTATTTTAAGGAATGGGAAGCCTGTCTTAAATGTTTTTAACTGCTCGGCGAACTTATCTACCGAAATACCTTTCTTGTTCAACAATGCTTGATCTGCTTTACTAATCATCATAGCTGTTATGTTATTAGGTTCTACAATTATTGCCAAAACAAAAATCATACCGAATTAACTCGGAGAGATTTGCTGTTTACTACAAACAGTGCAGCAAACGAGTAAAATATGCAAAGTATAATTTAATACTTTTTACACACTTCATTGCCAATTATGGCAAAAATATAAATAAATTTCTAAAAAGAGGTAAAAAAAACAATTATTTAAAAATTTATAAATTAACTTCGCGCATAAAGAGTGTAAAAACTATAAAAATGCTGATTATGTCGGATGTGAACCTATTTAGAAATTGTGAGCGCGAAGAACTATTTAAACTATGTCGCACACTTCGTAAAGAGACTCTTGGCGAATTACATAAGAGCGATTACCGATTTATTAAGGAGGCTATTACAAAAGCTATAAATGAAGGTAAAATTACACGCGACAGTTTTGGATTCAATCCAATTATTCTCGACATGCAAACAGCCGAACTTATTGGACAAGAGATTGGATTTCATCGCGAGATAATAATTAGCATTCTGTTGAGCCGTTGTGTTGAACTTGGCACAATAGGTATGGATGAGATTACTACTATCTGTGGCGAAAATACCACTAAGATTTTGGCAAATCTGACACAAATTAATGCACTATACGAAAAAAGTCCAACCATTGAAAGTGAAAATTTCAGGAACCTATTGTTATCGTTCGCTAATGACATGCGCATTATTCTCATAATGATAGCAAGCCGTTTGGTTCTACTGCGTCGTCTATTTGATTACGATAATATAGAAGCACGCAAACAGGTGGCAAACGAAGCATCAAAATTATATATTCCCCTTGCTCACAAACTCGGTTTCTACAAAATAAAGTCGGAAATGGAGGACCTATCACTCCGATATACAGAGAGCGAAATATATGCTGATTTGAGCAAAAAATTGGAAGAGACAGCAGCATCACGTGAGGATTATATTGCATCGTTCATACGTCCAATTGAATTAGAGTTACGCAAGCACCCACATCTAAAATTCAGAATTAAGGGACGCACAAAATCCATTAACTCTATTTGGCAGAAGATGAAACGCCAGAAGTTGCCGTTTGAAAACATTTACGATTTATTTGCAATACGTATAATTTTGGATAGCGAAATCGTTAACGAAAAGAGCGAATGTTGGCAAGTTTACTCAATTATAGCCGACATGTACACTCCTAACCCACATCGCTTGCGCGATTGGCTATCGGTACCCAAAAGCAATGGTTATGAGTCTCTACACACTACTGTTATGGGCCCCGAAGGTCGTTGGGTTGAGGTACAGATTCGTACAGAACGAATGGATGCCATTGCCGAGCATGGTTTGGCTGCACACTGGAGATACAAAGGTATTAAAAGTGAAAAGGGGCTCGACAACCTGCTTGCATCGATTCGTGATACATTGGAGCATCTTGCACAAGAAGAGGTTAATGAGAATAAGTTTAAAATGGAGCTCTACAAAGATGAGATTTTCATTTTCACTCCCAAAGGAGACCTTTTCCGTTTACCCAAAGGAGCAACAATTCTCGATTTTGCATTCTGCATACATAGTGGCATTGGAAGCAAATGTACAGGTGCATTGGTTAATGGGCGTAATGTTCCTATCAGACACACACTGAACAATGGCGACCAAGTAGAGATTATAACAGCAAACAGTCAAACACCAAAGCAAGCATGGCTGAATATTGCACAAACCAGCCGCGCACGCTCAAAGATACGTCAGGCACTCAAAGATATCACAGCACGTCAGGCTGACATGGCTCGTGAAATGCTAATACGCAAATTCAAGAACCATAAAATAGAGTATGATGAGTCTATGATGGACCATCTCATACGCAAAATGGGCTACAAGCGTCTGAGCGATTTCTATCAACGAGTTGCTGAAGGGGGTATCGACATTACCGACATTTATAAGCGTTATAACGAGATTGCAAACCCGGAGAGCAACGAAGCAGTTCAAAGTGCACAAGATTTCACTCTTATAACCGACAAAGAGACCGGTGCTTCAAACGATGTACTGGTTATTGAACGGAATTTAAAAGGAATAGATTATAAACTATCGAAATGTTGCGCGCCAATATTCGGTGATGAGATATTTGGGTTTGTTACAATTAACGGAGGAATATCGGTGCATAGAAAAGATTGTACAAATGCCAAACAACTGCGAGAACGATACCCATACAGAATAATTGAAGCACGATGGAGCGATAGTGGAAAAAACAAAGCACTCTACCCTGTTACACTTCGTGTTGTAGGACACGACGATATTGGAATTGTAAATAATATAACATCGCTTATAACACAAGAAAAAGATGTTATTATGCGTGGAATAAATATTGAGTCGCACGACACTCTATTTTCGGGCACATTGACTCTTATGATTGATGATACGGCAAAACTCAAAAAACTTATTACCAAGATAGAAGGGATAAAAGGAGTAAAACAGGTTAAGCGTGTTTAATTTTGCAAAACAAGCAGAGGTTACTCAAGCAAATGTATTACCTTTGCAAGCAAGAGTATTAAGAAGCTGTTTAAATATGAAGAATTTTATAATATTATTAATGATGTTATTTGTGTTGGCGCCAACATCGTTACAAGCCAACAACCAGAAAAAAGGAAAAGCAAAAATTGAGTTTGAGAGTTTAGTATATAATATGGGAACATTTTCGGCAGATTCCTCTGTAATAGTTTGCCACTACACTTTCAAGAACACAGGCGATGCCGACCTTTATATACATCAAGTATTCACATCTTGCGGATGCACAATAGCATCGCACAATACCGATGCTGTAAAACCGGGAGAAAGCGACACTATAACGGTAAAATACGATGGCCGACGTAATGCACCGGGGAAAATAAGAAAAAGAATTACAGTGCATAACAATTCAGATACTGAAATGGTAAAGCTCTATCTTACAGGAAAGATGTTGCCCAAACAGGAACAAGAAACAGAAATCATTGAAGTATCAGAATAGATAGAAAAAGTCCGGCATGCCGGACTTTTTCTATCTATCAGGTTTTTGTCTTAGTGTGAGAATATGCTGTATAGCCTCAGCTATATTCTGATTAAGTGTTCTGTACAGCATAGCACTATCAGGCTTTACAAAATCGAGCCAACGGGCAACGAGAGCCTGCTTTATATAAGCAGCACATTGCATAAACAAATTGTTTCTTTGTGATACTTTCCAATTAACTGGCATTTCCAGTGAATACACCACCCCATTATTATTGAAAAGCATGTCGGCGTATGGCGACAACACATGCAATAAATCCAATGAAGCATTATTCCACAATGGAGCAATTCTTTCGACATCCTCTTCGGTTGATGCAATAAGTTCGGGAGCACCAAGTTTAAGAGCAAGATTTCCTGTTACTTTGTGTAAATTCTCAATTACATCTTGTTTGTTTATTGTTATTTCCATAGTTTTTAACGTAAGCGGTTATTCCATGCCGCATCGATATACATCTCTACAGCATTAATTTTACTATTTGTAGATATATTGCCAACAAGCGCTATGGCAAAATATCGGTATGATTGAGTTGGTATATAAGGCAGTGTCATATCGAAGAACTCTACACGACGTTCACTACCGGTTACTAATTTAAAATTTACGCCATCGTTACTACATAAAAGATAACAAGCTAAGCCATTGAAGGCATTTTCTGCTGTTGCCGGTTTAACCGTTGCATGCAGTAACATCTGCAACACCCTTTTAAATAATTTTCCACCCCACAACAGAGGACGAGATATTAGCAACACGGAATTCTCACTTACAACATAGTTATTTGGAGTAAGCAAAATAGTTTTGTTATATTCACTCTTCACACATAACAATTGAGGATAACTATTCAATACATAGTTAAAACTGTATGATATTTTACTCCACTCTCCATTTTCCAACGAATAGAGGTAGCTATATGGGTATGCTGGATTACTAACCACTATTTCACGCTTTGAATAATTAAATCCAATATTTGCATACAACAGATAATCGTGAAATGTTTCATTTTGGAAAATATTATTCAAAGAAACTATAGCGGCAATTCTACTGAATATATTTGTTGTACTGACAACCTTTAATGGATGTGTATCTGCATCCATTGAGGAAGAGAGATGTTTTATATTGCCTCCATACAGCAACATTACCCCTTTTGCAGTGATAAACACCACACCGGCATCTATGCCACGTATTGAATTGGCATTTGTACAAACTTCGCGCGACATAGGATAGGAACCGGTATAGGCAAAGGTTCCCGATGCATCTACCGACATAGCCCAAATTCCATTACTACAAAAGATATACAGAGGATGTTGCCCAAACTGTCCTTGAGAAAGAGCTACAGTGTTACTGCAAACTCCAATTATCTCTTCATCTGTCGGTGCATAAGTTTGTATCGCCGGAAAAAGAAATGGATTATCCACAGCAGAAACTTTTAAAACATTCTTGCGTATCTCTATCGTATTAACTTCGGGTATTTCTACCATTGTGGAACTATTTTCCCATGTAGAGTCCACGACTATATCTTCTACTACACCAACATTTTCTATATCACTGCTATTAGCAATCGTAAAAATAATTGTATCCCCATCTACCGGTGTTCCTCTCCATGTTATTGCCGGATAGCGTTCTCCGCTTCCATCTTTTGTATGTAGGTCAAACACTTTGTCGCCAAACATCCATCCACCAGCTACAGTGTAGACAATACTATAACTACCTATTTTATAAGAGAAGAAGGATTTTATCATATCCTCGTAGTAGACTCGTACGGATGTAACAGATGAGTTTGTAGCATCAACGTTTAGAGTTAATCCGCTATCTTTCGTATTAAGATAATAGGCGAGGTTCAGGGTTTTGTGTTGTATCAGCGAAAAACTTTTGGTGTAAAAGACATCATTTATAAGTAAAGATAATGTCATTTTAACAGCACGAGAATCGGGATACGAAATGTATGGCGACAAAAGATATTCATTATCCTTTACTCCAACAGGGAAATTTCCATTATGTTGTTTTCTTACCACAGAAGTTCCATTTGAAGTTTTTAGTTCAGTATACACAGTTGCTGTAACATATACTGATGAAAGTGATACAGGTAAGAAACAATCTCCATCATAACCACCGAATAGTTTTTCGCGTAAGGATGCCAAATGAAGACGACCATTGAACATATAGCTATAATTTGCAGAACAGTTCGAGAGAGTACCATTATCGGCCGGTAGTGAATTACATAAAACCAGTTTTTCGTACGAAACATTTTCTTCTTTGTTCTGCAGTACTCCATTCAATTTATATTCAGCAATTTTGTAAAAAGATGCAGTTGTTGAAATATCATTGAATATCTCAGCATTTGTCTTATTTACGTAACTATCGTATCCATCAGAAGGAGACTCATTTACGTTTTCGATACGTGATGAAACACTCTTTCCATTGTTCACAATTTTATGTCCCATTATAGAACCCGATGTAAACATATCGACAGAGACTATAATATTCTCCCAATCCGACAAATTTAAACCGGAGAAATGAAATGTTGGTTTAAATCCCTGTACCATAGCATTATACTTTGACAGTCCAACTGTATCTGTTGTGTTCACTCTGGCAGACACGAAGTTACCTTTATCACGATATAAACCGTTAATACTGTTTTTGTCATCTACATAGTAGATAGGTGAATAGTAGGCATAACTACCATCAAACAGACGAAACGCGAAACGAAAAAGTGCTCTATCGACGAAATAACCTTGTTCATTTAATTTTGCTACACACTCATCGAAATAACCTTTGGAAGCGTTATTCCAATACAACGATGCTTTTTCGCTATCACGAATCACACCCTGATAATACTCATCCTCAGTTGTTACTTTATGAATAACAGAATCTATGGTAAATGTCAGTTTTGGCAATTTGGGAGAAGCGCCTAGCCATTTATACTTGCCATTATCGTAAATAGCATATAAGGTATTACTTGATGTAAGCAAGCATGCAATGTTACCCGAAAACTCTATACGCTGTACATCTACAGCCTCATTCGAAAGCAAAGGTGCCGAATTAACATAAACAGCCGTAGAGAGTGGGCTAAAAGTAATATCATAGAGATGTACGACTTTATCTTTGCTGGTTATGCACATATACACCGAAGCTGATGTATGATAATATATTGCTGAATAACCTGCAGGCAAACGTGCAATTTCGAAAGGTGGAGCGATTGGTTCTAAAGAGCCATTGCACACCCGCATATTAACAAGTTCCATACATTCTCCCTCGCGAGCGAACAAGTTGTCGGTGTTGCGAACTATGCCACGAAAAGAAAAACTCTTTTGCATAAGATTTATATTTTTAAATTAAATAGTACAATAAGAGAAAATCATTACTATATTATTCTAATGACGTATAAACAGTTGCTTCAACAGTTGTGAAACCACATCGAGCAGACCACACTTCCACAAAACGACAAAGAGAAAAACAAGAGATGCAAAACGAAATATACTTTTTGCTGATACATCATCATTAGCATCACTATTCAACTGTTCAGCAATTCTATCACGATAAATAGTATCGGTTACTAAAACAGTATCTATACGTATACGGTCGCGATAGAGAGTTTTCCAATGATGTTTGTACACTGTATCTGCCTTTGCATGTACAATGACACTATCATAAATAAAAACACTGTCGCGAATTTGCTTTTGAGAACGGCTCAGCAACGAATGTTTTACATTATCGACTGAGCGGGTTACTGCGCACGATGCGATAAGCAGAAAAAGCAACAGACTAAAGCACTGTTTTATTCTCTTTTTCATATTCATTGACATATCCTTTCAAATAGCTGAAATGCTCCATTATGCGTAGGCTGAGAACATAGTAAAGAAAATCGAGAATACGGAACAGAGTACTTCCATGCTGGGTTATCATTCTTGCGTTGCGCAAAATATTGGTTCCATAGAAATATATTGCTATATAGATGAGAAACGATACACATTGAACAGCCGTTGCATCTTCGCCTTTTATATGTCCCAAAAGATATATAGAAGCAACCAGCACAAAATATATGGCGGCATCTCTAAATAGTTGAAAAGCTTTTTTAAAAGACCATTCACGACGGTTGCTCAAATCGGCAAGTAAACCAATTACAAAATTTAATGTAAATAGCATTATAAGGCCGAAGATATCGTTTCTTATTGGAAATAGCAGACTTGCTATATTGGCAAAAAAAGATGCTGCAAAAACTTTAACTCCGTCCATAAGAATATCACATTTCCAATGTTTTCACCAATGTCAGTTCGCTACGTGATCGTAACACTAAGAACTGTCCCGGCATAACACCTTCGATTGTTATCTCACATTTATATTCATCAAAGCCAAAATCGTCGTGACGCAGATACTCCTCTTCTCCATCTATACTAACTAATATTTCTACAGGGTAAAGTCCTTCTTTGTGTACTCTAACTCTTATATCGCCACCGATACACTGCAAAGGAGCAGTTTCCCAGAAAGTACCATTTTTTATTATTGTTAATTGTTTTACAGCCATAACTTCTATTTTTCATTATTACTATTACCGTTACAAAGCGATGCCGCTATCGATAGCATCGAAGCAGCACTATCGCGTTTATCAAAAACATTAAAGACCAACGCAGCACATTGGTATGCGACAGCCTCATGCAGAGTATCATCGTTACCCGACAATCCGTTTTCGGGAACATATCTTGCTTCGTAAATAAAAGCTTCAACATTTGGTGCAACTCCAACTGGCAATGAATAGAAAAAGAGAGCGTTTAAACCTTCGGCAGTATAATCTTGAACGGCAATAGGCTTACACCATCCTGCTCTAGTATGTACATTTCCTTGTGCCAATGCAATTGCTGTATCATTGGGATAGAGTATATTACAAGGACGTTTCCACCCTGTCATTTGCAGTTTTACGAGTCTTACAAAATCATCGGGCAAGGGAAGATATCCACTGCCATCTGCGGCAGTGGTTATCTTCTCTTTGGCAATGGTTGCACTTTTCGTATTCACTCCGCAACGATTGCTATTCTTTTGCACAAATAGTACAGCTTCGGGGAGCAACATCTCTATATAATCATCTATCTTACGTGTATCAACAGTAAGTAGTGTAACATCGCTGTCGTCATTTGCTTCGTTCAGCAAAAAGCGAACCTTTGCTTTTAAATTTTCTGTTGTTATCATAGCCAATTAGGGAATGTAACTCCTTTTTCTGCAGCCTTGACCTTTACCGCCGCCTTTGTTTGTAGTTCCGACAATTGGCACATATATGGTTCTGCCATTAAAAGAGCGCGTGCCTGTTGCATATTCTTGACATCGGGAAAAGCACTGTTATCTACAGAATCAACTCGAGGAATAACTTTATCCGGTTCATCCTCTATTACATCAACCTTGCCTTTTTTGATTTGACCACTACGGTAGGATTCGCTACTCTCGATAGCATTTTGCAGAAGCGGATTATCGGTAATGAAACGTGCAGGAATACATTCTGCAGAGTTAATTGAACCACCTTTGAACTCAATACGTATCAAAGCCTTTCCTACTCGAAAATAACTATTTCTTTCTACTTGTCCATGTATCTCGTAAGTAATTATCTTTTTCATAATTTTAGTTTTTATGTATGACGCACCCAGAAAATGGTGCGTCATACCAATTATTCATAGATTATTCACCAACAGTAAGAATTTCACCTGTATATTCCACCCATGTAGAGCCTGTGTATGTTACAACACTGCCGGCAGGGAACCACAACTGTGATACATCATTCACTGTATGATTTACATCGGCTGTAAGCACCACTACATCGTTTGTATTAGGCGACTCAGGCAATGTGGCAGAGCTTGTTACACGCGATGCACCGGGTATATCGCTCTTTTCTGCGGCACCATTAACCCATATATGGCTATAGCCTTTAAGACACAAACAGTCTATAGTCATTACTACCTGACGTTTAGCCTCCTCTCCATCTACACTTTCGGTTTTGGTATCTTCGTTTTTCATGAAGTAACGTACCAAACCGTTTTCATCTATAAGACCACCACAATTTGAGTAGCCAAGAGCGTCGAGAGTTGGATCGTGAACAAGATTAATTTCACCAAAGACTGTTTGTATTCGGGTACATTTGAGTCCAAAGACACTACCACCCGACATAGAAATGTTTTTGTGTAATGTAATGTCTATTTTCTGAATGTCATTAAGCAGTTGACGTCCTAAAAGCCAAACAGCCTTTTTACTACAATTATATCCTGTGAACTTCACCATTGACAGATTGATTAAATCAGCGAATGTAATTGTTGAAGAGAGGTCGTACTGACGTTTAAACTGCCAACGCAAACCTTTTGAGAAGTAATCCCACTGATAGCCCATTGAAGCATCCATTGCTTGAACTTTAAATTTTCCGGGTTGTCCGACCCATGCAGTACGACAACTTTCGAGACGGAACTGGCGCACAACAGCCTCGGCAATTTGTGCTTCACTAAAATCAATCTTTTTTCTTTGTGCTTTGAAGTAATCACTTACAATATTATTGCAAAGCTGTTTTTGCAAATAAACACGTTCGGGAACAGGTACAATAGTACTTGGTGCTATAAACTTTTGTGTTTCGTATGCTGCCGATGATAGCAAAATGACTTCAGTGCCTGCCGGAATAGTAGGAACAACGCAATAATCATCTGTTGGATTTACTTTAGGTCCATTTACAGCCATAGCGATGGGAGCTTCTGTTGTCCCATTCTTTCCAACAAAAAAGAGCATAAGGTCTACTCCGGGCAGTTCAATCTGTCCCGTAGGGTCATAGCCATTAACACCTTTACATATTGCTGTAAAATATTCTTGGAAGATTTTCCTTTCACCGGTTGTGGAGAAAGGAATCTCTGCACGTGTTGCTTTTATTCCGGTATATGTTTCATTAGTATATGCCTTGGAACGTTTCTCGTCTATCATATAGTGATTTACCTCGAAAGAGTTTACAGCCACCTGACGATCGACACGTCTTTTAATAGTATCGATTACGCTCTCGTCGCTTGCGATTTTGATGATATCTTCGTCAAAATCGGGCTCAATAAAATCGTTACTAAGTTCCGAAGCATTTGAAACAGTGGTTGCACTACCATAGGCATGGGAGGGCAAACCGGCTATTCCGCGTGAAGCACGAGGTGAACCGGGAGATACCACATTCACTGTTGCCAACATCAGATAGCCCTCTTCACCCTCTAAGAAACAAAGTGCAACTGCTACCAAAGAAAGAAAAACAAACATTGGATTCTCTTTCAAAAAACTAAAAAATTTTCTCATAAAAAACAGATTAAATAGTTAATAAAAATATTAAAGATTATGCTTTGAGAGCAGCCTCAATAAGGCTGTTTGTTCTACGTTTTACAGGAGCTGTTTCGGGAGCAACACTATTAAGTCCTTTTGGCAAGCCATCACCTATATCCTCTTTCATTCTTTGGATATTTGTATTGCGTCCTTTCACATTACCGGCTGTAAATGCATCTTCTACATCTTGTTCGTATGTTAAAGAGTGGTCGAGAGCAGTACAAACCTCATAGGAATATTTACCCGACAGAATGGGAAACACCACTTTTTCCCAAACCATCTCCATAAAGTCGGAAGGGTCATAGCCCCTATCGCGACAAAATGTCTCGATAATAGGACGACTTATCTCTAGATTTGCTTCATACTCACGACGGTTCTCAGCAAGACGAAACACCTCTTCACGACGCTCCTCGTCGGCAATCATCATCTCTTCATATTCAGGACTATTTTCATCCACATCCATTAGTGAACGTCCGAAATAGCGAGCCATAGAAGCATGGGCATTTCTTTTACCCTCTACTACATCCGACAACATTTGCGCAAGACGTGGATCTTGCTCCAAAGCATCGGCTAGTTTGTCGTTCTGTTCGCGATTGATTCTAAGATGTCTTAGCAACAATTCTTGTGATGATTCATCTTCGAGTTTAAAACCCTCGCCAAAAATCTCTTGTAATTCTGTTTCAAAATCTTCATAAGGATTTTCGGGAAACTGTTGTACACTACTCTGCTGAGGAATTTCATTCGACGGTGCCTGCACTGCATTCACCTCCTCTTGTCCATGATTTGTAAAGTTCTGATTCATGATTATTTATTTTTTTCATTGGCAAAGATGAGATGCAAATAGCTCTTTTGGGTTGCAGAATTATAACATCGACATAATTAATTGTTGAAAACATTTTTATAATTCTGCAACATTTTAGCCATTTTTGGCTATATTTTTGTAAGAAAAAAACAGAACCTATTATGACAAAAATTGAAGAGAAAAAAGTTAGTGAAATGCGTAAACAGGCAGTTATTGAAATATTTTTCGAGACACTGAAAAATATGAGAAAAAAAGACCCTGAAACAACTATTGGCGAAGTTATACACGAAGCTGTCAAATCGAATGCTCCACGTTTTTATATAAGCTATGAGAATGCCCGTCGATTCATATCGCTACTTATGAGAAAGAAACGATTGCCAATTGTGAATAGTAATAAGGTGGCAATGTATAAAGAGTTATATGAACGATACAAGAGAAGAATTAAAGAAGCCTGCAACAATTACACAATATTAGATAGTATAATTGAGGAACCGGCACCATCTTTTTACATTGACGAAGGTACATTTCGCGGACTTGTTTACAAATCCATTAAAGAGAGAAAAATAGAACTAGTATAATAGATAATTTACAATATAATGAAAAAGAGAAAACTAACATTAGACCATAATAACGTGTTGCAACGTATATACACACATAGTTACTACACCGGAGAGGCACGCCGAGAGATTGGATTTCCGGAAAAAGCAGTAGCGAAACTACAAGCCTCCAACGACGACAAAGAGCAACTATGCGACCACATGAACACTCCTATTGGAGAGATAACACGAATGTTGTCGAGATACTTTGCATTATGCAGAAATGAGACGGAAGTCAGTGAAACAACAGATGAAATTAAAAACACAATTTTTATAATTGACATACCACAGAACTACCCCGACGAAACTGTGCCACAATTGGAAATGATGATAGAAAATTATGCAGTTATGCGTACACTGCAACTGTGGATGCAGCAACACAAACCCGACGAAGCAGCTATTGCTACAGGTGAGATACAACAAATCATATTCAATCTGCGCGAAATGTTTGCACTACGCAAGCGTCCACACAGAGAAAAAGAAAATTCATTCGACAACCTAATTGACCTATAAAATGGAAAACAACATTCTTATTAAACGTGAGGAATTACAGCAAGAGGTAGATTTAAAAACATACTACATGGGCGAAGCAATTAAACGCAAAGATATCGATGCCGATACAGTTCAGAGTTCCACCGACGAAGAAGAGTTATTTGGTATGTTTTTGCAAAAGGCTGTAAATGAATTGGCAACAAGCATTGCCATGCGTTTCGACTCGGTTAAATTCGATGTAACGGATAATTATGTAAGTATATCATTTACACATAACGGCAAGACAAATATAGAGGTAACAAGCATATTGCGCCAAAGAATAAAAGATTACTTGGTGAACGAAATCATTTATAGTTGGCTAAACCTGCGACAGACGGCATCAACAGCCGAATATTATCAGATACACAATATTGAATTAAGCAAAGTAAAAGACATATTTGCCATATTTTACAATAAAAATAAAGTAAGACGTCGCTCCACCGACCTTGCCGGAATATAAAACAAAAAAATTGCATGATGAATGTATCCGAAATTATAAAGTTAAATTTAGAACGTCAGAAATCTATATCTGCATATTACAACCCAATTACGGGCGAAGGCTCAACGAGCATCGCCCGTAATTGGGTTAATATAGAGGGTTTTCCTTTGGAAAAAATATATTTACCAATTACTATGTCAAAAGATGAACGTATTGCAGAACTGATAGAACATGGTGCCGAAAAATTCTTATTCGAAAGAAACGGTAAGAAAGCTTCTCAGCGTGAGATTGTTGCACTCTGGTTGCAATTTTGTCGCACACGTATATGCCACGACTTTGAGTATTGGGCAAGGAGTATGGCAATAATATCTGACAAAGGAAAAGGGCGTGATATCCCTTTCACGCTAAACCGGCCACAGCGTAAATATTTACACGAAATGGAAAAGCTACGTTTGCAAGACAAACCAATAGATATAATTTTATGTAAGGCACGCCAATGGGGAGGTTCAACATTAACTCAACTATATATGTTATGGATTCAACTTGTACACAAACAAAATTGGAATAGTGTAATATGCGGAGATATAGAGAAACAATCGTCAATTGTGGCAGGTATGTTGGCAAAAGTTATAAATAACTATCCACAATGGGCAACTGAAGGCAAAAAGATTTACACTAGTCCCTATCAGGGTATATCAAAGACTCGTGTAATAAGTTGGAGTAACAGCCGATACTCACTAGGCTCATCACAAAAACCCGATTCTCTAAGAAGCGAAGATATATGCATGGCACATCTCACCGAGGTTGGTTTGTGGAAATCTACAGCAGGACGTAAGCCCGAAGACTTGGTACAATCGATATTCGGTTCAATTGCAAGTGGACCATACACTATGAAAATTTTGGAATCGACAGCAAAAGGTGTGGGTAACTTTTTTCACCGTACATGGATTGATGCAATAGAGGGGCGTAACAACTTTACACCTGTATTCATTCCATGGTATAGTATCGACCTTTATAGCAAAGCAATAGATAAGAATCATTATAGCAGTTTCATCGATAGCATGAACGAATATGAGCAAGAACTATTTAATTTGGGAGCCACATTGGAAGCAATAGCATGGTATCGGGATAAACGGCGTGAGATACCCGATGAATGGCGTCTTTTTTCTGAATTCCCATCAACAGCGAATGAAGCTTTTCAAAGTACAGGACGCAGAGTATTTAAAATATCGTATGTACAAAATATGCGTTCAACATGTGTTCCACCAATATTCAAAGGAGATATAATAGCCACAGAGAACGTAACACCACAAAGTGAAAGGATAGAGCAACGATGCCGTTTTGTGCCTGCACTCCCCGGTGAGAATGTTAAAGAAAATTGCTTATGGATATGGCTGATGCCCGATTGTGAACAACATATTCGCGACCGGTATATTGTAACAGTTGATGTAGGCGGAGTATCGGACAAAGCCGATTACTCGTGTATTGTTGTGGCAGACCGCATGGCAATGCTCGATGGCGGAGTACCTGAGATTGTAGCATGTTGGCACGGGCACATTGAACATGACAAATTAGCATGGAAAGCAGTTGAAATAGCACGTGCCTACGACAATGCTCTACTTGTAATAGAGGCTAATACTTTGGAAACAGAAGGTACCGAAGGAGACAATTTCGAATATATTCTTAATGAGATTGCAGGACATTACAATAACCTTTATTGTCGCACATCGGGGCAGGAGATTAAACAAGGTCGCCCACGTCGTTGGGGATTTCACACAAATTCTTCAACAAAACCAATGGTAATAAACTTTCTCATTAAGGCGATGCGAGACCAATTATACATTGAGCGTTGTATTGAGACAACCTATGAACTGGACTTATATGAAATAAAAGAAAACGGTAAAGAGATGGGAGCAGTAGAAGGCAACCACGACGATAGAGTCATGGCAACTGCAATACTCATTTGGGTATGTTACAACTACCCTCTTCCTACTCACATTGTAGGCAATAAACATAACAATAGAAGGACTAAAATAGTAAGCGAAGCAAGTTTATAAACAAGAAATAACAAATTTTGACATATTTACTTGCTTTTTTATTGTAAATATATTTTTTTTATTCCATTTTTGCAACGAAACAAAAAAAATCAAAACAAAAAGAATATAAAACAATGTCTAAAATTAAATTTTACAAATCGGAAGAGCAAGTGCCATTGGAAATGCACAAAGTGCGTGTAGTACAAAAGTTATATTTACCAACAGTTGAAGAACGAGTAAAAAATATAAACGAAGCAGGCAATAATACATTCCTATTACAGAACAAGGATGTATATATGGACATGCTTACCGACTCTGGAGTGAATGCAATGTCGGATAATCAAGTTGCTGCAATGTTTCAGGCCGACGATTCTTATGCCGGTTCAGAGACATGCAACCGCCTATTAAAAGTTCTCAAGGAAGTTTTTGGTACAGAATATTTCCTCCCTGCACACCAAGGACGAGCTTGTGAGAACATTCTTGCCGAAGCATTTGTAAAACCGGGTGATGTTGTTCCCATGAACTACCATTTTACTACAACCAAGTCGCACATAACACGCAGAGGCGTAAGTGTTGTAGAGGTTCTTCGCCCCGAAGGATTAGTACCGCAAAGCGATGAGCCATTTAAAGGAAATTTCGATATACCTGCATTGGAAGCTATCATAAATGAAGTTGGTGCTGACCACATTCCTTTTGTACGTATTGAATCGGGTACAAACCTCATTGGCGGACAACCTCTTTCACTTGAGAACATGTTGCAGGTTGCTGCATTATGTAAGAAATATGGTATTATTACTGTACTAGATGCTTCACTTTTGCAGGATAACCTACACTTCATCAAAACAAGAGAAGAGGCATGCAAAAATATGAGCATTAGAGAAATCACCCGTACACTTTGCGACCAAATGGACCTTATCTATTTTTCTAGTCGTAAATTGGGTTTTGCACGTGGTGGAGCAATAATTTCCAACAATGAGAAACTGATTATAAAGATGAAAGAGTTCATACCTCTTTACGAAGGTTTCCTCACCTACGGAGGTATGGAGGTACGTTCTATGGAGGCTATGGCAGTAGGTCTTTTGGAGACAATGGATGAAGATATTATAAGCCAAGGTCCTATTTTCATTGAACAATTGGTAAAAGAGTTAGATGCTTACGGTATTCCTATGATTTTACCGGCGGGAGGATTAGGAGCACACATTAACGCAATGGAGTTCTTAAAAGATATGCCACAAAGCCAATATCCTGCCGGTTCACTTGCTGTTGCTCTTTACATCGCAGGTGGCATAAGAGGTATGGAACGTGGCACATTGTCGGAACAGCGTGAACCTGACGGCAGTGAACACTTTGCCGAAATGGAATTGGTGCGCCTCGCTTGTCCTCGTCGTGTTTTCACTCTATCACAAATTAAATATTGTGCCGACAGAGTAAAATGGCTATATGACAATCGTCATCTTATTGGTGGACTCAAATGGGTGGAAGAGCCTAATGTCTTACGTTTCTTCTTTGGTCGTTTAGAGCCTATAGGAGATTGGCAAGAAAAACTTGCAGCCAAATTCCGTGAAGATTTTGGCGATAGCCTATAATCTATTTTTTATATCTATTGAGGCTGTATCATTTTTGATACAGCCTCAATAGATATTACGGTATAGTATCACTAAAACAAAAACTGAATAATGTTAGGAACAATTGTAAACACAATCACAATAATTATCGGAAGCATTGCTGGACATTTTGCAAAAAAAGGGATAAAAAAAGAGTATCAGAAAGTGATGTTTACAGCTATGGGATTGGCCGCTATGACACTAGGTTTCAATGCCGTAAGCAATAATCTTTCCAAGAGCGAATATCCTGTACTATTCATTGTAAGTCTTGCCATAGGCGGGCTAATTGGAACAATAATCGATATAAATAGTTGGTTCAACAAATTAGTTTCACGTTTTTCAGCATCAAATTTAGCACAAGGCCTTTCAACCGGAATTTTATTATACTGCATCGGCACACTATCAATTGTTGGTCCTATTATTAGTGCATTATACGGCGACAACACCTATTTATATACAAATGCGACACTCGATTTGGTAACATCGGCAGTGCTTGCAACAACCTACGGTATAGGCATGATTTTAGCTGCGCCCATCCTGTTTATTTGGCAAGGTTCAATATATCTTCTAACCATGTATGTCGGTAACATTATTCCCGACAGTTTAGTAACTGAAATTTCCATTATCGGTGGGGTGCTTATTGCTGCATCTGGGTTAAGCATATTGGAGATAAAAGATTGCAAAACGCTTAATTTACTTCCGGCTCTATTTGTTCCTGTTATATTTCATTTAATTAAAAATATAATTTTATAACCAATCTTCATTTTGATTAGTTTACAATAAATCGCTATATTCGCACATTGTAACTAGAACAAATATAATGGAACCATTTGAGATACAGATATTGGGATGTGGCTCAGCGTTGCCAACCACACGCCACAATGCATCTTCTCAGGTTGTGAGAATTGGCAATAGATGGCTTATGATAGATTGTGGCGAAGGGACTCAGCAACAATTACGCAAACAGCATATATCATTCTCACAAATTAGTTCTGTTTTTATTTCACACCTGCATGGAGACCATTGTTTTGGGTTAATTGGCATGATTTCGAGTTTTGCGCTATTGGGGAGGAGTGCACCATTACATATTTTTGCCGATAAATTACTACGACAAATCATGAAGCCCCAACTTGACTTCTTTTGCAAAGGTATATCTTATGAACTAATATTTCACGATATCGATGCTACGATACATAGCATAATATACGAGGACAATGTGATAACCGTAGAGACGATACCACAGGAGCATCGTTTACCCTGTTGCGGTTTTATTATTCGCGAGAAGCCAAAGAAAAGGCATATTATAGGCGAAATGATGGAATATTACAAAGTTCCTGAATATCTGCGCAAAGGATTAAAGGAAGGGAACGATTTTATCACCCCCGATGGGATTACCATTCCAAATAATCGCCTTACACGAGAAGCCGACCCTTCACGTAGTTATGCCTATTGTAGTGATACACTACCCTGCCCCCAAAATATAAAATATTTAAAAGGGGTAGACCTGCTTTATCACGAAGCAACATTTGCCGAGAGTGAAAAAGTACGTGCTAAAGAGACTTACCACACCACTGCACGACAAGCGGCAGAGCTTGCTCAGGAGGCCAATGTTAAACAACTTGTAATAGGCCATTTCTCATCGAGATATACAAACGACGACATGCTACTAAAAGAAGCAAGAGAAATTTTTCAAACAGCAGAAAAGGCCGACGAAAATAGGATATTTAAGATATAATTTTCTGTTACATCTTAAACCAAATAGAAGAATTGCAGTCTAAAAAAAATGGCATCACAAGAACTCATATATAACGAAAAGGATATTATTGCACAACTGCACGACAAGGACAGCAATGTGCGAGAGATGGCATTTTCAAATATTGTAAAGAGGTTCAGTGAGCCACTATATTGGCACATACGTCGCATGGTATTAACTCACGACGATGCCGATGATATACTACAAAACACATTTGTAAAGGCATGGAGTAACATAGAAAACTTCAGAGGCGATTCCCAACTATCGACATGGCTCTACCGCATTGCCATTAACGAAACACTGACATTCATTGGAAAACAACATAACACAATATCAATTAACACGCCCGAAGGCTCTGTTGCAGAGCTTTTAGAGAGTGATGCATTTTTTAATGGCGACCATGCCGAAGCGATGTTTCAAGAAGCTGTAAACAGTTTACCCAGCAAGCAACGTTTAGTGTTTGTAATGAAATATTTCGATGAGATGAAGTACGAAGATATTTCATCTATTTTAGGAACGACGGTAGGCGCACTCAAAGCATCGTATCACATAGCAGTGAAAAAGATTGAAAGCTATTTAGAAGAAAAGAATTAAACCTTTTACACAGAGTAGAGTCAAACAAATAACAAAGATAACCAAATGAATATTGAAGAGAGGAAATACAAGAACAGAAATCCCTTTGAAACACCCGAAGGATATTTCCAGAATTTTCATGACAACATGATGAAAAACATTCATCGTGCGAATGATACAGTAGCAAAACCTCGCAAAAAAATTATATTTACCACATTCAAACAATGGAGTTATGCTGCAATCATAACAATAGCACTACTACTAGGTGGCATTACAATATATACATCTACAAAAGAGGCTCCATACAATGATTTAGCAAGCACTGTTGAATATTCAATCGATGAGATCATAGACAACTACCCAATAGACGACTATACTTTTTATTGCTATCTGACAAATAATGACATAAATTACTAAATATATAAAAATGAGACAGTTACTTTTTTCATTTATAATGCTTTTCACCCTATCGACAGGAATACAGGCACAATCACCCAAAAATGGGAACAAAGAGAATCGCAGATTTTCACACGAAGAGTTTCAGGCAAAGCAAAAAGAATACATTGCTAAATATGCCGACTTAACAACCGAAGAAACTGAAAAATTCTTTCCGATATTCTTTGAACTTCAAAAAGAGAAGTGGAACATTAACAGAGATGCGCGTAAAAAGGTCAGAATGAAACGTGGTCAACAATGTACAGATGAGCAGTGTCAACAATTGATTAATGAATTTGCCGATGCAAAAATTAAAATTGCAGAACTCGAAAAAGAGTATATACAAAAATATCTTAAAGTAATTCCGGCAAAAAAGATTATGGCGGTACAACGAGCCGAAGATATGTTCCAAAGAGATATGCTCAAAAGGATGTCACGAGAACGTGATAATAAATCAAATAAAAACAGATGACCTCGAGTCATCTGTTTTTATTTGACTATTCCCGTTGTTTAAAGAATCACATTTTATTTATTCCCTTAACTCAAAACGCCTCATTACCGAATAGTAGAAATAGCTCGACAGCATTATGAACATAGGCATAAACGGTTGATGAAAGCGTGCCTCACCATGACCAACCAGCATAAGCATAAAAGTACCGACAATTATCACTGTTGCAGGTATTGCAACACTCGATAAATTTCTACGCACTACACAGATGCAGAAAGCAATAACAGCTGTCAATAATATCAAATAGTAGTATAGCAAATTAAGTATCACAAGTATTTGAACTGCGCTATAACATGGAAAATAGGCTATTAATGAGTTCATACTTATCTCTTCGTACAAATATTCTCTGTTCTGTTTATTAGGTAGGAATGTACAAAAATTGACGTTATCGGAAATATATGTTCTTACAACTTTTTCGGGCATCTGCTTTACATACTCTATTTTGTTCTCTTTAATCCACATTATGAAATGAGAACGCCAAACAGAATCCCTTTGCAAACAATCATAATTATTATTTTCTATAATATTTGGGTCCTTTCCAGCAAATAACTCATAGTCGTTCTCTTTATTACTGTCGTGGTCCCAAGAGTATTGCATTAGCCCCATCCATCCCATTGCTCCTTGTGTAAAGAATTTATCTTTGCATATATAGTTTGTTGTTCCTATTGAAAATGTAACGATACAATAGCCCATACACAATGTTAAGAACGATTTGAAGGAGCACTTTTTAAAATAGCTATATACAAGAATTGCTACTATAAAGATTATAGATAACGGACGAAAATAGTTTGCTACAGCCATAACTATTCCCGATATTAAATTATTGCCACGTAAAAACAGTTTAATTGACAACAGCGAAAAGAATAAGAATGGAGTTTCGCTTAGCAAAGATGTTCCGGTTCCATAATTGGCAGGATAGCAAACAAACAAGCAAAGAGTAATGAATGCAACTTTTTCATTAAAAAGTTGTTTGGCAATGTCATATATGAGCTTTGCCGAAAAGCCTTGTAAGAAACAATAGAATAGTAGCAATGGATAAACCGAATTAAACAGATAAAGCGAAAAAACAACAGCATTTATGCTACCCACATTCCACAAAAAATAGATATCTGTTAAATTTAACGGATAAAACGTATTTGCATCGACACACTCTTTTGCCAATTGAATGTAGCCATTACTATCGGGATAAGGAGTATATCCAAACAGTAACAAACACAAAATTTGTATAATAGTAAAACAGACAATAACGGTTGGGATTATCAGTTTACTATGTTTTTTTAGAACAGATATCATAGGTATATGAATTCAAAGACTGTCAATTCAAATTATCAGAAAGCTGTTTCCAAGGAGCTACAAGAATGAGTGGGGAATTCTATTTTTTCTCCATTTCTTTAGCCTCATTCCACAACGCATCCATTTCGGCAAGGGACATATCCTTTAAGTTTTTTCCTTGTTTTATGGAGTGTTCCTCTACATAACTGAAACGACTACGAAACTTTTTATTTGTCAGTTCAAGGGCATTATCAGGATTTATATCGTACAAACGACCTGCATTCACCAAACTGAATATAAAATCGCCGAACTCTTTTTCCGAGTTCTTTTTATCCCCTTTATCCATTTCGGCCTGTAACTCATCCAATTCTTCACGCACTTTACCCCACACATCTTCGCGTTTTTCCCAATCAAATCCAACGTTTGCAGCTTTTTCTTGCATACGAAAAGCCTTAATTAGAGAAGGTAAAGACACCGGGACACCACTAAGTATAGTTTTGTTACCATCTTTTTCGGACATTTTCAACTGCTCCCAATTTTTGCACACCTCACCCGCAGTCTCTGCTTTTTCTGTTCCAAACACATGAGGATGACGATATATGAGTTTATCACATAGGCGGTCGCAAACATCTTTAAGGTCGAATTTTCCTTTTTCCGATGCTATTTTTGAATAGAATGCAATGTGTAAAAAAACATCACCAAGTTCCTTGCAAATATTTTGTGTATCATTGGCAACAAGAGCATCAGAAAGTTCAAAGACCTCTTCTATTGTATTAGGGCGTAAACTATCGTTTGTCTGCTTACGGTCCCAAGGACATTTCTCACGAAGTTCGTCAAGAACATCCAAAAAACGGTTTACAGACTCTAAAATTTGGGTTCTACTATGCATATTTCATTATTTTTTTTAGTTTACAAAGGTAATAATTAAATTATTAGAATTAACTTTGCAAGTTGTAAATTTTAAATGTATATAAAAACTAAATATTATGAGTTTAGCAACCACCTATATTCCTGCAGAGGTAGAAGAAAAATGGTATAAATATTGGATGGACAATAACTTGTTCCATTCCGAGCCCGACGAAAGGGAGCCATACACAATTGTAATACCTCCACCTAACGTTACAGGTGTTCTACACATGGGACACATGTTGAACAACACTATTCAAGATATTTTGGTACGTCATGCACGTATGACCGGGAAAAATGCTTGTTGGGTTCCGGGAACCGACCATGCTTCTATTGCTACAGAAGCCAAAGTTGTAAAGAAACTTTCGGAGCAGGGTATTAAGAAAAGCGATTTAACACGCGAAGAGTTCCTGAAACATGCTTGGGAATGGACCGATGAACATGGTGGTATAATACTTAAGCAGTTGCGTAAGTTAGGTGCATCGTGCGATTGGGAACGCACAGCATTCACAATGGATGAGACACGTAGCAAAAGCGTTATAAAGGTTTTCTGCGACTTGTATAACAAGGGGCTCATATACAGAGGACTTCGCATGGTAAACTGGGACCCCAAAGCACAGACAGCACTAAGCAACGAAGAGGTTATATACAAAGAGGAGAACAGCAAACTCTATTATTTGAAATACTACGTTGACGAACCTGCCGGTAGCACAGATGGCGAAGAGAGTAATGCAGTTACATTAAAACCCGAAGATGCTTTCGACCCCACTGTTAAACATCAGATTATCCACCGCGATGCGAATGGTCGTCGTTATGCTGTTGTTGCGACAACACGTCCCGAGACAATAATGGGCGACACAGCTATGTGTATAAACCCCAAAGACCCAAAAAACAGTTGGTTGAAAGGAAAACGAGTTATTGTACCTTTGGTAAATCGCTCTATTCCCGTTATCGAGGACCGATATGTAGAGATTGAGTTTGGAACAGGTTGCTTGAAAGTAAACCCTGCACACGACACCAACGACTACATGTTGGGCAAGACTCACAACCTTGAGACTATAGACATTTTCAATGCCGATGCTACTATAAGCGAAGCAGCTGGAATGTATGTTGGCATGGACCGTATGGATGTTCGCAAACTGATATCTAAAGACCTTGAGACAGCTGCTCTATTGGAAAAAACCGAAGATTATGTAAACAAAGTAGGATATAGCGAACGTAATGCCGACACAGCAGTAGAACCTCGTCTATGTATGCAATGGTTCTTGAGCATGCAGCACTTTGCCGACATTGCACTTCCTCCGGTGATGAACGACCAGTTGAAATTCTACCCCACTAAATACAAAACCACATACAAAAATTGGTTAGAGAATATACAAGACTGGTGTATAAGCCGTCAATTGTGGTGGGGACACCGTATTCCGGCATATTTCTTACCCGGCGAAGAAGAACGATTTGTTGTTGCAGAGAGTGCAGAGCAGGCACTCGAACAGGCACGTAAAATAGCCGGTTACGAGAACATAACCCTTGCAGAATTAAAACAAGATGAAGATGCACTCGACACATGGTTCAGTTCTTGGTTGTGGCCCATTTCATTGTTTAATGGTATTTTAGAGCCCGGAAACAAAGAAATCAATTACTACTACCCCACCTGCGACCTTGTAACCGGTCCCGATATCATCTTCTTCTGGGTTGCCCGTATGATTATGTCCGGATATGAGTATCAGGGAAATATGCCTTTCAAGAATGTCTACTTTACAGGTATTGTACGCGATAAGTTGGGACGTAAGATGAGTAAATCGCTTGGTAACAGCCCCGACCCACTCGACCTCATAGCACGTTACGGAGCCGATGGTGTACGTATGGGTATTATGTTATCGGCGCCTGCAGGAAACGACATTCTATTCGACGAGTCATTATGCGAGCAGGGACGTAACTTCTGTAATAAGATTTGGAATGCATTCCGTCTTGTAAAAGGCTGGAGCGTGAGCGAAGAGGTAGCACAACCCGAGAGTTCAAAAATTGCAATAGCATGGTTTAAAGAGGTGCTTGCAAAATCGGCAAACCTATTGGAGGACCAATTTGGCAAATACCGCATTAGCGAGGCTTTGATGAATTTGTACACACTGTTCTGGGATGAATTCTCGGCATGGTATCTCGAGATGATTAAGCCTGCATACGGCTCGCCAATTGACAAAGAGACCTACGAAGCAACTCTTGGTTTCTTTGACAGCCTCATGCGTCTGTTGCATCCATTTATGCCATTTATTACCGAGGAGCTGTGGCAATCCATTTATGAGCGTAAGGATGGCGACAGCCTGATGATACAAAATGCATCAGATTTGAACCGTCCATTCGATGAAACATTCATCTCACGAATAGAGTCCATGAAGGATATTATTGGAAACATACGCGCTATTCGCCAGCAAAAGAATCTATCTCCTCGTGAGCCTTTGGCTTTACAAATTGTAGGAGAGACTCACATTGCAGGATTAGAGTGTGTAATGACTAAAATGGCTAATTTGTCATCTATTGACAATGTCGAAACACCCGATGCCACAGCGGTATCATTCCGTGTAGGCACTACCGAATACGCAGTACCTCTAGGTTCGCTTATAGACAAAGATGCCGAGATTGCAAAAATGCGCGAAGAACTCGCCTACCACGAGAAGTTCCTTAAGAGTGTTGAAGCAAAACTCAACAACCCCAACTTTGTGAGCAAAGCACCCGAAAAGATTATTGCAATTGAGCGCAAAAAACAGTCGGATGCAAAAGAAAAAATTGCCATGCTCACCGAGAGTATCGATAAATTGTCGAAATAAGAGAAAGAATGGAAAATAAGAGTTTTAAAATAGTTCTGATAGTTGTATCTGCAATTCTACTCAGCATTGCAGTCGCACTAGGCATCATGCTTTTCAACAGCGAAAAGCAAAACGAGGAGATGCAAGAGTTGTTTGCGATAGAGAAGGAGGAACTAGAGAGTGAATATGCAACATTTGCTACTCAATACGACGAGTTAAAAATACGAATCACCAACGACTCATTACAAGCAAAGCTCGACCAAGAGAAGTTGCGTACACAACAGCTATTAGAGGAGCTAAAACAGACAAAAGCGACCGATGCCGCCGAAATAACCCGTTTAAAGAAGGAGTTAAAAACAGTACGTGCTGTAATGCGTAGTTATGTCATTCAGATAGATTCTCTTAACAAAGTTAACGAGAAACTATCGAAGGAGAACAAACAGGTAAAAGCACGTTATAAAGAGGCATCAAAAACCATAACTACTCTTAACGAAGAGAAAGAGGCACTTACCGAAAAGGTTGAATTGGCATCACAGTTGAATGCAATAGGTATAAACATGATTGCGGCAAAAAAGAGTGGAAGCAAGGTTCGCAAAATCAAAAATGCCAAGAAACTTGTTATAAACTTTACCATTGCCAAAAACATTACCGCATCGACAGGAGAAAAAACCGTATATGTGCGCATAACCACTCCCGACGGAAATGTTTTGACAAAGGATGCAAGCAACTTGTTTACATATGAGAACCGTGAGATAAACTACTCTATCAAGAAATATATAGAGTATACAGGCGAAGAGCAGGCAATTACGGTGTATTGGGATGTGGAAGAGTTCTTGCAAGGAGGACGATACCGTGTACACATATTTGCCGATGGCAGTATGATTGGTTACAACAATTTCGAGCTTAAATAAATGGTGCGAAAATAAAAAAGTAACTCGTATGATGGTATTCCTCATACGAGTTACTTTTTTTATACCGTACCTATGAGAAGATTTCTACTCTTTACAACATTGATGTTAGTTGTTGCAACAATAGATGCACAACCACAATTGACGCTCGACAGTTGTCGCACTCTGGCTCTGCGCAACAACAAACAGATAGAGATTGCCCGTAAGAATATTAATGTGGCATGCTACGAGCGCAAAGTTGCATTCAGCAACTATTTACCCAAAATATCACTATCAGGTTTATATCTGCATAACAACGAACAAGTATCTATACTTGGCGAACAGCAAAAGAATACCATACAAAACCTTGGAACAGGAGTACAAAATGGTATAGGCGAATTATTACAGAAAACAGCTGTAACGTTTCCACAACTCTCAGAACCAATAAAATTACTAAGCAATATAGACATTGCTACACCAATAAACAGTATTGGAGCATCCATTGTAGATGCACTTACACTCGACACCCGAAATATTTATATTGGAGCACTTTCTCTAACTCAACCCATATTTACAGGAGGAGAAATAGTTGCCTATAATAAAATTGCACATTACTCCGAAATTATATCACGTAACGCTCTCAATTTGACAATTCAAGAGACCATTCTTGCTATTGACGAAGCCTATTGGCAGATTGTATCGCTATCAAACAAGTTACGTCTTACAAACAGTTTTGTATTACTGATAGAAAAACTCTGCTCCGATGTCGATAAGATGGTAAAACAAGGTGTAGCGACAAAGGCCGACTTGTTAGCCGTTGGCGTAAGAGTAAACGAAGCGCAGATTGCACAATTACAAGTTGAGAATGGTTTATCACTTGCCCGAATGTTATTATGTCAGATATGTGGTATACCAATAGATAGCAACCTAACTCTTGCCGACGAAGAGTGTAAAGAGATACCTATTCCAACAAATAATCTTGGGGAACATCAATTCAACATACATAATAGGGATGAAATAAAGAATTTGGAATTAGCAAGTAAAATATACCGGCAAAAGAGAAAAATTGTACGTTCCGAATACCTGCCACGTCTTGCATTAACAGCAAATTACATTTTTAGCAACCCTAGCGTAACAAATGGATTTCAAAATAAATTTCGCGGTATTTGGAATGTTGGTTTGGAATTAAAAATCCCTTTATGGAACTGGGGCGAAGGATATTTTAAGGTAAAGAAAGCAAAAACAGAGGAGATTATTGCACGCTACACACTGGCCGATGCTTGCGAAAAGATTGAACTGCAAGTACAGAGTTCAAGACAAAGATGCAGAGAGGCTGAAAAACGACTACTGCTTGCACAAAACAATATCATTAAAGCCGAAGAGAATTTGCACAATGCCAATATCTCCTTTGCCGAAGGGGTTGCAACAAGTGAAATAGTCCTCGAAGCACAAACAGCATGGCTACAAGCACACTCTGCAAAGATTGATGCTCAGATAGATGTGATTTTAACCAATCTAAATTTGAAAAAAAGTTTAGGAATATTAAGACCATAATATAACGTTAATATGAAAAAAGATGAGCGTAATATAATTGTTGTAGTTATAATACTGATAGTAATTATAGCAACAGTTGCAATAATAGGAGAAATTACCCTTGGCAGAAACAGTGATATAATTCAAGGGCAAGCCGAAGCCACGGAGTTTCGGGTGTCGAGTAAAGTCCCGGGGCGTATATTGCATCTCTTTGTACAAGAAGGAGACACTGTTCATGCCGGAGACACTGTTGTTACACTCGAAGCCCCGGATGTAACAGCAAAACTCATTCAGGCCAAAGCATTGGAAGATGCAGCTTTTGCCATGCACGAGAAAGTGATACAAGGAGCAAGACCGGAACAGAAGCAGGCAGCATACGAAATGTGGCAAAAATCCATTGCAGGATTAGATATCGCAAAGAAATCATTTGAGCGAGTTAAAAATCTTTACAACGAAGGTGTTACCACAGCACAGAAGCACGACGAGGCCGAAGCCACATATAACGCAGCATTAGCAACCGAACGTGCAGCAAAGGCGCAATATGAATTGACCCTGAAAGGAGCAGAAAGCGAAGAGAAAGAGATGGCACAGGCTAAATATCGTCAAGCGCAAGGGGCAGTCGACGAAGTCGATTCATACGTAAACGAAATGGTTCTTACAGCAATACACGATGGAGAGATAAGCGATATTTTTCCATCAGTTGGAGAATTGGTCGGTTCCGGTGCTCCAATTATGAATATAGCATATCTCGATGAAATGTGGATTAGTTTTAATATACGAGAAGATTATTTGAGGGATTACAACATTGGCAACAAAACAAAGGCTTACATACCGGCAATAGACAAAGAGACTGAAATTGAAATTTATTATATGAAAGATTTAGGAACATACGCAGTGTGGCACGCTACAAAAACCACCGGAGAATATGATATAAAAACTTTCGAGGTTCGTGCTCGTCCCACTCAAAAAGTAGATGGCCTGCGACCCGGAATGTCTGTTTTAATAAGAAGAGAATAAAATGAGAAACAGACAATCCACAAATAACAGATTTCGCACTCTATTACACAGAGAATTAAGGATACTGTTTTCGAGACCGCTGTACATATTCTGTTGTGTAATAGCACCTTTAGGCACATTCATACTATTTGCAACACTAATGAATGACGGATTGCCGACAGAATTACCCATTGCCGTAGTAGATGCCGACAATACATCGACAACTCGCAAGATAGCACGCAACCTCGACGCTATGCAACAAATAGATATCATATCACGATATGCCGACATCCTAAGAGCAACCGAAGCAATGCGACGTGGAGAGATATACGCTTTCTACTATTTTCCCCAAGGTACAACAGCCGATTTGTTGGCAAACAGACAACCAACTATTTCGTTCTACATGAATTACAGTTATTTGGTAGCAGGCTCACTTACATATCGCGATATGTATATAACATCACTTTTAGCCAATGCATCGGTAGGACGAGCAACCATGTTGGCTAAAGGAGCAAGCCTGCAACAAGCCACAACGTTTCTGCAACCAATAGTAATTGAGACACATGCCATTGGCAACCCGTGGCTCAACTATTCCATTTATCTTAACAACACACTCTACCCCGGTGTGTTGTCGTTACTGATATTCTTGCTAACTACATACAGCATTACATCGGAGATTAAATTTGGCACTGCGAAACAGTGGATTAAAGAGGCTGATGACAATATAGTTATTGCCCTTGTAAGCAAACTTTTGCCTCAAACTATTCTCTTTGCACTAATGGCAATATTCTATAATATCTTTTTGTATAAATTTTTACATTTCCCCATTCACGACGGGATATACAGTATGATTATTGCATCGTTGCTCATGGTCATAGCCTCACAAAGTTTTGGAATCTTTCTTTCGGGGTTGCTGCCGTCACCACGTTGGGCAATGAGCATTGCATCGCTTTGGGGTGTTGTTTCGTTTTCAATATCCGGTTTTTCGTTTCCAATCGAAGGAATGAGTGGTTCGATACAAGCACTTACAAACCTATTCCCTCTGCGGCACTATTTCATGATATACTGCAATCAAGCACTTCTTGGCTACCCAATTGCAGAAGTGCTGATACACTATGCAGCATTAATCACGTTTTGCTTGTTATCTATAATTGTTCTACCACGACTGAAACGAGCACTTAAAAGTTACTCATATATAGAATAAATGAGATGAAAACTATTTTTAATATTTACATACGTGAGTTAAAGCAATGCATTGAAGACCTTGGAGTAATGGTGTTTTTAATTGTGGTACCAATAGGCTATCCACTGCTCTACACCTATATTTATTCACAAGAGGTGGTACACGATATTCCTGTTACGGTATGCGACCTATCAAATAGCAGTATAAGCCGATGCTTTTTACAAAAATGTGATGCAACACCCGAAATAGCCATTGTTTCGTTGTGTACAGATATGTTATCGGCACGCAAACAGATGAAAGAAGATAAAGCAAAAGGAATTATTTATATTCCCGAAGAGTTTGCAAATAACATTCAGAGTAATATACAGGCGCATGTAAGCATATATTGCAGTATGGCCAGCCTATTCTACTACAAAGCGATATTAGTGGCATGTACCGAAGTAAGCCTTTCGATGAATAGTAATATTCAGATTGCCCAATTGGGTGGATTAACAGAGCGAGAAGATGAGATATACACTACCCCGTTGCAACATGTAGCAGTGGGCATAGCCAACCCTACAGCCGGATTTGCAAATTTTATTATTCCGGCGATTTTGGTACTTATTCTGCAACAAACACTATTGTTAGGGGTAGGCATGCGTATGGGAACAGATAGAGAACATCACAGACCGGCATTACGATATAAAACATCGTCGGCGCTAGCTTATATAATTGGCAGAGGATTTGCATATTTAACCATTTATATGCCCGTTACTGCATATATTTTATGCATAGTTCCGGCAATATTTAATTTATCACAACTGAGTCATGCACAAACATTAGCAATGTTTATGTTACCCTACTTGTTAGCTTGTATCTATTTTGCAATTACTCTTGGACATTTTATTCGTAACCGAGAAACCAGCATGTTAATGTTTGTTTTCACATCAATACCATTTCTTTTTCTTTCGGGAATATCTTGGCCCGGAAGTTCCATTCCTATATTTTGGAAATATGTTTCATATCTACTACCCTCAACGCCCGGGATAAATGGCTTTGTAGCTATCAACGAAACGGGGGCACCACTCTTCGATGTACTATTCGAATATCGTCTGCTTTGGCTACAAACAGCATTTTATTTCATCACAGCAACAGTTTTAACAAGAAGAAAAAACAGAAAAAGAAAAATTCAACTATTAGCGCAGTAAGGAAATATACACAATATTGCTTTTATAAATAAGTGGTAGGAAATAAAAAAACAGATATATCTATAAAATATGAGACAAAAACAGCAGTCGATATAAGGGAAAGATGAAAATAAAGTATTATTTTTGCAAAGATAATCTTTTGCAAAAGTAACATATAATGAAAAGAATACTTGTAACCGGAGGTGCCGGTTTCATTGGTTCTCATTTATGTGAGCGTCTGCTCAACGAAGGGAACGATGTGATATGCCTCGACAACTATTTTACAGGTAGCAAGGACAATATACGTCATTTGATAGGTAACGACCATTTCGAATTGGTGCGCCACGACGTAACAAAGCCCTACACTGCCGAAGTTGATGAGATATACAACCTTGCATGTCCAGCATCACCCATTCACTATCAATACGACCCGGTTAAAACTATTCAAACCTGTGTCATAGGCTCTATGAACATGCTAGGGCTGGCTAAATTGGTGAGAGCAAAAATTCTTCAAGCATCAACAAGCGAGGTATACGGCGACCCAAACATACATCCACAAATCGAAGGATATTGGGGAAATGTCAATCCTATAGGAATACGTTCATGCTACGACGAAGGAAAGCGATGCGCCGAAACACTATTCATGGACTACCATCGTCAGAATAACATACGAATTAAAATTGTACGCATATTCAATACATACGGATCCCGCATGAGTATGAACGATGGTCGTGTTGTATCTAATTTCATCGTACAAGCACTACGTGGCGAGGATATCACCATATATGGAGACGGACAACAGACCCGTAGTTTTCAATATGTCGATGACCTTGTAGAAGGCATGATACGCATGATGAATACCGGCGATGAATTCACAGGCCCCGTAAACATTGGCAACCCCGGTGAGTTCACGATGTTGGAGCTCGCAAATAAGGTAATAGAACTTACAGATTCTAAATCAAGAATTGTTTTTCAACCATTACCACAAGACGACCCACGTCAAAGAAAACCCGACATTTCGCTTGCAAATCGCGAACTAAACGGTTGGCGCCCCGAGGTTAAATTAGAGGAGGGATTAAAGAGAACCATCGATTACTTCAAAAAATTAGTTTAAGAAAATAGAACAAATACATATAAAACAATGAATATATTAGAACTTAGCGAACAAGAGATTGTGCGTCGCGAAGCACTTAATGAGTTGCGCAACATGGGTATTGAAGCATATCCTGCAGCAGAGTACCCTACCAATGCTTTTTCTGTCGACATTCTAAATGAGTTTAAAGACGAAGAAGAGCTACGTAAAGTGTGTATTGCAGGACGCATGATGAGCCGTCGTGTAATGGGAAAAGCATCGTTTATAGAACTACAAGATTCAAAAGGACGAATTCAAGTATATATAACACGCGACGACCTATGTCCGGGTGAGAACAAAGATTTATATAATGTATTATTCAAACGCCTATTAGACATTGGCGACTTTGTAGGTATAAAAGGTTATGTATTCCGCACACAGACAGGCGAAATCACTGTACATGCAGAGGAACTGACACTACTTTCAAAAAGCATCCGTCCGTTGCCTATTGTAAAATATAAAGATGGTGTTGCATACGACAAATTCGAAGACCCTGAACTTCGCTATCGCCAACGCTATGTTGACCTTGTTGTAAATGAAGATGTAAAAAATATATTCATCAAACGTAGCAAGGTGTATACATCGATGCGCGAATATTTTAACGCAAAAGGATACATGGAGGTTGAGACACCGGTTCTGCAATCTATTCCCGGTGGAGCCGCAGCACGTCCGTTCATCACACACCACAATGCACTCGACATTCCACTCTATTTACGTATAGCAAACGAGTTGTACCTTAAACGTCTTATAGTAGGCGGTTTCGAGGGTGTATATGAGTTCTCAAAGAACTTCCGTAACGAAGGTATGGACCGCACCCACAACCCCGAATTTACCTGTATGGAAATTTACGTTGCATACAAGGACTACAATTGGATGATGAAATTTACCGAGCAGATGCTCGAAAAGATATGTCTCGACGTAAACGGCACAACCGAAGTACAAGTAGGAGAACACACAATCAGTTTCAAAGCACCTTTTGCACGTCGCACAATGACAGAAGCAATCAAAGAGTTCACCGGAGTAGATATTACAGGCATGAACGAGGATCAGTTGCGCGATGTTTGCAAACAACTAGGTGTTGAGACAGACTCTACAATGGGCAAAGGCAAGTTGATTGATGAGATATTTGGAGAAAAGTGCGAAGGCAATTACATACAGCCCACATTCATCACAGACTATCCTATTGAGATGTCTCCTCTTTGCAAACGCCACCGCGAGAACCCCGAATTGACAGAGCGTTTCGAGCTTATGGTAAATGGAAAAGAGCTTTGTAATGCATATAGTGAGCTAAACGACCCAATTGACCAGTTGGAGCGTTTCCAAGAGCAGTTGCGTTTGAGCGAAAAGGGCGACGACGAAGCAATGTTCATTGACAATGATTTTGTACGTTCACTCGAATATGGTATGCCCCCCACATCGGGTATGGGAATTGGAATGGACCGTCTTGTAATGCTCATGACAGGACAGACAACAATTCAAGAAGTGTTATTCTTCCCGCAGATGCGTCCCGAAAAGAAGATACCCAAAGACCCTGTTTCTGCTTTCACAGCAATAGGAGTGCCCGAGGAGTGGGTTCCCGTACTACAAAAAGCGGGTTACAACCTTGTTTCCGACCTCAAAGGAGGAAACCCACAGAAGATTCAACAAGAGATTGGTGGAATAAACAAAAAATACAAACTCAATTACACCACCCCTTCGGTAAATGATGTTACCGCATGGATTGAGAAACTTGCATAATCTTAAATTGCAGTATTATGGAATTAGCGAACAAACAAGTTGCCATAATGGGCGGAGGCAGTTGGGCAACAGCCATTGCAAAAATTTTGCTCAGCAATGTAGAGACTATCAATTGGTATATCAGACGCGATGACCGTATTGAAGAGTTCAAACGCTTGGGACATAACCCGGCATACCTATCTTCAGTTAAGTTCGATACCAACAGAATAAATTTCTCTTCCGATATAAATAAAATTGTGAAGGAGTCTGATATTTTGGTATTTGTAACACCATCACCCTACCTCAAAAGTCATCTTAAGAAATTAAAGGCCGACTTAGAGGATAAGTTTATTGTGAATGCCATTAAAGGTATTGTACCCGACGAAAACCTAATTATATCGGAATATTTTCACAAGGCATACAATGTTCCCTATGAGAACATTGCAGTTATTGCCGGTCCATGTCATGCCGAAGAAGTTGCACTCGAACGTCTTTCATACCTTACTGTAGGCTGTTCAAGCATACACCATGCTACACAATTTGCACAAAAAATCGCTAATAGTTTTGTAAAGACATCGGTGAGCGACGACGTTGTAGGAATTGAGTATGGCTCTGTGCTGAAAAACATATACGCTATTGCCACAGGTATATGCAACGGACTGAAGTATGGAGATAATTTTCAAGCCGTTCTTATGTCAAACGCAGTAATTGAAATGAACCGTTTTATAAATGTTGTTCACCCAATAGAACGTACTATCAACGATAGTGTTTATCTTGGCGACCTATTAGTTACCGGATACTCAAACTTTAGCCGTAACCGAGTATTTGGAACAATGATTGGACGTGGCTATTCAGTAAAAAGTGCTCAAGTGGAAATGGAGATGATTGCCGAAGGTTACTATGCTGCAAAATGTATTAAAGAGATTAACGAGTATTATCGTGTGAACACTCCTATTATTGACGCTGTTTACAACATATTATACGAGCATATTTCTCCTGTCATTGAGATAAAATTATTAACAGACTCATTCAAATAAACAAGAATATGAAAAATATTTCTCTTAACATCGACAAGGTTACAGGATTTGTAGCCAAGGAGCAGATTTTTGCTCTGAAACCACAAGTTGAGATTGCACAAAAAGCATTGGAAGAGGGCACACTGCCGGGAAACGATTTCTTGGGTTGGCTACATCTTCCTTCGTCAATCACAGCAGAACATTTGAACGACATCAAAGCTGTTGCACAAACATTACGCGAGAACTGCGACGTAGTGGTTGTTGCTGGAATTGGTGGAAGTTACCTTGGCGCACGTGCAGTAATTGAGGCTTTGAGCAATAATTTTGCAGCATTTATGAACGATGGTAAAAACCCACGTGTCATTTTTGCAGGACATAACATTAGCGAAGATTACCTTAGTGAACTAACCACATTCCTTAAAGACAAGAAATTTGGTGTAATAAACATCTCTAAGTCGGGAACAACAACAGAGACAGCGTTGGCATTCCGTTTGCTAAAGAAACAGTGCGAAGAGCAACGTGGTAAAGAGACAGCAAGCAAAGTTATTGTTGCCATTACCGATGCTGTCAAAGGTGCCGCACGTGTAACAGCTGACAAAGAGGGATATAAGAGCTTCATCATTCCCGACAACGTAGGTGGCCGTTTCTCGGTGCTCACACCTGTAGGTCTATTACCTATTGCTGTTGCCGGATTCGATGTTGATGCACTTGTAAACGGAGCACAGCAGATGGAAAAAGATTGTTCACCTGCAGTACCATTTGAGGAGAATATTGCAGCAATGTATGCAGCAACACGTAACGCGCTCTATGCAAACGGTAAGAAAATTGAGATACTTGTAAACTACCAACCCAAATTACATTTTACATCGGAGTGGTGGAAACAGCTCTATGGAGAGTCTGAAGGAAAAGAAAATAAGGGTATATTCCCCGCCTCTGTCGATTTCACAACAGACCTTCACTCAATGGGTCAGTGGATTCAGGAAGGAGAACGTACTATCTTCGAAACAGTACTGTCAATTGAGCAACCCAACAGTTCACTAACCGTCCCCAGCGACAATGAAAACCTCGACGGATTAAACTTCCTCGCAGGCAAGCATGTGGATGAGGTAAATAAAATGGCAGAACTTGGTACACAATTGGCACATGTCGATGGCGGTGTACCCAACATGCGCATTTCTATTCCCGTTCTTAACGAGTTCTACATTGGCGAGTTAATCTACTTCTTCGAAATTGCATGTGGTATAAGTGGCTATGTATTAGGTGTAAATCCTTTCAACCAACCGGGCGTAGAGGCATACAAAAAGAACATGTTTGCCCTACTCGACAAACCCGGTTACGAAGAGGAGAGCAAGGCTATTCGTGCAAGACTCTGATATGACATATAACGACAAGTTAAAACAATATCTGCAACTGCAAGGCTTCGAAGCCTTGCAGTTGCGTGCTGTATTATTTGATATGGACGGAGTCCTATTCGACTCCATGCCCTTTCATGCCGATGCTTGGTCGCAAGTGATGACAGATGCCGGTTTTACATTCTCTAAGGAGGATGTATACATGAATGAAGGACGAACAGGTGCCGACACCATAAATACCGCAAGTATGGCACAGTTCGGCAAGCCGGCAACACAAGAGCAGATAGATGCACTTTGCAAGGCTAAATGCGATATTTTTGCTACATATCCTCCTACTCCACGTATGCAAGGAGCATTGGAACTTGTCCAAAAGGTAAAAGAGTGCGGTTTAACTCCAATGATAGTAACCGGTTCCGGAACACCTACACTACTCAACAAAATACAGAGCCATTTCCCCGGCCTCTTTAACGAACAACACATTGTTACTAGTTTTAATGTAAAACGTGGTAAACCCTACCCCGATCCCTATCTTTTAGCTCTTGAGCGTGGAGGTTTCACACCTCGCGAGGCAATAGTCGTAGAGAATGCCCCATTAGGAGTTAAAGCCGGTGTTGCCGCAGGCATGTTTACCATTGCAGCAAATACAGGACCTCTCAATGACAAGGTGCTTATTGAGGCTGGTGCAAACTTGGTATTCCCATCGGTACAAGCACTATGCAACGAATGGGACAACCTTATCGCTACTTTCAATAGAGGATGAAAGAGATTACCCGACAGATACGTGAAAGCCTATGCAATTACTACAACGAAAGTGAAGTTGTAGCATTGACACGAATATTGGCTACCGAACTGTTAGACTTTAAAGAGAGCCTATACTTTCTTAAAGAGCCGGTAACACTCAGCAACGAAGAACAGACAACATTGCAAAATGCAATTGAGGAGTTACAAAAATTCACTCCTATACAATATATCCTTGGATATGAGTATTTCTGCGGACTAAAATTTAAAGTAAATAGTTCGGTACTGATACCACGCCCCGAGACACAAGAACTTGTTACATGGATAACAGACAAAGCAACCGGAACGGAAAGAATGTTGGACATTGGCACAGGAAGTGGTTGTATTGCAATATCTCTTGCCCATAGAATGCCAAAGAGCAGTATAACTGCATGGGACATTTCTAATAATGCGCTATCAATGGCACAAGAGAACAGTAATGCAAACAACACCAATGTATTGTTTGCACAAAAAGACATATTATCGTACATACCCGGCGACGAGCAATTTGATATAATTGTCAGCAACCCGCCTTATATAAAAGAGATAGAGAAAAGAACAATGGAAAAGAATGTGCTCGATTACGAACCACATATTGCACTCTTTGTACCCAATGAAGACCCATTGCTTTTCTATCGCGTAATAGCACAAAAAGCACAAAAAATGCTCACCGGCAACGGCGCACTCTATTTCGAAATTAACCGTGCACATGGCAACGACATAATAGAGATGCTTCGTAATATGGGATACCAGCACATTGAATTGCGTAAGGATTTTGCCGACAACGACAGAATGATAAAAGCGATAAAACGATGAAAGAACTGACCGAAGGCGAAGCGCTTAATAAAGCAGCAGGTTACTGCACACTATGCGAAAGATGTCGCTACGAAGTAAGTACAAAACTCAAAGCATGTGGTGTTGAACATTCGGTACAAGAACGCATATTGCAACGTTTGGAAAGCGAAGGGTTCATAGACGAAAGTCGTTATTGCAAAGCATTTGTAAACGACAAACTACGATTTAATCATTGGGGTCGATTAAAAATAGTTGCAGCAATGCGCCAAAAACATCTGCAACAGAGCGATATTAACAATGCCATTGCTCAGATTGACGAAGAACAGTACATTGACATCCTAAGGAATCTTATACAGACAAAATCTAAAGAACTGAAAAACAACGACCATGCCACAAAGCAAAAGATTATACGCTTTGTAGCAAGTCGTGGATTTGAACCATCACTAATTTTTGACCAACTAGATTACAATTCCGACTTTTAAAGATTTAATTCAAAGACGGCAGAGCTATGAAGTGGATAAACGATTTAATAGACCTTATATTTCCACGCCACTGCATTGTATGCGATGAAGTACTTTCGGGCAGTGAAAAAGATATCTGTCTTAAGTGTCTTGTAACACTTCCTGTTATCGACGATATCCATAGCAAAGAGATAGAAAAAATATTCTGGGGCATAGTTCCCATTGAGCGTGCAACATCGTATCTTTATTATCGTAAAGGGTCGCCATACAATAAACTGCTACATCAACTAAAATACAAAGAACGTCCCGAAGTTGGAACACACCTTGCAACCATTGCAACCGGCGACCTAAAAGAGAAAGGTTTCTTCGATGGCATAGATGCAATTGTTCCACTTCCACTATCAAAAAAGAAACTACGTAAAAGAGGATATAACCAATGCGATTACATAGCCAAAGGCATATCTCAAATAACGGGTATTCCAATTATTACAGACTGCATTGTTCGCAATAAAGCAAACGAGACACAAACACACAAGACCCGCGAAGAACGCTGGTTGAATGTCGAGGGCATATTTTCTCTTACAAAACCTGAGAAAATTGAAAGTAAGCACATTCTTTTGATAGACGATGTGCTCACCACCGGTGCCACCATTGCAAATTGTGCAAAAACAATTATAGAAGCCAATTGCAAAGTTAGCATTTTTACTATTGCCTACTCAAGCAATGCAACGTAACTATTACTTAATAATTACCATAGTAGCGCCAAAGCCATACTTTTGAAACGATGCATCTTGTGAAAGGCAACGTGGATATTTACGCTTTAACTCTTGTGCAATTGCATTACGCAAAACACCCTCTCCTTTACCATGTATAAAGACAATCTTTTTGCCACGCTCTTTTACATGAGCATCAAGAGTTTTGCGAACTACATCCATTTGATAATTGAGTATATCAAAAGCATTCATGCCGGCTGTAGTCTCTAACAAATTGTGTGCATGCAAATCCACCTCTATTATGTCGTCGCTCTTTGCCAATTTTGGTTGTGCCACACGTTGTTGAGTATTATCGTCTTTCTTTTTTTCCAATATTACACGCTGAATTTCATTGGCATCGGTAAAAATTTCCTTCACCGGTTTGTCATCTACAACAACATCGTATAGCAAGGCACCTTCGTCAAAAAATGGATTTTCGCGGAAGAGATGCAATTTATAGAACTTAACGGTATCAATGCGACGTTCTACACTTACCGCAGGCTTTGGAGCAAAACTTTTTTCCTCTTTAAAAGGTATCAGTTGCACACAGACGCGCCCCATCTCGTTCAGTTCCTCACGACCAAATTCCTCCATAAATAATTTGGAATTAGGCTCCAAAAGACCACTGCTACGCAAGCGCCAACTACGTCCTTCTACAACAGAATAGGTAAAATATATGCTGTAATTACTATCATTAATTATATAAGCTTCGAAACGAGAATTCGATAGAGATTTCTCGTCCATAGGCAAATAGGCTAAGGAAACATTGAGTCGCTCTCCTTCGGGACGTTCCTTAGGACGATACAAGATAAGTGGCTCATCCTCTTCTATTATAGATTTTGCCACAGCCGGCTGAACATGCTTCTTTGATTCCTCTTTTGGGGCAACAGTTTTCTTTTGAAAGTTATACTCATTTGTATCTATTGCCACACATTCACGTATAGGCATCGGAATTTCGAAGCCATCTTCTCCCTTTACCAACACGACATCCTTACCACGAAAACCGGTAACAACGCCACCACCTGTTTCGTGTATGAAACGCACTTTATCTCCTATCTTCATAATATATCTATTATTCTTTTAAATTCCTGCTCAAAATTGGGTGTTAGCACCCCTTTACCAATTGCCGAGTTTATTTCTTCTATAGTCCAATAACGACCACCGTCGAGTTCTTCGCTTGGATGTACATCACCCGAATAAATTGTACTATAGACATGAACAAGTTCTTTTTCTCGTTCACTTTCGAAAACATAACGTAGCAAAAATTTCGGTTCGAAATTCTCTATACCCAGTTCCTCTTTTACCTCACGACGTAATGCAATATCGATATGTTCGCCATAATCGACATGCCCACCGACAGCAGTGTCCCATTTACCCGGCTGAATATCTTTCCAGAGAGGGCGTTGTTGAAGAAACAACCTACCCTGTTTATCGAACAGATGCAGATGCACCACCGGATGTAACAATTTACTACCATTATGGCACTCTCCTCTTGTGGCCTTGGCAACTACGATACCATTCTCATCCACTACAGGAAAAATCTCTTTATTGTTATCGCTTTTCATTTATGCGCAATTTTGTGCGAAGATACAAAGAAGTTTCAATAAGAAGTAGAGAATAATGGTAAATAATAGAGTGGCAACAAAGCATATTTTTTATTACATCGCCAAAAAATTTATATATTATACCATTTTAATATTCAGAAGAAAAAGAGACATCAATTGAGTCATATACAACCTCGGGAAAAGGAATAGGAGCAATATTCTCAAAATTTATTGTACGATGAAGAAAATCGGGAGTAACTCTTAGTGGCAAGCGCAATACACCCTCCACAAATTCAAATATAGAATCACTCAACCACTCATAACTATATGAAACTTCAACAAACAGAGTATCGCTCATTGATTTTTCGAAAAATAGTTCACCATCTCCCAACACATCTACAGAAGCCAGATGAAGTCGTTCTAAGCCGTTACCTTGAGAATAAATTGGGTTGACAGTGGTTGCATTATAAAATGTTACATCGGTATTGTCGTAAAGATGGCTATGACCACTCTGTACCTGTACATCTTTGTCTTTGCACATTATAAGTGCCATAGACAACACTAGAATCGATATATAAATAAGAATTTCTCTATAATTCACTTTAATACAGCATCTTATAGAGAAACACCCGGTAGATATAAAAGGTTTAAAACCTATTTAAATATTTTTATATATAACTGATAATCTATTAAACATCTGTAAGCTTATGGAATGAGCAACGAACTATCGCCATAACTCAAGAAACGAAAATCGTGAGATAGAGCATAGTCATAAATCCTTTTCCAATCACCTTTGACAAAAGCCGATACCAACAACAACAAGGTACTTTTGGGTTGATGAAAATTGGTAACAATAGCCTTCACAATACGATATTCATATCCCGGAGCAATAATTATTTGTGTATGTGCATGAACGCGCTCATTGCCACTGCGTTTAAGATAATCGACAAGCGCTTGCAGAGCTTCTACTGCCGACAATGTATGTTCTCGTTCGTATGGTTGCCACTGGTGCACATATAAATTTTCAAAAGGCAATTCAGGATTCTCATATGCTGTTTCACCAAGAAAATAGAGACTCTCCAATGTACGTACCGATGTCGTACCCACAGCTATAACACTACCACCGGCAACAATAAGTTTATTGAGCAATTCCATACTCACATCAATATACTCTTCGTGCATATCATGTTCACCAATTGCACTGCTCTTTACAGGTTTGAAAGTACCTGCACCAACATGCAATGTTACCTCGGCAAGTTCAACACCATGTTGTTGCAATGAATTTAGCACATTAGGAGTAAAATGCAAACCGGCTGTCGGCGCAGCAACAGAACCTTTAACCTTTGAATATACTGTTTGATAGGTGCTTTTATCACTCTCCTCTGTTTTACGGTTGAGATAGGGAGGAATTGGCAATTCTCCCACAGCCTCTAACAGTTCAGCAAAAGAGAAACCGCCATTCCAAGAAAAACGTACTGAATTAACGGCACCAGAACTTATACGTTCGGCACATAGCGTAACAACGACACCATTTACAACAAATTGTTGAGTAAGGATTCCATTTTTCCAACGTGCCGAGTTACCAACCAAACATTTCCAAACACACTCTTCTGTTTGTTGGAAAATAAGTTGATAGTCGTTAGGAAATTCCGGTTCTAGACAAAAAACCTCTATTTGCGCACCGGTCTCTTTCTTAAAACGCAAACGAGCCTGAATAACCTTTGTATTATTAAAAATCATCAGACTGCCATTGGGAATATAATTTGGCAAGTTATAGAATAAATCTTCTGATACAACCCCTTTGTTATACAATAACAATTTAGAGTTATCACGTTGTGTAAGCGGATATTTTGCGATACGTTCATCGGGTAATGAGTAATCGTATTCTGCAATCTCTATATTTTTTATATCAGTAAGCATAATTTTAGAAAAGGGATATCTTTAATAATTGGAACTCTGTTTGCAATTTTAGTGCGAAGATACCCAATAGTTACAAGATACGCAAAATAAACGGCAACTCAAATTAATTTGAGTTGCCGTTTATACTTTATAAGCGGATTCTATTTTTACATCATACCGCCCATTCCACCCATTCCGGGAGCACCCATAGGCATTTCGGGTTTCTCCTCTTTCTTCTCTACAATAACGCACTCTGTAGTGAGGAACATGCCAGCTATAGATGCGGCATTTTCAAGAGCAACACGAGTTACCTTTGCTGGGTCAACCACACCGGCAGCGAGCATATTCTCGTATACGTCGGTACGAGCGTTGTAACCATAATCGCCTTTTCCTTCGCGAACTTTTTGTACAATTACAGCACCCTCTTTACCTGCATTTGCAACTATCTGACGAAGAGGCTCCTCTATTGCGCGTTTCACAATTGCAATACCGGTTTTTTCATCGGCATTTACAGCCTCAAGATCATCGAGAGTATCTATTGCACGAATATATGTTACACCACCACCGGGAACGATACCCTCTTCAATTGCTGCACGAGTAGCACAGAGAGCATCATCAACGCGGTCTTTTTTCTCTTTCATCTCAACCTCAGATGCAGCACCAACATAAAGAACAGCTACACCACCTGCTAGTTTTGCAAGACGCTCCTGTAATTTCTCTTTGTCGTAATCGCTCTTTGTAGTAGCAATCTGCGATTTGATTTGAGCTACACGAGTTGCAATAGCATCTTTATTGCCATTACCATCTACGATAGTTGTATTATCCTTGCTCACTGTTATTTTACCACAGCTACCTAGCATCTCCAATGTAGCTTGTTCCAATTTAATACCCTTCTCTTCGCTGATAACTATACCACCTGTCAGAGTAGCAATATCCTCGAGCATATCTTTGCGACGGTCGCCAAAGCCGGGAGCCTTAACTGCACAAATCTTAAGCTGTGAGCGCAAACGGTTTACGACCAAAGTTGTAAGAGCCTCGCTCTCAACATCCTCGGCAATGATGAGCAAAGGACGACCTGTTTGTACTGCAGCCTCAAGAATAGGAAGCATATCCTTTAGATTAGTAATTTTCTTATCGTAGATAAGGATATAAGGACTATCCATTTGGCACTCCATCTTCTCGGTATCTGTAACAAAGTAAGCCGACAGGTAGCCACGGTCGAACTGCATACCCTCTACAACGCCAATTGTTGTGTCGCGACTCTTAGCCTCTTCGATAGTGATTACACCATCTTTTGAAACTTTACGCATTGCATCTGCAATAAGTTTGCCTATTTCGCTGTCGTTGTTAGCAGAAATTGTTGCAACCTGCTCAATCTTTTCGTAGTTAGCACCAACCTCTTCGCTCTGTGCCTTGATAGATTCAACTATTTTGGTAACAGCTTTGTCAATACCACGTTTCAAATCCATAGGATTGGCACCTGCGGTAACATTGCGCAATCCCTCGGTGATGATAGCTTGTGCAAGCACAGTAGCTGTAGTTGTACCATCTCCTGCGTCATCTCCTGTTTTAGAAGCAACTGATTTCACGAGTTGTGCACCTGTGTTCATGTATGCATCGGCCAACTCAATCTCTTTTGCAACAGAAACACCATCCTTGGTAATCTGGGGGGCACCAAATTTTTTCTCTATAATAACATTTCTACCTTTAGGTCCTAATGTAACCTTAACAGCATTAGCCAGTTCATCAACACCTTTCTTCAATTGGTCGCGAGCGTCCATATTGAAAAGAATCTCTTTTGCCATAATCTAATTCTATTTTTATAAGAAACAGTATAAGAAATTGTCTCTAAATTATTTATTTTAAAACAGCTAAAACGTCGCTTTGACGCATTATCAAATATTTCTCACCTTCGAACTCCAATTCTGTACCCGAATATTTTCCATAGAGCACTTGGTCGCCGACAGCAATAACCATCTCTTCTTCTTTTGTACCGTTACCAACGGCTACAACTTTACCCTGAAGAGGTTTCTCTTTTGCTGTATCGGGGATGATTATACCACCGATAGTTTTCTCTTCGGCCGCCATGGGCACGATAAGCACTCTGTCTGCTAATGGTTTAATGTTCATGATTACGTAGTTTTAATTTATTACTTATTTTTATGTTTCTATTATATTTATACCGAATCAAAAATCGGTACATTGTTTTAATAACGAAAAGCATGCCAAAAATGTTTTTACATTTTAAGCATGCAAAATTAACAAAGATTTTTTAATAATTGGAGTAAATTGCGCCAAAATGGCATACTGACAAAAACAGCATGACACAGATGCCATAAATTCTTTGTACATGTATATAAAAATAAATTTTGCTTAATAATATATTAATCGTATATTTGCAAAATACATATAATAATATAATATTTATATACTAACCCAAAAAATTAACACTATTATGAAACAATGTTTTTGCAAGAAAAGATTGCTTTCTATCCTAGCACTGCTGACTGTCATGTCGGTTGCGTATGGACAAGATGCAATCAAGGTATCCACGTCGGTGGATAACCCCGAGCACATGTTCACCATTGTTAATGGTAACAATTTAACATTAACATCTTACACATCACCCACAGAAACACCGGAGAATGCTGGTAAGTTTGCTTTTTATGCCAGTAACAACAGCAATGCATACTTAATCTACAGTTTAGACCGTAAAAAATGGGTATCTTACAACAAAGATGCAAGTTACAACGACAATTGCAGAAACTTTGTAATTTTGGAGGACTTAAAGGATAATGCACAGCCTTGGATGACTAGTGAAACTACCAGCCACAGCGGTCATTATCAATTTGCACCTATTACAACAGCCGGAACAGCCGCAGCTGCATACATGAACCTAAACGGTGGAAAAGATTTTAACCCACTTGACAACACCGAGATTACCATTGGATTGTGGAGACAAAATGGTAATGATGATGCAGGTAGCCGTTATATGCTCAAAGAGGTACAAGTATACACATATACAGTTGTATTGAGCGAGGGTTCTGTATACATTAACGATAAAAGTTATAGCAATGGAGATGAAGTTAAAGTCGTAGGTTTATTATCTCCCAGCAGTGTCATTGCAGCACAAAAAGAGAACCAGTTTGCAGTTGCAAATGTTGACAATGACGCAATGACAATATCTGTAACATATTATTCAATGCCCGAACTTCGCGAGAGTGCTCCCTACACACAGGCATGGGTTTATCCCAAACAACAAGACGAGGTTGGTGTTGCAAAATTGGACAACGATGAAAAAGTTTACACCCTATACAACAATGTATTGGCGGCAAGTTTCATAAATACCGGAAAAGCTATCTATTTCTTAGGTAGCAAAGCCATGGATTTAGTAGCAGGTACAGAATTGTTTATCGTTGGATTTGGAAATGGCGACAAGGTTACAGCCAGCCAAATGGAGTTGAAGAGTTTTGAGACTAAGAACCTCGTAGCAGACGAATATGCAATTGGCGGTGCAAAACATTTTGCAGGAAAAGCATTGGAAGCTGTTTTTGCCTATTCATACAAAGGTGAAGAGATTGAAATTATCTGGCGTGCAGTGCTTCGCGATGGCAGCCACTACTTGCGTACCGAGATGGAATTGACAGGTAAGGGAAATGTAGATATGTATGACATAATAGCAATGACCTACAATGTAGATGCCAACGCTGCAGGAAGCAAACCGGTTGCAATTGGTAACACTCGTGGTAAGGTTATCATGAACAACAAAATATTTGCAGGATTGGAAACTCCCACTGCATACAACACAGCAGGTGGTAGCGACAACGTAGAGGAAGAGGGTTATAAACTAGTATCTACTCCTGTCAAAGACAATATTCAAGCAAGTGCATGGAAACAGATGGCATCGAGCGAAGTGCCTATGCGCATCAACGAGGTTGGTGGTTCCGATAAAACATACTATACATATACCAAAGAAGTAGAACTTAAGAAGGACCAGAAGGTAGTAGTTACATTAACATACACAAGTGGTAACAAACGTTTTGATATCGATGGAACTGTTTTGTTAGACGCAAATGGCGACATTGTTGCAAGCGACTACCACCATGGGTACTCCGGTAGTGCAAAAGAGAACAACACCTACTCATTTAATGTTCCCAACGATGGTACATTCTCGGTTCGCATGTTCTGCGACAATAGAGAGGGCGCTATTGAATCATCTAGCGAATTCAAAGTAGAGGTTTACGAGGCAAAAGCCGGCGTAGAAATCATGACCGACATTGTAAATATTGAAGGTCGTTGGAGTCGCAATGTTGTACTCAAAGCTGGTGAGACTTGGAAGGTTGGAGCTGTTGTTGGTTTGATTGCACAAGATGGAACACAAGCCGAAAGCGACATTCGCAAGACACAGAAACGTCGTTCATTCTTGGCATATAGCGAGCGCGAGCGTGCAGTACCTTGGCGTGCATTCCCATGCTACATCAGCTGGTATGAACTAAACATCAACCGTAACAATGCAGCTCCCGGACTAGAGCATACAAACATGCAGGCAGAATCGGTTCTTGATGTAATATCTCAATGGAAGACACAATTATTCGAAAAATATGGTGTTGCACCTAAAAGCTTCATGATAGATGACGGTTGGGACGAATACGGAACATGGACATTCCACAGCGGATTCCCCAACGAAATGAAAGATATGGCGGCTAACGCTGCAGACATGAATGCAGGTGTAGGCGCATGGTTAGGACCGGTTGGTGGTTATGGCCAAAGTGGCAGTTACCGTCGTCAATATTGGAGCGATAAAGGTGGCATGCAGTTGAGTAACCCTGCATACTACGAGACATTCCTTAACGCTGCAGAGAATCTTGTAGTAAACCAGCACATCGATGGCAAGGGAGAATATAACTTCTTTAAGTTTGATGGAATATCGGGACAGTTCACATCTGTTGGCCCCGATGCAGGCGACACAGGTAACGAGAATGCCGAGGGTATTATTCGCCTAGAGCAATATGTTCGTGAAAACCTAAAAGAGGATATCTTCTTCAATACAACAGTGGGAACATGGGCTTCTCCTTTCTGGTATCAGATAAGCGATGCAACATGGCGTCAGGAAAACGACCACGATCGTATTGGTAACAATAGCATCAATAGAGAGAACTGGATTACATACCGTGACAATCTTGTACACCAGAACTACGTTACAAGATCGCCAATATGCCCCATCAACACTTTGATGACTCATGGATTCATGCTAACAAAGAATGGTCCTCCTGCGAGCGATTCTCGTGAATACAAATATATTCTTAACGAAATGCGTTGTGCCTTTGCATGTGGTAGTGGCTTGGTTGAGCTTTACAACGACTACGATTTGATGAACACCATAGAGAACGGTAAATTGTGGAGCGACTTGGCCGATTGTATCAGATGGCAAGAGGCTAATGCCGACGTATTGATGGATGCTCACTGGGTAGGCGGAGATCCTTGGACAGGTAGCAAAGCAGAAATTTATGGTTGGGCTGCATGGAACGGAACAAAATCTACATTCACTTTGCGTAATGGAGCAAATGGCGAGCAAACAATAACCATCACATTACGTGAGGCATTAGAGATTCCCGCAAACTACAATGGCAGCATCAAACTAAGCAAAGCATTTGCAGATCAAGCAGCATTGAGTGGATTGAAAGAGGAAGAGCCTATTAACATCGACGAGACACTCACTTTGACTCTTCCCGGTAGCAGCGTATATATTTTCAATGGTATTGGAGAAGAATTTCCCACTGTAGGTATTGAGGATATTACATCTGACAAAGCAGAGAATAATAACGAAGATGGAAACATTTACGACCTTAGCGGACGTAAAGTTGAAAAGGCAGAGCATGGAATCTACATCAGCAATGGTAAGAAAGTATTGCTCTAAAAAAGATATTTATGATATAAAAGAACTCAGTTGCACATGTGCAACTGAGTTCTTTTATTATAAAGCCTCTACGAACTTTGTACGGAACGATTCGCGTGCCTTGCGAACATAAAGACGAACTACATCGTCGGGCAGATGTGATGAACGAACATATTCACGTGTAAGAGAAGGGAACTTTGCTAACGACGTAGCCAACAGCCATGCGACAGCCATTCTCACATAGTAGGGTTCTGCACCCTGTACATAACCTTGTTGCGCAACTTCCGGCCTACCCTTTTTTGTTATGTATTCCGATTTGATAGATGAAAAATTCAAGGAATCTAGTCTTTCAAAAAGAGCAGAAAGAGAATCTTCGTGCAAAAGATAGCACATAGAAGCAACTATTGCAAAACGAACTTCAAACTCTCGTGACGAAGCAAAATAGGGCAAAAGAAAATTCCACAAACTGTCCCTATCAATTTTTGCCATCCATTTTGCATTTGCACAAAAAGCATCACAAACAGCCCAATTATCAATCACAGGAACAAAATGAGTAACCATTTCGAAATGCTCATCTACATCACATTTATGCATATTTATAATAAAGCCCCATATCATGGTCTCTTCGTAAGACAAGAACTCTGGATTTTCACTCTCGAAACGCAATATAATCGACTTACCATGCTCAAGATATAAATTTCTAGCAAGCTGTTTCATATCGGGCGTATGCAGTCCCATAACTTTACGACGTGGTAAAGCATTTATAACTCTTAGATGTCCCTCGCGATAGCGCACATCGGATAGAAAACGTTCTGAGATATAAGGATATATAATTTTCTCAATCATATTCTTAGAATATCAATTCAAAATTCCATACAAAAATAAGCATTTTATCGTTTACAGTTTGAAGGAATTAAGATAATCACTATCTTAGCAAAGAAAAAAGAATACAGATATGATTATAGCAGTAGATTTTGACGGAACAATAGTAGAACACAAATATCCCGAGATTGGCAAAGAGATTCCATTTGCAACAACCACACTCAAGATGCTCATGAAAGAGCAACATCATCTTATACTATGGACTGTACGTAAAGGCAAGACACTGGACGAGGCTGTAGCATGGTGCAAAGAACGAGGCGTTGAATTTTATGCAATAAACAAGAACTATCCCGAAGAAAAAGTTGAAGAAGGTGGTGAATATAGCAAAATAAATGCCGACCTCTTCATTGACGACCTAAACCTAGGTGGATTGCCCGACTGGGGACAAATTTACTCCATGATAAAGGATAATAAAACATGGAAAGACATTTACACAAAGGGAAGCAATCTACCCAAACAGAAGAAAAAAGGTTGGTTTTGGTAAAATAACAATAAACACAAAAAAAGCAGAGTATACTCTGCTTTTTTTGTGTCGGGGCGACAGGATTCGAACCTGCGACCACCTGGTCCCAAACCAGGTGCGCTACCGGACTGCGCTACACCCCGTAGGTATTTTAATTATTAAAGCAATTCTAATGCTTTAAATACACGAACCATTCCTTCCAATGCACGGTCTACCTGTTCTTTGGTATGAGTAGCCATGAGCGAGAAGCGGATAAGAGTATCCTGAGGCGAACATGCAGGAGGCACTACAGGATTAACAAAAATACCCTCATCCCATAACATTTTTGTTACCATAAATGTTTTGTCGGTATCGCGTATATATATAGGTATAATGGGAGTAGAAGTTGCACCTATCTCGAATCCCAAGTTACGGAAGTTTTCGAGAGCATAGTTTGTAACCTTCCAAAGGTTCTCCAAACGTTCGGGCTCCTCTTTCATAATGTGCAGTGCCTCTATTGCGGCTGCTGTTGCCGCAGGAGTATTACTTGCACTGAAAATGTATGAACGAGCATTGTGGCGAATATAGTTTATAACCTCTTTATCTCCTGCCACAAAACCACCGATGGTTGCAAGTGATTTACTGAAAGTACCCATTATTAGGTCTACATCCTTTGTAAGACCGAAGTGATTACAAGTACCACGTCCTTCCTTACCAAGCACTCCCAAACCATGTGCCTCATCTACAAATATGCTGGCATTATACTTATTTTTCAAACGTACTATTTCGGGTAGATTTGCAACATCGCCCTCCATAGAAAATACACCATCAACTACAATAAGTTTCAAAGTGTCGGGTTCACATTTCTGCAATTCTCTTTCGAGATGCTCCATGTCGTTGTGTTTGAACTTGCGTGTTGTAGAGAACGACAAACGACGTCCATCTACAATAGAGGCATGGTCCAATTCATCACACAAAATTGTGTCTCTACGTCCTGTCAAGCAAGAGAGAACACCGAGGTTCACCTGAAAACCGGTAGAATATACTAAAGCCTCATCCTTTCCTACAAATTCCGCCAATTCATTCTCCAATTGTATATGAATATCGAGAGTTCCATTAAGGAAACGAGAACCGGCACAACCTGTACCATACTTTCGCACTGCCTCAATAGCAGCCTCTTTAATTCTAGGGTGATTTGTCAAGCCAAGATATGAGTTTGAGCCAAACATCAATACTTTCTTGCCACTCATTATCACCTCTGTATCTTGTTCGCTATCGATACAACGGAAATAAGGATATACGCCCTTAGCCATAAACTGCTGAGGAAGATCGTACTTTGCGTATTTTTCTTTTAGCATTCCCATTCTTTTCTTTTTAAACCTCGCTAAAGTTGATTTCTATATCTATCAGCTTTACAGGGTGCAAAGATAAGCAATTATTTTCAAGTATAAATATTTTTTTATATTTATTTTTACAAGTTTTTTTTCAACTGCCCGTATCTACTTTATTATAAAGCATGTAAAATTACTTTAATTTTCATTGCCATATCCAAAACCGTAATATGAATATCCATATTTGTATTTTCCATATTTGCTTTTCGAATCCAAATCTTCGGCATTGAACACTATTGACACATTCTTTAATTTATTATCTGATATTAGAGAACTTATAAAATCCAAACTACCCTTCTCGGTATATTTTGCACGAACAACATAGACAACTGCATTTGCAACCCTACTCATTATAATAGAGTCTGTAACGAGACCAACCGGCGCTGTATCAATAATAATGTAATCGTACTTCTTTTTAAAATACTCAATTGCAATATCGAGATTATCACTTGCCAATAATTCTGCTGGATTTGGAGGGATTATTCCCGAAGGCAAGATATCCAAATTCGAAGAGACACCCGATGGCACAACAAGTTTATCGATAAGCGCCGTATTGTCGGGGCTTGAAATTAGGAAAGATGTAATACCTTCTTTTCTATTGTGTATATCAAAAACTTCGGACAGACGAGGACAGCGTACATCCAGACCAATTAGCAGGACTTTTTTACCAAGCAATGCTTGAGAAACCGCCAAGTTAGAAGAGACAAATGTTTTACCTTCACCCGATGTGGTAGATGTAAACATTATCACTTTGCCCTCATTCTTTTTTATAAGAAATTGCATGTTTGTTCTTATAGAGCGGAAAGCCTCCATCATCACATCGTTGTTATTTTCTTTCACGACAATAGAACTTTTCTTTACTCCATTTTTATTATTCAAAGGAACAGAACCCACAATAGGAATATCGGTGAGTCTTTCCAAATCGGACAAACTTTCTATTTTAGTTCTTAGCAACTCCTTTAGATAAAGGAACAAAGAAGGTATTGCAAGACCAACAACCAAGGCAATGAGAAAAACAAGTGAGCGTCGTGGCGACACCGGAGCAAATGAAGCAGATGCAGGGTCGATACATTTTAAATTGTCCGATGTTACAGCCATAGCAAGAGCATTCTCTTCGTACTTTTGTAACAACATCACATAGAGTTGCGATTTTATATCGCGTTCACGAGATAAATCGGACAATTTACTCTCTATTGCAGGTGTCTGTGCAATTCTGCTGGAATAACGCTCTGCCAGTTTAGAAAGGGACTCCTTTTGTATCAATAGAGACTTTTTCATAGACTCCAACGACTCTCTGATTTCACCATGCAAACTTCTTACTTCCTCAGTTATTGCTATCATCATTGGGTTTTCATCTGTCGCAGTTCGTTGCAAATCGTTTCGTTTGGAAACAGCTGTATTATATTTTGAAATTACAGACAACAGAGCGCTATTAGACTCCATTCCGGCAACAGGAACAGCCTGCAATGCATTCTTGCCATCTTTTACGTAATCCAACAAGAACTGCACCTGTTCTATCGACAAATTCACAGCCTCGAGCTGTTTGGTATATGCCGATTTACTCTCAAGCACACGAGGAGCATCAATTGTTGGATTAATAAGTTGTTGGTCTCTCTTATAATCGGCTAACGTCTTTTCGCGTTTTGCCAAGTCGGAACTTATCTCATCGATACGTCCGTCAATAAACTCCTTTGTTTTTCGAGCCACCAACTGCTTATCGTCATTCTTTTGTCTATTATAACTGACTATAAGAGAATTTATGAAATCTACTCCATTCATTGGAACAACATCCCTAACCAATATGGTAGCAACCGATGCCGTCTTAGATACAGGTTGCACCGACAAAGCACCTTTATATAATGAGGTCATTGAAGTTATAGGATGAACAACAATAGTTATATTTTTATATTTAGGAGCATCGGGTACATCAGAGAGCAACAGTTCACCTTTTTCTGTCTCCAACAAGTAGGGATATTCATTCATTGCAACAGGTGCTCTCTTTGTTAATTCACCCATTTCGTTGTTATACTCGTAAGAGACACTGTAAATAGAATCCTCATTCAATTTCAGATGCAAAAATAAAGGCTTTTGAAGTTTCATCAAATCTTCCTCTAAAATAGCAACCTGAACAGGAGAATTTTCCTTGTAAATAGGTTTATCTACATAGAAATCATCTATTGAATATTTCACATATAGCCCCGCGTTAAGAACAGCTCCCTGCACTACCGATTTAGAGCAGAGCATCTCAATTTCGTTCTCTACACTTGTATTCACACCTTGATAGCCAAAATCGGAAAGGACATCCACCTGCGAACTGAATGTACCCTTCTCTTTATCTTGCAACAAAACTTTTGCGGTAGCATTATACACGTTTGTTGTGCAACGTAAATAGAAAAATGCAACTACAAAACATACAAATACAGAGAGCAGAAAATATTTCCAATAACGGATAATATAAAAGAGCATTAAATTTAGATTAAAATCATTATCCTGCTCTTGCTGGTGATTTATCATAATAGCCAAATAAAAATTAGTTGTGTAGAATATTATACAGCAACGAAGTTAAAGATATCATTATCGATGTTGCCGAAAACCACAAAGTTGTACTACTTCCTATATCGGAGTTTCGAGCCTTTGTTTTGTTTGGAGTAACATAAAGAATATCATTCTGTTGCAAATAGTAATATGGCGATGTCAATATACCTACATCATTTAAATTGAGTTCGTGTATCTCTTTTTTTCCGGTAATATCTTCGCGAATAAGCTTCACATTGTCGCGTCGGCCATGTATTGTCAAATCTTTTGCCAAAGCAAGTGCCTCAAAGACATTCACTTTTTCGTTCTTTATATTATATGTACCGGGGGAAGCAACCTCGCCCAATACCGATATCTTAAAATCGGCAAAACGCACTGTAACTACAGGTTTTTTTGTAAAACTACCACTTATTTTACTCAAAATCAAATCTTCTATTTCGGATTGTGTAAGCCCGGCAATATGCAGTGTTCCCAATGTCGGAAATTCTATATTACCATCATTATCCACAAGATAGGTTTGCAAAGTAGGCATACTTGTCAAACTGGTATTACCCTGTTCATATACACGTGGAACCATTAGATTATACGCATCTGCAGCACCCTGATTCTCGGACGAAACTATAATCGACAACAAATCCTTTGGTTGCACCCTTGCATCGTATAAGCCCGAATTTTGAGTTATATTTTTAAGGTCATGACTATTTTGCAGATAAGGCACGCTCTTGTATGAAGTACAAGAAACCGTAACAAAAAGCACTACAAACAATGCGATTAGAGTATTTATATTTATTTTGCTCATTTATCAATAAATTTAACCTTTTAGACAGCCACAAAAACGGCATTTTAATTTTGCGAACGCAAAGATACAAAACAAATGGTAAACAAATGTTGTTTATAATGTAAATATTTCAAAAAAATTATGACAAACAAGAGTAAAATCAATTTATGGGTTATTATTGTTGTGATTGGTATTGTTATTGGAATACTATCGCTTTTCAGGTGCGACAAGAAGATAAATAGAGCAATAACGGATGAAGCAATATGGATAGATACAACTATGGAGGTTGCATATTAAGTCTAAAAATTTCAAACGGAATAATTGCCCCATAAAACATATTGCGTTATCTTCGCAGACAAAAGCTACAGACACAAAATGAAAACAAAAAAAATTATCTTTTCGCTCGTAACAATAGCAATTCTTTTGTTAGGGGCAATGGGCTATGTATACTACCTTGTTAAATCGCCTCAAGTTTCACTCGATGAAACAACCTATATTTATATTTATGAAGAGGATTCAACAGAAGCAATCATAAACAAAATTGAAGAGGTTGCACACCCCGACAATATGCTCGGTTTTAGAATTTTGGCAAAGCACAATAATTTAGACAAACAAAAATATACCGGACGCTACCCGATATATAATAACGACAACATGCATGCCATATACCGTCGCATCGTTTGCCACGAACAAGCCCCCATTGATGTTGTTATACCTGCTACACGCACAATTCCACAATTGCTTGCCACTGTAGGCAAGCAACTCATGCTCGATTCTGTCGATTTAAGCAATTTCACCACATCGCCTGTCTATTACCAAAGAATAGGCTACACCAAAGAGACACTACCCACTCTGTTCATCCCCAACACCTACGAACTGTATTGGGATATCACACCCGAACGTTTTATGATACGAATGATGAAAGAGCGCAGAAACTTTTGGAACGAAAAGCGCATAGCAAAGGCCAAAGCCATTGGGCTCACAATTGAAGAAGTTGCAACACTTGCATCAATTGTAGATGAAGAGACCAACAACGATGCAGAAAAGCCAACTGTTGCCGGACTATACATTAACCGATTAAAAAGAGGCATACCGCTGCAAGCCGACCCAACTGTGAAATTTGCGTTAGGAGATTTTGCACGTAAACGCATACTTAATGCCGACCTACAAATTGAATCGCCGTACAACACATACAAATACAAAGGACTACCCCCCGGCCCTATACGCATCCCCACAATTCAAGCCATTGAAAGCGTACTAAATTACCAAAAGCACAACTATATTTATATGTGTGCAAAGGAAGATATGTCCGGCACGCACAATTTTGCAAGGACTCTTACGGAGCACAATGCCAATGCAAGACGTTATCAACAAGCGCTCAACAAGTTAAATATAAAACGCTAAATAAATCGAATAAACATATCAAAACCTACTAACATAGGTATTCGCCATTAAACAGATAAATAAAAATGAAGACCTTAAGACAATTATGCATTTGCATGTTATTGCTAATCCTATGCATCGCAAAATCAATAGCACAAAACTCCATATCGGCACTAATTCCAATACCAAATAAGATAGAATTAAGGGATAACAAAAAGCCTTTTGACCTGAATAAAGTAGGAAAAATAGAGTGTAACACATCGAACGACACATTTATTAGACAAGAACTATCACACATTATTAGCAAAAGATGCGGAATAACCATTGAAGAGTGTAAAAAGCCTTATACTATCTCTTTAACAGAGGATGCGAATACATTTGACAATGAAGAATATACGATAGATATAAAATCCAAATATATCACAATTAAAGGTGGTAAAGCCGGTGTTTATTATGCTCTTCAAACACTAGACCAAATAATGCTTGGCGATGCAACAAACAGCAAAAATGGAAAAATTGCACAAATAAGAATAGAGGACAAGCCACGTTACAGCCATAGAGCAGTTATGCTAGACCCGGCACGACATTTTCTACCGGTAGAAGATGTAAAACTATTTATAGACCAAATAGCAAAATTCAAATATAACGTATTACAACTGCATTTAACAGATGATCAAGGTTGGCGCATTGAAATTAAGAGTCATCCAGAGCTTATAAAGATTGGAGCATTCCGCAATCCTAATGGAAGCAACAATGGCCCCGACAACGGATTCTACACACAAGAAGAACTAAAAGAGATTGTCAGATATGCACAAGAGCGACATATTGAGATAATTCCGGAGCTGGATATACCGGGACACTCGGTTGCGATTCTATCGGCATACCCACGATTAGGATGTCCATTTCGTCATAACGAAAAGAAAGATTTGGGTAGCACAACAAACATGATGTTATGTGCAAACAACAACGATGTATACAAAATTTATGAGGATATTATAAAAGAAGTTGCAGATATTTTCCCATCAAAACAGATACATTTGGGAGGAGACGAAGCTGCAATAAAAGATAATTGGGCAAAATGCGACTCATGCCTCGCTTTAATGCACAAAGCAGGATATCAGAAGCCATCGGAACTAATGAATATCTTCTTCGAGAAGATTCTCTCGGCTATACGCAAAAATGGAAAAGAAGCAATATTATGGTGTGAGTTAGATAACATATACCCACCCGCAAACGATTATCTGTTTCCCTACCCTTCGGATGTTACATTGGTAACATGGCGCAACGGTTTAACACCAAAATGTATAGAACTCACTCGAGAGCATGGTCATAAACTTATTATGGCACCGGGAGAGTACACATACCTCGACTACCCACAATGGAAGAACGACCTTCCCGAGTTCAACAATTGGGGAATGCCAATTACCAGCCTCGAAAATTGTTATAAATTAGACCCAAGCTACGGATTGCCACACGACAAACAAGAGCACATTTTGGGAGTCATGGCAACAATGTGGGCCGAAGCCATTAAGGACATAAACAGAGTCAATTATATGTTTTTTCCACGAGGCATTGCAATTGCCGAAGCTGGATGGAGCGAGATGAAAAATAGAGAGTGGGACTCATTCAAAGAGAGACTTTATCCCAACCTTACAGATTTAATGAAATGTGGAATATCGTTCAGGGTTCCATTTGAGATAGCAAAATAAAAATAATAAAGACTTGCGATACAAGTCTTTATTTATAAAAAAAGGTTTGCTGTACGAAGAAGACGATGAAACTCCGAGAAAATAAGATTTGAGCGCTCCTGTTCTTTGTAATCCACCGGTTCTCGAAAACTACCCGAAGGCGTGGCCCGCCATTGAACAATTGAAGGCATCTCGGTTTTCAAATATAATTGATGAGTTTCCCAGTCAATCGATACAACAAACCATACGCAAACATAACACTGTTTTATATAAAAACAAAATTTTGATATGTTTTTTTTGCTAAAATAGAATAAAACAAGTTAAAGAAAAATACACAAAAAGAATGGGAAAGTTTTTCAACTTTCCCATTCTTTTTGTGTATTAACAGATTACTTTACAAAAACCTTCTTTCCACTTATAATATATATCCCTTTAGTAACATTCTCAACGACACGTCCTGTCAAGTCATATATTTTACCGTCTGATACAACATCAACTACTGCATTAATTCCTGTCTCAATTTCTTTTACATCGATACGAAACAAGTTGCTATACCTATCACTATATCCGGCAGAATTTCCCCAAGAATCAAACACTCCTGTAGCCATCAATATGATAGCGCCATCGGTAGTTCCATCATTTCTTTTACTGACAATATAATAGGAATTCTCAAGCAATTCACTGCCGTCATTTATACTCCAATCGCAATATGTTGCATTATATTCGGCCAAAGTTCCACTATTATTGTTATATCCATAATTATTTCCAGCACGCCAAATCATATACAACTTTTTTGCATCGTTATAAAAGCTATACTTTTCACTAGTCTCTTTTTTACATTGAAATTCAGCAGCAGAGCCAAGTTCCTCTGCACTCTTAGTACTTAAATTCAAAGTATTATTATCATCAATATATAATGTATACTCTGTACCGTTTTGTTGCATATTGGTAAAAGTGAGCACCTTGCCGTCCCACTTGTCGGCAGGAGCTTCACCGGCAAACAAGCCATAGATATTGTCTATCTCTTTTGTTGTAGGCTCTTCACTTAATTTATTGACAGCTACGCCAATAGCCTGTTTCAGTTCATCTGAAATCTCTGAAGACTCAGCAAGAGCATTGAAATAGTTTACCAAAAATGCACGACGGTCAACATTTTTCTTTACACTATATGCACCATTGGTGATATATTCAAGGTCATATGCTACATACAAATTGTCGAAACCATCGAAGTTGTGTTGTCCCGAGCCGGTTGGGAAAGATGTAGATATAGGATTATTGCGTTTTCCAAAACCGGTTAAGGTCTCTTCATAGATAAAACCAATTCGGTTATCTGCCTGCAAATCCATTGAACTGTATGCCGAAGATGTTGAACTTACCTGATAATAGCCATTCCAATCTTTTGCAAGGTTTGCAACGCTATTCATATCATTTAAGTTATTCAACTCCTTGTAGAAAATGCTAACATCTGTACGACCACTACCTGTTGGCAAAGATTGTAATAAGAGATACATCTCTTTTTTATCGGCATTGCGTTGTACAGGTATCACAAGAGCCTCTCCATTGGTTGAGTTGCCACCGGGAACAAGTCCGGAGCCACTGAATGTACTCTTAACCTCGGTACTCCACTCGCCTTCACCCTCAAGAGTGTTGCTGTATGTATATATGTTGTATATACGACCACCACCTACTCTACTCGACAAAATTACTCGACCATCGGGTAGCTCTTCGCACTTTGGTTCATCACCTCCTTGTGCCGGAAGAGCCGAAGCACCGCCAAGAGCATGCCATGTAGCACCAAAGTCATCGGAGTAGATAACACGATTACCATTGGGGCGAGCACACATTGCCGCATAAACACGGTAATAATCTCCTTTTTTCACAATACGGCTTTGGAACACTTTACCACCAGCCACAAATGCCGCCTGAATAGGATTTCCGTCGTCGAACAGACTATAAATTTGTTCTGTAACATTTATAGGTTTTTCCCATGTATCGCCATTGTCTTTACTACGGATAAGAGCTATAAGGTTTGGATTCTGACGAGTAGTATTGCCATTGCCATACACAGTACAGCCTGCAACAGCAAGCACCATTACCTCGTTACTTGTTCGATCGGCAACAATCGCGGGATCGCCAAATGCTGTTTCAAAATAGTTTACAGTAGCAGAAGTCTTACCATCTCCCACTGCAACATCTTTCATTTCGCTCCAAGTTTCACCATTGTTATCACTTATGCGACACACAACATCCACCTGACCATATCCGGGGTCGGTTCCACATACCAAGCGCGAAGCCACAGCTATAAGACGTCCGCTCTTTGTTGTTGCAATACCGGGAATACGATAAGGAGGAACGACGCCATCGCCTTTACTTGTGTTGAAAAGGTCCTGCTTTGTTGGAGCAACAGCCACCTTTACGTCTGTAACCTTAATAGTATTTTCTTCAACTGATACAGTTGCACCGTTAAGTATATTACCCTTCATTGCAACAGAAAGTGCATCACTTGTTATTTTGTTACTAGAGATAAAGAATCCGCCATTGAATGCCTTCTCTTGTCTTGCGCCATTTTGGAATGTTACATAGACATCATCATCGCCCTCAATTACAACATCGTATATGTGCATTCCCTCAACATCGACAGGCTCGAATCGCCATTGGTTATCTTCTTTGTCGCTACCTCCATCGGTCCAAGTAGTAAGAAACTCGGCTCCACCTATTTTAAAGTTATTGCTACCATTTGTACAGTTAAGCGCCTCGGTAAAATAGTAGTACATATATTCACCAACTTCGAATTTATCACCTACTGTTAACTCTTTGAATGTACCTGCAATTGAAGCGGCCCAATTAGCACCGGCAACAATTGGATTACCGTCGCCATTCTTTACTGCCAACTTATTACCATCTTTTACTGTAATGTGCCAAATTCCATTATTTGAATATACAAGATTGTTCGATTGAAGTGTAAATTTATTGTTATTTCCACTCAAAAGTGCATCGTTATAGAGATATTCAGAACGTCCTGTAGCTCTGCTTACCAAGTGATAGTAGCCAGTTGTTACCTCTTTTGGCATAGGAATCTCAACCTCAAGACCATTTAAGAAATCCTCTATATCATTTACATATTTAGCACACTGTTCACCTGCTATAGAACTGTTTTTGAAACGAGAGAGCAATGCATCGAGAGCATCAAGTTTCTCAGAATCGTTTTTGTACTCATCGCGCAAGATATGTATCTTTTCGAACTGATGAATACCCTCAATTAGACGCTCGAAGCGAATACTAGAACGGTTTCCGGGATAGTAGAAATAGGTATCTCCGGAACCAAATTTACGGAAACGGCTATCTGTAAGCGGAGTTTCGTGCCAATTTATCCATGCCCAATGCAAATAACCATCTACATTATTCGCAGCCGCATAGATAGGAAGATATGTAGCCTCTGCGGGATATGAATTTGTATAGATATTAGGTTCTGCGTTTGCACAACTTGTGTAAACGGTTGTAATCATGTTGTTTGCCTTTCTGTATGCAAGTTGCTCAGGAGTAAATAGTTTTTCCTCTCCCAATGCCACACAGAAGTCGCGTAACTTATTATACAATGAAGAGTGGTAGCTACCAGCCAAAGCCATATTAAATCCTAATGAACTTGCTATATTGTATGCGTTAAGCATATCTGCTTCGGCACGCTCATCCATTGCTATATTGGTCTTCTCAAACCAGCCTTTGCTCTCGAGGTGCTCTTTAAATGCTTTGAGAAAACTTGTCCACAAATCTTTGTACTCTTGTGTTCCAGTTGTTGTCTTAATGAATTTATATTCACCTGTTGCCTCATCTTTATAGCGGAAGTTCATATCCCAAGGCACCATAGAGAAACAGTTTATCTGTTTGTTTATACCACACGAATTACACAACTCAACATATTTATCAAATATATCATAGTTATATGCCCAAGTTCCATCTTGCTTTTTGATAGTTTCAACCATAGGGTCGAACAAATCGTGTGTCTGCTCTCCCCAAGGCTCATAAAACATGATAGCAGAAACAGTACGTTGTCCTGCACGTGCAAGAGCCTCGAGATAGGGACGCAATGCTGCAATATGTTCATCGCTCCAACGATCTACTTTATAGTAACGACTAACAGCATAGGGTTGTTGCCAGAGGTCAAGGTGGAATTTTTGCTCGGCAACAGTAGGCAATGAACGACTATTTACATTTATATTCAATGTAAGTGTTTTAACTACCTGATTATCTGCATTTACAATTTCCAGTTCAGTGGTATACTCACCGGCATCGGCATTGCGAGGTATTTCCAAAGTACACCACACAGGACGTGTCTCCATTGCAAGAACAGCATGTGGTTTATCGTGGTCAATAACATCGGCAACGAGCCACAAAGGCAACGACATGGGATGTGCATTACATGCATCATAATCATCGGTAATGATATAGTTCACAAAACGAGCTTCTCCGGCTTTGATACCTGTAGCAACTCCGGCTTTTTTCCATTCAGTCATGCGCACACTCAGCATACCCTGATTTGTTTTGCTATACAATACAGCCTGTATATTCGCACGCTCGCCCTTCCATGCATGTATGGTAGCTACATCTTTCTGTACAAGGTCGGGAACTTCATGCAAAGAATAGTGTACATCACGTGATGCCCACGAAGCATTCAGACCATCGGCAACGGTACTCCATGCAACTTCGTCGGGGGTTGTATCCAAACGTGGCTCTTCATAATCCTCAATAGGATATTTCTCGCCTTCCTCTACATCCTCGGCAACACCCGCAATTTTCAGAGTAACATCAATTATTGAGCCACCATCTGTGATAAATTTATTACCGGGTTCACCGGCAGGATTAATGCTGTTCCACTCCACTTTATAGCGCATACGATAGGTTGAACCTACTTCTAGGCCTGTAGGTACCTTAAAAGAACCGGGAGCAATAACATCACCCGAAGACAAATATGTGCCATCACTATTCCAGCCACTATCACCATCGGTATTATGTCCATATAGCGACCAACACACCAATTCATTATCAGCATTTTGTGTATAGGGACCTGTGCCACTGAGAGAAGCCTTAAACTGCTTGTCGCTATTCCAATCGACATAGACATACCCGTGCATATAATTACCATTAATTGTAATGTTTGGAGTTACTGTCTCACCCGATTTAACTTCGAATACAGTTGTTGTCTTGTCGAAATATGCCGCACACCTTGGAGCTGTGGCAATATTGTCGAGCACCTGTCTTTTACTTTGTGTACCAACAATAGATACCGCTTTTGGATAATGGTCGTTGTGGTTCACATTCACATTCGCACCATGAGAGACTTCATAGTCGCTCTGAGCATTTGCTCCTATGCAAAGAAGCATAGTAAGCATTAGTAAAAATAAACGATTAAGTTTCATAAATATAATTAAATAAGTATCTATATACATTTTTTAACAACAACAGATATAAGTAAACAAAAGCGGATATATGAGTTTTACATATATCACAGAAATATTACCTACACAACCTGACAATTATACAATTGCCATCGGTTCAAAATATTATTTCGACTCAAACACACCAAAAACCAGAGAAAAATACGAAGTTTTACTCTAATATTTTTACTGCAAGTACAGAGTGTATTCAAGTACTGCCTCAAATATAGATAAATAATGTAAATAGACAAAAAAAATAGTGAACGAATTAATTCGTTCACTATTTTTGTATTGTCGATATATAAAAATTACTTCTTAACTTTATCAACAATTGCTTTGAACGCAGCAGGGTTGTTCATAGCCAAATCGGCAAGAACCTTGCGATTGATTTCGATACCTGCTTTGTGCAATGCACCCATCAACTGAGAGTATGAAAGACCCTCGAGACGAGCAGCTGCATTGATACGCTGTATCCACAATGCGCGGAATTCGCGTTTCTTGTTACGACGGTCGCGGAATGCATATGTAAGACCTTTTTCCCAAGTATTCTTAGCAACAGTCCATACATTCTTGCGTGCACCAAAGTAACCTCTGGTTAAACCTAAAATTTTCTTTCTTCTTGCTCTTGAAGCAACGTGATTTACTGATCTTGGCATAGTTTAAATTCTTTTGAATGTTAGCGCCGTCCATTTTGACGGACTTTTCGGCTAATGCATTCGGTTAATACTTTTCTACTTAACGCAATGACAACAATTCCTTAACACTTCTAACGTTTGCAGAATCGAGAGTTGTAAAGTGTACAAGATTTCTCTTCTGCTTCTTTGTTTTCTTAGTCAGGATGTGACTGTGATAAGCATGTTTTCTTTTAATTTTACCCGTTCCGGTAAGAGCGAATCTTTTTTTGGCACCGGAGTTAGTTTTAACTTTTGGCATTGTATAAAAATTAATAGTTAATATTATTACGATAACGTACTATCCAACGTTACTCGCTTTTCTCTTCTTTCTTTGGTTCCTGAGGTTTCACTACAGGCTTCTCTTTTTTTGCAGGAGTCGCTTTTTTGGGAGCAACCATAATTGTCATGCGTTTACCCTCGAGCAACGGCATCATTTCCAATTTACCATAATCTTCCAAGTCTTTAGCGAAACGCAACAATAGGATTTCGCCCTGTTCTTTGAAAAGGATTGAACGACCTTTAAAGAACACATAGGCTTTTACTTTGTCGCCATCTTGCAAGAAACTGATTGCATGTTTCAACTTAAAGTTGTAATCATGGTCATCGGTTTGAGGACCGAAACGTATCTCCTTAACATCAATTTTAACCTGTTTAGCCTTTTGTTCCTTCTGACGTTTTTTTAGTTGATAAAGGAATTTTGAATACTCTATAAGACGACATACCGGTGGAACTGCAGTAGGCGAAATCTCAACCAAGTCCAAGCCTTTTTCATCGGCAAGATTTAACGCTTTATGCAACGGCATTACCGTTGATTCAATGTCATCACCCACAATACGTACTTCGTGTGCACGAATTTGCTCGTTTACTCTGTACTGGTTCTTTAGATTGTCGTTCTTCATTAAAAAATGGAGTAAATTCTTAAATTATTTTACTATTGTTAAAATTGACTTCTGCTTAATGCGGCGCAAAGATAGCATTTAATATTCAAATATTAAAGCACTTTGAGCATTTTTTCACAAAAAGATTATTCTGTAACAACTACTTTTCTTATTTCTTTTGTACGTATCTCTTCACAAATAGCCGAAATGAACTCCTGCAAAGGTTTTGTACCTTCGTCGCCTGCATAACGACTACGTACAGAAACTGTTTTACTTTCAGCCTCATTTTGTCCAAGAACAAGCATATAAGGCACACGACTATTACGCGCGTCACGTATCTTATAGCCAATCTTTTCGGAACGAGCATCAAGCCCAACAAGTATACCATTGCGTTTGAGCTCTTTTACAACCTCATTTGCATAATCGGTATATTTTTCCGAGATTGGCAACACGCGCACCTGCTCGGGACAGAGCCATGTTGGGAATTTACCCTCATATTTTTCAACTAGCCATGCAAGTGTTCTCTCGTAACATCCAAGGCTGGTACGATGAATTATATAAGGACGTACCTTCTCTCCGTTATGGTCGATATATGTCATATCGAACTGGCAAGCTAACAAAGCATCCCATTGAACTGTAATCATGGTATCTTCTTTGCCATATACGTTCTTTGCATTAATATCCACCTTCGGACCATAGAATGCAGCACCACCAACCTCTTCTATAAATGGTATTTCTAACTCTTTCAACATTTGACGTATATGCTCCTGAGTCTCTTCCCAAACTTCGGGTTCTCCAATATATTTAGCACGATTTTCGGGGTCCCATTTTGCAAGAACGTATGTTACATCATCTTGCAAGCCAAGTGTTGTCATAACATGCTTTGCAAGAGCAAGACAACCTTTAAACTCTTCTACCATCTGGTCGGGGCGCACAATGAGGTGTCCCTCACTGATAGTAAACTGACGAACACGTGTCAAACCATGCATCTCTCCGGAATCTTCGTTACGGAACAGAGTTGATGTTTCGCTATAGCGTAAAGGCAGGTCGCGATATGATTTTTGTCCGGCTTTATATACATAGTATTGGAAAGGACATGTCATAGGACGCAAGGCAAACACCTCTTTGTCTTTCTCTTCATCGCCAAGAACAAACATACCCTCTTTGTAGTGGTCCCAATGGCCCGAAATTTTATACAAATCGCTCTTTGCCATGAGGGGAGTTTTTGTGCGAATGTAGCCCCACTCGTTATCCTCTAGGTCCTCTATCCAACGTTGCAATGTTTGGATAATTTTTGCACCTTTAGGCATGAGCAAGGGCAAACCTTGTCCTATCACATCTACTGTTGTAAATAGTTCCATTTCACGACCAATTTTGTTATGGTCAATATTCTTAATGTGCTCTAAATGCGCCAAGTAGGCTTCACACTCCTCTTTTGTAAAGAATGCTGTACCATAGATACGCGACAACGATGCGTTATTTTTGTCTGCACGCCAATATGCAGTAGAGGTTGATAACAATTTAAAACCTTTAATTAACTTTGTGTTAAGCAAGTGAGGCCCCATACACAAATCGACAAAATCGTCTTGTGAATATATTGTTATTCGCTCACCCTCGGGAATATCGGCTATGAGTTCCAATTTGTATGGCTCATCTTTCATCATCTCCATAGCCTCTTCTCGAGAAACAACCTTTCTTTCGATACGAGGATTAGATTTAATGATGCGCTTCATCTCCTTTTCGATATCCGCAAGATTCTCTTTTGTAAAAGGAGGTGTATCGAAATCGTAGAAATATCCGTTTTCTGTTGCAGGACCAATTGTAAGTTTAGCCTCGGGAAAAAGATGCTTAACAGCTTCTGCCATAATGTGTGTTGTAGTATGGCGCAACACATGAAGCGCCTCTTTGCTATCTATTGAAACAAGTTCAACAGTTGTTCCATCAGCAGGAATATCTCTTAAATCTATTACATTACCGTCTACTTTTGCGGCAACAACTCTATTCAAAATCTTAGGATCTATTGAAGATATTAACTCTATAATAGACTTTCCACAATTCTCTGCGCCGAATTCATGAACAGCGCCTTCGAGTAAAATAATTTTTATCATAGTAGTACTATTTATTTCCAAAACCATTATGTGCGAAAACACTTCGCAAAAACTTTGCTAAGATAGCAATTTCTTTTCTAAGAAAAGTCTTTTATTTATTAAAATATGCTTTTAAGGCAAAGAAAAACAACATAGGGCAAAGGGGTTGCTACTCATCACTGTTTTTAAATCGTTTTATAACGTTATATGCACTATATAAGCCAAGTTCTCCGGCTTTGCTAAGGTCGGATATGCCCTTTTCGGTGTCGCCTAAATATATTTTTGCCAATCCACGATTATAATAGGCCTCTGCAAACTCACTATTGAGTTCTATAGCCTTAGTATAATCTACAATTGCCGATTTATAGTCGCTCAACTTACAGAAAACGTTTCCTCGATTGTAATAGGCATAGACAAAATCGGGAACTATGTCAATAATCTTATCCAAATCACTTTTCACCAGTTTATAATTGATATTGGATAAAGATTTATCACTGTTTGATTTAGCGAATTCATCTTCGCCGGCCCTGTTCATTTGCATTATTTCCAATTGCTTATAACGCACAAGTGCACGTACAAGATAAACAATCCACACATCACCCTCCAGAGTTAAAGCGATATTAAGGTCATTTATAGATGCATCAAAATCCTGTACAAGATAGTAATCGAGTGCGCGAGCTAAACGTGGATATAGGTCATTTTCGTTCTCTACGATATTTTTCGATTGTACATCAACATCGGAAAAATGTCTATCAACCTCTATTTTGCTGAGCGCACGTTCTTTGTTCGTAAGCAAAAGAGTGTAAGGCATGTATTCACTTTTGTTCAAGTCTTCTATCGCCTTATAATAATGAGTTTGTTCGTTAATCTCTTGTGGTTGCTCATAATATGTTAGTGCAAACATTGGCTCCAGTTCCACATAGACCTTTCTGTTTTGTACTTTACCACGATATACTGTTGCATACTGTTTGCCAACAGCATCATCGGAAACAACCATTTTATGATAGTTGCGTACATTTCTGTCGGAGCGTTTACGAACTTTATCCTCTTTTACTTTTGCTGTATCTTTGTCTGCATTTTGATTGCCATTGTAGCTTTGCATCTGTCGCTTTAAGAGCCACACTTCATCGGCATCGGCACCCTTATTATCACCAACTTTGCGACGTACAGCAGCACGACATTGATAACCATATTCAAAGTTTGGATAGTCGTTTATCACACGTGTGTAATCCTCTATTGCTCCATTATAATCGCCGGTATTGTCGCGTAGCAATCCACGATTGAAGCGTGCCATTGTATTGTCGGGGTCTATTTCCAATATCTTATCAAAATCTTCTATAGCACGGTTATCATCGCCCACCTGCATGCGTAACAAGCCACGATTGTAGTGTCCTGTAAAACTTTTCGGGTCGATATACAATGCAATGTCATAATCTTCCATTGCTCCACGCAAATTATTCCTATAGTAACGAATAAGAGCACGATTTATGTAGTGAGAGGCATCACCGGGCATTAAATCGACGGCACGGTTCATATCATTTTCTGCATCTTCGTAACGCTCATTTTCGACATGTAACATTGCACGTGTTGTGTACACCTCGGGAGAATATTTATCGCACTTTACAGCCTCCTCTATCATGCGGTGTGCAGTTATACTATCCCCCTGTTTTACAGCCACATGAGTACGCATGAGATAGCCATCGGTGTTACGTGGTGAGAATTGCAACATGGAATCTATGACAGAGGCAGCCCTATCCCATTCCTCACACTTAACAGCTGTTACAGCCAAATTCTGCCAAAGAACAGGATTTTGTGGGTCATATTTAATTGCCATGCGAAAATCGCTCTCGGCATCTTTATATTTCTCGAGATTGGCACGGGTCAAACCACGCAATTGATAACTTCGGGAGACATAAGGATTTCTATCTATAGCCGATGTGAGATCCTTTTCGGCACCTGTAAAATCATCCAGATTATATTTTGCAAGCCCCCTGAAAAAGTATGGTTCATACAGATAGGGTTTTGCTCCTATCACCTTATTAAAATATTGGATAGAGAGAACATAGTCTTCAAAATAGAGCGCATTACGCCCTATTATCATAACATAATCGGTGTTTATCTGTGCTCTTAAACAGCAAAAGACAAACAACATTAAAAGAAAAAGACCGTTTCTCTTTTTTATCATCTAACGTTTCTTTTTGTCTTGTAGGTGCATTGAACCTTTCCCTTCATAAGATTTGTCAAACGGTTTTTATTCATCTGACGGCGCAACGGCGAAAGACGATCTACAAAGACCTTTCCCTCGAGATGGTCGAATTCATGTTGCATAACACGTGCCAAATAGCCATCGACCCACTCGTCATGCTCCACAAAGTTCTCATCAACATATTGTACACGTATGCGTGTGGGACGAGTAACCTTTTCGTGAATTCCGGGCAAACTCAAGCAACCCTCTTCCATTGCATCGGTCTCTTCCGAAGTCTCAATAATGTGCGCATTTATGTATGCCTTACGAAAATCGGCATACTCCGGCATATCATCTGCTAAAGGAGTAAGGTCAATAATCACTAAGCGGATAGGCAAACCAATCTGAGGAGCAGCAAGTCCGATACCTTCGGCATGCTCAACAGTTTCAAACATATCCTCTATTAACTTTTTCAATTCGGGATATTCGGGAGTAATATCCTCTGTAACTTTTCTAAGTACGGTTTGTCCGTAAAGATAAATGGGTAGTATCATAATTATTGTTTTATTTATTTCCTAATCTCATTCTGCGACTCTCCATGTAGGATTGCAATATTATTGTAGCACTAATTTCATCCACAAGTTCTTTATTTCGACGAGCCATCTTACCAATTCCCGACTCAAGCATGGCTTTATGTGCAAGCACCGATGTAAAGCGTTCATCATAGAATTCAACCGGAATTGTTACTAACTTACGCAGGCGATTTACAAATGGCTCAATACGCGCCATATTTTCCGACGGGGTGTTATTCATCTGCTTAGGAAAACCAACAACAATACGCTCCACATTTTCACGTTGCAGATAGTTGAGGATGTAATCGAGCAACGTTTTAGTTTCAACCGTTGTAAGCCCCCCGGCAATTATTTGCAGTTCATCACTTACAGCCAAACCGGTACGTTTTTTTCCATAGTCAATTGCCAATATTCTTGCCATGTTTCTGTCAAAGGGAAATTTTGTGCGAATTTAGCCAAATAAGTTGAAAGGTTTAGATAAAGCAAGTAAAAAAATGTTGTATTTACAAAAAAGAGCAATTCAAAAAAAATGAATTGCTCTTTATAATTAATATATGCTTTATGCTACTTTACTTCTTTGTTTAGATACAAATCCATAGAGTGCAACAACAAAAAAGCAAATAAGTGGCAGAATGAATGAAACGTTCACAGCCGGCAATCCGGCAATAACACCTTGGTCTATGATATGTCCCTGCAAAGGAGGCATCAAAGCACCACCAACAATGGCCATCACCAAAAATGCCGCACCCAATGTTGTATCCTCACGCTCTACATTCTCCAAAGCAATTCCATATATCGTTGGGAACATCAAAGACATAAAGAAACTTATTGCTATCAAGCAATACAAGCCGGGCATGCCTACTATAAATATTGTTCCCGCAGAGGCAACAACAGCACCAATACCAAACCACAAAAGCAATGTACGTGAATTGAAATAGCGCATAAGGAGTGTACATATAAAACGGCTACACAAGAACATAGACATGGCAAGAATATTATAGTTTTGTGCTGTAGCCTTATTAATTCCCAAATTATCGGCATACTGTATGATGAAAGTCCACACCATAATTTGAGCAGCGACATAACACACCTGTGCCATTACTCCACCGCAATAGATTTTGTTTTTCCACAAGCGACGTAGTGAATCGGCAACATTTATCTGTTCATTCTTGTTCTCGACAGGAATTTTTGTGCAAGCAATAACAACAAACACAACAAGAACCAACAAGCCTATTGCTACATACGGGTCGCGAATAACAGCAAGGTCATGCAAACGTATCTCTGCTTTTTCGACTGCACTCAAACCATGATATATTATTTCTCCTGCAGTATCACGTTTATCGGAAATGAGCGAAGGCAACACAATAAGCGATGCAACAGCCATTCCCGACAACGAGCCCATTGGATTAAAAGCCTGTGCTAGATTAAGACGACGGGTTGCAGTCTCTTTAGAGCCAAACGACATAATCATGGGATTTGCTGTTGTCTCAAGAAATGCCAAACCAAATGTCAATACATAGAGCGATATACAGAAATATGAGAATTTCTGATATTCAGCCGCAGGTATAAACATAAATGCGCCAATGGCATAGAGAAGCAATCCCAACAGCACACCACTCTTGTAACTATACTTACGTATGAAGAGAGCAGCCGGAACAGCCATCGTTGCATATCCACCGTAAAAGGCAAACTGCACCAAAGAAGCCTCTGCAGCAGGCAGTTCCATAAGCGTTTGGAAAGCCGCCACCATAGGATTTGTAATATCATTGGCAAACCCCCACAAAGCAAATAGCGAAGTTATGAGGATAAATGGCAGTAAATACTTTTTTTCTATAAGCTTTGCTTTTTTTGTACTTTTATCCATTATAAACCATTTATAGTTTTAATAAAGGTGAAACATACGTTCCATCATAACCCATTTCTCATCGGAAGAAGCTCCGGGAGGTGCAACCTGAAATTCAGACATATAATCTTCCCACTCTTGTTGACGTGGTAATGTCGAAAGACGAGCCATAGCCTCATCCCAATTAAAGTCGAGTGGAGCTTCCACTATCATAAAAAGCCTTGTTCCTACAATGTAGATTTCCATTTCCAGAATACCCACCTCGCGTATTCCATCGATTATTTCACTCCATGCCTCGCCTTCGCTATGACGTTTGCGATATTCAGCTATCAGTTCAGGTTTATCCTTTAAGTCCAAAGTTTGACAAAAACGTTGTACAGGAACATTATATTCCTGAACCTTATAGCCAGATGTTTTTGTTTTGCTCATACTTAAACCGATGAATTTGTTTATTTATAGATTGGACCATAGTTTTGGCAAGCACGATAATCGGCACCCTCTTTATCCATTCCAAATGCATTCCATGCCGCAGGACGGAATATCTTATCTTCATCCACATTATGCATGCATACAGGAATACGTAAGATAGATGCAAGGGTTATTAAGTCGGCACCTATATGTCCATAGCTTATAGCGCCATGATTTGCTCCCCAATAGTTCATAACCGAATAAACATCTTTGAATGGAGCCTTATCGCACAAACGTGGCACAAACCATGTTGTGGGCCAAGTTGGGTCGGTACGCATATTCAACACCTCATGTATTTCGGGGTCTACATCGGCAGTCCAACCTTCGGCAATCTGTAACACTGGTCCAAGACCTTTGATTAGATTCAGGCGGCTCATTGTAACAGGCATACCACCCTTCGACAAGAAGTTAGAAGAGAAACCACCACCGCGGAAATAGTCTCGGTCGGCAGGCATCCAGTTAGTATTCTTTAGACAAGCATCAACATCCTTATCTGTCATTTCCCAACATGGTTTCATGCAAGGTTCACCGGCATCATTAGTACTTGCACCGGTGGCATCGAGTGTTGTTGCACCCGAGTTTATAAGATGAATCATTCCGTTAGATGCAATACCAGTTAGTTCCTTGCCTGTTACACGCTTAACAGCCTCGGGACTCCAATATGTACGAACATCCGAGAACATTTGTCCACACCCGGTGAGCAATTTACCAAAGAGCATGGCAACAGCATTGCAAGCATCATTTTCTGTTGCAAGAACATAGGCTTCGCGTATACCGTTCCAGTCGAAAGTACTGCACATCAAAGCTTCGGTAAAGTCGCCATTAGGCTTCCAATCGGTCCATTGACGCTGTCCTTGGAAACCTGCTGCCAACGCATTATGACCTATAGCCTCCTCTTTAAAGCCCATTTCGCGCAATTTTGGATTTCCGAGCATAAGGTCGCGAACAATGAGTGTCATTTTAACAACAAACTCCCAATCGGAATCTTTTCCTGCACGGTCTTTCTGTTTTTCAGGACGATTCTTGTCCCAACCCTCATTGGGCTTACAATATTTCTCGGTCCATGCCATAGCTTTGGCATACTCTTCGTGGTCGTAAATGCCCTCTTCCATTCTTCTTAGGATTTCTGTTTCATCAACGCTTTCGTTGCGCATACCAAGATACTCTTGGAAGAAGTTCTGATCGACAATACTACCTGCAATACCCATACATTGGCTACCAATTGAAAGATAACTCTCGCCACGCATTTGAGCTACAGCAACTGCAGCACGTGCCCAACGCAAGATTTTCTCTTGCACATCGGCTGGTATTGTATTATCATCGAGGTCTTGCACATCGTGTCCATATATGCCAAATGCCGGAAGACCTTTTTGAGCATGTCCTGCCAACACAGCGGCAAGATATACAGCATCGGGACGCTCTGTTCCATTGAAGCCCCAAACAGCCTTTGGCCAATGAGGATTCATATCCATTGTTTCTGAGCCATAGCACCAGCACGATGTTACAGATATAGTAGCACCTACCCCCTCACGCTCAAATTTAGCTGCACATGCGGCACTTTCACCTACTCTACCAATAGTACCATCTGCAATAACACACTCAACAGGCTTGCCGTCGGCATATTTCACATTATTTGAGATGAGTTCGGCAACAGCCTTTGCCAAATTCATTGTTTTCTCTTCGAGACTCTCTCTTACACCACCCTGACGTCCATCGATTGTAGGGCGAATACCGATTTTTGGATATTTACTCATTTTCGTAGTAGTTTTAAGATTTTTACTTTTTCTTTATGCTGAATGATATAAAAAGCATTTATATTTTATTTTTACGTATTATACGTTTATTACAAGAATGCAATAATAATAAAAAAATCGAAACCTGTTGAATAAATTGGGAGTTTCTTTACAAAAACAACACAAAAAAGGCTCCACTTCATTCATTGAAGTGGAGCCTTTTTTGTGTTTAATACTGATTACTTATTGTAAAGCAACCAAGCTTTTTGGAAATCGGCATTGCCGGGATGCTCTGCCTTGAATTTAGCTCTAGCCTCAGCTGCCTGCTGTTTGTCGTCGTAAGAAGCACAAACAACACGATACATGCCTGTTGTAGGATTTTGAACTACAATTGCACTATATCCCTCACTTACCAAATTACCTTGTAAAGCCTCTGCATTTGTTTTTGATGCAAAACTTCCGCAAACTACACTAAAAGCCTTTAATGAGCCTTCTGCACCCGATGCAAGAACAACTTTTTCCTCGCGATACGATGTGTCTACAGCCTGAGATGACATTGTAGAACTAGATGCAACGGGAGCAATCTCAATCAAATCGGTTGTTTGGCTCTGGCCTTGTACCAATTCCTGTTGTTTAGCTTGGTCATAAGCAGCTTTGTACGCACTCTCTTTAGATGATTTACAAGATGTGATTGTAAGAGCTACTATAGCCAATCCAAATACAATAATTTTTTTCATAATCAATTTTTATTTGTTGTTTTTATCTAAATATCTATTAATTGCAAAGTTAAGCAATAAAGTTATAATTTAGGGCATTGATACCTGTTTTTTTACTACACGAATTGGAATTTACATTATTCCACATATTTAATTGTCATTTCGAAACCCTGCGGATGAATATACTTGACCGGCAAGCCATTTTCCATTGTCCAATCGCCTTTTGGAAGATAGATACCGGGGTTACCCAACATGCCGAAGGCTCCCAAATGGATAGGCGCATAGTACCATTCTTCATTTATCGGTAGTTCACGTTCTATAACTATATTGCCAATGAATGCCGAAAAGTCGAAATTAGTATTATTCTTGTGCTCACTTATATACTCATACTTATATATATCGCGCATCTCTGTTTTTTTATCCACTGAATCACACACATAACCGGTAATGTTATCGTAGGTGTTATAATATAGTGTATACTCGCGACCATTGTCCAAATAGGCTTTCTTTAATCTTGAACCGTTGTATTCATATTCGCAGTCGAAAGGGCCATAACTAATTAAATAGCCATTAGAATTAAACACGCCACTGTATGAACCAACATCTATTGGTGTTTTATTCCATTTAGGATAGTCTGGATAAATGTGATTTATGTGGTATGCAACCGAGAGAACATCCTCCTTTACAAATTTATAGTTGGTTTCGCACTCAACATCTAATTGCCAAATACGATTATTATTGCCCCTCTTTACAAATGTAGTGAAGTTTAAGTCAACCTGCTTGATCCTATCCTTTGCATCATACACAAACTTGTAGTCCCATGTGTGTTTACGAGTATCTTCTCCAGAGATACTCATTTTAATTTCACCAACTTTGGGTTTATCCACAGGAACATAGTTGGAGATTGCCGTATCGGGGTTATAATCTTCATCATCGCTACAAGAAGTGAATATAGGCAGAGATAGCGACAACATCAATAAAATAAAAAGGTTTCTATTCATAATTGTTTTCTTAATATTCAATTTACGGGTGCGAAGATAAATCTTTTTACCTTAAAACGACAACTTTTAGCATTTAATAATTCTAAAAGAGAAACATTCGACACCAACCTCTTAATGGGACAACTTGTTATTTATTTGATAAACATACAAAAATAGTATTATGGCATTTATCGACTATTACAAAGTATTGGGAGTAGACCCAAAAGCTTCACAAGCAGAGATTAGAAAAGCGTTTCGCAAAATGGCGAAAAAGTATCATCCCGACATTAACAAAGAGGACCCTAAAGCTGAAGAGCGTTTTCAAGCTATAAACGAGGCTAACGAGGTACTTAGCGACCCCGAGAAAAGAAAAAAATATGATGAGTATGGTGAACATTGGCGTCATGCCGATGAATATGAGGCACAACGTCGGGAATATCAACAAAGTGGCGGATTTGACTTTGGCGGGTTTGGTGGTTTTGGCGATTTCAGCAGAAGTGCAAACAACAGAGGTGGTTTCAGTGACTTTTTCGAAGAGTTATTTGGAAATTTCTCAGCAAGAGGTGGTAGAAATAACAGCACCATGCGTGGAGAAGACCTGCAAGCAGAGCTATCGCTATCTCTACATGAAGCATCGGAGACACACAAACGTGTACTGAACATAAACGGAGAGAGTATACGAATCACTATTCCGGCCGGCATTGCCGATGGGCAAAGAATTCGTTTAAAAGGATACGGTGCACCGGCCCCGCAGGGTGGCACACGTGGCGACCTGTATATTACATTTCACATAGAGACCGACAAACAATTTACACGCAAAGGGAACGACCTTGAAACAACTGTTCCAATAGACCTTTACACACTACTGCTAGGCGGAGAGGTAATTGTACCTACATTGACAGGGAGTGTACGCATAAAAGTGGCGAAAGGAAGTAACCCCGACAAGAAACTTCGTTTACGTGGCAAAGGATTTCCTATATACAAAAAAGATAAAGAGTACGGCGATATGATTATTACATTGAAATTACAAATACCGCAGTTAAACACAAAACAAGAAGAACTGCTTCGAGAAATGCAACACGCTAAATAGTCTATCAGTTATATATAGCAATATACAGGTTGAGATATGTAGCAAAGGCAAGCCATAGCAGATATGGTATAACGAGTAATGCCGAGGCGCGTTTGACAACATAAGCACCAACAAAATATAGCAATACAAATATATCGAGCATAACAAGGTCGATTATACCCAATACCGGACTGCGGAAATAGAAGAAGAATACGCTCCATAGAAAATTAAGCACAAGTTGCATCCCAAACAACAGATAGAGTATTGTTGAATATATACTTCGAACACCCCATAACAACCCGACAGATATACCCATAAGCAGATAGAGTACACTCCACGCCACAGGAAACACCCAAGCCGGCGGTGTTAGCGACGAATTATTCAAATATGGATACCACTCTACAAGCGCATCACTCTGCATATAGGATGCCACAGCACCTATTGCAAAACAGACAAGCACCCATAGTAAAACAGAAACAGACCTTTTCATATAATTGTTTAATTTGAAAACACCTACAAAAAGGTTTTTGTTTCGTACTTTAGTACAGAATATGCTATATAAAGAAATGAATTGTTTTTGAGAAAATCATATACAACAACACCGAAACATAAATAAATTTTATTCCGGTAGTGAGCATGAACGAAACAAACGACATAAATGAAACGCCCAATGCTTTATTTAATTGAGTGCCTGCCAATAGTTCGCCAACGAGTGCCCCTAAAAATGGGCCTATCACAAGACCCAGCGGAATAAAGAAAAGACCTACAAACATTCCTATTCCGGCACCTACAATTCCTTTATTGGTGCCACCTGTTATTTTAGCCAGCCACATTGGCATAATATAATCGAGCAACGTTACAGTAGCAACAAACACACCGGCTACAATAAGTTCCACTACCCCGACATCCACTCCTTTGCAAAAGAATAGTAGAAGCAAACCCACATAAGAAATTGGTGGGCCCGGAAGTGCAGGAAGAATAGCCCCAAACCACCCTACCATAGCACATATCAGCGACAATATTATTAGTATAATCTCAGTCTCCACAATATCAATTACTGCTATTCAACCTCGCTCTTCTGCTTTTTAGTATTTATCACCTCATTAATTTGAGAATTTGAGTGATATGGCACTTTGCCCGACGGCACATACCTGCTCGATGAAGAAAGATGGGTATCTTGGTCATCAAAGAATATGTGTGCTCCAAAGGCCTTTAACACTTCGTCTTTACGCAGCCCACCTAGGAAATATGCCTCATCGACATATACACCCCATTTGCGCAAAGTCTTTATGACACGAAAATGCGAAGGCAAGCTACGCGATGTTACTATTGCCAAACGCAAAGGAGAGAGCTCTATTGATGTTGGCAACGACTCCTGAATTTGCGACAGTTTCTTTAAAAGATTGGCAAAGGGACCCTCTTTTAGAGGTTCATCGGCATGCTCTTTTTCATATTTATAGAATGCATCTATACCCTCTTCTTTATAGCGACACTCCGATTCGTCGGAGAAGATTACAGCATCGGCATCGAATGCGATTTTCACTCTGCTATCTTCTGGGTCAAATTCTGTTGGAGGAGCATATATGAGTGCAGCCGCACATATACCCGAATCGATGACACGTTGTACATCTCCTTCGTCTTTGGACAAAAACAAATCTATTGAAAAAGCTTTTAGATATTTCGATAGCGACTCCCCACCCGACAAGGCGACACGAGTTATATCGAGCCCATATTGGTCGAGAGATTTTAGCATGCGCATTCCTGTTTCGGGGCTGTTACGCGACATAACAACTACTTCAACAATGGGTCTATTAGCCTGTTTATTCAGTTCCAGCAAACTTTTCACAAGATAGAACGCGGTTCCTTTTTCCAAAGGTTCATTTTCATGTTCTTCTTGATATTTTCTATATTTCTTTATGCCATCACGCTCAAAAATTTCATTCTCTTTTTCCAAATCGAAAAGAGCACGCGATGAGACACCTATAACCAAACGTCCTGTTAAATCCTCCATAAATTATTATTTTCTGTTGCGAAGATAAATGTTTTAGCACTTTTAATCAATAAAAACATTAAAATTATGACAAGCAGAAGGATTTAGGAGCATTACAAGATAAAAAATTGTATCTTCGCGACAGAAAAAAACATATTGCGACATATATGATTAAGGATATAGTATTTGATTTTGGTGGTGTTCTAATTGAAATAGACACCCCACAAGCAATTAATTGTTTTAAAGCATTAGGTCTAACAAATGCCGAAGAGTATTTGAATAGTTATCAGCAGATAGGAACATTCTACTCACTGGAAAATGGAGATATTACAGCCGAAAAGTTCATAGAAGACTTGTCTGAACTATGTAACCGCAAAATCACATACGAAGAAGCGAAAAATGCTTGGTTGGGTTTCATTGTTAGAGTGCAAACAGAGTGTTTGGATTTCATACAACAACTACGTCCACAACACCGTCTATCGGTGCTAAGCAATACAAATCCATTTTTGCAAAGCTGGGCACGTAGCAAGGATTTTACCGATGAAGAAAAATCGTTGGATGATTACTTCGACAATTTATACCTAAGTTACAAGATGAACTGCTCAAAGCCGGGCGAAGAGATATATCGCAAAATGCTGTTAGAAGGTGGCATGAAAGCTGAAGAGGTTTTATTCATCGATGATAGTAGCAGAAACCTCGAAGCGGCAAGCAGGGTGGGAATAAATGTTTTGCAGGTTAAAAATGGCGAAGACTGGCGCAAAAAGTTAAGCGACTATCTTACTTCACACAATATATAAAAAAGAAATGAGCACCGAAAAGTGCTCATTTCTTTTGGGTTTATAATCCTATTTCCTTAGATATTTGTTGTGCTCGTTCAAGAGCCAAATAGATATCACTGCAAACATTATTTTTTCCAACAAGTTTTACTATACCGGCTTTTCTAAGAGATTTCTCTACATTTTCGTGTACACCGGAAAGTATTACAGCTCTTCCCTCTTTAAGCGAAGATTTTATAAAAATCTCGAGGTCATGCAAACCTGTTGAGTCTATAAAAGAGACTTTTCTCATGCGAACCACACGTATTGGCATTGAATCGCTATCACGAGTTAATTCATCGAATTTATTTGCAACGCCAAAGAAGAACGGTCCTTCAATTTCATATACCTCGGTACCGCTAGGAATGTCTAGTGTTTCATCGTGCTCACCATCGTGATGCACATCCATACGGTCGCGTACAACCTGTATATTAGCACTCTCGGAAAGACGTTTTAGAACAATGACAATTGCCATTACCAAACCAACCTCTATAGCTAATGTAAGGTCGAAGAAGACTGTTAACAACAATGTTACAAACAGCACACCTGTGCCCGACATTGAACTACGATACATAGACAGAATTGTTCTCCAACCACTCATATTGTATGCAACCATAACGAGTACACCGGCAAGACATGGCATTGGTATTTGTCCTACAATGCCACCCAACAGCAGTAATACCAACAACAGTACAAATGTATGTACAATACCGGCTACGGGAGTTTTTCCTCCATTGTTTATATTTGCCATGGTACGTGCTATTGCACCAGTTGCAGGAATACCTCCGAAGAAAGGTACAACAATATTTGCTATACCCTGACCTATGAGCTCTGTATTTGAGTTATGACTATCGCCAATGACTCCATCGGCAACCATAGCCGACAATAGCGACTCTATTGCACCCAACATTGCAATTGTAAATGCCACCGGTGCAAGTTCCTGAATAGTAGCAAAAAGGCTACCTTCGGAGAGGTCTATCACCGGCAGACGAAACTCCGGTAATCCCGAAGGTAATTCATATAAATCGCCAATAGTTTTTATAGATGTTACACCGGCATACTCACGAAGCAACCATGCCACAATTGTCATAACAATAATTGCCAACAATGAACCGGGAACTTTCTTTGAGAATTTAGGAGTAACAGCAATGAGGGCAATACTAAGCAAGCCCATAGCTGTACTCCACCAATCGATACCGGAAATATTTCCAAAATAGCATATCCACTTGTCAATGAAGTTGGCGGGTACATTACTTATGCCCAATCCCAACAAATCGTTTATTTGCGTAGAGAAGATTGTTATGGCTATACCGCCTGTGAAACCAATTATTATAGGATATGGCATGTACTTTATTATACTTCCCATGTGGCATAATCCCATAACCACAAGTATTATACCGGCCATAATAGTTGCAATAGCAAGACCTCCAAGTCCATACTGTTGCACCACACCATAAATGATTATGATGAATGCACCGGTAGGACCACCTATCTGCACTTTGGAGCCACCAAATACCGAGATTAACATACCGGCAATGATTGCTGTAACCAAGCCTTCTGTCGGACCCACTCCACTTGCTATACCAAATGCTATTGCCAAAGGAATTGCCACAACACCGACAATTATACCGGCCATAACATCGGCACTAAATTTCTCGCGTGAATAGTTCTTCATTGTTTCGAAGAACTTAGGACGAAAATCAATAATTTTCTTCGCTTTCATATCAAATTATAAATTACTCTATTACATGTCGATACATGCAACACTCTGTTTTATTTTGGTTTGCAAAATTACAAAAAAAAAGCAGTTATTAACTATATTTATCGAACAAATATATCTACCATACTCGCAGTAAATATTTGTGTTCACCGCAAATATTACGAAGAAGGTAAATCGTATAGAATAATTCGGCCTACACAGTATAACCGTTTAGGTAATTATTAAAATAAAAAAACAGTGTTGCCAGCAACACTGTTTTATAATATGTTATTATCAATCCTTTGTAACATTCACTATTAAAGTCTGATATGGGAAATTCAAACCATTCTTTGGGAATTCCTCATAAACAGTCTTGTTCATTTCAAAAAATACAGACCAATAATCGGCTTGATTTACCCACACGCGTACTGTTACATCAATTGAACTTGAATTCAAACAACCTAATGCAATAAATGGAGCCGGATCTTTCAGTATACGCGAGTCGGCTGCTATTAATTTTTCCAATACAGTTTTTGCCTTGTTATAATCGTCGCCATATCTTATTGAGAATGTGAAATCTACTCGACGCAACTGCTCACGCGAATAGTTATTTACAATTCCGGTCGAAATTGGACCATTAGGAACAAGAATAATTTTGTTATCGGGAGTTTGCAAAACAGTATTGAATATCTGAATCTCTTTTACTGTACCCGACTGTCCTTGTGCTTCGATATAATCTCCTACTTTGTATGGACGGAACAATAGTATAATAACTCCACCTGCAAAATTTTGCAACGTTCCACTAAGAGCCATACCAACAGCAACACCAGCCGATGCAAACAGAGCAATAAACGAAGAGGTATCAATACCGAATATGCTTATTATCATTACAATAAGAATAATCAGCATCACAACATCCAAGAGACTCGATAGGAAGGATTGAACCGACGGGTTGGTTTTTCTTCGCTCCATCAACATTTTAACAAATGATATAAGACGTTTTGTAACCCAACGACCAATGAACCACACTAAAAGAACTTTAATTATTTTTGCTCCAAATGCAATGGCGTATTGAATTAAAACCTCAACCACTTCAGCTATAGTCATACCCGACAATGCACTTATAGCACCATCTATAGTATGCGATGTCGCAACTAAAGAATCGGAAGCAACGTCCAACGCTGCCGTTCCTTGAAGAAATAAGAAATCCAAAATCATAGTAATAAGTCTATTATATATTTATATTATTTAAATATTTCGAGAATTTGATTAGCCGCATTCTTTGTGTCAACCTTTCTGATAATATGCTCAACCACCCCATTTTCATCTATTATAAATGTGGTACGTATAATTCCCATATATGCTCGACCGGCCATTTTCTTTTCTCCCCATGCTCCCACAGCCTGAATAAGCGATTTATCGACATCGGCTATAAGAGGGAAATTCAATTGCTGTTTCTCTATGAAACGTTTATGAGAAGCTACACTATCGGCACTTACACCAACTACAGCGAAACCCGATTTCACCAATGAATCCATTCCATCGCGCAGTGAGCATGCTTCAGCCGTACAACCGGGAGTGCTATCTTTGGGATAGAAATATAATATTAGTTTTCTACCGGCGTAATTGCTTGTTTTCACCTCGTTTCCATTCTCGTCCAAGCCCAATAACTCGGGTAATTTATCTCCTACATTCAACATATTATTATTTTAATTATTTCTAAAACCTTGCTAAGGTACAAAAAAGATTAAAGAAAACCGATGTGCAAATAGAAATTTCACACATCGGTTTTAAAAAATTATAAAGTCTGATAGTTATTACAACTAGAACGTTCCGGCATATTCCCGTTCACGTTTTTGAGTTTGAGTGATGGTATCATTCACTGCAATAATCTTAAATCCGTTACCTTGTGGTGTCATTTCTATCTCATTGGCATGCAATAGTTCATCTATTATGTCGGGAAGATGCTTATAAGATTCAATATTCAAAGCCGATTTTCCACTGATACGCTCAAAACAGAATGCAGTTGCTATTTCCACAGGATATACCGATTTATATCGGACAATAAAAGCCCTTACATTATCTTTTGTCGGTTTTAGATACTCATTTCCTCTTTCATCTTTTTCTTGTGGAACTATTTTTCCATAGGTAAGTTGATTGATTTTTTGCTCCAATGTTTCATAAGTGGTAAATCCATGCAGCAACAACTCTTCGCCCTTATACTCCAGCAGATATGTTGGAGTAGATTGTACACCATATCGTTTACAAAGAGCCTTATCGGCTTCGAAAGCACGATGCACATCATCGCTATTCATCACATCGAGAAAATGATTTGGTTCAAACCCTTCAACAGCAGACAAGTCGGCCAACACCTTTACGTCGTTTGTATGCATCGCCTCAACAGCCGTTGCTTCCTGTATGCGTCGAAAGAAATGTTTTGCCTTACGAAGGTCTTTTTCACCCTCTTTTCCCCTTGCAGAACAAACTTTAGCAGCAATATACGCAAGGTTTTGAGGAATTGTCGATAATCTGTCCTTACTAAAAAGATGAAACCCATGCTCTTGAACCGGCATACCATGAATTGCAGAAGCATCCACCCACGCTTTCATCATGTTTCTGTTAGACATTTCTATGTCGCCACCAATACCAAGACGTCTATTGTTAAATGTACGTATATCCTCTACCATGCCTGTCATGACATAGTTAATTTCTATTTCGCCTTTAAAACGATATTCCAAGGCACGAACAATGGGAGAACTACCCCAGCACCATGTGCATACAGGGTCGGCAAATTCTGTAATTTTAAGCATATTCATATCTGTAACATTTTTCAAATAAAACAAGTTACAGATGTATATTGTTGCAACTTAACAAAATTTACACAAAAAGGGTGATGCATTGCATCACCCTTATAAACTCGTATTATTATATGTTAATCTCTTAATCGAAAGCCTGTAGCCTTAGCCAAAATGTTTGCTTCTGTTTTACGAACAGCCAAGAAGGTTAAGAAATTCAGAACCAATGCTGTAAACGGGAAGAGCGTACCTTCGTCCATGCCATAAGTTACCAAATTTTCATCGCAATATATTATTGCAAAAGCATATAATACATATAATATATAAAACCCTGCTATTAAAAGCATCGATAATATAGATGTTCTCTTTTGTAATTCAAAATTGCTGAACAGTGAAACCAACAGGCCAAACAGATTAACAACTGTAGCAACAATAAGCACAACGCCCAATGCTACAACAGAGTAAGAAACTGTTAAATCGGGTTTTGTGAGTGTAAAGCAATTTATAGAATATATATCGTTGTTCGATGACAATATATATCCCAATCTGCTACACATAGTTACTATAAGCAGTACTACTGTGGTAATATAATATAATTGATATATACGAAATTTCATATATCTGCTTTTACTATTGATAGCGTTTACTCCTCATCGTCTTTTTCCTTTGCAGGATCGCGGAAGTAGACCTTATCCTCTAGGAATTCCTGTGCCGCAATGAGTGTAGGTTTAGGGAGTCTCTCGTAGTAGCGAGAAATCTCTATTTGCTCATGATTCTCGAATTGCTCCTCGAGGTTATCTGTTGTAGAAGAAAACTCATTGAGTTTTCTCAACAACTCTTCTTTCATCTCAGTTGCTATCTGGTTGGAACGTTTTCCGATAATTGCCACCGACTCATATACGTTACCTGTTTCATTAACAAAATCGGCCATGTTACGTGTTACAGTAGTTGTAGGAGCGTTTGTTTTCTTGTAATCCATTGCTTTATTATTGATTGTTATTATTATTTACCTTTTATAAATTATTCATTTACCACTTCGAGCGATTCTTTGTAATATTCATTAGCCTCTTTTAAATACTTACTTGTTGGGAACTCATTTTTAAAAGAGTAATATTCATCTACAGTTTCGCGATATCTATCTATCTTTTTATCTTCTATACTATGAAATGCCATCTTATATTTAGCGCGCAATATAAGTATCAAAAGTTCTTCGCGCAACGAAGTGTAAGGATAGTCGTTCAATGCATTTTGAGCTGTAATTATACAAGCCAAATAGTTATTACCTTTATATGCCATATAACTACCCAGTTCATAGTAGAGTTTAGCCGAAAGATAATCCTTTTTAACTATCACATCGTGCATATCAAAAAGCATCTGTTGAGCTTCGTCTTTGTAACTGCTTGTTGGAAAATACTCCATGAACAGCTGTAATTCCTGAATTGCTGTAAATGTATCGGTTTGGTCTAGTTCTGGTTCTAAGATACCTTTAAACAGAGATTTCCCAGAGTAGAAACGTGCCAATTCTGTGTATTCGCTACGCTGATAATTGGTATAAAATGTTTTAAAATATTGTGCTGCTGTAGAATAGTCGCCCGACTCATAGTAGCACATAGCCAACATTATCAGCGACTCTTCGCCTTTATCACTTCCTTTAAGGAATGCTATAGTGCTCTCTAAAATTGGGGTTGCCTTTGAGTAATCTCCTTCAAGATAGTATTCTTTCGCCACTTCGTATCTATATTCCACATCGGTACTTTTCTGCACCTTGTTATATCTGCTATAACAAGATGTAAAGAAGAGTAACACAAAAAATGATATATAAAAAACGTTTTTCATCCTATTCTTATTTCAATTGCAAACAGCTGTAGAGACGTATATAAGCAACAATTTCATTATTTAACGCCCCACTAACCCACCATCGCAAAATTTCATTTTGCAAAGATAGTGCTTTTTGACGAAAATACAACGAAAACAATGTTATTATTTATTTTAAAATGATAAAATAAAACTTATAAACTGTTTAAATTAGAGTAAATATATTGTACTAACGATGCATCTGGTATATGTAAAATAAACCTCAAAGTTTTCAGAAACTTTGAGGTTTACTATGTCTATAGAATTAAGATTTCTATCTTACTTTACATATATTTTTATGCCATTAACCAAATAGAATCCACGTTCTAATGGAATTGTTACAGAGCTATCTACAACAGACTCAAACAAATTGCGTCCCATCACATCAAACAGGCGAACAAGTTGTGGCTGTTCAACAGAAAGAAGTACACCGCCATCTACTGCACTTACATTAATTCCATTCTCTTCTGAAACATATTCAACGCCAACTGTTCCATTTGTATTGCTCATTCCATCCTTTTGATATACTCGTACCCAATCGAAAAGAGTTTCATAGGTGTGTGATAAGTCGGGATTCTTCGCCCATGAACCATTACCAACACTTTGGTTTAGTATCAAATGGAAATGATGATTGAAAGGCCATTGCCCGTTTTCTAACGTCTGTTGATTAGTAGATTTTTCATATCGCCCGACCTCTTTTCCATCGACATACCAAATGAGAGCACTTTCGTTCCACTCCAAGCCGTAAGTATGGTAACGGTCGAGATTCACATACTCATCGTAACTCGACTTAGGGTTGTTTTTATTACCAAGGTTCCAAGTCCAATTAGAGTGAACAGTATGCCATGCACGATTCTCTCCATCTATAGATTCAAAAATATCAATCTCGCCATCTCTGGGCCATCCCAAAGGCTGGCTCTCTGGCATCATCCAAAAAGCAGGGAAGTTGCCAACCCAAGGATTGGTAAGTATACGTCCCTCGACATATCCATAGGTAAAAGCAAACCTAGTATTCGATTTAATACCTCCTGTAATCATTGGAACATCATCTGTTGCAGTGTCGGGATTGGGTATTGCACGTGTAACAAGTTTACCATCTTCTATATAAACCACCTCTTCGCTATCCGAAAGCCAACGATTCCATGTTGAGCCCATACGAGTACAACGTATCCATTTGTCGGAAACAGGTTGTGTACCGTCGGCTGAATCAAATTCGTCGTTAAAGACAAGACGATATTCTGTATTGGCTCCCGACTTATAATTTGCATACACCTCAAGAGAACCATTCACACAATCCGACGGTATTGTAAATGTTTCTGCATCGGGTGTAAATTCTTTCCACTGACGATTACCATTCACAAACTGAGGACCATCTAAGTTATATCCATGACGAACCTTTAGTTCTTTTAGTTCAAAACCTTTTACGGGCACAGATTTAACATCGAGCGAATTGAATGCAGTAACAGTCATGGGTATTGCATCGCCATTTGAATAGTAGATATTACCATTTGATGTATACAAATTGACATTTACACTTTCGCTATAAACATTCAATAGGAAATCCACTACCACACCGCCATCTTCTACAATTGATTTAGAACCGGCAGGATTTACATCGTTTCTATCGGCCTTTATACGCGCACGATATATTCCGTTTGGCAACAATGTAGAAACCGTAAATAGAGGAAGTTGCGAACTATAAGCAGTTTCCACTATAACATCGCCGGCACTATTTTTGCCATTATAGTATGTAAATGACAGCAACTCACTAGAATAGGAAGGCAGACCATCGTCGTTCAAAAGAGCAGTAAATTTGCCGTCATTGTTAAGATCGACATAAAAATAGTAGTGATATGGTGCATCGACATCTATTTTCACATCCACCTCTGCTCCGGAACGTACAGCTAATTCCGTTTCAAGATAATTATACACAGTTGTAGCTGTTGCCGGGAGAGTAATTGTTTTGTCAATTCCTTTATCAACGTTAATTACTGCACCTACAGAGGCTATTGCCTCATTCGGAGTTTTTGTATTTTTATCGAAAGAGAGTGCATATTCGCCAACAGCTTCATCTTCGACACTTTTGGCAAAATGTGCCACAATCTCAACATCACCATCTAATATTTCTGCCGGTATCTCATAACTATTATTATTTATAAGATATGCCGGAACAACAATTTCGTTATATTGTGCAACACCATGGATATATCTTTCACCATCGAGATTATGTCCATGACGTATGCTTATTGCATCGCACATATATCCATTGTCGGGGGTCAGTTTAACTGTAAGAGGTTTACCAAATGGGTGCACCAAACCATTCACAGCATTTCCATCGACTGTTGTAATTGCTCCGTTATTTGCAGTTGCTTTAATATTACAATTTTCGGTGTGGATATTTAAGCATACATCAACTATTGCACCACCATTTTTGATGATACCGTTTCCATCCTCGGAACGACCTGCAGGGTCAATATAATCCCAATCCACTTTATATCTCATTCTGTATACACCCGATTTCATGTCGGCAGGCAGTGTAAACGAGGGAGGATTAATCACGTTACCACTTGATGTTGCTACACCTGTACTATTATATCCTTCGAAATGAGAATATGCCATTATATCGCTACCGGCAGGAATAGAACCGTTTGTTCCTAATTCAGCATTAAACTCACCATCCATGCCACAATCTAGGTATACGTAGCCATTCATCCAATCTGTTGTAAAATTGAATGTAGGCGACAATGTTTCACCGGCACGTGCTGTGAACACCTTGTCATCAATTTTGTTATATATATAGTTCGACGACAATGAGATTGACTGGCTACCATCTTTAGAGCCATTTAACGAAATACCGTTTAGTCTACGTGAAGCATGTGTATATTTTTGCGACTTTTCCACAACAATTGGATAATCACCATTAGGACGAGGATTATCATGTGAGGTCAATTTCATATAATCGAAGTCGGGCATCCAACCATTTTCGTTATAGAGACGAATTACGTTGTTACCTTTCTTCAATTTAATCTCTACATCTTTTGTAACAACTGTGCTCCATGAGCCTGAGTTTAGAGAAACCTCTATTGGAGCCTCATCGTTTACCGAGATTTTGGTTGTACGTGAATCACCCGTTATAAAAGCTAGCGTCATGGTGTAATCGCCACCATTCTCACTAAAGACATTACGCCATTGCAAATCATTATCGTCTGCATTACCAAGCCAAGAAGCCTTCATGCCACCTGAACAATTTTCATCGCTATTATATATAGCTGTTTCCGATATTGTCGGGTCCTCCTCCAATTCCTGATAAGATGTCAACCATGCTGTTTCTGCCTCATAAATTACTCGTTCCAAACGTCTTTCAGCTTCCAATTTATATATGCGTGTACCATGTGCAGGCAACGTAACTGTCATACCTTCGGTTTTCATGCCTAAATCTTTTTTCTCGAACAGGTCGCGCACTTTCACACTACCATAGAGATCGAGTTGCATAAAATCAACAGAGATGGTTGCTTCAGCATCGGAAGGATTATAAAACGCTACTGCACGTTTATTACCATTCAGAGTTTCAATATCTTTAACAAGTACATAGGAGTTGTTTTCTTTTTTCACGACGTATGCCTGCAAACCTAGTGCATCCTGATTAAGAGCAATCAATTCCTCGTTTTGCATAAGCGACAAAGCATCTCCTTTGATATCGTTAAGGTCGCAACCAATAAGCAGTGGAGAACTCATTATACACCACATACCGAAATGAGTCTTATCCTCCTCTTCACTCATGCCACGTCCAACCTCAAGCATATCCATATCGTTGTAATGGCCACCACCGGTATAGGCCGACAGATAGAGACTTTGGTTTATAATACTCTTGACCGAAGCCCAACCCAAGTAGATATCCTCTGTTGTACGCCATGAATTTGCTATTTCGCACGCCCAAGTTCCGGGAAAAGCCCAACGACATATATTCCATGTAATATCGTCTCTGCCGGTCTTTTTTATGGCCTCGTATATCTCTTTATAACGCAGTTCAACATCTAGGTCGAGTTTGTCGGCATTGTTTCGAGCATCGGCGCCACAATAATCTATCTTAATAAAATCGAAATCAAATTCATTAAAATAGAGTTCCATATCCTGATCATCGTGGCCATAAAGGCCCACACCTATTCCTATTTCATCTTTTGGTTCGCCCCAATACGAAGCACAAGTATTACATCCTGCATCGGAATATATTCCGGCTTTTAATCCTTTTGCATGAATATAATCGACAATTGTACGCATGCCGTTAGGGAAACGTTCGGGATGTATTTTTAATTTCCCATTCTCGTCCCTGCCACCGAAAAAGCCATCATCGATATTTATATGATTATAGCCCTTTGCGTAGAAACCTAAATCGACCATAGCATCGGCTTGTGCTTTAATAACCGATTCACTGATTTTAAAGCCATAGGCATTCCACGAACTCCACCCCATCAACGGTGGTTCAACTGCATTTGCCGGTAAAAAAGACCCAACAAACAGAACAAGCAATAATGCATTTGCATAAAAGTACAATAGTTTTTTTCTCATAAGAATATATTTAAATTATTCATGCTTAACTAACAATTAACAAAGATGCTGAATTAGGTTAAACTGCAATATTATGTACTGCTAAAGACTATATTCGCATATTTTGCAAAATTAGCAAAAAATCACAAAAAAGAACAATATAAAGCAAAATTTGCACAAGAACTTACATACAAACAGCACACTCCTAACAAAGCCATATTTAGCGACTTGTACCCTTTTTTAAATATTGACAAATAAATAGCAAAAGAATAATAAGTGTTGTCAAAAATTCTGCAAACGGCATAGCCAACCAAATTCCACGCACTCCCAACATACTTGGAAGAAGGATGAAACTAGGAATTAACAAAACAAAACCCCGAAGAAAGACAAGAAGCGTTGCACGTTTAATCTGCTCCACGCTTTGGTAATAGCCAACAATTGCCACATTCAAAATAAAAAACAGGACCCCGGTGGCAAAATATGGAAAGCCATCGATTGCTATTTGACCGGCAACGCTCGTAGTATCGACAAACAGAGCGACCAATTTATCGGGAATAAATATAAACAGCAAGGCTACTATTACCCCAAAAAACAAAGAAGTAGACAAAAGCAGTTTGCGAGCTTCACGTATTTGTTTCCAACGCGAAGCACCATAATTATAACTTATAATTGGTTGCGCCGATTGAGCAATTGCATTACCCATCATAAAGAAAAACGGTGTGTAGTAACATGCTATGCCAAATGCTCCAACACCGGAATCACCCAAATAATTCATGAAGACAATATTGCCAACAAAGATTAGCACAGCAAGCGTTAGTTCGCCAAACAGTGTCGATGAGCCCACTTTACACTGATAACCAATATTACGCAATGAAAGCATTATACTTTTGCAACTTATTTTAAGTGATACTATTCTCAACGATTTTGCAAAGAAAAGCAGATACGCCAATGCCATGACACCACCAACAGTTATAGATATTGTAGTAGCTATTGCTGCGCCCTTCACACCCATATCCAATGGGAAGATAAAGACCCAATCGAGGAAGGCATTAAGAGCAGAAGGAAGAATATTGCACCACATAGCATAGCGTGGCGAACCATCCAAACGAATTATAAACAAGCCTATCAGGCTCCACATTTCAAAAAGGAAAGAGGGCATAATCCATTGTAGATAGTCCAGAACTTGTGGCATGAGTGTTTTTGATGCACCTAGCAATGTTGCCGTATATACAGGAAAAGCCAACACCAATGAGCAGAGTAATACCGTAACAAGCGACGTAAATATTATTGCCTGTGAGATATTCAACCGGGCAACCCTTTCATTTTGTCGTGCAAGATGAATAGAAGCAACTACCGAGCAACCGGTTCCGATCATAAGCCCTACCCCTGACATTATTTGATAGATTGGAACAATTATATTTATGGATGCAACGCCCTCTGCTCCCACACCATGCCCTACCAAAATGCCATCGATAGCCGTTACTGCCGATAGCGATATTGTTCCCAGCAGTGTTGGAATTAGTAATTTTCTGAACAGAACAGTTACTCTCTCTTTCTCAAAATCAATTGCATCCCTTTTCATAATTCACGTACAAAGATAACATTAATTTTATATAGATTATTATCTGCCATTACTATTATAGATGTTAATGGCTACAAGAGAGAATTTTTAATGATAAATCCTATGCTGCTATAATAAAAATAGATACCTTTGTTGGTTGAGAAAAAATAAAAATTCATTTCACGATAGCAATATTCGCAATTGAGTAAAACTATACAAAAAGCATTATGAAATTTCAACTGATATCGGACTATTCACCCACCGGAGACCAACCAGAGGCTATCGCACAACTTGTCGATGGAATAAAGAGTGGAATGCCGGCACAAACACTGCTTGGCGTTACCGGTTCGGGTAAAACATTTACCATTGCCAATGTCATAAAAGAGATAAACAAGCCAACACTCATACTAAGCCACAATAAAACGTTGGCGGCACAGCTCTACAACGAGTTTAAGGGCTTCTTCCCAAACAATGCTGTTGAATACTATGTATCGTACTACGACTACTACCAACCCGAAGCATATATTCCATCGACTGACACATACATAGAGAAAGACCTTGCTATAAATGACGAAATAGACAAATTGCGATTATCTGCAACATCGGCACTGCTATCGGGACGTAAAGACGTTGTAGTTGTGTCATCGGTATCGTGCATATATGGTATGGGCAATCCGGCCGATTTCTACAATAATGTTATTGACGTAAGAATGGGCATGAAGCTCGACCGAAATGTCTTTTTACGCTCATTGGTTAGCAGTTTGTATGTACGAAACGACCTTGAACTAAATAGAGGTGCATTTCGTGTGAAAGGCGACACCGTTGAAGTTAGTTTAGCATACAGCGACCATGTTCTTCGAATAACTTTCTGGGACGACGAGATTGATGGAATTGAGGAAATTGACCCACAAACAGGCGTGCGTATAACAGATTTTGAAGAATACAAAATTTACCCGGCAAACCTATTCATGACAACAAAGGAGAGCACTTTACGTGCTATTTCCGAAATTGAAAAAGACCTTGCCGAGCGCGTAGACTATTTTAAAGAGATTGGTAAACCATTTGAAGCAAAACGATTACACGAGCGTGTAACATACGACACTGAGATGTTACGTGAATTAGGACACTGCTCCGGCATTGAGAACTACTCCCGTTACTTCGACGGACGAGAGCCCGGAACACGCCCCTACTGTTTGCTCGATTTTTTTCCAGAAGATTTTCTACTTATTATAGATGAGAGCCACGTAAGCGTTCCACAAATACATGCAATGTATGGTGGAGACCGCGCACGAAAGAGTAATCTTGTAGAATTCGGTTTTCGTCTGCCTGCCGCATTCGACAACCGCCCACTGAAATTCGAAGAGTTCGAAGAACTTACCAATCAAGTTATATACGTTAGTGCCACTCCCGACGATTATGAGCTACAAAAAAGCGAAGGAGTGGTTGTAGAACAACTTATTCGCCCCACTGGGCTATTAGACCCAATAATTGAAGTTCGTAGTAGCAAGAACCAAGTAGACGATTTAATGGAAGAGATACAGCAACGTTGCGAACGCGATGAACGAGTATTGGTTACTACACTCACAAAGCGTATGGCCGAAGAACTTACCGAGTACCTGCAAAAGAATGGAGTGCGTTGCAACTACATACACAGCGATGTGGAGACTCTCGACAGAATTCAAATAATGACAGACCTGCGCGAAGGATTATACGATGTATTGATTGGAGTAAACCTATTACGAGAAGGGTTGGACCTGCCCGAAGTATCTCTTGTAGCTATCATGGATGCCGACAAAGAGGGTTTCTTACGTAGCCATCGCTCATTGACACAGACTGCGGGACGTGCAGCACGCAACATAAATGGATTGGTCATATTTTATGCCGAAAAGATTACTGCCAGTATGCAAAAAACCATAGATGAGACTAACAGACGTAGAGAGAAGCAGATTGCATATAACGAAGCAAACGGAATAACTCCGACACAAATAAAGAAGCAGATTGCCAATGCTCTTGTACAAGAAAAGAGAGAAAACACACCGGCCAAAATATACAGCGAAGAGACCATGCAACCGGCTATTGCATGCGACCCAATTGTAAAGTATATGAGCAAAGAGCAACTCGAAAAGAGCATCGCACGTACCCGACGACTCATGCAGGATGCCGCAGACAAGATGAACTTTATAGAAGCTGCACAATACCGCGATGAAATGTTTAAACTACAAGAGTTGCTGAAAGAAAAGAAATAGAGAAAACACCAAATAACAAACATTATACATTATTTGTATTTATCATTTATTTTACTATATTTGCAACAAGTTTATGAAACGCCTATATACGTTTATACTTGCAATTGTAGTAATGTCATTGTTAATAGTTATTGGCAATGATGTAAAAAAGACACAATTCTCTTTTAATGAGAAACAGTGTTTAGAAATATTTACAAACAAGGCCGAAGTAGTAAAAACTCACGTTGTACCCCCTGCGAACGAAATTCAACAACATGCCATCACAGGGCAGCAAGTATACAGGAGCAACAACAGAATAGACTCCCGCACTCGAACAATCAAATCGATATCACCATTACCTTTCTACATTTTTAAAGAGAAAGACAACAGTTTAGCAGTCGGTGTATCTTCGTGTGCAACATCGTTACATAAAATTTGTTATTCATCAAATAAATCGTTTATTAAATTAGGCAGGCTAATCATTTAGCCCTCTCTTTATCATCGGCCTAAATCAACGGCTCATCTGCAATATTTGTTTAGCAGACAGCCGACATCTATTATTAAAAATAAACACTTTAACAATAACAAATTCTAAATATATAATATGATACTACAAGTTTTAACACTTATAGGAGCACTTGGAATGTTCCTATATGGAATGAATATTATGAGTTCGGGACTCCAAAAAGTAGCCGGAGACCGCATGCGTAATCTTCTTGCAGCAATGACCTCGAACACGTTTAAAAGAGTAATGACCGGTGTAGGTATTACAGGAGTAATACAATCGTCGAGTGCAACCACTGTCATGGTAGTAGGTTTCGTTAATGCCGGACTACTGACACTGACACAAGCCATTGGTGTAATTATGGGAGCAAACATAGGAACAACTGTTACTGCATGGCTTGTTTCTTGGCTCGGTTTCAAGATGGATATATCGGTACTTGCAGTGCCACTCATGGCAATAGGTTTTGTTATGAGTATTGCAAAAAAGGAGAAATATAGAAATCTTAGCGAGTTTATCATTGGTTTCTCACTGCTATTCCTTGGATTGGCCATGATGAAAGACTCAGTACCCGATTTACGTGAGATGCCCGAAGTGCTCTCTTTTATCACCCAATGGACCGGATATGGATTTGGTTCTGTTATAATATTTCTTGTATTTGGTACTGTTCTAACACTTGTACTTCAATCATCAAGTGCTACTATGGCCCTTACATTAATTATGTTGAGCATGGGATGGTTACCATTTGAGATGGCTGCAGCTATGGTACTTGGAGAGAACATAGGAACAACAATAACAGCCAACATTGCAGCAGCCGTTGGTAACACAAATGCCCGCCGTGCAGCATTGGCACACACATTGTTCAATATTTTCGGTGTTATATGGGCTTTACTATTCTTCCATCTATTTTTGGAATTTATCGGTTGGATTATTACACTCATGGGCTATCCCAACCCCACCAATATTGTATACACCACAAACATAGTAAGTGGTTCCAACGAATCGACAGCGGCATTATATGGAATATCAATGTTGCATACAATGTTCAATGTAATTAATACCTGTATTCTTGTTTGGTGCACTCCACTAATTGTGAAGGCTGTTACATTTGCAATTAAGTCGAAACCACAAAGCGAAGAGGAAGGATTCAAACTCAAGTTTATAAATGCCGGCCCTGTAGGTAATGCAGAACTAGCTATTGGACAAGCTAAAAATGAGATTATCCACTTTGCACAAATTTCTCGCAACGGACTTGGATATATAAAATCGGCTATACACAGCCAAACCGATGATGAATTTGAGACATATCGTAAAAAACTTGTAAAATACGAGGAAATTGCCGACCGCATCGAGTACGAAATAGCATCGTTCCTAAACTCTATTCCCAAAGAGAGTATAAGCGATACCACATTGACGCAAACAAAGACTATGTACAAAATAATAAACGAGTTGGAGAGTTTAGGAGATTCAGGAGAATCTATAAGCAGAATATTATCGCGACGCAACATACATGGTAAACGTTTCACAGACAAGAATGTCGAAAAGATTGATGCCATGATAGAATTGGTCGATAAAGCATACGATGCAATGATTGAGAACCTAAAGAAACAGCCGGGAGAGAGCATCGATTTACGCCATGCAGTAGATTGTGAAATTGAGATTAACAATATGCGTAACACATTACGCGAAGAGGAGATATTGAAGATAGAACAAAACAGTTCAAGCTACCAAAGCAGTGTTTACTACATAGATATCATTACAGAACTGGAGCACATGGGCGACTATATAATTAATGTATCCGAGGCTGTAAACAATAAAGCGATAAGTTAATCCATTTATATAGAAAGCAAGATTTAGTGAACCAATGTTCTCATATCTACGTTTATAAATAAAACGTTTGGTATGAGAACATTGGTTATATTTAATCACCCCTACGATGGTAGTTATTGCAATGCCATTTTAGATGCTGTTATATTAGGCATAGAACGTAGTAATGGAGAGGTCGATTTGATACATTTGGACAAAGAGGGTTTCGACCCTGTCATGAGTAGTAACGACCTTAAAGCATTTGGATTAGCACGTAACGATGCACAACGTGCACTCGGCATGTTGGACAAAAAAGTCATTGAGTACAAAGAGCGTTTGGAAAAAGCCGAGCACCTTGTATTCATTTTCCCAACATGGTGGATGCTTATGCCGGCCCTTACAAAAGGATTTATAGACAAAGTAATATTTCCCGAGATTGCATACAATTACGATGAAGATGGCAGCATGAAATCGCTACTTAAAAAATTGCGACGTGTTACAGTCATCAGTACAATGGAGACACCGTCCAATGTCTATGAAACCATTTTTGGTAATGCCATTTGGAGAGCACTGTATGAAGGCACATTCAAAGTTATTGGCATAGAGAATTGCAAATGGATTAAATTGGATATGGTGAAACGTGTTGGCGTCGAAAAACGTAAAATGTGGCTCAAGGAGATAGAAGAGTACTTCTATAGTAACAGAGAGAATGATTTACAAATTTGAGTTAGAAAGTTAAGATATTTAGACTTTGAAAATATAAAGATCTCTTGGCACCAATATTAAATACGGATGCCAAGAGCGATTAATTACCATAAAATACAGATAGTTTAGTTTTCTCAGTTTAATCAAATTTCAGTTTAATTCTCAGTTGTCTGTTTTTGTTTAGATTTTGTTTTTCTTAGTTAAATATTTCACTTTTCTTGTTGTTTTCAATGGATGTGAGTCCATATATAAAATGTGGGCTGAACATCTTAAACCATGCACAAATCAAAAGTAAATAACTTTAAATTTGTAATGGTTTCACAAATTAAATAAATCCTATTTAAAAACGAATCAAAACAAAACCCTTTTAACATAATATTAACTAAAAAAGAGCGTATGATAACATTTTTAAATAAATTAAGGAGCAGAAATCATTGTTTCTGCTCCTTAATTAGATAAACTATAACGGGTAAGTGGTCGCTGTAGCCATTTAGCCAAACACCACTTGCATGAGTTCGTTTTGGGGAACCTTTATACTTACCCTCTTGCTGTAGCATATAACTGCGGGAGAATATCTCGGGTTTATATAATTTAAGCGAAGAACGGTCTTTACCCAATAAATTTCCACTAATTATAATTTGGTCGAATAGATTCCATTTTCCGCGATATTTAAGAGTTCCCACACCCTTTTTACGCAATATATTCCACCATGGATTATATAAATCGCTAGATTTTTTTACCTGATTTTGTTCACGAACAGCACCCAGACAAGTTTTCATGCTTTTGTCATCTGGGTCATCATTCATGTCTCCCATTATTATTACTTTTGACAATGGGTTGGCAGCCATGAGAGAATCTTTTACCGCTTTAACCAATACACCGGCACGTTCACGAGCCGGAGATTTCGCATAACGCGATGGCCAATGATTTACTATTATGTGAACTATTTCACCAGCCATTTCGCCACTGACTGTAAGAAAGCCACGTGTTTTATATGTAGTATCATTATCTACAGTTGTATAAGGGACCAATCTGCTTGTGATTGGTTTAAACAATTTTGGATTGTATAGCAAAGCACAATCTACTCCACGCTTATCGGGGCCTTCGTGATGTATAAAATCCCATTTACGGTCGGCCAGAATCTCATGAGAAACCAAATCGCTCAAAACACGACTGTTTTCTATTTCGGAAACACCTACAGCAGCCAAGCCCATTGGTAATAAATCGGTAGACATTTCACGAAGCACTGTCGCCATATTTTTTAATTTATTGACATATTTCATACTACCCCACTTGTTTACGCCTTGAGGAAGAAACTCAAAATCATTTTTTCCTGCGTCGTGAATAGTATCGAACAAATTTTCGAGGTTATAAAAGCCTACACTATAAACCTCGTATCGCTTTTCTTGCGCCGTTAGCAAAAACGACATGGAGAAAAGAGATATAAAAAGTAGAAAAATAAAATTTCTTTTCATGTAACAGATATAAATTTAAACTCAACATTTTAAATGTTTTACGCGCCACAATAGCACATATAAGACATTTATTGCGTAAAATTAAGAAAAAAATATTGCATAATCAGGGTTATGAAATAATTTTTTCGCAATACATACAATTACTTTATTTTTTCGTAAAAAAAACAATTTTTAATTTTATAATATCATTATATTTTACCAATTTTGTAGGTCGTTTTAAAAACCGCCTGAAATAGACACCGGTAAAAGAGACTAAAATTTAATAATATTAATATGAAAAGCATTTTTAACAAGTTTGCATTATTACTATTTTGTTGCATGAGTGCAATAGGAGTAAGTGCACAAGAAGAAATGAAGCTTAACAAAGAGATTAAAAGAGATCCCATGTTACGCTTTGCCCAAGACACAGTGTTGTTGGGAGAGTATAATGAGATGTTACAGGCATCTAATGATGACAAAGACTCATTTACCTTTTCCGAAGGTCAGTTGGATGATGACGAGGACCTGATACAAGGTTCATCATCAATGGTTTCATCAAACGACGACTATTTCCTATCGGAAGTTGGTTACTTGTTCAGCCCAATGAGATTTAGAATTAGAGCATACGAAAACCAATACAACAATGTATACATGAATGGTGTGTTGATGAACGATGCCGAGCGTGGCACATTCAGTTTTGGTATGATTGGTGGTTTGAACGATGCTACACGTAACAAAGAGGGTGCAACCTACTTGGAGAACAACAGTTTTGGTTATAGCAACATAGGTGGAGCAAGCAATATAAACACTCGCGCCAGCCAATATGCAGCCGGACACAAGTTATCACTTGTTGGTTGCAACCGTAACTACCTAGCCCGCGTAATGTACACCTATTCAACAGGATTAATGAATAACGGTTGGGCTTTGACAGGCTCAGCATCGTACCGTTGGGCCAACGAAGGAGTTATTGAAGGAACATTCTACAACTCATTCGGTTATTTCTTGAGCGCGCAAAAAGTTATTAATGACAACCACTCTATTTCTATTACCACTTGGGGCTCACCCACAGAACGTGGCCAGCAAGGTGCAGCAACAGAAGAGGCATATTGGCTTGCAAACAGCCACTACTACAACCCTTATTGGGGATACCAGAATGGCGAAAAACGCAATTCTCGTGTAGTTACTTCATTTGAGCCTACAGTTCTGTTCACATGGGATTGGCAAATAGATCGTGAGACCAAACTCACCACGTCGGTTGCCGGAAAATATTCAAACTATGCAACAACAGCATTGGGCTGGAATGGTAATGCCGCCGACCCACGTCCAAACTATTATAAGAACCTTCCTAGTGCCGAATTCGATGTTTGGGACCTTAACTACGAGCCTACAGATGATGAGCTTGCAAATTGGCAAGAGAGCTACAACTATTGGAAAGCAAGCAAAAGCAACCGTCAGATTAATTGGGACCAGCTTTACTTTGCTAACAGACAAGCAAATGCTTCGGGTATTGATGCTTTGTACTATATCGAAAAACGTCATAACGACCAGATGGCTATTAACCTAAGTTCTGTATTGAACCACGAAATAGACAAGAACAACAAATTTATGGTAGGTATAAATGTAGGTACAACAAAAGGCATGCACTACAAGACCCTCGACGACCTGCTAGGTTCAAATAGTTATGGATTGGATATTGACAAGTTCTCCATTGGCGATTTTGGTATAAACGACATACAGGTTATGAACGACGTTGATAATCCTAATCGTATTATCAAAAAAGGTGATGTATTCAACTACGACTATGATATTAATGTAAACAAGGCAAACCTATTCGGACAATTCACACATAATATCGACGGATTCTTCTTCTACGCAGGTGCAAACATCGAAGGAACTACAATTGAGCGTTACGGAAACATGCGTAATGGTCGTGCAGTTCACTATTCAAAAGGTAGCAGTGGCACAGCAAAATTCCTTAGCGGAGGTGGAAAAATCGGTTTCAACTGGAACATCGATGGCAACAACACTATTTCTGCAGGCTTTGGTCTTCAGGAGAATGCTCCTCTTGCAGCCAACTCATTCATAGCACCTCGTGTTCGCAATGACTTTGTCAGTGGCCTTACCAATGAAAGAATATGGAACCAAGAAATTTCATACCGTTTCGCATATGGCCCCATAACGGCTAAACTTAGCGGATATTACACATTGATTAGCAACGCTGTGCAACTATCGGCATTCTACAACGACAACGAGAATCAATTTACATATCTCACAATGAATGGTATTGAGAAACAGCACTACGGAGCAGAATTGGCCGTTGTATACAACGCAACATCATCTCTATCATTCAATTTTGTAGGTAGCATTGGCAATGCAGAGTACATGAACGATGTTGATGGTTCTTTTATAAGCGAAAGCGACACAAAACCTACAGAAGACAAAGTGTATATGAGAGGAGCACATATTAATGGAACACCTTTGACAGCATTGAGTTTGGGTGTAGATTACAACATCAAAGGATGGTACCTGAACGCAAGCGTGAACTACTACGACCGCGTATATATCAGTGCATCGCCCTATGCACGTCTTGGTGAAACATTAAAGATAAATGGCAACCTCACAGAAGGCATTGGTTCCGATGGAGAGACTGTTACCGAAATACAACGTCCATCGCAATTCAAAGGAAAAGGAGGCTTCATGGTAGACGCATCTATAGGAAAGAGCATAAATTTGAGAGGTGGCAAACGTTTGAACATCAACCTAATGCTCAACAACGTTCTAAACAATGAGAATATGATTACAGGTGGTTATGAGCAAAACCGTAACAACAAATATTCCGATGGAGAAGATAGAACATACAAATTCTCTAAAAACCCATTCTTGTACTATGCAAGTGCGTTCAACGCATATTTGAATATAGGCCTTCGTTTCTAACAATGTAAATAATTAAAGTATGAAAACTATAAAATATCTGTTTATATTAGCAATATCCCTATTTGCTACAACAGCATGCATGAACAACTTCGATGACCCCACATTGGAGTTTCCACCCATTGGAAACAACAACATTGGAGAAGCCACAACAACCATCAAAGATTTGAAGGTAAAATATGCATCTACAATTAAGTCCAACGGATATGAACAATTTACCGACGATATTGTCATCGAAGGTGTTGTAGTAGCCAATGACGAAACAGGCAATGTCTACAAACAAATTGTTATAAACGATGCCACAGGAGCAATCATCATTGGAGTGAACGATGTTGGTATATATGCTACACTGCCCATTGGACAACGTATAAGAATCAGTTGCAAAGATTTATTCATTGGCGGATATGGCAGTCTTGCACAAATTGGAATCAAATACTATAACGCAAAGTATTCCGAATACCAGATTGGTCGTATGTCGAAAAAAGAGTTCAGAGACCACATGAGAATTGTTGGAGAACCTAATACCAATCAAGAGGAACTTACCCCATTAGAGGTAACAGAAGAATTCCTAGATAACAAGACTAATAAGGATTCGGCACCAATATATGCTGTACTAAAAGGCGTATCGTTTAAAGAGGCCGATGGCAGAAGACTTTTTGCGCCCGAAGAGGAGCAAATTAGCGAAACCAACACAGCTGTCGAGCGCAACGTATATGTTGGCAATCACAAGGTACTGTTCCGCATGAGCACATATGCCGATTTCGCAAACACCGTAATTCCCAAAGGCAAGTTTGATATCTACGGAGTTCTTACAAGATACCGCAACCCCGGCAGCAACAGCGATAGCAACGATGTTTGGCAGTTCATGCTAACATCGACAGACGACATGATAAAAGCAGAATAAAACAGAAATAAAAACAATAAAAACATACATACTATGAAATTCTTAAGAAATCTATTTCTTGTAGCATTGTCAACATTCATGTTCAATGCATGTGAAGATGTTCCGGCTCCATACCCCATTCCCGGAGGAGGAGTTGATGAAGGTGGCACTGAGTTTGGTGAAAACCTTCTCCCAAACAACGATTTGGAGACATGGAAAAATGGTAAACCCCAAAATTGGTGTCTTGGTGTAACAAACTGCGAAGTAGAGCAGTCGAATGATGCCTATTCAGGTACAAGTGCTGTTTTAATTAAGGGTAACAGCAATGGTAACAAACGCTTTGCATCCAAGAGTTATTTTTTGCAACCCGGCACATATCAGATAGGAGCATTTTTAAAACAGAGTGGCGAAACTGCCGGAAAATATAACATAGGTTATGCAAAACTCACCAATGGAAGCGTTGCCGATACAGAGAACGACTATGTATATCTAATTAGCGCAGCAAGTGTATCTAATGAGTGGGAGGAGGTTACAGCAGAGTTCACTGTCAATGAGGAGACCGAAGTTTCTCTAATTATCATGAACAACAAGAGAGGCGAAGGCGCATCTATTCTTGTAGACGACATTACATTTAAAACAATTGATGGCGGAATTATTGAGAGTGAAGCTCCATCTATCGACCCCGAAGCAATTACAGAGATTAGCACCGTTATAAATGCAGGAGCATGTGATGCAAAAATTTCCGGTACAATTATTGCTACATACTCTCGTGGATTCTTGGTTAAGGATGCAACCGCAACCATATTAGTTTACCTTGGCCTTGGTGAGAACGAAGACTATGTTGTAGGTGATGTGGTAACTGTAAGCGGAACAACCAGCATGTATGCAGGAATGTTGCAGTTCGGCAATTCATCTACCGTCGAAAAGACAGGTACAGCAACCGTAAGTGAGAGCGAGCCTACAGTTTGGAATGGTAGCGACATGGATAATTATTTATCTACACCCACTATTGAATTTGTACAATACACAGGTAGACTAAATATCAATGGCTACTACAATGTGTACATCGATGACGCTTCAAAAGCAATCGGTAGCATTGCCTACCCCCACGATGGCATGGTAGACGAAAATCTAAATGGCAAAAAAATCGTTGTAACAGGCTACACAATTGGAGTAAATCGGAATGAATTTCTAAATACAATGGCTGTGAGTGTTGTAGCAGCTGAAGGCGAAGAGGATGGCGGAGATGTTGAAGAGCCTACTACACCCGGTGAGGATGGCGGAAATGTCGAAGAGCCTACTACACCCGGTGAGGATGACAAAGATGATGATAGCGCCACAACAGAAACTGTTACATTCGACTTTAGCAACCCCGTTGCATTGACACCATCGGTAACACCCGGCAAGGTTGAGCCCGGAGCGACACAAGGAGTAGGTGTTGAATTTGACGATGTAACATTCACAAATTCTAATGTAAATATTAATCTTAATCAAGGTAGTTCTAGTACACCTGTAAGAATTTGGACAAAAACAGGAGGTGATGTTGAACTTCGTACATACAAGAATTCAACTATCACAATATCTAAATCGGATGGTGGTGAGATTAAAGAAATTGTATTTGAAGGAGGCAAAAAGAGCACAATGACTGCCAAAACAGGTACATTCAGTTCAGGGACATGGAATGGTAGTGCAAACAGTGTTACATTCAGCGTTACAGGAACATTGTACATAACATCAATAGCAGTAAAATAATATTGATACGATAATAAAATAGAATAGGATGCGAAATTTCGCATCCTATTCTATTTTATTAACACCTTAAGTGCACACAAAAGATTGTATAAACTAAAAAATCACTATCTTAGTAGCGATTAAAAACCGGATTATGGAAAGACTTAAATTATCGGGGCTGAAAAGCGTTGCTATCTGTACAATGATAGGACTAATTGTATTGGGATATTTGGTAGGTAAAGGTATAAACAGTTTTGCAGAGAAAGACCGCTATGTAACAGTTAAAGGTCTTGCAGAACGCGAAGTTATGGCAAACCACGTAGTGTGGCCACTACCATACAACAATGCCGGAAACAACCTAGAAGAGTTATATAACACCGTAGAAAAGAACCGAGATATTATTGTAGATTTTCTGCACAATAATGGTATCAGCGACAAAGAGATAATTATAGCGGCACCCATAGTAACCGACCGCGAAGCAATGAGTTACACACCCGAAAATATAAAATATCGTTTTCAGGTAGAATCGCTCATTACAGTTATCTCTTCGCAAGTAGAAAAGATATTGGAACTGATGAGTCGCCAAGCAGAATTAATGAAAGAGGGCGTGGCTATAAGACAAGATTATCAATATCAAACACGATTTGAATTTACCGCACTCAACGAATTGAAACCCGAAATGATAGAAGAGGCCACACGCAATGCTCGCGCTGTAGCACAAAAATTTGCAGACGATTCAGAGAGCCGACTTGGTGGAATACGTCAGGCAAATCAAGGACAATTCAGTATAAACAGCGACCAGACAACCCCGCAACTGAAAAAGATACGTGTTGTAACAACTGTCGATTACTATTTAAAATAGATATTAAACATATTCATATTTGCTGAAACAAATATTTTTAGTTTCTTTTGCAAAAGAACATCAACCACAAAATATATAAAATTATGGAAAAGATTTTTGGCCTTATCAATGCACCTTTCACACCGTTTTATGAGAATGGCGAAGTAAATTACGAACCAATTCCAGCATACGCTCAGATGTTAGCAAAGAATGGTCTCAAAGGAGTATTTATAAATGGTTCGTCGGGCGAAGGATATATGCTAACCGAAGAGGAGAGAATTAAACTTACTGAAGCATGGGTAGCGGCGGCGCCTAAAGATTTCAAGATTATCGTGCATGTAGGTAGTACATGTGTAAAATCGAGCCGTCGCATGGCAGAACATGCACAAAAGTTGGGAGTATTCGGCATTGGCGCCATGGCTCCTCCTTTCCCAAAAGTAAATCGTGTAGAAGAGTTGGTTAAGTATTGCGAAGAGATTGCATCTGCTGCTCCCGAACTGCCATTCTATTTCTATCACATTCCTGCATTTAATGGAGCATATCTTTCTATGGTAAGTTTCTTGCAGGCAGTCGATGGTCGCATACCCAATTTTGCAGGTATAAAATATACATTCGAAAGCATGTATGAATACAACCAATGCCGTCTCTACAAAAATGGTAAGTTCGACATGTTGCATGGACAAGACGAGACTATACTACCCTGTCTTGCCATGGGTGGCGCACAAGGAGGTATTGGCGGAACAACCAACTACAACGGTTGTAACCTTGTTGGCATAATTAATGCTTGGAACGCCGGCGACTTGGAGAAGGCACGTGAACTACAGAACTTCTCACAAGATGTAATAAATGTCATTTGCCACTATCGTGGAAACATTGTTGGAGGTAAGCGAATCATGAAACTGATTGGTTTAGACCTTGGCAAGAATCGTACTCCATTCCAGAATATGACTGACGAGGAGGAGGCAGCAATGCGTAAGGAGCTCGAAGCAATCAATTTCTTTGAACGTTGCAATAAATTCTAATTTAGCACTATGAACTGGAAAAACTATTTACAAGAGTGGCAAGAGAAATATCGCAAGGAGCTCACCGAGGATATAATGCCCTTTTGGTTAAAGAATGGATTGGACATAGTAAACGGAGGAATATATACCTGTCTGGACCGCGACGGTTCGCTGATAGACAGCACCAAATCGGTTTGGTTTCAAGGTCGCTTTGCATTTGTGTGCAGTTTTGCATATAACACTATCGAGAAAAACCCCGATTGGCTTGCAGCGGCAAAAAGCACAATAGAATTCATTGAGGCACACTGTTTCGACAGCGATGGTCGCATGTATTTCGAGGTTATGGCCGATGGTACTCCATTGCGTAAACGTCGCTATGTATTTTCGGAGAGTTTCGCCGCCATTGCAATGGCTGAATATGCAAAAGCATCGGGCGACAACAGATATGCACAGAAAGCATTAGACCTGTTTAAGGATATTCGCAAGTTTATCTCCACACCGGGATACATGGAGCCTAAATACCTCGACTCATTGCAGGCCAAAGGGCACTCACTTGTGATGATATTGATAAACACAGCGTCGCGTATACGTAACGTAATAAGCGACCCTGTACTCGACAAACAGATTGATGAATCGATAGCATCACTAAAAGACTTTATGAAGCCCGAGTATAAAGCCCTGCTCGAAATGGTAGGACCCAACGGAGAGTTCATAGACACTATTAACGGACGTGTAATTAACCCCGGCCACTGTATAGAAACAGCATGGTTCCTGCTCGAAGAGGCAAAATATCGAGGATGGGAGCCCGAACTCACCAAACAAGCTTTGACTATTCTCGATTGGTCTTGGGAGTGGGGATGGGACAAGCAATATGGCGGAATCATCAACTTCCGCGATTGTCGCAACCTGCCACCACAGGACTACTCGCAAGATATGAAATTCTGGTGGCCGCAAACAGAGGCTATCATTGCAACACTTTATGCTTATGAAGCAACTGGCGATGATAAATATCTCATTTGGCACAAACAGATAAGCGAGTGGACATACGCGCATTTCCCCGATGAATTGCATGGCGAGTGGTATGGATATCTGCACAGAGATGGAACGGTGGCGCAACCAGCCAAAGGAAATATATTCAAAGGACCTTTCCACATTCCACGTATGATGATAAAGTCATACGACCTATGCAATATATTAATAAAAGAAAAGTAACAGAAAAAAGAGACACAAAATGAACAAGATAACAGAAAAGAAATGGTATCCTTGGTTGGTAGTGGTACTGCTATCGGGTGTAGCATTCCTCAACTACATGGATCGACAAATGCTCAGTACGATGAGATTTGCCATGGCAGAGGATATTATAGAGGTTGCAACAAGCTACACAGGCCCTTGGGGATGGGGAGCACTCATGGCTGCCTTCATGTGGATTTACGGTTTGATGAGCCCCGTATCAGGTGCTATTGCAGACCGTCTTAACAGAAAGAATCTTATAGTATGGAGCCTGTTTATTTGGTCGGCTGTAACATTCCTAATGGGATATGTAGACACATACACAGAACTTTATATTTTGCGCGCAGTAATGGGTTTCAGCGAAGCACTGTACATTCCCGCCGCACTTTCGCTAATTGCAGATATACACAATGGCAAGACACGTTCCATTGCCATTGGTATACACATGACAGGATTATACCTAGGTCAGATTGCCGGTGGTTTCGGTTCAATATTCTCGGGACTGCTCAATTGGCACACAGTATTTCTTGTTTGCGGTTTGGTTGGTATGCTATACTCCATTGTACTCATTTTCTTTATCAGCGACCCCGGACGTGAAAAGAGACCTGCAGAAACTGCAGAAAAGAACATTAACCAACCTAGCGTTATAAAAAGCATCACATTGGTACTTAGCAATGTTGCCTTTTGGGCTGTACTCTTTGTCTTTACCACATTGAGCATGCCGGGTTGGGCAACAAAAAACTGGTTACCGGAATTGCTCGCAACCGTTATAGGCAACAATTGGGGAATAGATGTTGGCGAAGCGATGAACTACGCCGGACCTATTGCCGTCATCAGCCTTGCAGGAGCATCGTTCATTGGAGCAATGATTGGAGGACATCTATCCGATAAATGGGTACAGAAGAATGTTCGTGGGCGTGTTTACACAAGCAGCATAGGTTTGGCACTTATAGTTCCTTCACTAATATTCATGGGACTTGGAAACGACATGCTGTCGGTGATACTTGCCATATTATGTTTTGGTATTGGCTATGGATTTTTCGATACCAACAACATGCCTATACTATGTCAATTTATTCCGTCGCGTCAGCGTGCTACTGCATACGGTTTCATAAACATGTCGGGTGTACTTGGTGGTGCCGCCATCACTACAATGTTGGGCAATCTGTCGCTTGGAGTTGGATTTGCTCTACTTGGAGGAGTAACCATTCTTTCGTTGCTCATACAGATAATTGCACTACGTCCTAAAACAATAAATATTGAGTGATGCAGAAAATAATATCACTATTCATTATAGGTATTGCGCTCTTGGCTTGCACAGGCAAACGCGAGAGCGCATGCCTTTTAAAGGAGATAGGCAGGATGCCTGCCATTGAAGAGGGTTACGAGCAAGGAGTCTCGGCATGCTATGCAGCGTTGTACGATGGAGCACTATACATTGCCGGAGGATGCAATTTCCCCGATAAACCGGCTGCCGAAGGTGGAACAAAAAGATACTACAAGGGAATTTATCGTGCCACACTTGCCGACACACTTGTGTGGGAACAGGTTGGCACACTACCCGAAGCATCGGCATACGGAGTATCTGTTCAAGAGGACGAACGATGGTATATAATAGGTGGAATTAATGAAAATTCATCACTAAAGACCGTTTTGAGTATAGATATCTCAAATGGATGCAAAATAGACACATTGCCGTCACTACCCAACTCAATAGATAATGCATCCGGTTGCATAGCAAACAATGTCATATATGTTGCAGGTGGAAATATTGAAGGAAAAGCGTCGAACAGAGTATATGCTCTCGACTTGAGCATAGCCAACTGTTGGGAAATGATTGAAGAAATGCCTTCACGTGCACGTGTACAACCGGTGTGTGCTTCGAACAATGGGAGTATATTTGTTTGGGGAGGATTTGCTCCAAACGACAGTACAGAAGTGGCAATGGTTCATACCGACGGAGTATGCTATAATATAAAAGAAAAGAAGTGGAGCCATTTACCACATATTGTTGTGAATGGAGATACTATAACCGTTTCGGGTGGCGTTGCAACAAATATAGACAACAGCATTATTGTTGCCGGAGGTGTCAATCGCCATATCTTCGCCGATGCCATATCGGGTAGATATAACATTATTTCCAAAGAGGAATATATGTATCAACCAGCAGAATGGTACTCCTTTAATAAATACCTGCTCATATATGATGCAAATGGAGAATGGTATGAGAAATGCAGTGATGACGTATTTGCACGTGCCGGAGCAGTGATAATTGGAGACGATGAGAATATTTTCTATATTGGAGGTGAACTAAAACCGGGTATACGTACCCCGCAGATACACCAGTACAAAGATTAAAGAGGAAACACCTCACATGTTTAGGGATTCCCCCTGCAACGATTAGGTAATTAACGTTGCAGGGGGATATTTACATCCATACCTTTGTTGCAGAAACAGACAACAGATGTTTAACTTCAAAAAATGAGAGCTATGAAAAAGATGATGATTATTGCAGTGATGATAGGCGCATTGCTTATGCCTGCACAGAGTATTGCACAGAACAGAAGAATGGAAAAGGGAGAGCGCAAGGTGCAAATCGACAAGAAGAGAAACAATAACAAGAAGGAGGTAAACAAAGGTAGTAAGAATTTCAACACAAAGAAAAAAGGTGAGCACAAGAAGCATATTGGCAAGAATCACATTAACCATTCAAAGCCACGCCCTATAGTTTCACATAAACACAAGCACCACCCTGTAGTAGCACCACGTCCTGTTGTGATACACAAACCGGCACCAAGACCGGTAGTAATAAGCCACAACTGCAATGTCCCGGTTTATTCATCGGTGCATTACCCGGTAGTTCACCACCACTGCGATAACGATGTGGTAGAAGCAGCTGCAATTGTATTGGGAGTTGCCGGAATAATATCGATGCTTTCCAATTAAAAAGCATAAATACAAGTTTCATAATTAATTAGACACATTACAAAAAATATTTCCTGCAAATGGTTGTTTGCAGGAAATATTTTTTTGGCTTAAGATAACATTTTCGATTATCTCGGGATGTCTCACGACAGCCAATGGGATAATACGTTGAGATAATCAGATTTAATTTATTTGTGGTCTATTCACATAAATAGAAACATCGAACACTCTCTTACAAGACTCAACATCACAAATCGTTTCTATTCACGTTGCAAAATTATAGCAACATTAAGAAGCCCACAATCACTCTATTTGTGATTTTAATATCATTTTATAGCAACATGTTAGTAAACATGACATAAAATAGTTTTCTATAGCAATATATGACTAATATTTTCTCTTTTTTTACATATAATTATTATTGTATGTTAAACATGAGATTACTAATTTTGCATAGCAAAATTAGCATTACTGTTTTCTTTGAGAAAAAGAACATGCTGATTATAATTGTAATGCAAAATGAAATTATCGGAATTAAAGAATGGCGAAACCGCCGTAATTGTCCGTCTGTCGGGGCATGGTGGTTTTCGTAAACGCATAATGGAAATGGGGTTCATACGCGGCGAGAAAGTAAAGTCGGTGCTTGACTCCCCCATGCACGACCCCGTTAAATATCATGTAATGGGGTACGATGTATCACTACGACGAAACGAAGCATCCATGATAGAGGTTCTTCCCGAAGAGGAGGCAAAGAAAGAACTTACCCCTATAAACTCTTTTGGATGTTCATCGGTGTGTGATAGTTGTAATGGTATAGGACAAAATTGTGCCTATCGTCCTATAAAAGCGAAACGTAACAACATTATTAATGTTGCACTTATAGGAAACCCCAACAGTGGCAAGACATCGCTTTTCAATGCTTTGTCGGGCAGTAGTGAGCATGTAGGAAATTACAGCGGTGTAACAGTAGACGCAAAAACAGGCAGTCTCAATTACAAGGGTTATAGAATTAATTTGACCGACCTTCCGGGAACCTACTCCATTTCGGCATATTCTCCCGAAGAACGTTTTGTACGAAGTCATCTCTTCGAGAATATACCCGACATTATTATAAATGCAGTTGTAGCATCGAACCTTGAGCGTAATTTATATCTTACCACAGAGCTCATCGACATGAACCAACGAACAGTTGTTGCATTGAACATGTACGACGAATTGGTTGCAAGTGGAGCAAAACTAAATTACGAACATCTTGGTGCCATGATGGGTATACCAATGATTCCAACAATAGCAAAGGTTGGAGAAGGACTGGATAAATTATTGGACACAGTTATAGACCTATTCGAAGGACGTGATAAAACCATAAGACACATACACATCAACTATGGAAACATTATAGAGACCGAATTGGCACCACTGTCGCAGGAATTACACTCCGCCGACGATTTGCCACAGCAATTTCCGGTACGCTATTGGGCTCTAAAATTGTTGGAACAGGACAAAGAGGCGCTAAACCTGTTGCAATATTGCAAGAACATTGAGCAATGGCAGACTAAGGCAGAAAAAGCCGCAAAGAATGTTCAACATCAACAAGGAGTTGATGTTGAAACAGCTATAAGTGATGCAAAATATGGTTTTATTAATGGAGCATTACAAGAGACATATACAGCCGGGAACAGAGACACCCAACGACAAACACGTCGCATTGACCGTCTTGTGGCAAACAAATGGTTGGGATTTCCTCTGTTTATGTTGCTCATGTGGCTAATGTTCACAGCAGTTTTTCAGTTGGGTGCATACCCACAAGATTGGATTGATGCCGCATTTGGTTTTTTGGGCGATTGGATAACCGATGTAATGCCCAAAGGAGCAGTACAAGACCTGCTTGTAAATGGAATAATCAATGGTGTGGGTAGTGTTGCTGTATTCCTTCCACAGATTCTTATTTTATATCTGTTCATATCTCTTATGGAGGATTCGGGGTACATGTCGCGCGCAGCATTTATCATGGACCGTATAATGCATAAAATGGGATTACATGGCAAATCGTTCATACCAATGCTAATGGGATTTGGCTGTAATGTACCGGCGATAATGGCAACACGCACCATAGAGAGCCGTAGTAGCAGAATTATCACAATACTCATCACACCATTCATGTCGTGTAGTGCACGTCTGCCGGTGTTGATACTCTTTGCAGGAACATTCTTTCCATCACATGCGCCAATAGTGCTTATTGGTTTATATACACTTGGAATTTTTGTAGCAGCTATAACAGCACGTTTGCTACGCAAAACACGTTTTCAATCGGATGAGACACCGTTTGTTATGGAGCTTCCACCCTACCGTATGCCTACACTTAGTGCAACACTACGCCACATGTGGGAGAAGTGTGAACAATACCTGCGTAAGATTGGAACAGTGATATTGGCCGCAACAATAATTATATGGTTCCTAAGTTATTATCCTCGTCCCGAATCAAACGCTTTGGATAATGAGGTTACTACAGAAATGAGTGTAGATGATAATTATGAACACTCATACATAGGAATGATAGGCAAGGCAATAGCGCCTGTTATGCAACCAATGGGATTGAATTGGCGTGCAACTATTGGAATAATAACAAGCATACCGGCAAAAGAGTTAGTTGTAAGTACGCTTGGAGTGCTGTATAGTAGCGAAGGCGAAGAAGGATTGCCCGATGCGATTATTGCATCACGCGATTTTACGCCACGTTCAGCAGCGGCATTCTTGGTATTTATATTACTATTTTTCCCATGCATAGCCACGATAGCGGCAATAGCCGAAGAAACAGGCAGTAAACGATGGGCTGTATTCTCTGTTATATACAATACAGCCGTAGCATGGTTAGCCGGATATATCGTATACATTATTGGAGGACTATTTTAAACAACTAATGAATAATAACTAAAAACTAAAAACATAATGAGCAACAACGAAACATTATACTCTAAGAGAATGAAACTTGCAGACCTTATAGCAACCGATAACAATCTGTTGTCGATACTACATCGTCTGAATATAAAATTGGGCTTTGGCGAAGCAAGTGTGAGCGAGATTTGTTCACGTTACGAAATATCGACAGACCTGTTCCTTATAATATGCAATATATATTCATTTCACGACTACGTACCCCAGATTGAGTTATTGCATAAGAGCGACATAGCAGATATTACAGGATACCTACGCAGGTCGCATAAATATTATAAGGAGATATGTTTTCCGGAAATTCACAATAAGATACATATATTGGTAAAGGAGCTCGACGATGTAAACCGTCATCTGATAGATAAATTCTATGACGACTACGACAACGAAGTAACCAACCATTTCATGTTCGAAGAAAACACAGTATTTCCATACATAGACACCCTTTTAGAGAGGGATGGTTTTTCCGATAATAAATTCAGTATTGTAAAGTTCGAAAAGAATCATAGCAATATTGGAGAAAAACTAAATGACCTTAAAAATATAATTATTAAGTATATTCCCGAAGAGTATTCATCGAACATACGTTTCGAAATATTAAAAGATATCTATGCAGTAGAGAACGATTTACGCAAACACTCACTGATAGAAAACAAACTACTTGTTCCACTTGTAGAAAAATTAGAGAAGGACTATGAATAGGCAAGAAAAACTAAAGATATTGCTTATTGAGCCGTCGGAGATTATCGCCACCGGTTTCAAAGAGATTGTTGGCAAGAGCCATGGGTTTGAGATAATGAATACTATTTCAACCCCGGGATACTACAACACTATGCAGTCGAAACCCGACATAATAGTTATAAACCCTACAGTGATAAACTACAACGAACGTTTCGATATACGTTCATACTTTTGTTCCAACGGAGAGAACATTTCCATTGTTGCATTAACAAATGCAGGCTATGAAGAGAACGTTATGCGGCAGTATGACGGTTGCATAAACATTTATGACAACACTGCGAGAATAATACAAAAACTGCATAGTGCAGTCGAGGAGATGCAACAGAACCCAAAGAATGAGCTAAACGAGTTATCGACCCGTGAGCGTGATATTCTTGTTGCAGTGGCAAAAGGAAAGACCAACAAAGAGATTGCCGACGAGTTTAACATATCTATATACACTGTAATATCGCATCGACGTAATATATCACGTAAATTGGGCATTAACAGTATTCCGGGCCTCACTGTTTATGCCATAATGAACAAGTTGGTAGATATGTCCGATTTTAATTGATAGAAAGTCATGACTACAGAAAAGGAGAAAGCCGCAAAAGGCGAACTATATGATGCAAACTACGACCCTCAGTTGATAGCAGAGCGCGACGAGTGTAAAATGCTATGTCATGAGTACAATAACACACTACCAACAGAACAGGAGAAGCGAAAAGCAATTATACGCAAGCTGTTTGGCAAGACAAAAGAGAATTTCTGTATAGAGCCTATCTTTTTTTGCGACTACGGTTACAACATTGAGATAGGAGAAAATTTCTATATGAATGTAAACTGTGTAATTCTCGATGGTGCAAAAGTTACATTCGGCGACAATGTTTTTGTTGCCCCGGGATGTGGATTTTACACTGCAGGACACCCCATAGGCGCCACATTGCGCAACAAAGGACTTGAATATGCAAAACCCATTACAATTGGAAATAATGTATGGATTGGAGCACAAGTGTGCGTATTACCCGGTGTTACAATAGGGGACAATTGTGTAATTGGCGCCGGAAGTGTTGTAACAAAAGATATTCCATCGAATGTTGTGGCAGTTGGTAACCCTTGCCATGTAATACGCAATATAACTGAAGAGTAAATTATTACGTCAAAACATATAACACTACTTCTTTAGTGTCTTGTAATGCAATATATGTACAGTTATTGCAACAGCCAACAACACAAAAAAGAGTCGTAACCACCACTCCTCGGCAACAAATATCGCACAGTTAAGCAGAGTAATCCAAACCATGCTCACCGATAGAATTTTCACACGCAAAGGAATGGCTCTGTGCTCTCTGAAATTTTTTATATAAGGCCCCAGATGAGGATGTCCTAACAACCAATCATATAAACGTGTTGAGCCACGAAAGTATAACGCGGCAGAGAGTAGCAAAAAAGGAGTTGTAGGCAATATTGGTAAAAAAATACCTATAATTCCCAACATCAATGAAATAGTTCCAAACAGTATATATATAACTCTCATTACCTTTCTGAATTCAAGCGCGAAGATACAAAATTTAATGCGCGCAACTATAGCAATATAACAACAAAAATTGATAAAAGGCGTAGGAAATAGTATATAAAGCAGATAAAAATTAATTCTAACAAATATTTTTTAGTAGAAAACTAAGCAATTCTTAAAAACAAATTGTATATTGCGAAAGATTAATAAAACCGTCAGAACAATGAACAGAATAGTATCATATTTAATCTTATTTGTAATCTGTTTAGGAACAGCATCAGCGCAAGTTATCGACAAACAACACTCATTAGTGGGAATTTGGCAATACACAAACACCATTAAACTCGACGATGGCAGAGAGGTGCTTGACCGCAAGCCAATATACAAGATAATTAATGCCGACAACACCTATCAAACAATGGCATATACAGCAACAGAGCTACCCGAAGAACTCAATATTCCCAATAAATTATACACTCAAATACAATCGACTGTTATAATACAAAAAGGAACATACGAAATTGAGAATGATTCTATATATAATGAATTTATAACGGAACACATAGACAAATCTATGACAGTTAGCGCATCCCAATTACGCTACAAATACATGTACGACAAACAAGACCTTCTACGAATTGAATATTTCAATGAGAATTTGCAAAAATGGTTTGCAGAAACGTGGACCCGCGTTGTTACACCTTCGCAAAACAGAATAGTTGTAGACCCGAAAATAGGTAAATAGAAAACATATAGTATTCATCTAATTAAAATGGAATTGCTATGAAAAAGTTAATGTTCATTTTTGCGGCAGCCCTTATATGCATTGGTTGCGCAAGTTCACGCACAAGTAAAAATGAGAAAGTTGCAGAGCATCCTCTTGTAGGAATGTGGCAATATTGCCAACCAATTGCAACAGAAGTAGAAGGTGTTGTAAAATATACACATCGTCCTATCTACAAAATAATTAACAACGACAACACCTATTTTGTTAGTGCCGGTAGCATGAAGCCAGTAGAAGGAACATCCATGCAGGAGGTACGAGCCATCATAACACAGCGTGGCAGATATGAGATTGTAAACGATAACACATACAATGAATTGATAGACATTCACAACCGTAAACAGTTTATTGGAACAAAATCAATTATGACATACAAGTTCGAGGATGAAAACATGGAATATCTGCATGTCGATTTTGTAAACAACGAAACAGGTGTTGCAGTTTCAGAGGTATGGAGAAGAGTTGTTTTTGTAAACAATTTTAAATAGAAAAAAGAGTAGTTTATATAAAAAAATGTAGTGATGCGATTGCATCACTACATTTTTTTATATAGACAAACATCATGCAGGCAGCCATACTCTTTTTACAAATAATTATCCATAATTGCACAAACAGGCTTAATTTGTGCAAAATATTTGTTCAATTTATTGCCATGAGCAAAAAAAGAGATACTTTTGTGCATAATTTACATATAAATAGTAAAAAAATGAAACAATTATTTGTAACTCTTTTCTGTGCTATTGTATTTGCAATGCCCTCATTTGCGCAAAACATGAACGACAATGGCGACAACATCGTAGGTGAATACTTAACCGACAGAGGTGGTAGCAAAAGTAAAGTTCGAGTAACTAAGGCTGCTGATGGCACATACACAGCACAAATGTTTTGGGTAGAGAAGCCATTGGATAAGAATGGAAACAAACGTAAAGATGTTAAGAACCCCGACGAAAAGCTACGCAATGTAGATATAGACAAAGTTGTAATTGTAAAAGGTCTTAAATATCTTAAAGAAGATAAAGAGTGGGGAGACGCAAAGATATATGACCCATCAAAAGGTATCAGAGTAAATGTCAGTGCAGAATTTATTGAACCCAAGAAACTGAAATTACGCGGAACAATATTTGGTATTGGAACAACAATATACTGGCAAAAACTTAAATAAGTTAAACCACATAAATATAGAATCACTCATATCTCAAAATATGAGTGATTTTTTTGTATAAATAATGTCCATGAACAAAATTAAAACAATTATTACTTTCATTTAAGAATCTACTTATTATCTTTGCGGTAAATGCCAAAACAGACGAAATGAAGGAACACACATTCTTAGCATTCGATTTAGGTGCGACAAGTGGACGTGCAGTCCTAGGTACATTAAACGACCAAAAGTTTAGTATTGAGGAGATACACCGTTTTCCAAATGCAATAATTGAATTGCATGGTAAATTCTATTGGAACATTTATAGTATATATGAAGAGTTAAAAAAGGCTCTTATAGAATGTAAAAACAGAGGTATTGTACCCCACTCTATCGGCATAGATACATGGGGTGTAGATTTTGGATATATTGCCCAAGATGGTTCAATTTTGGGATTACCGCGCGCCTATCGCGACCCCTACACCGAAGGAATTCCTCAGAAATATTTTGAAATTGTTCCTAGAGAAGAGTTGTACAGCACTACAGGAATACAAATAATGAATTTCAATAGTCTGTTCCAGCTGTATGCCGCAAAAACAGAGGGAAGCACAGCACTTAATAACGCAAAACATATTCTCTTTATGCCCGACCTGTTTGCATATATGCTTACAGGCAAAATGGCATGCGAATACACCGAAGCATCTACTTCGCAGATGGTTAATCCAAAGAGCCATCAATTTGAGAAGAGACTATTGGAAGTTGCTGATATTAACCCCGACATATTATTACCCATTGTCATGCCGGGAACACTTATAGGAACATTAAACGATGGCATTGCGCAAGAAACAGGAATAGGAAAAGTTCCCGTTTATTCCGTAACCGGACACGACACTGCATCGGCAATTGCCGCTACTCCGGCCAAAAACAAGGAGTTTGCATATCTTAGCAGTGGCACATGGAGTTTAATGGGTATTGAAATTGAGCAACCGATAACAGAAAGCTATTCGTTAGAGAACAACTTCACTAACGAAGGAGGTATAGATGGTACAACCTGTTATCTAAGGAATATAACAGGCATGTGGCTGTTGGAGCAATGCCGTAAGGAGTGGGAAAAAGCCGGACGCAAACATAGTTACACCGATATCGTAGCAATGGCAAACGATGCAACCCCATTCCGGAGCATAATAAACCCCGATGACGCAAAATTCACAAACCCACAAAGCATGACCAGAGCAATAGCCGACTATTGCAAAGAGAGTAGCCAGCCTGTTCCCGAAAACGATGCACAATTCATACGTTGCATATTTGAGAGCCTTGCTTTATGTTACAAAGAGACACTGGATGCACTATGCAAAGTAGCCCCTCACGAAATAAAACAGCTACACATCATAGGCGGTGGCTCAAAGAATGTACTGCTGAACCAGTTTACCGCTAATGCCATAGGAATGCCTGTTGAAGCAGGGCCATCGGAAGCTACAGCAATAGGCAACTGCATGATACAGGCACGTGCCGCCGGCTTGGCAGGAGACCGTTGGGAGATGCGCAAACTTATACGCAAGATTGAGCCTCCAACTCTTTATATGCCTCAGGATATACAGTTGTGGGAAGAAGCATATTACAGATACAAAAAACTTATAAAAAAATAATATTATGGATGCAATAAGAAACAACAAAAAATTGATGGCAGAGATAGAACGTATTGCCGAAGTTGCCGGATACCTCTGGACAAAAGGATGGGCGGAGCGTAACGGAGGAAATATATCTGTAAACATCACCAACTTAATGGACGAAGAGGGAAAAGCACTACCGGCACTTGCCCCAACACGCCAACTCAACGAAACAGTACCATTCCTTGGCGGTAATTTTTTCTATGTTACAGGAACAGGCAAACGCATGCGCTACGTTGCACAAGCACCATTTGAGAATGGCTCTATTATTCGCATTGCACCCGATGGAACAAGTTTCGACATTATAGCCGAACAACCTGTAGGACCAACAATGGAGATACACTCACACCTTATGATGCATAACTATTTACGTAGCATAGGGCGTCAGACCACTGTTGTTTTACACACCCACCCCACAGATTTGATAGGACTATCGCACTGCAAGCCATACAAAGATTCCACAACACTTACACGCATGCTGTGGAGCATGATACCCGAAGCACGCATCGTTGTCCCCAAAGGCATTGGCCTTGTCCCATACGCACACCCCGGTAGCATGGAGCTTGCATACGCAACAATAAAACAGTTGGAAAAATACGATATGTTGTTGTGGGAGAAACATGGTGTTCTTGCTGTTGGAGACGACATAATCGATTGTTTTGATGCCATTGACACCATGAGCAAGTCGGCACAGATATATTTCAATGCACGTTGGGCCGGATTTGAACCGGAGGGAATGACCCACGAGCAGTTGGAAGAACTCGTTCCTGTATTTAACTTGCCATCCTAAGAGTTCAAATCCATAGAGACACACAATGCACCCCCAGAAGTTTTTTGGGGGTGCATTGTAGTTACATACTTAAACAGCATCTTAAAATCGCTCTTTAGTTAATAAATACAAAATGGCTGCTAGTTGCCAAAAAAAATACATTTAACAATTGAATGTTAATTATTAAAATAGTTATGTTTGTAATAAATTACATAAACTAAGGTTGAGGACAGCAAGTATTCTTTCATAGAATTAGTTCAGTAATTGCAAAGATATCCATTGCGTTGTCCCTAAAATTATAAAGCAAAAAGCATATATAATATATGACATGCAGGCAAACAAGACAACATATAGCACAGCGTTATACACTCCAAAGCAGATACAAACATTATACGCTTTGGTGCTGTACAGTAACGTGCCATAGATAGCACATTTTTTGTTTTTACAATTCAACAAATTATTAATATTAAATACTAAACAAACATGAAAAAAACTTTACTTACAATGTTAATCGCTTTATTGGCGATTATGATGCCCAATATTACATGGGCGCAGGATTTCGAATCTGATGGAATCTATTACAATGTTGTTTCCGAGACCGACCTTACTGTTGAGGTAACATATAAAGGGGATGAGTCTTATAAATACGCCGGCAGTGTAGATATTCCCTCTACGGTTACTAACGACTCTAAAGAATATACAGTTGTAGGCATTGGAGAAAGTGCATTTAGATTTTGTTTCAGTCTTACCGAGATTACGATTCCTAACTCTGTAACAACAATTGGCAACAGTGCATTTCAGTCTTGTTCAGCTCTTACAGAAATTACCATTCCCAACTCGGTAACAACAATTGGAGAAAGCGCATTTGATAGTTGCTCAGCTCTTGCCGAGATTACTATTCCCAACTCGGTAATAAACATTGGAAATGGTGTATTTCAGTTTTGTTCAGCTCTTACAGAGATTACCATTCCCAATTCTGTAACAACCATTGGAGAAAGTGCATTTTATGGATGTCGTGCTCTTACTAAAGTTGATATTCCTAACTCGGTAACAACCATTGGAGAAAGCGCATTTTATGGTTGTTACTCTCTTACTGAGATTACCATTCCCAACTCGGTAACAAACATTGGAAAAGATGCATTTGATGGTTGCAATCTCACTGATTTAACAGTATCTGCAGATAACCCCAATTACAGCGCCGATGGAGCATTATTGCTTAACAAAGACAAAACAACATTAATTGCCTGTGTAAATAGGTCCATTACATCGGTCTCTATTCCTTCTACGGTAACAACCATTGGAGAACGCGTATTTTATGGTTTCTCAGCTCTTGCTGAGATTACCATTCCCAATTCTGTAACAACCATTGGAAATGGTGCATTTTCCGGTTGTTCTGCTCTTACTGAGATTACCATTCCCAATTCTGTAACAACCATTGGAGAAAGAGCATTTGATGGTTGTTACAATCTTGCAGAGATTACCATTCCCAACTCGGTAACAAACATTGGAAATGGTGCATTTTATGGTTGCTCAGCTCTTGCTGAGATTACCATTCCCAATTCTGTAACAACTATTGGAGAAGATGCATTTTATGATTGCAGTTTATCCGATTTAACAGTATCTGCAGATAATCCAAATTATAGTACCGATGGAACTTTGTTGTTTAACAAAGATAAAACAACATTAATTACTTGTGTAAATAAAGCCATCACATCGGTCTCTATTCCTTCTACGGTAATAAACATTGAAAATGGTGCATTTAAGTCTTGTTCAGCTCTTGCCGAGATTACTATTCCTAACTCTGTAACAACCATTGGGAACAGTGCATTTGAATTTTGTTCTGCTCTTGCCGAGATTACTATTCCAAACTCGGTAACAACCATTGGTAACAATGCATTTTCCAGTTGCTACTCTCTTACTAAAGTTGATATTCCTAACTCAGTAACAACAATTGGAAATAGTGCATTTGAAAGTTGTTACATACTTGCCGTGATTACCATTCCCAACTCAGTAACAAACATTGGCAATAGTGCATTTGAAAATTGTTACAGACTTACCGAGATTACCATTCCCAACTCGGTAACAAACATCGGAAATAGTGCATTTGATGGTTGCTCAGCTCTTACAGAGATTACCATTCCCAACTCGGTAACAAACATTGGAGAAAGTGCATTTTCCGGATGTCGTGCTCTTACTAAAGTTGATATTCCCAACTCGGTAACAAACATTGGAGAAAGCGCATTTTCCGGTTGCTCAGCTCTTGCTGAGATTACCATTCCCAATTCTGTAACAACCATTGGAGAAAGTGCATTTTCCAGATGTCCTGCTCTTACCAAAGTTGATATTCCCAACTCGGTAACAAACATCGGAAATAGTGCATTTTCCGGTTGTTCTGCTCTTACTGAGATTACCATTCCCAATTCTGTAACAACCATTGGAGAACGTGCATTTGATGGTTGTTACAATCTTGCAGAGATTACCATTCCCAACTCGGTAACAAACATTGGAGAACTGGCTTTTTATGGTTGTTATGCTCTTACTGAGATTACCATTCCCAACTCGGTAACAAACATCGGAGAACAGGCTTTTTATGGTTGCAATCTCACTGATTTAACAGTATCTGCAGATAATCCCAATTACAGTGCCAATGGAACTATGCTGTTTAATAAAGAGAAAACAACATTAATTGCCTATGTAAATAGGTCCATTACATCGGTCTCTATTCCTTCTACAGTAACAACCATTGGAAAACGCGCATTTTATGATTGTTACAATCTTGCCGAGATTACCATTCCCAACTCGGTAACAAACATTGGAGAAAGCGCATTTTATGCTTGCTCAGCTCTTGCCGAGATTACCATTCCCAACTCGGTAACAAACATTGGAAATGGTGCATTTGAAGGTTGTTACAGTCTTGCTGAGATTACCATTCCCAACTCGGTAATAAACATTGGAAATGGTGCATTTCAGTTTTGTTCAGCTCTTGCCGAGATTACCATTCCCAACTCGGTAATAAACATTGGAAATGGTGCATTTGATGGTTGTTATGCTCTTACTACGGTCAACTATGTAGGTAGTGAAACTGAGTGGGTCGATATTACTATTGGATATTATAACGATTATTTAACCAATGCCACAATAAACTACCTGCCAAACGATAACGACACCACCTCTATCAATGATGTAGATGCACAGGGTGTAAACAGCAATGTTGTTTATAACTTGAAAGGATGCAAGGTTGAGAATCCCGGCAATGGTGTTTATATTGTGAACGGTAAAAAGGTGTTTATAAAGTAATTTTGTTATAGACGCCCTTACTTTGCCCGGTATCACAAGCAGGAGCTCTCCCTCATTGGCGATGAGTCCAAACAGGCTCCCACACCCGGGCAACGTAGCTAATAGGAGAACTTACAAAAACAAAAAACATTGGCAACCAATTGGTTGCCAATGTTTTTAAATATACCGCTTAGATTAATTACTGAGCAAGTTTGTTGTCAGAACCAAGTACGTTCACAATTTTGTGGATGTACTGTTTCTTCATGTTCTCGCGAGCAGGACCAAGGTATTTTCTGGGGTCGAACTCAGCAGGCTGGGTAGCGAAAACCTCACGAATTGCAGCAGTCATTGCAAGACGGCTGTCGCTGTCGATGTTGATTTTACAAACAGCCAAAGATGCAGCCTTACGCAACTCCTCTTCGGGGATACCGATAGCATCTTTCAATGCACCACCATATTTGTTGATTGTCTCAACCTCTTCTTGAGGAACAGAAGATGAACCATGAAGAACGATGGGGAAACCGGGAAGTTCTTTCATACAACCCTCGAGAACGTCGAATGCCAAGGGAGGAGGAACAAGTACACCTTTCTCGTTACGTGTGCACTGCTCGGGTTTGAACTTGTTAGCACCGTGAGAAGTACCGATAGAGATAGCCAAGCTGTCGCAACCTGTCTTTGTAACAAAGTCTACAACCTCCTCGGGACGTGTGTATGTGTGATGCTCAGCAACAACATCATCCTCAACACCGGCAAGGATACCAAGCTCACCTTCAACAGTTACATCGTACTGATGAGCATACTCAACAACTTTCTTTGTAAGAGCAACGTTCTCTTCGTAGGGAAGGTGTGAACCATCGATCATTACAGAAGAGAATCCCATGTCGATACAAGATTTGCAGAGTTCGAATGAGTTACCGTGATCCAAGTGAAGAACAATCTCGGGATTTGCGCAACCAAGCTCTTTTGCATACTCTACAGCACCCTCAGCCATGTAACGGAGAAGTGTCTGGTTTGCATACTTGCGAGCGCCACTCGATACCTGAAGAATAACAGGTGATTTTGTCTCTACGGCAGCCATAACAATAGCTTGAAGCTGCTCCATGTTGTTGAAGTTGAACGCGGGAATTGCATAACCGCCCTTCATTGCTCTTGCGAACATATCGCGAGTGTTCACAAGACCTAACTCTTTAAAATTTACCATAGTATTATACTTTTAAAAGTAACTAAATATATTTCAAAATTCTATTTTTCAATATTATATTACCAATTTTAGTAACAATTGTACCATTTATTTGGCAACACGTTGGCAAATATAATAATTCTTTTTGTATAAATTTAGAAACTGTTTGAATTTTATATAAATAAGATTAAAACAGTTTCCAGTGAGACAAGACTTACTTGCTCAACATCTCATGCATTGAAGCAGCGGCTTTTCTACCGTCGCCCATTGCCAAGATAACTGTTGCGCCACCACGTACAATGTCGCCACCGGCAAATATTGTAGGTATAGACGATTGCATCTTTTCGTTTACAGCAATGGTGTTCTTTCTACCAAGTTCCAAACCCTCTACCGATGTAGGTACAAGAGGATTGGGTGATACACCTACAGAAACCACAGCCATGTCTATATCTATTGTTTCTATTGCACCTTCGATGGGTACCGGAGAACGACGACCCGAAGCATCGGGTTCACCAAGCTCCATTTTTTGCAAAACAATCTGTTTTACACAACCGTTCTCGTCGGCAATATATTCAATGGGGTTATGCAAGGTGAGGAACTCCACACCCTCCTCTTTGGCATGCTTAACCTCTTCGAGGCGTGCGGGCATTTCAGCTTCACTACGACGATAGATTATCATTGCTTTCTCGGCACCTAAGCGCAAAGCTGTGCGCACCGAGTCCATAGCTGTATTACCACCACCGACAACAGCAACACGTTTACCTATGTGCATAGGGGTATCAGTATCGGGATTGGAAGCATCCATGAGGTTTACACGTGTGAGATACTCGTTAGATGACATAATGTTTATAGAGTTCTCACCGGGAATATTCATGAAATTGGGCAAACCTGCACCCGATGCCACAAAGATTCCTTTATATCCATCTTCTTCGAGTTGTTTGATTGACAGAGTTTTACCTATTACACAATCTTTAACAAACTCAACACCCATTTTGCGAAGTATCTCTATTTCGGTCTCGACAATAGCATTAGGCAAACGGAATTCCGGTATACCATATTTGAGCACACCACCAATTTCGTGCAAAGCCTCGAAAACGGTTACACTGTAACCCAATTTTGCCATATCACCGGCAAAAGACAATCCTGCGGGACCTGAACCAACAACAGCAACCTTTGTTCCGTTTGAAGGAGCAATTGCAGGAACCTCGTTCAAACCATGCTCACGTGCGTAGTCGGCAGCGAAGCGCTCCAACGCACCAATTGCAACAGCCTTATGACCCATCTTAAGATGAATACACTTAGACTCACATTGCTTCTCTTGAGGACATACACGACCACAAACAGCGGGCAAAGAACTTGTCATTTTGAGCACCTTGGCAGCTTTACCAAATTCGCCACGCTCAATATTTTTAATGAACGAAGGTATTTTGATGCTTACAGGACAGCCCTCCATACATGCAGGGTTGGGACAATCGAGACAGCGTTGTGCCTCTTGTTGTGCCATTTCTACTGTAAGACCGGTATTAACCTCTTCGCGCAATTTTGTAGCACGATAAGCAGGCTCAAGTTCCGGCATGTCGCAACGTTCAATGGTTGTTCTCTCTTTAGGCTTCATTTTGGCACGCAAGTCGGCACGCCATGTAGCATTACGGTCGGTAAGTTCATCGACATCTTTTGCTTCGACAGCACACTCCTCTTCGTGATGTAAGAAACGGTCCAACTCCTCTTTCTCCTCGCGTTTAAAAGAGCCCAAACGCTTCATCATACCATCGAAATCGACCTTATGTCCATCGAATTCGGGACCATCGACGCATACAAACTTGGTTTTTCCATCTACTGTTACACGACATGCACCACACATTCCGGTACCGTCTACCATAATTGTATTCAATGAAACCTCGGTAGGTATTTCGTATTTCTTTGTCAAAAGACATACGAATTTCATCATTATAGCAGGGCCAATGGCTACACACTTATCTACCTTTTCGCGTTTTATAACACTCTCAACACCCTCGGTAACAAGTCCTTTATTACCATAAGAGCCATCATCGGTCATTATTATTACTTCGTCGGAAACTGCGCGTACCTCTTCTTCGAGGATTATAAGGTCTTTTGAACGACCTGCCAACACAGATATCACTCTGTTACCTGCTTTTTTGAGTGCAGTTGCTATTGGCAACATAGGAGCAACACCTACACCACCGCCTGCACAAACAACTGTTCCAAAATTCTCGATGTGTGTTGCTTGCCCCAAAGGACCAACAACGTCGGTTATATAATCGCCTTCGTTCAAATCGCATAGACGCGAAGAACTTAATCCTACTTTTTGTATAACCAGTGTAATTATACCTTTTTCGGTATCGGCATGTGCAATGGTAAGAGGAATACGTTCACCCTTATCACCTACTCTTACGATAACAAAGTTTCCGGCTCTGTACGATTTTGCAATGAGTGGAGCCTCAACACGTAAACGGAAGACCTTTTCCGAAAACTGTTCTTTTGATACTATCTTATACATATGTGCAATCTTTAACTGTTTTAACAAAATCTATTCGGTTGCTTAGTCAATAATATCAAAGCCACAATAGGGAACCAACGCTTTTGGAATACGTATGCCTTCGGGAGTTTGATTATTTTCGAGCAACGCCGCAACTATACGTGGGAGAGCAAGTGCCGAACCATTAAGTGTATGACACAATTCTATCTTTTTATCGGCATTGCGATAACGACATTTCAAACGGTTCGCCTGATAATTATCGAAGTTTGAAACTGAACTTACCTCGAGCCAACGTTGCTGCGCCTCGGAATAGACCTCAAAGTCGAAACAAAGAGCAGCGGTGAAACTCATATCGCCACCACATAGACGCAAGATGCGATAGGGCAACTCCAATTTTTGAAGTAGTCCCTCGACATGCTCCAACATCTCTTTGTGTGATTCCTTACTATGTTCAGGAGTGTCTATGCGCACAATTTCAACTTTCGAGAACTCGTGCAAACGATTTAAACCACGTACATCTTTACCATACGAACCTGCCTCGCGACGGAAACATTGTGTATATGCACAGTTTTTGATTGGCAACTGTTTTTCATCAAGAATAACATCGCGATATATGTTTGTTACAGGAACCTCGGCTGTTGGAATGAGATAGAAATCGTCTATTTGGCAATGATACATCTGACCCTCTTTGTCGGGCAACTGACCTGTTCCATATCCCGACGCCGCATTAACCACTGTGGGAGGCATAATCTCTACATATCCGGCTTTGCGAGCCTCGTCAAGGAAGAAGTTGATGAGAGCGCGTTGCAATTGTGCTCCTTTGCCTTTGTATACAGGGAAACCGGCACCTGTAATTTTGACACCAAGGTCGAAATCTATAAGGTCGTATTTCTTTGCCAACTCCCAGTGAGGAAGCGCATTTGCAGGCAATGTAGTCTCCATGCCACCTGTTTTTTCTACAACGTTATCCTCGGCTACAGCACCTTCGGGCACCTCGTCATAGGGAATATTAGGAATAGTATAAAGCAGTTCCTGCACAGCATTAGCCGCTGCATCCATTTTATCTTGCAAAGCTTTCGCGTTCTCCTTTAAGGTGGCAACCTCTGCCTTTACCTGTTCTACCTCATCGAGCGCTTTTGCCTTCATCAACTGGCCAATTTTTGCCGCACATTGCTTGCTTTGTGCCAATGTTGCATCTAGTTCCGATTGTGTACTACGACGCTCACGGTCGAGTTCCAATACTTTCTCGATAGTCTCCTTAGCATTTTTAAAATGCTTTTTCTCGAGACCTTTAATAACCTTTTCGGTCTCTTGGCCGATAACTTTAAGTGTTAGCATTAGTATATTATTTTTTTAATTTACACCCTAAACTGTATGGGTTAAATAATCGGTTTAATTACTTAACTATAATCAAATAGTAATTCTTTTTACCTTTTTGAAGAAGTACATACTTGTCGTTAAGCAAATTCTCGGTTGTGATAATTTGGTCGAATGATGCAAGTTTCTCTTTGTTTATTGAAACACCACCACCCTGCACTAATTTACGCATTTCGCCTTTAGATGGGAATATTGCGGCATGTTCTGTTGCAAGGTCCACAGCTTTTACACCCTGCGCAACCACATCGCGTGATACCTCGAACTGGGGAACACCGTCGAATACAGCAAGTAAAGTATCCTCGTCGAGTGAACGAAGTGCGTCGGATGTGGCATTTCCAAAGAGAATGCCCGATGCCTCTACAGCCTTGTTATACTCCTCTTCGCCATGAACCATAACTGTTACCTCCTGTGCCAAACGTTTTTGCAACAGACGCAAATGGGGTGCTTGTGCATGTTCGGCAAGCAGAGTATCAATTTCCTCTTTCTCGATAGATGTAAAAATCTTTATGTACTTGTCGGCATCCTCATCACTGACATTCAACCAGAATTGATAGAAGCGATAAGGCGATGTATATCGTTTGTCGAGCCAGATATTGCCCTGCTCTGTTTTACCAAACTTTTTGCCATCGGCTTTGGTAATCAAAGGACATGTGAGTGCAAATGCCTCATTTCCTGAGATTTTTCTAATCATTTCGGTTCCGGTTGTGATGTTACCCCATTGATCGGCTCCACCCAATTGCAATTTACATCCGTGAGTTTCGTTAAGATGAACAAAATCGTAACCCTGCAACAACTGATAGGAGAACTCGGTAAATGACATACCGTCGGCTCCATTATCACCCGACAAACGACGCTTTACGGAGTCTTTGGACATCATATAATTTACAGTTATCAATTTTCCTACATTACGTATGAAATCGAGGAATGTAAAATTCTTCATCCAATCGTAGTTGTTCACAAGCACTGCCGCATTTGGGGCATCACTCTCGAAATCGAGGAAACGTGCCAACTGCTTACGCAAAGCCTCTTGGTTGTGGCGCAAACGCTCCTCATCTATCAACACACGCTCTTTAGACTTACCCGATGGGTCGCCTATCATACCTGTTGCTCCACCTATAAGGGCTATAGGCTTGTGTCCTGAGCGTTGAAAATGGCGAAGCATCATAACACCAACAAGGTGTCCAATGTGCAATGAATCGGCTGTTGGGTCAATACCCAAATATGCCGTTGTCATCTCTTTTTGTAATTGTTCTTCTGTTCCCGGCGTCATATCTTGTATCATACCACGCCATTTAAGTTCTTGTACGAAGTTCATCGTTGTATTATTAATTTGTTTATATTTTCCTAATAAATTATTTCGATTGCAAAGATAGTTATTTTCCATCTCTTAACGTGTGTTAAGAGTATAAAATTAACTCAAATAAAACATCTCCGAAGGAGTTGTACGTTTGAGTACTGTCAATACCAAATCTTTTCCTGCTATTATGCCATATTGTCCCAACTCCATTTGCATGGCCTTATATGCCAATTCGGGATGATTATTCTCTTCACTCAAATGGCACAACCATATATATTTGAGATGTTCATTCAGATGTGATGCAATATATTTTGCGGTCATTTGATTACTTAGATGTCCTGTGGGCCCGGCCACTCTGTCCTTTAGGAATTGTGGATAACGTCCCATTGCAAGCATCTGCTCTTCGTAATTGGACTCTATAACCAAATAGTTTGCCTTGTCGATATAATAAGCAACAGTGTCTGTTATATGTCCCAAATCGGTTGCTATACAAAAAGCTTTGTCGCCAATCTCAATGAAATAGCCTACATTGTCTGTTCCATCATGAGGTACTTCAAAAGGTGTTATCTCAAAAGCACGAAAAACTGTTTTTTCCTCTTTTTCGACATAACGCACATAGACCGGGTCGATGGGTTTACTTATACAATAGTTATTGTTAATGCCTTTATGTACCTCTTTTGTGGCATATATAGGTATATTGGCCTTTGATGCTATAACTCCCAACGACTTTATGTGGTCGGCATGGTCGTGTGTAACAAATATAGCACAAATAGTCTCAAAAGGTATTCCCTCTTTTTTCAGTGCCATTCTAATTGTTTTCGATGGAATTCCGGCATCTATCAGTATGCCATAATCATCCACTCCTAAATAGTAGCAGTTGCCACAGCTTCCGCTACCAATACTCATAAATCGAATTTCCATATTATATATTTTTATCTTCTTCAAAAAAACCATCAGAAAGGATATCCTATTGCAAAATGCAAAGTGAAATCTCTTCCGAAGTCGGGGGCAATCAGCGGATATTTTTCTTTTCCGCTAAATGCCGGATTAACAGCCTTCATTGCACCGTCGAGACGGAATACAAAAAGGTCTAATTCAAAACGCAAACCCAATCCATAGGAGAATGCTATTTCTTTGTGGAAACTTTTGATATCGAACTGACCACCGGGTTGCTCTTTATATTCTCTAAGTGTCCATATATTTCCGGCATCGACAAACAGTGCCGAATGTAGTTTCCAAAACAGATGTGAACGAAACTCCAGATTACAATCGAACTTTATATCTCCCGACTGATTAATGAAGTTTATATTGCTATCGCTACTACGATAACGTCCCGGTCCCAATCCGCGTACACTCCAACCACGCATACTGTTGGCACCACCGGAGAAATAGCGTTTTTCAAACGGTAATATTCTGGAATTACCATATGGATATGCCACTCCAAGTCCAATATGGAAAACCAACGAGTTGCGCTCGTCAAAATTCATATATGTAGTGAAATCGAAATCGCCCTTCACATATTGTGCATAGGCAATATCCAAAAATTTATATTGGCCATCGGCGTTTGTATGTCCACCAAAAAGGGCATTTGCCACTCTGAGTATATTTCCTGAACTTTCTACATTTGTTCTAACTGAAAATATAACAGGTTTTTGTTTTCTATCTCTAATATTTGCAGAGGAGTAGGAATAGGAGTAACCCAATTTTGTTATCAACAAGTTTTCGTAGTTATACTTTAGAATTGAGTTTCTACTTGAGATATTGTCGAGATACTCCTTTTTGAATGTTTCCGATATCCAAGGAACATATATATAGTTCACATCGAGCAAATCCACTTTCGACATTGATTGTGGCGATTTGCTCCAAATGTAACTCCACGCACCCGACAAAAGACGGCGTTCAAATTCAGGACGTTCCTGTGAGTTATATTTTATAGAGAATAGCGTAGACGATGTCAGCAGATTTCTGTTTATTGGTGTCAAATCGGAGAACAGACCACCAAACAGACGCAAACTCAGTTCTGCACCATACTCAAAATATCTATCTCCCGAATATCCGCTGAGTCCCGATATTGCTTCGTATGCACCAAAAACTCTTAACGAAAGCAATTCAGAGCCTTTAAAAAGGTTTTTGTCGGAGAAGGTAACAGATGATGCAACACCAAAGTCTCCTGCCGTATTCGTTCCCTCCAAATCAAATGACACAGAACGACGTTTGCTACGTTCAAACATTATATAACAATCGAGCAAAGATGTATCGGGATGCTCAACCATGCGTAATGTCGTATAACGCAATGCCGAAAGTTGTGCAAAAGAGTTATATGTTCTATCGACCTTACTTTGCGAATAGACTCCGCCGGGCTCTATAAAAGTATTATTCACCATTTTTTTAGGGCGAAGAAACATCTTGTTGTTATATAAAATATTATATCCGGAGTAATTCAGCGAATCACAAGACGTCAATGCATTGTCCGAGAGGCGTAAACCTGCATCGGAGACGAATGAGATATTATTAAATTTATATATCTTGTGATTAACAGGTGTTTTATTTGCTCCCTGACGGAACAGGGCAATATACATTTTCACATTCACCTTTGTAGAGTGTTGTGCTGTATCTGCGACAAATGTTATATAGTCTTTCTGAAAACGATAATACCCCCTATCTTTCAACATTGTGGTAATGCGTTTTCGTTCTGCCTCTAATTTATCGACACTAAATGGCATTCCGGGACGTAGCAAAGAGGCATCGGCTTCTTCGGCAAGAACTTTTGCAAGTGCACTATCTTGCGTCTCTAAAGCGAAGGAAGATATAGTATATCGTTCTCTCTCATGCAAATAGTATATTGCGTTCAAACGGTGCTTCTTTCCATATTCGCGCTCAAGGTCCACAGTTGCATGCAGATAGCCTTCGTTTCTTAACATCTGTTCAATGTTGGCACGAGTTTGTTCGGCTAGTTTGGGGCTATATATCACCGGTGGTTCACCTATTTTTTGCAGGAAGCGGTTCACCCACACTGTAGAATCTTTCCCCGACAAGGAATAGGTGTAGAGAGGCAGTTTCACAAGACTGAACCATTTGGCATTTGGTTGTTGTCGCACATAAGAGTGTGCTTTTTTGGCCATTTCGGGATTGGTATTGGATATAATGTTTACGTCGTTGAGCAAGTACTCATTTTCTGGTACAAATTTTGTAACCGAACATGATGCCAACAACAGCAAACAAATACACAAATATGCCACTCGTTTTAACGACATTCCCGAATAAAAGTTCCGTAAAATAAATAACCTGCGGAAAATTCCGCACAAAACACCTATCTTATAAAAATATTTCGCAAATATACTAAATTCTTAAAAGATTTAAGGTAGATTTGCACCACTTTAATACCACGAAATGCATATTTTATGATAAGCAAATCACTACAAAAACAGATACATTCATTAGAACTGAAAAAATTTCGCAAAGAGAGCGGATTATTTGTCGCCGAGGGTGGTAAAACAGTTATAGATATTTTAAATTCCGATATAGAATGTTGCAAAATTATAGCAACAGAAGAGTGGTTATCCGAAAACCAAATAAAACAGGATATTCCGGTTTTGACAGCAAGCGAAGAGGAGTTACAACGCATTAGTTTTCTTCGCACTCCACAAGGTGTTTTAGGGTTGTTTCGTCAGAGAGAGAGCAACATTGACAATGAAATTCCAAAAAGAGAATTATGCATTGCACTCGATGATGTACAGGACCCCGGAAACCTTGGTACCATAATACGCATTGCCGATTGGTTTGGCATTGAGCACGTATTCTGTTCAATGAACACAGCCGACATTTACAACCCAAAGACGGTACAAGCAACAATGGGTGCTATATGTCGTGTAAAGGTGCATTACATAGACTTACCAAACTATTTAAAATCGCTAAAGGGCGAGGTTCCAATATACGGTACGTTTCTTAATGGAGAGAACATATATAAAAAAGAGCTGAAACAGAAAGGAATTATCGTTATGGGCAATGAAGGAAACGGAATAGGCAAAAGATGTAAAGAGTGCGTCGATGAACATCTTTTTATCCCGAACTACCCCACAGACCGCGAGACATCGGAGTCCCTTAATGTTTCAACAGCAACCGCAATTATATGCGCTGAGTTCAGACGTAGAGCAATCTAACAGAACTAATAAAGCCGTTCTAAGGTTGTAGTTGCACCATTGTTATCTATCTTAAACGCATAGAGCGGGAACTCTTTTACAAAAGAGGCTTCTTTGCATATATTCTCAGGAAGGGATTTAATTTCGGGGCATGTGCTATTAGAGAGAAAAACAGCATCAATCAGTTCCATTGACGGGCGCTCCACATCGAATGGAAAGATAGAAACAACCCTCCCATGCTCCACTTGAATAACATGAAGCATAAGAGGGTTATTATTTTCGATATATATTTTACGAGCTACATAAAACATTTTTACTCTTCATCCAGTTCGCCCTTTAAAGGATGTATTCTAAGTAATTTTATATCACTAACCAACATCCTAGCATCAAAAAGCGAATCATCATCTGTATAATAGATATATGAACGAATATCTTTTATCTTACTATTGAAATTTCTGTTTACAGTAAGAATTTGATTTCCCGAATCAGCAAAAGAGTAGCCACAAGCAACGGATGTGCTATCGTCATATTCTACCACCATTGCAGTATGTGCGAGTTGCGACACTGAAGCATTGCCACCATTCGCAAATTTCACATTAAAGCTCATAGCAATGCTATCGCCCAACTCAAAAGTAGTATCGACATCACAGGTGTAAAGCAGACGATTCTTGAAAGCTGTTGCCGACAATAGTTCTGTTTTACGTCCGAACCACAAGTTAAGAGTATCGCTCTGCATGTCTATTTTCCTCAACTCTCTTTCGGCAACATTGGAAGTCGTATTGTCCATATCCAGCACCTCTGCATCCAAACATTTTTGCAACGATGTGTAAATATCATATAGATGCTTTGGATTACGAGAATACCATACCATCGAAGAGTCGAACTGCTCTATTGTATAGCCATGTTTCTTAAGAACATATTTACTATAAAGTTTCTTTTTATAATCAGCACCTACAATATCTCTGCTCATTGCTTGTGCCAAATGGTAATCATATAAAAGTGGTTCCATCTGGGCAGGTTTAATTACCTCCTCTGGAATTTTCACCTCACAGCCCATTAAAACAAAGAGCGCAAGAGGCATTAAAAACTTTATAATAATACGTCTACACATATCTTATTTACGAAATGGCATATTTACATACTTGCTATAGAATATAAACAGCACTATTACGCTACAACTCACACATGCATCGGCAAAATTAAATATTGGGCTAAAGAAGAGGAAGAAATCTCCACCAATGAATGGAAGCCAATCGGGCCAATAGAACGAGAATAATGGGAAGTAGAACATGTCCACAACTTTGCCATACATGAAACTTCCATATCCCTCGCCCCATGGAACCAGTGAAGCTATTTGCCCTTCGCTACCGGTAAAAATTTCGCCATAAAAGAGGCAATCTATGATGTTGCCTGCAGCACCGGCAAGTATCATTGCAATACATATTACATAGCCTGTCGGGAATCGTGGATTGCGTACAATCTTGTAGAGATAATATACAAGAAAGGATACAGCCACTAAACGGAAGAGGGTTAGAAAAATCTTATCAAAGAATTCCAAACCAAATGCCATTCCCGGATTCTCTGTAAATGAGATATAGAACCAATCTCCAAAAACAGGAATACTCTCATGCAGATACATGGACAATTTCACCACAACCTTAATGATTTGGTCTATGATGATTGCTCCAAATATCAAAAGCCACGCAACTATTGCTCGCGATTTAAGCGGTAGCCCCATTCTTAGCGATTTTTCTTAGCCTCAATACTGAGTGTAGCATGAGGTACAGCCATCAGACGCTCTTTGGAAATGAGTTTTCCTGTTTCGCGACAGATACCGTATGTCTTGTTTTCGATACGTACCAAGGCACCTTGTAAACCCTGAATGAACTTTGCCTGACGCTGTGCCAACTGCATTTGCTCTTCGAGTGATGCAGCATCGCTACCATCCTCCAATCCTTTATAGGTGGGTGATGTGTCGGCAACATCATTACCATCTTCGTGACGCAACGATCTCATTATTTGGTCATAATTACTTTTGGCAAGTTCCAATTTCTGCATAATCACGGCGCGGAATTCCTCGAGTTCCTCGTCCGAATAACGTACTTTCTCTGACATAACTAATTTATTATATTATAGTTTGTTAATATTAATTCTTTTTCACCAAGATATGTAGAACTATACCGTCTAAATCAATCTCTTCGCCTTCGTTCAATCCTTCGCGTATTTGTAATGAATCGGCAAGCACCTGATTACAAATGTAATCGGAGAACTGTTTTACAGCCTCATCACTAGCCTCGTTAGTAGAAACCTCAACTGTTATTCTATCGGTAATATCGAATCCACAATCTTTACGCAATGTCTGAATACGTTTCACAATTTCGCGTGCTATTCCTTCGCGACGCAAATCATCTGTAACCTCAACATCTAAGGCAACAGTAAGTGCACCTTCGTTTGCAACGGTCCAACCGGGAACATCTTCGCTATAGATTTCTACATCGGCAAGTTCTATAACAGCGTCTGTACCTTCGACAAGCAATGTTATGCAACCGTTCTTTTCGAGTTCCGATATTTGTTCTTGCGACATTCCTGTAACTGCCACATTCACACTCTTCATCAGTTTACCGAATTTCTTGCCGAGTGTACGGAAATTACATTTAATTTTCTTTACTAGGATACCATCACCTTCAACAAAATGAAGCTCTTTAACGTTCACTTCACTCAAAATAAGTTGTTTAACAGCTTCGATGCGGTTCTTCATCACCTCGTCTGTTGTGGGGATAGCAATTTTCTGTAGTGGCTGGCGTACAATTATCTGTTCTTTTTTGCGCAAAGCAAGAACCATTGATGAAATTTGTTGAGCAAGTTTCATACGGTACTCCAATTCGCTATCGACACAAGCCTCGTTACACTCGGGATACCCTGCAAGATGCACCGAAGAGTTTGTTGCACGTCCTGTAGCCGATGTCAAATCCTGATACAAACGGTCGGCATAGAAAGGAGCGATTGGCGCCATTAGGCGCGCTACCGTCTCCAAACATGTATACAGAGTTTGATATGCCGATAACTTATCGTTACTCATATCGGAGCCCCAGAAACGTTTACGACTCAAACGCACGAACCAATTACTTACATTATCAATTACAAACTCCTGTATAAGACGACCTGCCTTTGTTGGCTCATAATCGTTCAAGCAAGCGTTTACATTTTTAGCCAAAGAGTTTAGCTCCGAAATAATCCATCTGTCAAGTTCCGGACGCTCGTTCAAAGGAATTTCAGCCTCTTCGAATGTAAAGCCGTCTACATTTGCATACATTGTAAAGAAACTGTATGTCTGATACAACTTTCCAAAGAAAGAACGTGTTACCTCTTTGACACCCTCTTCGTTAAAACGCAAATTATCCCATGGTGCTGAATTGGTAATCATATACCAACGCAGCGCATCGCTACCATACTTGTTTATTGTTTCGAATGGGTCTACTGCATTACCCAATCGTTTTGACATTTTATCGCCATTCTTGTCGAGAACAAGACCGTTAGAAATTACAGTCTTATATGCAACGCTATCGAATACCATTGTTGCAATTGCATGCAATGTGTAGAACCATCCGCGTGTTTGATCGACACCCTCTGCGATGAAATCGGCAGGATATACAGTGCGATTATCCAATATCTCTTTATTTTCAAAAGGATAATGAATTTGTGCATAAGGCATAGCACCGGAATCGAACCACACGTCGATTAGGTCGAGTTCGCGTTTCATTGGCTTTCCGGTAGAAGAAACCAATAGTATATCATCGACATAAGGACGATGCAAATCAATCTTATCGTAGTTATCTTTGCTGTAATCTCCGGGGACAAATCCTTTCTCTTTAAATGGGTTGCTTGCCATGATGCCGGTAGCAACTGCCTGTTCTATTTCGTTATATAGTTCCTCGATAGAGCCTATACACTTTTGCTCTCCATCTTCGCTAATCCAGATAGGCAACGGAGTTCCCCAATAGCGACTTCGGCTAAGATTCCAGTCGTTCAAATTCTCGAGCCACTTACCAAAACGACCTGTTCCGGTTGATTCGGGTTTCCATGTGATAGTCTTGTTGAGTTCACTCATGCGCTCCTTCATTTCCGATGCACGCACAAACCAGCTATCCAATGGATAGTAAAGCACAGGCTTGTCTGTACGCCAACAATGAGGATAATTATGCACATGTTTTTCAATCTTAAACACCTTGTTTTGTTGCTTCAGGAGCATACAGAGAGCAATATCCAATGTCTCGGATTTTGATGCCGCCTTTTCATCGTAGCGACCATCAACTGTATATTGTGGGTCGTATGCATTTTTCACATAAGCACCGGCAAAATTTGAATAGAGTTCTACATTGACACACTCTTTCACAAACCCCTCGTCGAGTTCATCGATGTTCCAGAATTTACCTGTAAAATCGACCATAGGACGTGTTTCGCCCTTCTTGTTTACCATAAACAACGATGGAATTCCTGCAGCTTTAGCAACAAAGGCATCATCGGCACCAAATGTAGGTGCAATGTGCACAATGCCGGTACCATCTTCAGTTGTAACATAATCTCCCGGAATAACTCGGAATGCATCGGCTGACGCTTCAACCACCTTATCGTCATTCTTTACAACAGGTTTCACCCATGGGAAGAGTTGCTCGTAATGCATACCCACCAAGTCGGTTCCCTTGTATTCACCTACGACCTTGTAGGGTATCACTTTATCACCTTGTTTATAACTGTCAAGAGGCAATTCCGCACCGGCAGGATTAAAATGCATGGCGAGGAGAGCCTTTGCAAGTACCACTGTTATAGGTTCACCTGTATATGCATTATATGTTTGTACAGCAACATAATCGATTTTTGGACCCACGCAGAGTGCTGTATTAGAAGGCAAAGTCCATGGAGTTGTTGTCCATGCTATAAAATAGGGAGTACCCCACTCTGCCATTTCTGCTTTGGGGTCGAGCATACGGAACTGAGCGACAGCTGTTGTATCTTTTACATCACGATAACAACCGGGTTGATTCAACTCGTGCGAGCTAAGACCTGTTCCTGCAGCAGGTGAGTATGGCTGAATTGTATAACCTTTGTATAGGAGTCCTTTGTTATACAACTGTTTCAACAACCACCAAAGAGTCTCAATATAGCTATTTTCGTATGTAATATAAGGGTTCTCCAAATCTACCCAATAGCCCATTTGGCGAGTTAAATCGGTCCACTCCTTTGTATATTTCATGACCTCTTCGCGACAATTACGATTGTAATCATCGACAGAGATTTTTTTACCTATATCCTCTTTTGTTATATTAAGTTTCTTTTCAACTCCTAGTTCTACCGGCAATCCGTGAGTATCCCAACCGGCCTTACGTTTAACCTGAAAGCCTTTCATTGTTTTAAAACGGCAAAAGACATCTTTGATGCTTCGTGCCATAACATGGTGAATACCCGGCATACCATTTGCAGAAGGAGGACCTTCGAAAAAGACAAACGAGGGAGCACCCTCACGCTCTGTCATACTCTTTGAAAAGACATCATTCTTATCCCACTCTGCAAGAACCTCTTTGTTCAACTGAGGCAAATTTAATTGGTTATAAACCGGAAATTTCTTCTTCATTTTCTGTAAAACTATATAGTTTTGCTATTATACTCTATTTAATCGCGCAAAGTTATCTAAAATTTCCGAAAAGTAAAAGAAAGAGCTAAGGATAATTAGCCATTAATAGAAAGTTATGGGCTAGAAAAAGAACGAGTACACCTTTACACTTGGTGTACTCGTAAAAAAACATATAACTTAGGTCAATCAAATATCATAGAATTTTGTAAAGGCTTTGATTGCGTATTCGGTGTCTACCAATGCCGATGTTTCACGAGCCGAATGCATAGCCCACATGGGATTGCCCATATCTACACCACGCATGGGCAACTGTGTTGTAAGAGTATTACCTAATGTGGAACCACCGGCTATATCAGAACGGTTTACAAAATATTGGAATGGTACACCTGCCGCACGACATACCTCGGCAAACACAGCAGCCGACTCTGCGTCGGTAACATATTTTTGATTTGCATTGTATTTGATGACAGGGCCACCACCCATAACAGGATGATTTGTTGGGTCGTGCTTGTCGGCATAATTGGGATGCAAAGCATGTGCCATATCGGCAGAAACCATAAATGAATTCTCTACAGCCGCATATAAATCTCCCTGCGCACCACCACGATTCAAGATAAGTGCATCCAACAAATTACGTAGCATTGGAGATGCCGAACCTTGCTTTGTCATGTTACCGGTCTCTTCATTATCGAACAATGCCAAAACTTGTGTCATTGCCGAAGGTTTGCTCGACAACAGAGCTTCTAAACCTGCAAATGCCATTAAGAGGTCATCTTGACGACCACTCGAAACAAATTCGTTGTTCAAACCACAAAGAGAGGCAGGTGTTGCATCGTATAGCGATAAATCGAAATCCAATATATCACTCGCATCGACGCCCAACTCCTCGGCTACTATATTCAACAGCAGGTTTTCCTTTTCGAAATGCTCTTTTATAAAACCAAGAACAGGCATCATGTCTCTTTGACGATTTATTTTATTGCCCTCATTAACCTCGCGGTTAAAATGTATAGCCAAATGAGGAATTATGAGTAAAGGACGACGTATATGTAACAGACGAACTTGAGGATGCAAAGGCGATTCCCCACGTAAGATAACACGACCGGCAAGAGACAATGGACGGTCGAACCATGTATAGAGAATGGGACCACCATAGACCTCTGTATTCAAGCGTATCATGCCACCCTCACTAACCATTTCGGGGCATGGCTTTACGCGGAAACAGGGAGAGTCGGTGTGCGCACAAATCAGTTTAAAACCATCGGTAAGAGCACCCGAACCTACACGAAAAGCAAAAACAGATGAACTGTTTTTTGTGATAAAATAGCCTTTACCCGGCTCCAATTTGGGAAGAGCAGTTAATGACACCCTCTCAAAACCGGCATCTAAAAGCCTGTTTACTGCATATTCAGCTGCCAAAAAATTCACAGGCGAGCTATCTAACATTTCTAATAATCGTTTCATAATTTTATCTAAATATTTATTTGTTATTCACTATAGACTAAGCAATTCTGACAATTTCGGCAGCCTCAACCAAAGATTGTGGCGTACCTGCATCGACCCAACGTGTATCATCGGGAAGCACAACTCCTTTTATGAATCTATCATTCTTTTGCGACAGATAGAATGAAAATAGTGGGAAGGCCTCGTTTTGTGGCATAGCCTTTGCAAAACCAGCCGACAGCACATGTATTCCTGAGAAAGCATACATTTTTAAATCTTCGATATCGTAACCCGTATACGAAGCTGTTACCTCGCCTTCATTGACATTATACCACCCGGCAAGACGCATATCATTTGTAAAGCACAAACGACGCGATGTTTCACGTTCCTGCAACAGCAACAGTGCATCACATCCTGCACATTCATTGTAATAATGTGCCACATCGACATTTGAGAATATATCTACATTATGCACCAGCACCGGTTTGTCGTCGCCGAACATCATTGCCGCCCGCGCAATTCCTCCACCGGTATTCAATAGGAGATTACGCTCGTCGGAGACCATTATATCTATGCCAAAATTATTGTTTGCTTTTAAAAAATCTATTATTTGTTCACCCATGTAATGCACATTTACCACTATACGTTTGAAACCCGCATTACGCATCTTCAAAATCTGATGTTGCAACATTGGTGCACCATCAATCTCAACCATTGCCTTTGGTTTGTCATCGGTCAATGGTCGCAAACGAGTTCCTAAACCGGCCGCCAAAATCACTGCATTCATTTTGCCTCTATTATATATTGTTTGTTTAACATTTTATGTGTTACAACCACCTTAACACCGAATTTATCAGATATATGTTGTGCTATATGTTCTGCACTATATACAGAACGATGCTGTCCACCTGTGCATCCGCAACACACCTGAATATGATTGAATTTACGTTCAATGTACGTGGAAACCATTTCATCAACTAAAGAGCAGGCATTTTCCACAAATTCGGTAATGTTACTTTTAGTTTCAAGAAACTCTATAACGGGGGCATCCATTCCTGTCAGTTTTTTGTATGGTTCGTATCGCCCGGGATTATGTATTGCACGACAATCAAAAACAAAGCCACCGCCATTACCCGAATAATCTTCGGGAATACCACGTTTGTATGAGAAACTCATTACATCAACCGTCAAACCATCTGTTCCAGCTGTAACAAAACGAGGAAGTTCGGCAATCTGTTGAACCAATAAAGAGAGTAAAGGGAAATCATTACTCATTCTACTTAACAATGCAGACAAGCGATGCAACGCCGCCGGTATGCTCTCAATGAAAGCCTTCTTGCGCTCATAAAGCCCTCGAAATCCATAAGTGCCCAGATTTTGCAATAAGCGGAAAAGAGAGAAGGCATTCAGTTTTTGCATAAACTCAATTTTATCTACCTTACGATAGCGCTCCAACGACGATATGTATGCGTCTATCATCTTTTCGACTACACAGTCGGGGTATTTTGCACGGGCCTGCCCGACGAACGAAGCAACATCGTAGTAAATGGGACCTTTTCTGCCTCCTTGAAAATCGATGAAACATGGAGCATTGCCGTGCCACATTATATTACGCGATTGAAAATCGCGATACATAAAAGTATCACACTCCTCGTCCAACAGCAATGTAGCCAAATGCTCAAATTCATTCTCTAAAGCCACCTCATCGAAGTCTATTCCAACACCCTTTAAAAAACAATATTTGAAATAGTTTAGGTCCCAAAACAACGAACGTCGGTCAAACTCTACAACCGGGTAACAGAGTGCAAAATCGAACCCTTTCGCCACTTTGTATTGTATATCGGGCAAAAGACGCATCACTTGACACAGCATATCCACATCGTTGTCAGAGAAGGAACCGCTCTCACGCGCTTCCTTCAAACGAATGAACAGAGTTTCGTCTCCGAAATCTTCTTGCAAATAACAGTAATAATCTTCTGATACTGCAACTATTTCGGGAGCCTTTAAACCGCACTTGCGAAATTCATTTGCAAGGGCTATAAAAGCCCTATTCTCCTCTACGGATGTACCAACAGCACCAATTAGTGAGGCGTGTGGAGACATCATTCGGTAATAGGCACGATTAGAGCCATCACCGGTGAGTTTAACTACCGAGCATGGTTCTTCGCCTACCCTATTTTTATATAATTCCTTTAAAACAGATATCATTATATATTAATTTATAGTGCACAATGCACCAAATGCGAAGATAACACAAGTTTAGGAATAAAGAAACATAAGAGAAGACTTTTTTAATCTATGAGAAGAAGTATATGCAATACATAGATATATTGCTATTTTGCAGGAATTACCATATAAGTAAGTATACTTGTGCGTACTTAGCTTCAATAATAGAAAAATTTTAATAAAAATATTTCGTTCTATAAAATTTTATGTGTTTCTTTGCAAAACGGAAAAATCAATAAAACTATAAGATATGTCTTCAATAATCAAAAATCTAGGATTGGCTCTCATTGTTATAGGAGCTGCAATCTTATTTATCGGCTACTTCTTGGGCTGGGTTAATAACAATGCAATTAGCATATTGGCTATGGTTGCAATGATTGGTGGATTTATTACATACATCATTGCCGGCAAGAAGAGTATGGAGAAAAACTAATATTTTATTAGTTTACAATTTAAGAGCGATATTTCTATCGCTCTTTTTTTTACGACACCCCTCTCTAACAGCTGTTAGAGAGGGGTGTCGTTCTATTGGGTTAAGCTTCAACTTCGGGGTTTATAAGTTTATATCCTTTACCATGGATATTTATAATCTCAATGCTTTCATCGGCTTTAAGATGCTTGCGCAATTTAGTGATGTAGACATCCATGCTTCTTGCATTAAAATAGTTATCATCTATCCAAATTGTCTTTAGTGCGAAGTCGCGTTGCAATATTTCATTAGAATGTGCACAGAGAAGGCTCAATAATTCCGACTCCTTAGTGGTGAGTTTAGTCTGTTGTCCATCAATTGTAAGCAACTGTTTTTGTGTATCGAACAAGAAACGTCCAATCTTGTATTGGGTATTCTCTTTATTCTTCTTGCCACATACACGACGTAGAATTGCTTCAATACGGAATACAAGTTCTTCCATGCTGAAAGGTTTTGTAATATAGTCATCGGCACCAATTTTGAATCCTTCCAAAATATCCTCTTTAAGTGTTTTGGCTGTTAGGAAAATGATAGGTACTTCGGCATTTGTCGCACGAATTTCCTGCGCCAATGTAAATCCATCTTTAATTGGCATCATAACATCCAACACACAAATATCGAACTTATTCTTTAGAAAAGCTTTGTAACCGGCCTCACCGTCGGCACATAGTTCTGCATGATATCCTTTTGCCTGTAAATATTCGCGAAGCAACATACCTAGGTTCTCATCATCTTCGCATAGCAAAATACTCTGTTTCTCTTCCATAATTTTCTTATTTTAAAGGTAATACAATTATAAACGTTGTTCCAACTCCAAGTTCACTTTCGGCACGTATTGTACCTTTATGTGCTTGAATTATTTGTTTTACATAAGCAAGACCCAAGCCGAAGCCTTTAACATCGTGCAGGTTTCCGGTGTGTACACGATAGAACTTATCAAAGATTTTTTTCAAATCTTCGCGACGGAGTCCTATTCCATTATCTTTTATCGACAACATAAAATGGTCATTTGCATTCCATGTACGTACATCGAGCGATAATGGTTCATCATTTTTCTTATATTTGAGTGCGTTGTCCATTAAATTAAAGACAACATTTGTGAAGTGCATTTCATCGACATAGACATAGGGGTCATTTGCCTCTAGCGAGCATGTTATATGTCCTCCACTCTGTTCTACTTTAACAGCAAATGTGTTAATAACACCATTTATCAGTTCATTCGCATCGAGTTCTTTCATTTTCAAAGCGGCAGTTTTTCTGTCTTCGAACATTGACATTTGCAACACCTTGTCTACCTGAAAACGCAGTCTCTTTGTCTCACTCGATATTACACCCGACAGCTTACCAAACAGTGCAGGCGACTTGGCTACAGACTGGTCTTGCAACATCTGCGCAGCCAACGATATTGTCGATATAGGTGTCTTAAATTCGTGAGTCATATTATTTATGAAGTCATTTTTCATCTCCGATATTTTCTTTTGCCTAACCGATAAATACAAAGTAATCACAAATGTTATCAATAAAACAAAAGTAAATAGTATCGAAGGAATCATAAATTTAACCGAACTATAAATATATTTGTTCAAAGTAAGTGTAGGGAAATTAACTTCCAATGTTCCCATTCGGCTCGGAGGGTCGTTCTTAAAAATTGTCTCCTTATATATGTGGTCCTCATCTCCTTGCACATAGTCAGGGCATTTGTACACCTCTTTACCATCGCTCGACAAAACTCTGAAGTGGTAAGGGAGGTCTATTCCGTTATGAGCAAATTCCGATTTTATACTTTGGTCGAGACGACGAAAATTGATTCTTTTCTCAAGAGGCTTATCGCTTGCTTTGTAGAGCATGTTATAGATTACCTCATCGAGTATTGAGCGCTGATACTTATACCTCTGTTTTAGAATATCCAGCGATATACGCTGAGCATCTTTTATAGACATTGTACCAAACCTATTGACATTCTTTAGTTTAAACATTGTTCCCGAGAGGTCGCGCACCGTCGTTTTGGAATCGATGGCAAGGTCGCCCTCTGATGAAGAGAACATGAAACTATGTTCCAATTTTATATAACCATCTTTAATTTGTGTACGATGAATATCGTTCTGCACATCTTTGGTCAGATAATATTTCATTTCATCGAGTTCCAAATTGTATGCAGCCTGATACAAGCTTCGGCGAACACCCTCTTTAAAGTGCTCGCGACGCATATTTACAATTGCCTCGATGTAACTAACTTGCAAATATAACAACCCGACACAGCAGACCATCATCACAAGCCCCACAAACCAGATTACATTCTTTTTCATGCAGTTCTATTGCAGTATCTATATTAACTCAATTTTATTTGCCACTTTGCGACAAACACTTGTTTTTGCAATCTTTAGGTTGCAAAGACTATGCAAACGAGTGAAACGCAAATTTATTTGACGTTTTGCAACGAGTGCTGACTGTTTTCGCAACCTTTAGGTTGCAAATATAATAACATCATTAAAGTATCAAACATTTACTTAACACGATTTCACTGCATTTCTTTATAATTAACAAAAAATTAAATTATAATTACTATTTTATCAACTTAATAAATCATTTTACAAAGTAATTATACAAAACTAGCAATAAATTAACTAAACTAATAAAAATATAGTCTATTCTTTTACAAAAGTATAAATAGGCTACAAAAAAAGACAAAGAGCAACTTTTATGTTGCTCTTTGCCGCAATACAAGAATTAGATAAATTTTACTTCAACTTATTTCCATCTGAAAATGCATTGCCAACAACAGAACCAAGTTCAATGTATCGATGATTTATGGGGTCGTATGTAATAGGAGATAATTTCATCACATCAATTTTCCCATCGGTTAGGATTCTCTCATCGGCACTGACATTCAGAATGCGACCAACAAGGTGATTACTCTCCTCGTCATACGACAACAGTTCACATTCCAAAGTCATTGGCAACTCTTTTATAATAGGGGCATTAACAAACTCCGATTTTTCTGCTGTAAAACCGGCCTTAACAAACTTATCTGGCTCTTTATTCCCCGAGACAATACCGACAAAATCACATGCTACAATTTGGTCTGTAGTAGCCATGCTAACAGTAAAAGCCCCTGTTGCACGTATATTCTCTGTTGTTTTGTGCCCTTCGGAGAGACATAGTCCTATCATGTCGTCGCTAAATATTCCACCCCATGCGGCATTCATGGCATTTGGCACACCCTTTTCGTCGTATGCTGCAACAATAAGTACAGGCATGGGATAGAGCCAACTCTTTTTCCCGAAATTCTTTCTCATAATATTTTATTTTTTAAATTTATATCTGAGCCATACCGTTTCTCCCATCTGCTTTACATCACATAGAGTGAGTTTTGTCGCCGGACGATTCTTGTCGGCAATACCATCGAAGACTGCAGCCATGCCGGCACGCCCATCAATGCCGGGAGCAAGCATAAAACTAACCTCGTCGAGCAGACCGGCCTCCAAAAATGCCCCGTTTATATGTCCTCCACCTGTTACGGCCAATCGTTCAATACCAAAATTATCACATAGTATCTCCATTGCTCTAGAAAGATTTATGCCGTTTCTGCCTGTAGCAATCCACGAGATACCCTGCTCGGTTAGACGCTCATGATAGCACTTTGGAGATTGCTCATCGGTAATAACAAGCAACGACTGTCCATCGTATTCATTATCTCCCCATTGCAAAGAGCCATGGGTATCTATAGCCACACAATAGGCATTTGTTTTACAAGCAACGTTGAAAGTCTCACGCCCAATAGGTATTGAATCGGATGCCACAAAAGGTTCAGGAAGAGCATAATGCATTTGCATTGTAACACGTCCCATAAGCATCGACGGACAATCGAGCGCTTCCAATGCTTCGTAATATTCATTTCCACCCTCTATTTGCTCAGTCATATCGCAGTCTATGCGACCGTCGAGCGAAGCAATCATATGACAAATTATGTATGGTTTCATAACGATATTTTGATTTGGTAAATATTCTATTATAACTATTATAAACAAAAGATAATTGTATATAATTACAAAAGTATATAATTAAATGGCAACTAATTAAAATGAACCCCAAAAGTTTTTTGTCTAACTTTTGGGGTTCACATCTATTACTATTCAAATATTTAAATGGAGTCTATCACTTTATATAAACCTTTTTACCATTTACTATATATAGTCCTTTGGCCGGATTTTCAACATTACGACCACTGAGATCATATATTGTAACATCCTTTATTTCTGACGGCTCTACATAGTCTATACCAGTTTCGTCAGCCTCAACAATTAGCTTTATATCCACAATGTTTCCTCTGTTATCTACTATAAAGTTTTTTGGACCGGGGCATCCTTCGGGTTGAACATTATTCCAATCAATTTTATAACGCAGATAGTAAACACCCGGCACACTTGGAGCTACGAACGACGGAATTTGGTCAATAGCAACATTACTCATTTTTAAATTGCCATCGCTGTTATAGCCGGAATCGGAATTATCTTGTGAGAAGAAACTATATGCTACAAGTTCCAAATCGTCTATTGTTTCAACATCCAACACACCATTTTGGTCCAAATCGATGTATACATATGAATGCATCCAAATAATTGGGCTTGCTGTGTTATTGGCAGGAGCTAATGTTAGTGTTTCACCGGCTTTAACAACAAAATCTATCTCTTCTGTCAGGTTGTAATAGATTTTACGATTTGAAGAGAATGTCTTGGATTGTGTACCGCTTACACTACCGGTAATTGACACACCATCGAGCAAACGGTCGCTCTTTGTAGCCGAAATATTGAACGAGATTGGGAACTGAGGAAGTTCCTCACCACTCTCTATTGCAGATATTTTAGAAAGTGCTTCTGTTAAATCGACATTTGCAACGTTGGTTATTGTAAATACGTTACCTTCATCAAAGTCGGCATCATCAACTCGAATACCATAGTTGCCATCCCATCCCGAAACATTAACCTCTAAATCACCTGAACGGATAGCCCAATAAGACTCATAGTTTCCCGTAGCCTTCTCTATCGAGAATGTTACAGAGGGGGTATTGACCAATTTAAGTTTAGTGTCATCAACCTCCACAAATTTATTTGTTGCCAAAGAGTATAGATAATAGTGTCCGCTTGCTGTGTTATTACCACGCAAAAGGGCAAATCTATAATTATCTGTATCACCGGGGGCAACATTGTCGGCAACATTGTCATGACTATTTGAAACAACATAATCTGCAGCACCCTCTTTTACTGTTGCATCAGTAAATATAGGACCACGTCCCAATGATTGTATAGTATAAACCGAATTATTATTTATATCGGCAAGAGAAGTAATTGCATGAGGCCCTTCGGGAAGAGGCTCTGCTTTGTTGTCATTAGCGCCATCGAATACTACCACTGTTGAACCGGGAAGTGTTACAGTAATAGTTTTATCAATATGTACTTTTGCATTTGACAAACCGGCAATTTCAACCTGTTCGAAAGCAGGAGTAAGGGTAATTTCACCTGTAACATATTCAGGAATCTCCAAAGCATCACGCAATGTAAATGTGAATGTTTTTGAATTAGTGCTGGGATTACGCAGTGTTAGAACACTTTTTTCTTCATTCCATGCAGCCCAACCGTAAACATTGACATTTGAACCATCCCATGGGTCTCCGCCAACCCAATGAACATCGGCCATTACATCGGCTTTACTTCTATGCCATTTAATACAATCGGCCAAATCGCCCCATAAAGCACCATTATTTATTTCGTTAAACTTTGCATAGTCCACATATAATTCTACTAAGCCGGAGCCACAAGCAAAAGCACATCTCATCTCACGAACAATTCCATCATAATCGAATGATTTACTTACGTCTCCACGAGCTGTTACAATAACTCCATGAGTCATTAGGTTATTGATAGGACAAAGAGGAGAGTTCGTAACATACTTTTCGTGAACAAGATTATCGCGATATGTTATCCAACGCTCACGATCATCTCCGTTATCCGATGTTGAAGAAACGGCAGCCCAATCGGCTTGCTGACGCCATGTTGCATCGGCAAAATGATACCAGAATGGAGAAGCCCATGTTCCAACTGTTGCATTTATGTATATATCGGGACGAATTTCACGTACTGACTTATTCATCTCAATAAATTGTTCGATACTTTCAATACCATCGGCACCATTTGCACCTTTTGTCAAATCGGGACCTGTTGCATCTGATATTGCACTTAAGCCATCGAATTTAAAGTAACGGAAATCGTAGTTCTTAACAAGAGACTCACAAGCATCAATAAACACCTTACGATAAGGTTCATAGCTCAATAACATTTGTCCACCTCTGTCGGTCCAATATTTACGGCGCAAATTACCGGATGTTCCATAACCGCCAACAGGGCCTAACCAAGCACCTTGTCCGCTTCCCATAGAAGCACAAACATCTACAGTCTCATTGAGACCATTGGGGAAACCGCCATGGAACTCCCATGTTCCATAATTATCCCAACCATCATCCCATACAAAACTTTCAACACCAACATTGTACTTGTCATATAGATTCTTTTTCCACTGATTGACAACATCGACACACTGGTCAATATTCATATTACCGGTAGGAGGATTGGCATTATTTCTGTCAATATTCAACTCATACCATGAATTATAATGAGCATGTGAGCGCCAAGGCACAGCACGTTCGCGTTCAACATATGCAAGCACAGAACGACGCGATTGGTCTTGTTTGCTATCTTGTGGTATATATCCAACCACAGAGCCTATTGTCCATACTTTACCGGCATTTAACGTTGTAGGACGTCTCCACACACCTTGTATATAAGAAACATTCTCACCCGAGGATTCTACTCTCTTAGCAATAGTAACTCCGCTATATGTTATTGAACCGGAACTTGTAATGGTTTCTGTTGCTGTTTCCATCCAAAAGCGTAGTTTATAATCCCCCGATGACGGTATATTCAACGAATAGGAGTTATTTGAATAATTATCTCCGGTAAATCCTATATGATAATCTTTTGCCACTACCGTACCATCCTCCGATACCAAATCGACACCAACAACATTTAGGCGATGAGTTCCACTTGTATATGTAAATGTAATTGTAGCAGAACCTGCTTCGGCAACAGTTACGTTACCAACAGCTGCAACAATATTGTTTGAAGAGAAGTTCGATTTCAAAGCTATTACTTCAGATGGAACAGATGACTGAGCAACAAACGATTCCGGCGTCCAACTATTAAGAGAGAAATTGTTCACTTCGGCACCAACAACCGAGTTTAATCCCATCGGAGTTTCCAAACCTGCAAAAATAGTTTTTGTTCTTAACATTGAACCCCATGTATTACCGGCCGACTCAGGCACACCATTATCATTTTTAACAGTGTAAAGCATTGGTGTTAGACGTTCCATAGCCTGATCAACAGATGAAGCAACCTCCAAATATGTACGCAGATAGTGAGAATCGTTGCGCAACACTGCATACCAGTTTACAGTAATATTACCACTTGTAAATACAGCTTTAAGTTGCTTACCATCAAATCGTTCAACACCACGAGTAGCTTTTTCATTTGCAGTTAATGATTCTACTGTGATATCGCCCACGGTCATATCATTAGAACTTATAACAGTTCCATTAGCGAGAGTCAAAGAAAACAGTTCGTTGCTCGAAACAAGATCGAGTAGTTCACATCCTTTAAAAACCAATTTTCCATTCTCAAGAGCATACTCTGCCGAGAATAAATCATTAGACAACACCCAACTGTTATCTTTTGTCTCAATAGATGCTACACCGGGACTCTCAGCCGCCGGATAAAGCACAGTCTGAGCAAACGAATTAACATTGCTACATAAAAACAAGAATGTAGCAACAGATATTCGTTGTATAAATTTAGTAATAGTTTTTCTCATAATAGTTTAAATTAATTATGCATTTATAATGTCCTTCACACGTAACTTTTACACAAAATAAGGCACTCGCATGCGAGTGCCTTATAAATAAATTTATTATTCTTCGTCTTTAACAGCAAGTTCCTCAACAAGTTTGTTCTGTACATCACCGGGAACAAGTTCGTATGTCGAAGGCGACATTATGAACGATGCACGACCACCAGTTAGTGAACTTAGAGTTGTTGAATATGATGCCATCTCTTTCAAAGGAACTTTTGCCGAGAGTTTCTCATAACCATTCTCACTCTCCATGCCCATAATCATACCGCGACGTCCCTGAATATCACTCATCACATCACCCATCTTGTCAGAGGGAACAAATACCTCTACATCGTAAACAGGCTCAAGGATTTTGGGACCGGCCTCACGGAATGCTGCACTAAATGCATTACGTCCTGCAAGCATAAACGAAAGTTCGTTCGAATCTACCGGGTGCATCTTACCATCGTAAACGATAACACGAACATCACGTGCATAAGAACCGGTAAGAGGACCACGTTCCATACGCTCCATTACACCTTTTAGAATTGCAGGCATGAAACGAGCATCGATAGAACCACCGACAATACTATTTACAAATACCAATTTACCACCCCACTCGAGTGTTACCTCTTCTGTAGCCTTTGCATTAATCTTAAACTCTTGGCCACCGAAGCGATAAACTTCTTGCAATGGTTTACCCTCTTCGTAAGGTTCCACAATGAGATGAACCTCACCAAACTGACCGGCACCACCCGACTGTTTCTTATGACGGTAGTCGGCACGTGCAGCCTTTGTAATTGTCTCGCGATAAGGAATTTTTGGCTCCTCGTATTTAACATTAATTTTCTCTACATTCTCCAAACGCCATTTGAGAGTGCGCAAGTGGAACTCACCCTGACCATATACAATTGTCTGGCGTAACTCCTTAGACTGAACAATGCGCCATGTAGGATCCTCTTCGTGCATACGGTTGAGGGCCTGCATCATCTTTTCAATTTCTGACTCATTAACAGGTTTTATGGCACGTGAATATTTAGATGCCGGATATTTCACAAGTACAAACTTGTTATTTGCATCTTTTGAGTTAAGAGTATTACCTATTTTGACATCTTTAAGTTTAACGGTACAACCTAAATCACCGGCTTTGAGTTCCTCTACTGCAACACGGTTAGCACCTGCACTGCAATACAATTGAGCAATACGCTCTTTTGAGCCTCTATCGGCATTTACCAAATCATCACCGGCTTTGAGTGTTCCACTCATCACTTTAAAATAGTTTACTTCGCCAATGTGTGGTTCAACAGATGTCTTATAGAACAAAATAGATGTAGGAGCATTGCTGTCATAGGGAACAGTTTCTCCATCGGCATTCTGTGGTTTGGGCATATCGTCTACCTCGGGAGCCACGTTAGCCAAAAACTCCAACAAACGACTTACGGCAACATCTGTTGCAGCAGAACAGCATAGAACAGGATATACATCACCTGTAGAAAGACCCATACGGGCACCCATACGGATTTCATCTGTTCCAAGCTCTTCTGATTCAAAGAATTTATCCATTAAAGACTCATCATTCTCAGCAGCTTTTTCTACTAATTCGCGGTGCAATGCTCTTGCCTTCTCTACCTCATCAGCAGGAATATCTTCTACAATAGGAGCCTGACCCTCACCAGTCCAAGTGAGTTTCTTCATTAGCAACACATCGATAATTGAGTTAAAGCCGGGGCCCGATTTAACAGGATACTGTACGGGAACAACCTTTGAACCATAGATAGACTGCAATTGCTCAATTACAGTATCATATTCGCATTTCTCATGGTCTACCTGATTGACAACAAACATCACCGGTTTGTTCATTTTTTTAATATAGCGGAAGCAGTTCTGAGTTCCTACCTCTACACCATACTGGCCGTTGATGACCATCATTGCAAGGTCGCAAACAGTCATTGCACAAACTGTACCACCGGCAAAATCGTCGGCACCCGGGCAGTCAATAAGGTTCAATTTCTTATTAGCCTGCTCAATTTGGAATACGGTTGAGAAAACCGAATAACCATACTCCTGCTCAACAGGAAAATAGTCACTTACGGTATTTTTAGCCTCTACCGTACCTCTACGTTTAATGATACCACCCTCAAAGAGCATAGCCTCTGTGAGAGTGGTTTTTCCAGAGCCAGAACAACCAACAATTGCGATGTTCTTGATTTCGTTAGTCTGATAAGTCTTCATATTGTCTTTATCAAATTGGTTAGTTAGATTAGATTTTTAAATACGACGGCAATGTAGGAAAAAATACAAACAAATGCAAATAGAAACTGTTACCTTTTTTTAAAATGGATAAAAAAAAATTAACTTCGCATCAAAATTTGACAAAAAAGTAAAGATTATGGCAGGCATTTACATACATATTCCATTTTGCAAACAAAGATGCAAATATTGCGCCTTTTATTCAACAACATTGCATAATTTGCAAGATAGATATACAAACGCCTTATGTCTGGAACTAGGTATGCGCAAGAATTATATTAAGGAAGGCATAGACACAATCTATTTTGGTGGTGGTACGCCATCTGTTCTAAAGAAAGAGCAATTACAAAAAATCATAAATACTATTGAAGAAAATTTCGAGGTATCGCCACAAGCCGAAAGAACCATTGAAGCAAACCCCGACGACCTTACACATGAATATCTTGAAGCACTGCATAGCCTTTCGTTCAACCGAATAAGCATGGGGGTACAAAGTTTCAACGATAAACAGTTGCAACGCTTAGGCCGACGCCACACAGCCGAGAAGGTGCGCGAAGCTGTTGACAATGCCCGTAATGTCGGTTTTGAAAATATAAGTATCGACCTTATATTTGCTCTACCAGCATCTACATCGCAAGAATGGTTATACGATTTAGACCAAGCCATATCACTGCATCCTACACATATATCGGCTTATAACCTGACATACGAAGAAGGGACACCTCTATACAATCTTTTGAAGAAAGGAGAGATTACTCCACTATCGGAAGAGGAGAACATTGAACAGTTCGAAATGCTCATAGAAAAACTATCACAAGCAGGTTATGTGCATTACGAAATTTCAAATTTTGCGTTCCCCGGGAAAGAGAGCAAACACAACAGTAGTTATTGGCACGACATACCTTACCTAGGATGTGGTGCCGCCGCACACTCCTACAATAGGACATCGAGACAGTGGAATATCTCGGATATCAAGAAATATATCGAAGCTATTGAAGAAGGCTATATGGAGTGTGAAATTGAAGAGTTGAGCGAAAATGACCGCTATAACGACGCACTACTTACACGCTTACGCACAGCAGATGGATTACCATTAGAGTGGTTAAGAGAAAATTTTGATAATAAATATTTGAAGTATCTGCAAGAAAATGCCACATCTCATATTAAAAATGGGACATTAGAAGAGAAAGGCAATTGTATTGCACTCACAAAAAAAGGAATATTTATAAGTGATGCTATAATACGCGACCTTATATATATAGAATAGACATATATAGTATATGTAACTCCATAATTTTATAAATAGTTATTATATTTTCATAAATTAAACTATCTTTGCTGACGTATTGCAAAATAAATCACATAATAAAAAACAACTAATTATAATCAGCAGAGATGAAAAGAATAACTAACCTACTGCTTCTGGTGCTTATATCACTGGGAGTATTTGCACAAAAAGAGATTTCCTTCGAGATTAAAGATGGCGATTTCTATGTAAATGATAAAGCAACTCCTATTCTATCGGGAGAGATGCACTATTCACGTATTCCACACCAATATTGGCGTCATCGTCTACAAATGATGAAAGGAATGGGATTGAACACTGTTGCCACATACGTATTTTGGAACTGGCACGAGGTAGAACCCGGAGTATGGGATTTTGAAGGCGACAAGAATATTGCCGAATATATTAAAATTGCAGGCGAAGAGGGTATGATGGTCATTTTACGTCCCGGTCCCTATGTATGTGCAGAATGGGAATTTGGAGGCTATCCATGGTGGTTACAGAATATCGAAGGAATGGAGATTCGTCGCGACAACGAGCAATTCCTAAAACACACAAAACTTTATATCGACCGCCTATTCAAAGAGGTTGGACATTTGCAATGCACAAATGGTGGTCCCATAATTATGGTGCAATGTGAAAATGAATTTGGTTCATACGTTGCTCAACGTCCCGATATTCCTATAGAAGAGCATCGCTCATACAATGCCAAGATAAAACAACAGCTGGCAGATGCCGGTTTCAACGTGCCACTTTTCACATCGGACGGCAGTTGGTTATTTGAGGGTGGAAGCACTCCGGGAGCATTGCCTACAGCCAACGGAGAAAGCAACATCACTAATCTAAAGAAAGTTGTAGATGAATACCATGAAGGTAAAGGTCCTTATATGGTAGCCGAGTTCTATCCCGGATGGTTGGCACACTGGGCTGAGCCACACCCCGACGTAGACGATTCAGAGATAGCACGTCAGACCGAGGAATATCTTAAAAACGATGTCTCTTTCAATTTTTACATGGTGCATGGTGGAACAAACTTCGCATTCACAAGCGGAGCGAACTACGACAAGCGCCACGACATACAGCCCGACCTAACAAGTTACGATTATGACGCACCTATTAGCGAAGCAGGTTGGGTAACACCAAAGTACGACTCTATTCGCAACGTGATAAAAAAATATGTAGAGTATGAGGTTCCCGATGCTCCTGCACAAATTCCCCTCATTGAGATACCATCTATTAAATTAAACAAGGTGGCCGACGTGCTTGCATACGCAGAGCGCACAACACCTGTTAGCAACCAGACTCCGCTAACATTTGAGCAGTTGAATCAAGGATACGGATATGTGCTTTATAGCCGTCATTTTAACCAACCCATAAGCGGGACACTATCTATTCCCGGACTACGCGATTATGCAATTGTGTATGTCGATGGTGAAAAAGTAGGCGAGCTCAACCGTAACACTCAAACATACGACATGGAGATTAATGTTCCATTCAATGCCACTCTGCAAATTCTGGTAGAGAATATGGGACGCATTAACTACGGAAGTGAAATTGTATATAACACAAAAGGTATAATTAGCCCTATTACCATTGCCGACCAAGAGATAACAGGCAACTGGGAGATGTACCAATTACCAATGAGCGAAATGCCCGACCTATCGAAAATGGGACGTGCAACCATGACCAACAACGAATCGCAGGCAAAACGTCTGCAAGGTTGCCCTGCACTTTACGAAGGTACATTCACCATTGACGAAACAGGCGACACGTTTATTGACATGGGAACATGGGGTAAAGGAATTGTTTTTGTAAACGGACACAACATTGGACGTTATTGGAACGTAGGCCCCCAGCAAACACTATATATTCCCGGTGTGTGGTTGAACAAAGGCGAGAACAAGATTGTAATCTTTGAACAACAAAACGACACCATACATAACGAAGTGAAATGTGTTAAGGCTCCGATTCTTACAGACCTTAGATAAAATATACGATTAATAAAATAATGACGACAAAAATTTTTGTCGTCATTATTTTATTAACTACTTCCGTCATATTAAGAAACCAATGCTGTTTATTTTAATCTTGAACAATTAAAAACCAACGTCATTTGCAAATTCTTAATCACAACAAAAAAGCGGTTGCACCATATTCACAGCACAACCGCAAGAAATTATTATGAAAACAAAACTAAATTACATTAGTGTTTGAGCAACCTTAAGGATTTCCTCACCTATTGCATCTGCAGCCTCCTGAGTTGGTCCTTCGGAGTAGATACGGATAATAGGCTCTGTATTGCTCTTGCGCAAGTGTACCCAAGTATTCTCGAAATCGAGTTTGACACCGTCGATATCGTTAATTTCTGCTTTACCGGTATATAGTTCTTTAAGTTTTGCAAGGATTGCATCTACATCGGTACCGGGTTTAAGGTCGATACGGTTCTTGCCCATGAAGTATGCAGGATATGTAGCACGTAGTTCACTAACAGTTTTTCCCTCGTGTGCAAGATGGCTGAGGAACAAGCAAATACCAACCAATGCATCGCGACCATAGTGGCTTTCGGGATAGATAACTCCACCATTACCTTCACCACCAATAACAGCACCTGTCTCCTTCATTTTAGTTACAACATTTACCTCGCCAACAGCAGAAGCTGAATATTTACCACCACGAGCATTTGTTACGTCGCGAAGTGCACGTGTAGAAGAGAGGTTAGAGACAGTGTTACCGGGAGTATGTTTCAATACATAATCGGCTACAGTTACGAGAGTATACTCCTCGCCGTACATATCACCATTTTCGCAGATAATAGCCAAACGGTCTACATCGGGGTCTACGACAAAAGCGACATCATTACCACCCTTAGCCATAAGTCCCATTATGTCTGTAAGATTTTTAGCCAAAGGCTCGGGGTTATGTTGGAAATCACCTGTAGGCTCGCAATAGAGTTTCTCTACACTCTTAACGCCCAATTGTTCAAAAAGCATAGGAAGAATAACACCACCCACTGAGTTCACACAGTCAATAGCAACTCTGAAACCGGCATTTTTGATTGCCTCTTTATCAACAAGAGGAAGGCTCAATACCGCATCAATATGTTTCTGGTTATATGTTTCGTCGAGACGATATTTTCCAAGTGTTTCAACATCGGCATAATCAAATTCCTCGGCAGCAGCGATACGCAGAACCTCTTGTCCTTCGGCTGCATTCAAGAATTCGCCATGCTCATTTAACAATTTGAGAGCATTCCACTGACGTGGGTTATGGCTTGCTGTGAGTATAATACCACCACAAGCACCTTCCATAGTTACAGCCAACTCTGTTGTGGGAGTAGAAGCCAAGCCTATATCAACTACGTCGAAGCCCATGCCCATGAGTGTACCACAAACGATGTGGTTTACCATTGCACCCGAAAGACGTGCATCACGACCTACAACAATCTTATTGCTATCTTTGGTTGTTGTTTTACGTATTAACGCAGCGTATGCCGACGTCAATTTTACAATGTCAAGAGGAGTTAAACCTTCATCGGCATGTCCACCGATTGTGCCTCTGATACCCGAAATAGATTTAATTAGTGTCATATAGTTTTACTGGTTTAAAGGTTATGCTGTAATAACATGGATATACATAAGTAGCCGCAGTAGATGTTCCTTTAGTGTGAGGCACAATGAGATTTACCTTTGCAACATGAGCATCATGACGAGTAAAATAGAGATAAGGGAATGCAACAAGCCAACCCGATGGCACTGCACCGCCATACTTGGCATTCATATAACCATCTGTAAATGTTGCATTGTACGACCCATCTTCGTATGTTACTCGCATGCGGTCGGGATTATCGGTATCAAAAGTATTACCGTTAATAGTATCTCCCTCCGATATATTATACTCCACAAAACGAACGAGGAACTCAAGAGTCTCTCCATTTTTCATTTGACGTGCATCAGGTGCCTCATTTATGTTGTTTTTAGGATTACGTTCTATCTGCATGTAACAATCGTCAATAAGAACATATTCGTTCTTATTAAAATCTGTTGTTGAATCGTTTTCTGCAAACTGCGAATAGGAAATAACGTTTATTCCCTGCTCCACTATGTAATTATTGACAAGAGAACGTTCCCTCTCCTTCATATCAGAATAAGTAACCTCATCATCACACGACCAAAACAGCATAGCCATCATAGCCAACACTCCCCAAGAGAACCAACTATTTCTCATATATTATCTAATATTCTTTATTCAATTCCGAAAGTTAATAATTTCTCGCGAAGATACAAAAAGTAAAATCAAAAAACATTAAAAACAGAGAGTATTTAATTCTAAATAACAGTTATATGGCTGTTTTTTTAGAGTTATAAAGAGAATTTCGTGTTACATCTCAATTTGTCAATTCATTTGAATACTTTGCTATTGCTTCTTTAAATAGAGCAACCGCATCTTCAATTCTCCCAATATACTCGCCACCCGATGCATTTTTATGTCCACCTCCACCAAAAAATTCTGCCGCTACTTTATTACAGGGGAAATCATCGACACTACGAAGTGATACATTTATTTTTCCGGGGTATTCCTCGCGCAAGAAACAAGAGAAACGTAAGCCTTTTATTTGCAAAGGCATATTTACCAACCCCTCAGTATCGCCCTTCACTGCATTAAAACGCTTAATCTCGTTATGCGATAAAGTCATTATTGACGCATTATAGTTGGAGAAAACCTGCAGTTTCTCGTTCATCACAAAACCAAATAGGCGTAATCGGTCTATTGAATAATTATAGAAGACTCGTCGGTATATCTTATCTTTATCTATTCCTGCCTCTATGAGCCTTGCAACAATTATGTATATCTCTTTGCGATTCGAAGCGTATGCAAAATTTCCGGTATCTGTCATAATACCGGTGTAAATACACTCTGCCATATCCTTGTTAAGCATATCATCATCGCCCAAAGCATATATAAGGCGATACACGAGTTCTGCGGTAGAGCATGATGTTATATTGGATATTGAGACTGTAAAGTTATTTTCGGGATAGAGATGATGGTCGATAAGCAGACGAGGGATATCAAGTTCATTTACAACATCTGCTATATCTGCAACACGAGACATTGCATTAAAATCGAGACAAAATATTGCATCAGAGCTACACAATAAAGCATCTGCGTCATTTTTCATAGTATCATAAAGCAGAATATTGTCGGAGCCGGGTAGCCATTTCAAGAAATCGGGAAACGAATTAGGCGCAATGATATCTACAAATTTGCCTTTCAAACGTAAATAATGCGCCCATGCCAATGCCGAACCAATTGCATCACCATCGGGATTACGATGAACAATTATTGTAAATCTATTACCCTTATCTACTATTTCTTTGACAGCATCAACCGACACAACATCAATCATTTTATCAAGCATAATTAGAAAAATGTTTGAATTTATAAATCTACTATGCGAAGATAAAAAAGAGATTGCAAATAGACAACAGTTATATAAAACTATTTACCTCGCATATACTCCACAAAAAAACCGGGTTCATCGCACAACCATTTCACTGCTCCGGTTTCCGAAATATCAATGTAACGAACTCCCATATCGCGACATTCCCGTATAATTCTACGGCGACTATGTGCATATAGTGTAGCATCTAACACAACACATGTTGCCGGATATACACGAAACAACTCTTTTATGCTACCCAAGAAACCGCGACAAAGGAACAGGCAATCGACCGGTTGAATATATTCATTGTCCTTCCAGCAATCGTCGGAGAGAATCATCATGCGTCTACCATAGAATTGAGCCAATCCATTGTCTATTGACAGTTTATCGCCAACATAATCATCACAAAGCCATAATGGTTCTGCCATGCCTTCGCGACGCCAGAATGATTCTGCCACATAATCTAGTTCTACATCCTGCGACGGACGAGACGATAGAACATACGACTCTTCTCGCGACTCCACGAGTTGTGCTATTGGGCATTTGTTGCTATTAAAAAAGAGAACATAGTGCCTATCATGGTTTTTCGATTTTACATATATAGTAGCACTTACAAAAATAGAGGTACACACAATAGAGACTACAGAAAGGAATATCTTCTTTTTTATTATCCCATAGCAAAAGATTACAAGCGCAATTCCCACCAAACAGGCTCCAAGCAGTCCAATGTGTGGCAGTTCAAAAGATGCGCCCGGAATTTCTGAGATAAGACGCAAAGCACTGTTCATGCCATATATTATCCATTGCAATATCCATGCAACGAAAGGTTGGAAAAAAGGTATAGGCAGAAGAAGGATAAGCGCCAGCACCATAATTACAAATGCTCCGGGAACAACCAATAGGTTTGTCAATAGGAAATAGAGTGGGAATGTGCCAAAGTAGTACCAAATGAACGGAAGAACACCTATTTGTGCCGCAATAGATATCGATAATATTCCCACTATATACCCATATATAGTTCCATGCTTTTCTACATTAAACAAATTTTGAATATGAGGGGCAAGCAACAATATGGAGAATACCGAAGCAAATGATAATTGAAAAGCAACATCGAATAGATAGCGTGGCGAATATAACAACATCACTATTGCTGCAAAAGCCAAGGTGTTCAACGATGAATTATCTTTATGTAGACACCTACCAACCGAAAGCAAGGTAAAGAGTATTGCTGCACGCAACACCGAAGGAGTAAAACCGGCCACAGCGACGAAACACCAAAGCAAAAGAAGTGCAACACCCTCACGAATAAAAACAGTTATTCTGCGACCTGTCCTGAAAGGAAATAACAACGTTATTATCATGTAAAAGATACCAACATGTAGACCCGAAAGAGCGAGGACATGACTTGCACCAACAGAAGCATACAGTTCTTTTATGTCTTTTGACAAGTCGCGTTTTTCACCCACTGTAAGTGCAGACAAAACAGAGAGTTCATCTCCGGCGAAACCCAACGAAGAAAACAAAGAGGTTATTTTATCACGCAAAAGCAGAAATTTCATTTTGCATGTTGGCTCCACCACCCCCTTGCTATACCATCCACCAACAGGAAGATAGATTGAGCCTGTTATTCCTTTTACTGCATAATAGTTTTCGACATCAAATTCTGCAGGATTGCCATTATTACATGGAGGGGAAAGTTTTCCCTCAAAACAGACTCGTTCACCAATTTGTAGTTGTTCCGCTTCTACACTATTTGAGAAATATAAATATACTAACCCGACACGACGCATTCCGGGAACGCTATCACGTCCTATTCGTTCAGCTTGTGCTACGACCTTAACAGTTTTGTCTCCCAAACGGGGAACCTCAAGCAACAACGCTTCGAAATGTCCTTTTTCGCCACTCCATTGCAATTCGTCATTTGCCCTATCGACACTCATTGCAATTGTACCGAGCGCGAACATCATAAGCGTTGCACCAACTCCAAAAAGCATTTTTGGAGTGCGCAGAAATCCTATAACAAGCAACAGCGCTGCTACAACAAAAATAGATGAGAGGAATAACATGGGCAACGTATACAACCATGCCACTGCAATTCCTAATATAAAAGGAATTGCAAGTCTCAACATGGGATTTCGGCTGAACATGTTGCCCGATATTAATTATATGATTCTTAGAGAGTTCGTAATGCCGAGATTACCCCCTCGGGATTTTCGGCTTTAAAGACCGCATTACCTGCAACAAGAACGTCGGAACCTGCATCGGCAAGCAATTTCCCGGTTTCTACATTTACTCCGCCATCAACCTCTATTAAAGCGTTGGATGATGTAGATTCTATTAGTTCGCGTAACTCTCGTACTTTATCAACTGTGTGAGGAATAAATTTTTGACCACCAAAGCCGGGGTTTACACTCATGAGCAAAACTAAATCGAGGTCGCGAATAATATCTTTGAGCATACACACCGGAGTAGACGGATTTAGTGTTACACCTGCCATCATACCACTCTCTTTAATTTTCATTATTGCACGATGCAGATGTATTTCGGCTTCATAATGAATATTCATTACACGAGCGCCAAGCGATTTGACGGCATCGAGATAGTTCATGGGATTAACTACCATAAGATGCACATCGAGTGGTTTATTGCACAATTCCGCAACATATTTAAGCACCGGAGGGCCGAACGAAATATTTGGAACAAACGTACCGTCCATAATATCAATATGCAACCAATCAGCGTCGCTGCGGTTTATCATATCCAAATCCTTTTGTAAATATCCGAAATTTGCCGACAACAACGACGGCGAGACCATTTGAGCCATAATATTCTTTTTTTTAAATATATGCAAACTTAAATATTTATTTTCTAATTATATTATATTCACTTATAAAAATCCCTTTTAGAGAGATATTTTATTTCATCGAACTTAACTCCGAAATGTTTTTCATAGAGTGATATTGCAAAAGTATCCATCATTCCAGCAATATAATCTATCACACTGCGAGATAGCATTTCAGGCGTATCGGGACGATATTCGGGAGGCAAAAGATTGTAGTTCCTATTATATTGAATATCGGTAAACATTCCATACAATCCTTTTATAACCGTTTCGCCGCGCTGTTCGTAGAGTGCAACACTATCCCTGCGATTTATACATTCAAATGTAACTTTTTTGAGTCCCTTTGCCAATGCTTTATAACGGGCAAAACCAAGCTCTTTATTTACATTAGTACCATGCTCAAGATTGCATTTTTCGCTAATATCAACAACACCAATATCGTTTATAAGCACATTTGTAAGTTCCGAAACAAGTTCTTTTCTAAAGATCGAAGAATACTCCTGTACTGTACCGGTGAGGACTCTGCGTGCTGTATCATCGGCTTTTTTAACACAATGTTTAAACACGAGCATACATTCCGGTTCATTTTTCAGATAATCTTCTAATAGGTATGCCAACTCATTAACATCGAAATAGCCTATGGATAGTGCATCTTCCAAATCGTGTACAGCATAGGCAATCTCATCGGCAACATCTATTATTTGCACGTCGAGTGTACGCTCATTCTCCAATCCACATTCTCGCCTTACGCCCATAAGGAAGTCATAGTCATCGGCATACATAAATTTATTGGCTCTACAATCTACTGCGATTTGCTCATCTTCACGCACAATGTACTTGTTTACAGAGAGTAACATTCTATTTGTCAGATTAAGGCCACCATGCTCCGGAATCTTTTTTTCCAACGTGCGCAGAACTCTATAGTTTTGAGCATTACCTTCGAAACGAAGCCCTTCTTCCAATGTATCCAAAACCTTTTCGCCACAATGACCAAACGCCGGATGCCCAATATCGTGAGCAAGAGCAGCAGCCTCAATGACATACAAATCGTTATTGTTGGTATAGGCATTGCTACCAATAGCAGCTCCCACTTGTTCGGCTATTGAACGTGCTATTTGCGACACCTCGAGGCTATGAGTTAAGCGATTACGAAACGACGCATCGGTTTGAATACCCAATATTTGCATTTTACCTTGCAAACAACGAAAAGATGAAGAGTACAAAACACGTGTGTAATCGCGATGATAAGCATTACGTTGTCTGCCATTTGATGCTATATCATTGTATTCACGCTTTTTGAGTTCGGGAACATCTATTTTGCTGTACGCATATTGCAAAAACTCTTTGTCGGGATTACCCAATGTGCTTGTTAAAAACAGGTCGTCTATCATATTATATAATATTCCTTTGCGAAGATAACACAAAGTAAGTAAATAAGAGGCATAAATGTATGATGAAAAGGATATAACAGAAATAAAAAAAACAGCGAATAGTTTACTATTCGCTGTAATATCTTAAAAGCCTTTTGGGCTGTGTTCTCTGCTTACTTTTTCAAAGCCGCGTCTGCCATTGTTTGAGGAAGCATCTCCTCGGCAAACATATAAGCACCGGTCTTAGGTGATTTAACCAATTTTACCACCTTTACGAATTTCTCTTTATCACCGGTCTGTAGTGTTGCAACTGCTTTCTTAGCCATCTTTTAATTACTTTATTTCTTTGTGAACGGTTACTTTCTTCAAATAGGGGTTGTATTTCTTCAACTCCAGACGCTCTGTAGTATTCTTACGATTTTTCGTAGTAATATAACGAGACATTCCGGGAACACCACTACTCTTCTGCTCTGTGCATTCAAGAATTACCTGAACGCGGTTTCCTTTAACCTTCTTAGCCATATTCCTTACCTCCTTAAACTTTAATCGAGTACTTTAATTTCCTCCCAAGCAACGTGTCCTTTGCTTACTGCATCTTTCAACGCTGCATCGAGACCTACTCGGTTGATGATTTTTAACCCCGCTGCACTCACGCGCAACTGAATCCAACAATTCTCTTCTACATAGAAGAACTTCTTGGTAAACAAGTTCACATTGAAAAGACGTTTTGTTCTTCTCTTTGAGTGTGATACATTGTTACCCACCATAGCTTTTTTACCGGTGATTTGACAAATTTTAGACATTGCTATATATTTTTTTGTTTTTATTCTACGTGCTTACCTAAAACAGCGTGCAAAGATATAAATTTTACTCATACCTTGCAAACAAAAAAGCATTTATTTTTTTATACCGTAATAATTTGTTGAAATATCGAGCCACAAAAGCAGATAAACAGACAAAAAACCACCAAAATGCTTTGAACATTAGTTTTCACGTACTGTATTCAGCAACAAAGATAGTACTTTTTTTACAGATGCGCAAATATTCTCGCTCCTACCTTTATCTTCGAGTTGCAAAAGTTCAGTTTTTACATTTTCCCCAACTGCCACTGCAATCCAAACTGTCCCAACAGGTTTATCTGCTGTTCCACCCGAAGGGCCGGCTATGCCCGAAGTTGCAACGGCACAATCGCAATGGAGCACTCTTTGCGCCCCAAGTACCATTTCGCGAACAACCTGTTCACTTACTGCACCATATACTGCAATAGTTCTAGGCGATACGCCTAATATTGATGATTTCGCTTCGTTGGAATAGGCCACAACTGCACCTTTAAAGACATCTGAGCTACCGGCACAAGATGTAATGGATGCAGCAATAGAACCACCGGTACAGCTCTCTGCGGTTGCCAACATCAGTCCTTGTTCACGCAAAGTGGCATTGACATCTAAAGCCAGTTGTTTACAATCATTCATATAGACATTGTTATATTATATAACAGTTCTGGAGAAAGCTGGTTCGTTCATTGCGCAGAAGTCCTTATCCAGATATTTATAATAACCAACAACACCAATCATTGCGGCATTGTCGGTTGTAAAACCAAATTTTGGGATAAATATTTCCCATCCGTAACGTTTTGCATACGAATGATAAGCCTCGCGCAAAGCAGTGTTTGCCGACACACCACCGGACAGCGCAATACGTTTAATCTTCAACTGCTTAGAAGCCTTATATAATTTATCCATCAGAATGCTAACAACCGTAACCTCAAACGATGCAGCCAAATCATTTATATGCTTCTCTACATAATCGGCATCTTCCGCAACCAATTTTCGCAAGGTGTAAAGGAACGATGTTTTCAACCCACTAAAGCTATAGTCGAACCCGGGAATATGTGGTTTACTGAATTGATATGCAGTAGGGTTACCACTACGTGCCAAACGGTCTATAATGGGGCCACCGGGATATCCCAAGCCCATTATTTTAGCACATTTGTCCATAGCCTCGCCTGCTGCATCATCGATTGTCTGCCCAATAATCTCCATATCTTTATAGCTATTGACCTTTACAATTTGTGAGTTACCACCCGAAACCATCAAACACAAGAACGGAAATTCAGGAGATTTATGTTCAACACCATCCTCTTTAATAAAATGAGCCAATATATGTCCTTGCAAATGATTAACCTCTATCATAGGAATGCTCAACGATGCAGCAAGACCTTTTGCAAAAGAGACACCAACCAACAAAGAACCCATGAGACCCGGGCCACGAGTAAAAGCAATAGCTGAAAGTTGCTCTTTTGAAACATCGGCTTTTTTCAGAGCAGCGTCTACTACGGGAACTATATTCAATTCATGCGCACGAGATGCCAATTCAGGAACTACACCACCGTATTGCTCATGTATCGCCTGACTTGCTGTTATATTCGACAATACAACATCGTTGCACATAACAGCCGCCGAAGTATCATCGCACGACGACTCTATAGCCAATATATATACTTTTTCCATATTAACGTTCATTTTATCTGTGCAAAAAAAACAGATGCACTTTTATCGCCTGCGAAGATACAATATAATTTCTTTTTCACTACCTTTACATGGGATAAAAAATGTTTATCTATCTAATGAAACAAATAGAAGTATATACAAGAATTGAAGATTTACCTAAACTTTTAACGAGTGGGACAATACACTCGGTAGAAATGTTCAACGTACTTATTAGGTGCGACAAGACTAAACCGCATCTATTTATATGTAAGGAAGGAGATGATATAATTGCCCACCTTTTAGTTGTTGAACAAAGAGAATTCCGGTTAATACCACCGGGGATTTATACGTGGTACAGCATATACGGCGAAGGAGTATACAAAGAGGAATACAAAAAAGAGAAAGAAAACATTTTTGCATTATTCATTGACAATTTATTAAAACTATTCAAATTTAAACACTCATTTATTGAGATACGCAACATAGCAGATAGCAGTTTTGCATATAAGGTATTGAGTGATAGAAACTTTTTCCCACGCAGATGCATACGAATATACAACTCGTTACATAGCAAGACACCTCAAGAACGCCTAGCCAGAGCATACAAAACACATATTAAAAATGCAGAGAAACGGGGTGTAACATGCGAACAAGCCACACACATTGAAGATATTGAAATTGGCATAGAGTTACTATACAAATATTACATCTCAAAAATAAGACGACATCTGCCACAGAAAAAGATTCTGAAAGAGTTGCTGATTGGAAATGATGGCATTCTATCGCAACAATTTCGCATGTTCATTGTCCGATACAAAGATAAAATTATAGGTTGTTCAATCTGTTTTTACGAAAACGACAGAGCATATTTGGCATATAGTTGTGGTTTACGCAAAAGTCATCCACTACTCTACCCCGGTATAATGGCAATATGGGTTGCAATAACAGATGCATACAAACAGGGGTATTCACATTTTGAATTTTGTGAAACAAATTTATTTTCACGCAAAAGTTCCGGATATATAAATCTTGTTCTAAATTTTGGAGGAAAACAGGTTAGCACATTACGCTGGTACCATTTCAAATGGAACAGAATAAATAAAATATTACATGCTATATACGTTTAAGCCAAAACTCACGTTATATCTATGATATTGGTACAATATTTAGTACAACATTAAAATGAGATATAAAGTTTATATATATATTCTGCTGTTAATTATTTCCACTCCTGCATTAGCACAGCGAGTAACAATCAAAGGCAAGGTTACCGATGAAAAACAAAATCCTATTGAGATTGCAAACATACATGTAACCGAACAAGGTATTGGCACCATAACCGATTTAAAAGGTAATTACACATTAGATTGCCAAAGTAGCGACAGCCTTGTGATAAGTTATTCAATGATAGGTTATCAAACCAGAAAAAAGACTCTTAGAAACCCATCGGATACAATTATTATTAATGTTACTCTGCCTGCCATGGATTACACACTCGAAGGTGTTGAGGTTGTAGACAAACAGCGCCAGCTGACAGGGACAAAGAACATTGAAATGCCCGACAATATGCGTCTGCTACCCGATGCCAGTGGAAATGGTGTTGAATCAATCATATCGACACAAGCCGGGGTTAGTTCACATAATGAATTGAGTTCACAATACAATGTGCGCGGTGGAAATTTTGATGAAAACAGTGTATATGTAAATGGAATTGAGATATATCGTCCACTTCTAATTAGAGCAGGACAACAAGAAGGACTCAGTTTCTTAAACCCCGACATGGTTGGTTCCGTTGCATTCTCAACCGGTGGCTACGAAGCCAAATATGGAGATAAAATGTCGTCGGTATTAGATATTACATATCGTAAACCTACTGAATTTGAAAGTACCGTATCGGCAAGCCTTTTAGGTGGTAGTGTTTATGTAGGAGTAGGAAACAAGAAGTACAGTTTTTCAAACTCTGTACGCTATAAAACAAATCAATATTTGCTTGGTACACTAGACACAAAAGGAGAATATGACCCTGAGTTCATCGACTACCAAACCTATTTCGATTGGCGTCCAACACCAAAGTTAAGCATAAGTTTTATTGGAAACATATCTCGAAACAAATACAATTTTACCCCTAGCGACCGCAACACCACTTTTGGCACAATGGAGCAGGCCAAAGAGTTCAAAGTATACTTCGACGGATGGGAAAGCGACCTGTTTCGTACCCTGTTCGGTTCGTTATCTATGAACTTTACTCCAAATGAGTATAACAAGTTATCACTACAGACATCGGCATTCAACACAAAGGAAGAGGAGACATACGACATTGCAGGAGAATATTGGATTGACGATGTTAATGCCGAGGAAAACATGAGTGTTGGGCGATACATGGAGCATGCACGCAATTACCTTGAAGCCGATGTGCAGACAGTATCGTTGAGCGGTGTTCATTTTCTTAAATCACATGAACTACGTTGGGGAATACTCTGGAAGGGCGAAAGTGTTTCGGAGAACCAACGTCAATGGGAAATGCGCGATTCTGCTGGGTATAACATACCTCACACCGGCAATTCTCTTTTGCCAATTTACAGTTTGAGGTCGAGAACTGCAACAAAGAGCAATCACATAAATGCATATATACAAGACACATATAAATTTAATAGCAGTTTAGGAGTGATATCCATAAACGCCGGAGCGCGTCTATCACATTGGGATTGGAATGGCGAGACGCTATTTTCGCCACGAGCATCAGTAGGCTTAATCCCTGAGTTCAACAACAACCTGACACTACGTTTTTCGACAGGCGTTTATTATCAGGTTCCATTCTTTAAAGAGATGCGCGACACAACAACAGCAAATGGAATGACAACCGTTGTGCTTAACAAAAATATTAAATCGCAACGCTCCATACACTTTGTATTAGGTGGGGACTATGAATTCAAACTTTTTGAGCGACCATTTAAATTTACAGCCGAAGCGTACTATAAGAAACTAGACAATCTGATACCATACAATGTAGACAATGTACGTATTGTATATTATGGAGAGAATTGCGCACATGGTTATGCTACAGGTATAGATATGAAACTTTTTGGAGAATTTGTTCCGGGAACCGACTCATGGCTGACATTCTCGGTAATGGATACAAAAGAGAAAATAAATGGTAGCGATTGGCTACCCCGCCCTACAAATCAGACATTTAATGCATCGTTATATTTTACCGATTTCTTTCCGGGAACAGACCGTTGGAAGATGAGCCTGCGTGCTGTATATGCCGACGGCTTACCTTTTGGTCCTCCGCACACAGGACGAGAAGAACACACTTTTACAGCACCTGCATATAAGCGTGTAGATATAGGAATGTCCTACCGGGTAATGAACAACGAGGTGTATAGCAGACGAAGCGGTATATCGCGTTACATTAAAAATATATGGCTTGGAATAGATGCATTCAACCTACTCGATATTAATAATGTGAATTCCTACTATTGGGTAACAGATATATATAATGAAAACTATGCTGTACCCAACTATCTTACAGGACGACAAATAAATGCAAGGGTTTTAATCGAGCTATAAACAAAAAATGTTTTGCAATGTTGGCTATTAATATTTGAGGAAACCAACAAAGTGGTAGTTCATTATATATTGTGTTTGCTTAGGGTGAAATCAAATCTCAACCCACCATTTGGACGATTGGTAACAGTTATTGTACCGCCATGGAACTGAACGGCATGTTTTACTATAGCAAGTCCAAGACCTGTACCACCTTTTTGGCGGGAGCGTCCCTTGTCCACACGATAGAATCGTTCGAAAAGATGTGGCAGTTGCTTTTGTTCCACCCCTTTACCGTCATCTTCAAAGCGGATGCAAGCCTGTTCTTTTGAGTTTTCAAGCAGTGTTATATAGATGTTCTTACCTTCGGAATAGGCAATGGCATTCTCTGTGAGATTGCTAAAAATTGAGCCTATCAACGATGTATTACCTTCAATTGTAACTATCTCATTAAAGTCGGTATGTAAAGTCAAACGTTCCTCTTCGGGCATAATATTCAACTCTTCTGCTACCTCATCTATTATTTCATTGATTGTAACTGTTTCTTTGCTTATTAATGCACTTCCATCCTCCATTCGAGTAATGAGTGATACATCGTTAAGCAATCGACGAAGACGCTCATTATGCATATAGCAACGCTCTATTAATTCCTGACGTTTTTCATTACTAAGGCTAATACCTGAAAGCAATGTTTCAAGGCAAACCTGAATAGATGCAACAGGGGTTTTCAGTTCGTGGTTTATATTGTTTGTAAGTTGTCGTTTAAGGCGATTTCTCTCCTGCTCGGCCTCGTAACGATTGACGCGTTCAATATCTTTACCCAACTCGCGAGTTGTAAAGTAGGCTATCACACTCATTGTAAATGTGATAGCAATCATAACCATCAGAAACGACCAATCCGCTTCAAGCAGGTCGCGTAGCGTATTTGAATATGGAATTGCTGTGCGAACAACAACCCTCTCACCTCGTGTGGCAGAGTAGAAATATTCGCGTCCGTCACTTGCCGATTGTCGGCTTATGTTATATCCTTTGCCTTTTAACAAAGCATTTGCCACCTCGGGCCTATTACGGTGGTTGTCGAGTGAATCGAGCGAAATGGTGTTGTCGTAAATCACAGCACCCGAAAGTGTGATAATAGATATTCGTAGCTCATCAAAAGGCTTATCGTGAGTAGCGATGTAATCTTCATACGGTAGTCCCTCATCAACCGTATCAAGTAGATGACGATTGTATTGTTGAAGCTGCGCATTCAAAAACTCCGATTTATACTCTTTCTCACGCAGATACTGGAACCCTATAAAACATAGCACAATAGCCCACGAAAAGGCGAGCAACATCAGAAACAAACGTTTGTGAAACGATACTTTAATCTCGGAAGCCATAGCCAAAACCTGAACGGGTTACTATATAGGAGCCGTATGCTCCAATTTTTGAACGCAGACGTGTGATGTTTACATCAATAGTACGGTCTAAGACAACGACCTCATCGCTCCAAACACGACTCAGTATCTGTTCGCGCGAACATATTTTTCCACGATGCGACACTAAATATGCCAACAACTCGAACTCTTTACGAGCGAGTTTTACCTCTTCGCCATCGACAGTGCAACGTTTAAACTCTAAATCAAGACATAAGCCATCAACCACGAATTGATTTGTTTTCTCTGTTGGAGTATTATTGTTGTTTTTATGGATAGCTGTACGACGTAAAACGCTCTTCACTCGTGCAATAACATTACGAACAGTATAGGGCTTCATAATATAATCATCGGCACCGAGGTTCAATCCCATAACCATATCATCCTCCGTATCGCGTGCAGTACAAAAAATTATGGGAATATCAGCTGTTGCAACATCGGCTTTCAGCATTTTAGCCATTTTAATACCACTGATTTCACCCATCATAATATCGAGTAAAATAAGAGAATACTCCTTTAGATTATAACCTAATGCTTGCTCCGCACTGAAGGCTGTATCTACATCAAAGCCCTCATTCTCTAGATTTAGCTTAAGAACCTCACACAAAGTTTCTTCATCATCTACAATCAATATACGATTCGTTGCCATATATTAATAAATATTTATGCGCAAAATTAAAGAGAATTGGCGAATGAAGAAACTCCCTCAAAAAGATTTAATGAAAATGTAACATTTTACTCATTGTCAGCATTTCACAAAAGCCTAATTATTTTGAAACATTTATGAAATGTTATCCCGATACTTTTGCTGTGTCAAATTTTAAAAAAACAAAACAAAATGAAAACAAAAGTAATTTTAGCAGGTCTTTTAACCTGCATCGGTATTGGTGCACAGGCACAGGATATCAAAACAGAAGAGCCGAAGGGCAAAGCAATTGTACTAGTGTTTGGAAATTTCCACACAGGCTTTGGAGCAGAAAATGACAACAGGGGTTTCGAGCTGGAACGTAGTTATTTCGGTTACGAATACAACTTTGGTAAAGGACTTTCTGCAAAGGCTGTAATGGATATTGGCAAATCGAGCGATGTTTCAGATTATCAGCGTATCGCCTACATTAAAAATGCTATGGTATCTTGGAAAAATGGGAAATTGACATTAAATGGAGGTCTAATATCAACAACACAATTCAATTTTCAAGAGAAATTCTGGGGTTATCGTTATATAATGAAGTCATTTCAAGATGAATATAAATTTGGTAGCAGTGCCGATTTGGGTATTTCTGTAGCATGTAAGTTTGCCGATTGGATTTCTGCCGATGCTATAATTGTAAATGGTGAGGGTTACAAGAAAATACAGAAAAACGATGGACTCAATTATGGTTTAGGTATAACGCTAACTCCCGTCAAAGGATTTCAAATTCGCGTGTATGGCGGTTTGAATGAGAGTGGCGAGGATAACAAAAAGGATATCTCAAATTTGGCTGTATTTGCTGGATATAAGCACAAGATGTTTATGATTGGAGCTGAGTATAATCAAATGTGGAATGCTTCGTACAAGGATGGTGCAGACCAAAATGGTTATTCAATATTTACTTCAGTCAAACTATCTAAGATTGCAGATTTGTATGCCAGATATGACGACTTGTACTCTAAAGATGATTGGAATATAGCAAAAGATGAGTCGGCTGCAATTCTTGGTGCGCAATTCAAAGTTGGTAAATATGTAAAAATTGCTCCTAATTTCAGAATGAGTATGCCAAAGGCAGATGATGCAAAGAATGGTTACTCTGCATACATTAATTGTTATTTTGGTTTATAATAGTACAAACATTTAATACATAAATATTATGAGAAAGTTATTTTTATCAGTAATGACATTGGCTATTGCATTTGTAATGGTTGCTTGTAGTGGTAGTACGAAGAATGGAAGTCGCAATGCTCAAGAACTTTCGGGCTCAGGTGCAACATTTCCATTGCCTTTCTACAATGTGGTTTTCGAGCAATTTGGACAAACAAACGGAGACTTAGTAGCATACGGTGGTATAGGCTCAGGTGGTGGTGTGCGCAATTTACGCGATAAAATTGTTGATTTTGCCGGAAGCGACGCTTTCCTTTCCGAAAAGGAGATGGCAGAGATGGCTCCGGTAGTACATATTCCAACATGTATGGGAGCTGTAGTTCTTGCCTACAATCTCGATGGTGTAAATGAACTGAACCTTTCAGGCGAAATAATTGCCGATATTTTTGCTGGCAATATAAAGATGTGGAACGACGAGCGTTTGGTAGCACTTAATCCCGGCATAGAACTACCGGCAGAAGCAATTATCCCCGTTTACCGTTCTGATGGTTCCGGTACAACTTATGTATTCACCGACTATTTGACAAAGGTAAACCCAATGTGGAAAGAGAAATTCGGTACAGGTAAGTCTGTAAACTTTCCTGCGGGACAAGCAGCAAAGGGTAATCCCGGTGTAGCAGGTGTAGTAAAGCAAACAAAGAACTCTATAGGTTATGTAGGCTCGGAGTATGCCTTTGCACAGAAGATTGCTTATGCAAAGATTCTGAACCAACGTGGCGAGATTGTTGAGCCTACAGCTGCAAGTATTTCTGCTGCAGCTTCAGGAGAGATTCCTGCTGACACTCGTTGTTCAATTACCAATTCTGATGCAACAGGAGCTTATCCAATCTCAACCTTTACGTGGATGATTATCTACAAGGAGCAGAATTACTCTGACCGCTCAAAAGAGCAGGCTGTGGCTACACTCGACTTGTTGAATTACATCCTTTCCGACGATGCACAGAAGATTACATCAGAGGTACATTATGCTCCGCTACCCGAAAAAGCTAAGGAGTTGAGCATGAAAAATTTGAAGACAGTTACTTACAATGGAGTTTCAATATTGCAATAACAAAGCACTATGAACGATAAAGTATATAGGATTCTATTGTTCGCAGTTGCATTGATTATGCCGATAGTGTGCGGGGGCGTGGTGTACGCCCTCGTTACTGACGCATACGATGCTTTCCAACATTTTGGTTTCTTTAAGTTTCTTACATCTTCGGAGTGGAGTTACACCGAGGGTGCAGAGCAGTATGGAGCACTACCATTTATTACAGGAACTCTAATGACAACATTGCTGGCTCTTGTTTTTTGTATACCGTTTTCACTACCTGTTGCACTGTTTGTTGGAGAATACTTCAAAGGGACAAAGATTGCTGCTGTTTTGAGCACTGTAACCGACCTTCTTGCTGGTATACCATCAATTATCTATGGATTGTGGGGATTCTACACTTTGCGTCCATTGATTATGGCACTCAATATATCGCCACAGGGCTCAGGTATTCTGACGGCTTCATTGGTTTTGGCTATAATGATTGTCCCTTATGCATCTTCGCTGAGTGCCGAATTCATTAAGATGGTACCTAATGATTTAAAAGAGGGTGCATATAGTCTTGGTGCAACTCGAGCCGAAGTTATTCGCAAGGTGGTATTCCCTGTTGCCGGCTCGGGTATCTTCTCATCATATATTTTGGCAATTGGTCGTGCATTGGGCGAGACAATGACAGTAACCATGCTCATTGGAAACACCAACAACATTCCCGATTCAATCACCTCGACAGGAAATTCTATGGCATCTATCATTGCCAACCAATTTGGTGAAGCAGATGATTTGAAACTTTCTTCGCTAATTGCCATAGGGTTAATACTTTTTCTGATTACAGCATTTATCAATTTGATAGGTAAAATAATGATTAAACGCGCAAGAATAGCATAACCATGAATAAATTAAAAATTAGAAATCGTTTGGCCAAAGATAAGGCATTGCTGTGGGTTGTATGTTTATTGGCGGCCTTTACTGCAGTACCTCTGTTTGCCATTTTGGGAGAAGTATTTCTTCGTGGTTACGACCAACTTTCCTTCTCTTTCTTCACCGAACCAACTCCAACAGCATATAAAGCAATGAAAGCCATTGAGGCGGGTGAGCCTATTCCCGGCGGTATTGCAAACGGAATTGTGGGAACAATGCTTATGCTGGGTATGGCGGCTGTTGCAGCTATTCCAATAGGTATCTTATGCGGTGCATTTTTGGCAGAAAATTCTAAAAACAGATTCGCCCAAACAGTGAGTTATTTAACTGATCTGTTACAAGGAACTCCCTCGGTCATTATAGGTATTGTTGTTTATATTTGGGTGGTTGTTCCCATGAAAGGTTACTCTGCCATTGCAGGTAGTGTGGCACTCTTTATTATGATGTTACCACTTATTATACGCTCAACGGAGGAGACCTTGAAAATTCTGCCGGCATCGCTCAAAGAGGCAGGCTTGGCACTTGGAGGTAATCGTGCTCGTGTGATGCTGAAGGTACAGCTCCCCGCGGCTTTTGGTGGTATCTTTACCGGTGTTCTGTTGGCTATATCGCGTGTTATTGGTGAAACAGCTCCGCTTATGTTTACTGCACTTGGTTGTTCTTTCATTCGCTTTGCGATTGACAAGCCTATATCGGCAGTACCTCTGCTTATATGGGAGTTTTTTAATGACCCAAATCTTCAGGAACTTATCTGGGGTGCATCACTCTTCTTGTTATTATTTGTTCTTACATTAAATATTACAGCTAAATATCTTGCAAAAAAATGGAATCAGTAACACCTATACTTGAATTTAATAAGACTTGTGTATCCTATACCAAGCAGACAATGGCAGTGAAATATGTGTCGGCGGCTATCGACAGAAACAGTATAACTGCAATAATGGGGCCTTCGGGTTGTGGCAAAAGCACTCTGTTGCGTGCAGTAAATCTTATGCACAATCTATATCCTAATATACGTGTCGATGGAGAAATATTATTGAATGGCGAAAACATCCTTTCTATGGAGCCTATTGACGTGCGTCGCCGAGTAGGCATGGTTTTTCAGCGTCCTGCACCATTCCCCACGATGAGTATCTACGACAATGTACTTTCGGGCTATGCGCTCAATGGTGTTCGTTTATCGAAAACCGAAAAAGATGAAACTGTTGAACATTGTTTGAAAAGTGTTGCACTATGGGACGAGGTCAAAGATGTACTGAATAAAAAAGGTACATTCCTATCAGGTGGTCAGCAACAGCGATTATGCATTGCTCGTGCATTGGCTATGAAGCCCGACATATTACTGATGGATGAGCCGACATCTGCTCTTGACCCGATAGCAACGGCACATATTGAAGAACTGATGCAGGAACTTCAGAAAGAGGTAACTATTTTGATTGTTACTCACAATATGGGACAGGCAATGAGAATTTCATCAAAGTCTATGTTTATGTACCTAGGTGAGTTGGTAGAGTATGGAGACACTGCAACAATGTTCTCCAACCCCTCGGATGAGCGTACTAAAGCCTATCTTACGGGCAAAATGGGTTAATAAGAAAAGTTCAGTTTACAACATTTGGTGTATATCCTTTACAGAATAAACTTTTTTGTGAATAAAGAACATTTCAATGGATTATTACCACTGTAATATGTAAACTTTACAAAGGTGGAATATATAGCAAATTTGCTATATATTCCACCTTTGTAAAATAGAAACCCCTTTGGATGATGCTTTATTTCAGCACTTTACATTCAAAAGTATTTTTCTTTGTATTTGTAGCTTTTTTATATTCTACTATATTTATTTTGCAGGGGCAACTTCGGCAGGTGCATCTTCTACATAATGTTTAACACCCAAAAGATCTACCTCGAAACGAAGAGCCTCGTTAGGACCGATGTTTGGAGCTGCACCTCTTTCACCATAAGCAAGTTCTGCAGGAATCCAAAGGATTATTTTACCACCCTTTCCTACAAGTTGCAATCCTTCTCCCCAACCGGCAATAACTCGGTTTAATGGGAATTTTACTGGCTCGTCTTTATCGTAATCATTTGGACGATATTGCTTCATCATATTTTGACGTTCTGCAGGCATATCTGCAAAGCGTGATGCATCGAATACCTTTCCATTGCGTGTAGTACCTTTGTAGTGAACCTCAACCTCATCTTCTAAACGAGTAGGCTTAGCAGACATATCGCCCTCTTTCACGAGTTTATACAACAAGCCGGATTCAGTTTTCTTTACACCCTTCTCTTTCTCTACCTCTTTGAGCCATGCCTCTGATGCTTTTTTGTTTTCTGCAGGCACTATTACTGTGAAATAGTTACGTAAATAGTTCTGAATTTCCTGAGGAGTCATTGTAGCCTCGTTGTTACATACATCATCGATACCTTTCAACACCCATACGAGTTGCATGGGAACTCCTCTTTCGAGCATGTTACCACCTATATCATAACCTATAGACGATGAAATGAGAGCACACTCCTCATTAGAAGCGAACATAGTCTCAAAGTCAAATCCTTCGGGTTTTACAGGTGCTTCTGTTGCTGTAGAATCATTTAAAGCTCTTTCATATTCGTTCTTCTCCATCATACGCTGACGCAATTTCAAAGTAAAGAACTCTTGCAAAGTTTTAAGAGCAGACTCGTCGGTAATAGTATCATTTCCAACAATAAGAGGTTTCTCACCAAATATTGCATTCTCTATACCTTTTTTAACGAAATTGAAGTCGAAACTTATAACACTCATATCACGTTTTAGGCTGTTAGCCAAGTCGAGACCTGTAACATAGGAGAGTGAATCCATTTCGGACAAACTACCTTTTACTATAACTCCATTTGAGCTCTTGTTTGCACAAGACAAAAAAATTGCAGCACTCAAAGATAGTGCTACGGTCAAAATAGTTTTTTTCATATTATTATTTATAAAGATTATTATTTCAATTAATAAACAGCAAGTTCCTGCTTTTTACTGAAACAGACGCGAAGGTAGTGAATTTTTAGGAATTACGATATACAATAATTAAAAAAAACATTATTTATCAAAACTTAACAAAATAGATGAAAAAGAGATTGCAATGAGATTTTATACGAAACAAAAATAATATAAATTTGCACATTTAGAAGCTGAAAGAAAATAACACAATGTTTGAACGTAACACAAAAAACAAAATAACATTAAGCTACCTGCTACTTATAATTATACTCATTGTAGCTATGGGGTATATTTATAGCAAGATACGTATTTTCAGCAACGAAGGGCATAACAACGAATTACTTGCAGAACGCCTACGCCTCACAGGAGTAATAATAGATGAACTCAACAAGGCCGATATTACAGGACAAGCAATAGCAATTGGAGAACTTGATGAATTTAAACAGTACAAAAGCCAAATGAAACAGGTTAGCATTGCCGTAGACTCCCTATTATTATTGACAAATGACACTATTCATCATGCGAGGCTCGATACTGTAAAACTATTGATAGCAAGAAAAAACAGAAATATGCAAAAGGTTTTGAATGTAATACGAGAAACCGGCATTAACGAGATTTTCACCCAACACATAGATAGCATAATAAGTATACAAGAAAATTTCATAGATAGTATACCCAGCAACCCGCATCGTGTTATTACCCATACAAAATCGTACAACAAACCAACGCAAAAGAGTTTTCTAAAGCGTTTGGGAGAGCTATTCATACCACCTAAAGCCGACACAACGGTAATTAGTGATACTATTATTGAAGAACATAGCGAAAACAATGATATTATCATTGACTTTGCAGACAGTATAACAAACCTATTATTAGATGCTCGTGAGCAGGCTATAGACAGCCATTTACAACACACAAGCAAACTATACAAACAGATACATATTCTGCGACTTAGCAGTTTGCAACTAAGTCAAGAAGTAAATCAAATTTTAGCAAGTATTGAAGAAGAACAAAGATTGTTATTCAAACAACAGCAAAACAATAAAGAGAATTTACAGAGTAATTCAGCCAAAGCAATAGCCGTGATAGCTATTGTAGCGATAATGCTTGCCACCATATTCCTGATTTTAATTTGGAGAGACATAGCACGTAGTGCCCACTACCGCAAAGAGCTAGAAAAAGCCAAACAACGAGCCGAACAGTTGCTTAAAGCACGCGAGCAACTAATGCTTACAATTACCCACGACATAAAAGCGCCTGCAAGCACAATATCGGGATATATTGAGCTTGCAAAAAAATTAACAAACGATGAACGTATGCAGTTTTATATGAAAAACATGCATGAGTCATCGGAGCATCTTTTGCAACTTATCAATACACTACTCGACTATCATCGACTAGATGCGAACAAGATGGATTTACAGCATGTCGATTTCAACGGTAAAGAACTATTTGACAATATTGCGCTGGGATTTACCCCTACTGCAGAAAGCAAACAATTGCAGTTCATTTACAGATGCAATGACAACCTCGACCAAATTTTCAAAGGAGACCCACTACGCATACGTCAGATAGTTGAAAATCTTATAACCAATGCTATAAAATTCACAACAGATGGATATGTTTCATTAGAGGCATCATACGAAAATGATAAACTGAGCTTATCGATAAGCGATACAGGACGAGGCATTTCCAAAGATGAGCAAGAACTTATTTTCAAAGAATTTACAAGACTCCGCAATGCTGAGGGATGTGAAGGATTTGGACTTGGCTTGTCAATAGTACATCGTTTAATAAGTCTATTAAATGGAACCATATCTTTTGAAAGCGAAATAGACAAAGGAACAACATTCAAATTGTCTATTCCATTAAATTTATCCGACACAAAAGTGAATGATAAAGATATGTGCAACAATACTAAAGCTTTACCATCAGCAAATATATTGTTAATTGATGACGACAGCTTGCAGTTGCAGATGATGACAGCGATACTACACCACTCATCACTTACAATCTCTACAAGCACATCGGCAAATAAAGCAATAGAGTTGTTGCAACAAAACAGATACGATTTAATATTAACCGATATACAAATGCCGGGCATGAATGGCATTGAACTAATTAAAAACATATCTTCCATAACCGAAGCACCAGTTATTGCAGTAACCGCACGCAACGATATAAACATAGATAACATAAAAAAATATGGCTTCGCCTCTCTATTACATAAGCCATTTACATCGAAAGAATTGGTTTCAATAATTACAGAGCATATAGAAAAAAAAGATTTTAACTTTGAAGCATTAACAGTATTCTCAATTGATGACAAAGATGCAACCATTGAAATTATGCAAACTTTTGTAACAGAAACAAAAAAGAAATTAGAGTTGCTTAGTCTTGCATCGAATGAAAAGAATATACAAAATGTAACAAACATAACACATCAACTGCTACCCATTTTCAGCATGATTAATGCGACAAAGAGCGTTCCACATCTCGAGTGGTTTGAAAAACAACGCAGAGAAGAGAAATACCCCGAAGAGGCAGATGAACGATTATACATTATTGCCGAAGAGGCAAAAAGAATTATAGAGGAAGCAGAAATTAATTTGGAAAAAGTAATAAAACAGTGCACAAATGACTAAATCGATATTGATAGTAGAAGATGACCTTACTTTTGCAACAGCCCTTAGAACGTGGCTCACAAAAAAAGGATTTACAGTCTCTTTGGCAAGCAGTTGCGCAAAAGCACGTGAGGAAATGACGCAACAGCGATATGACATAGTGCTGTCCGACCTTCGTTTACCAGATGAGGATGGCACATCGCTATTTCCATGGATTAAAAAGAATGCGACGGGCACACCTATTATAATAATGACAAATTATGCCGACATTCAGAGCGCTGTAAATGCAATGAAACATGGAGCAAGCGATTATATATCCAAGCCTGTGCATCCCGAAGAGTTATTAAAAAAGATTGAAGAGGCAATAGAACCTAAAGAGATATCAAACAATACCGTTAAACAAAACTCAACTACTTCACTTTCTACAAATGAGTTCATAGAGGGATGTAGCGATGCAGCACATAGGCTATACAAATATGTAGCACTTGTTGCCCCTACCCCAATGTCTGTACTCATTAACGGTGCCAGTGGAACAGGAAAGGAGTTTGTTGCAAAGCGCATACACCAACTAAGTAAGCGAAGCAACAAGCCATTTATTGCAATAGACTGTGGTTCTATTCCCAAAGAGTTGGCCGCATCGGAATTCTTTGGGCATGTTAAAGGCTCTTTTACAGGAGCCATAAATGATAAGACCGGGGCATTTGTTGAAGCAGAAGGCGGAACGCTATTCTTAGATGAAATAGGAAATCTTAGCTACGAAGTACAAGTTCAACTATTACGTGCGCTTCAAGAGCGTCGTGTTCGCCCTATTGGTTCAATAAAGGAGATTGAAGTTGATGTAAGAATTATTTGTGCGACAAACGAAAATTTACAAGAAGCGATAGAGCGTGGAATATTTCGTGAAGACCTTTTCCATCGCATAAATGAATTCACATTGAACATGCCCTCCCTAAGAGAGAGAAAAGAGGATATACTTCTGTTTGCAAATTACTTTTTGGACCTATCAAATAAAGAACTAGAACGCAATATATCGGGATTTGACAAAGAGGCTACAGAACTATTACTTAACTACCCATGGCCCGGCAACCTTCGTCAATTAAAGAATGTGATTAAACGTGCCACACTCCTAGCACAAGAGAAACTTATTACTTCGGCCGATCTTGGACTTGTACCTATAGGTTCTGGAATTGAGAATAGTGCAAATCTAAATATCAAGGCCGATGAAAAAAGGAGAATAATTGAGGCTTTACATGTTACATCGAACAACAAAAGCAAAGCTGCTGAAATATTGGGTATAGACAGGAAAACATTATATAATAAACTTAAGTTATATGATATAGAGTAATTATATCATCAAAAGCAACATTTGTGGGGTTATGTGTGGAATTTTTCCACACATAACCCCACAAATTCCACATATACCTGTTCAGTCAAACAAAAGCTACTCTCTTAATTATCAAAGCATTAGCGCAACAGTTGTTATTCTGGCAAATATTTTGCATATAATCTGGCAAGATGGACAATTATTTAAATCAATATTAATTTTAAACAAAAACAACTAATTATGAAAAAGAATTATTTAGCAGTAGCTGTATTGACACTTTTTAGTGCATCGACATTTGTTTCATGCGACATGTTCAGCGGACCAAGTAAAAGCGAACTTAAGGCCACAGTAGATTCATTAAGCACTCAATTAAATACACGCAACAGTGAGTTGGACGAGGTTATGGGTGTCTTCAACCAAGTGTCAGAGGGATTTCGTCAGATTAAAGAGGCTGAGAATCGCGTAAGCATACAAAGCGGAGAGGTTGAGAACGGACAAAAGGGAGCAAAAGAACAGATGATTAGCGACCTTGCGTTTATACAGCAGAAGATGACTGATAACAGAAACTTAATTGCTGAACTTCAAGAGAAATTAAACAACAGCAAGAGCAATTCTGCACAACTACGCAAAGCAGTTGAGTCATTAAAAGCAGAATTAGAAGCTAAAACAAACGAGATAGCAGCGCTTAAAGAGGAATTGGCTTCTAAAAATATCCGTATCGACAATCTAGACAAAGCTGTAGCGTCTCTTACAAACAAGAATAATGAACTGACAGCAAGAAATAACGATAACGAGAAGACTCTTGCTCAGCAAGATAAGGAGTTGAATAGTGCATGGTATGCATTAGGTAGTAAGAAAGAACTCAAACAGAACAAAATTCTTACCAACACAGGTCTCTTTAGAAAAGGCGACGTAATGGAGGACAACGGTGTAAACAGAGAATATTTTACACAAATAGATATTCGCAACAGCAAGGAGATTGCTCTTGGTAGCAAAAGTGCAAAAGTTCTTAGCACGCACCCCGAAGGCTCTTACAGCATATCAAAAGATGAGAGTGGTCTATTAACATTAAAGATTGAAAACGTAGATAGTTTCTGGAGCGTAACCAGATATCTTGTAGTAAAAACAAAATAATAAGATTAAGGACAAAGAAAAACCCGGAAATGCATGCATTTCCGGGTTTTTCTTTACCTCTATTTATTTGAAAGAATCGAGATTCTTTTCATTAAGGATTTGCTTTCCTTCAGGAGTATAGAGATGGTCGATACGATCTTTGTAGAATTTCTCTACTTTTCCACGAACAACTTTCATTGTACTGTTCATCATACCATTCTGTTCTGTAAATGCCTCGGGAAGTACGGCAAAAGTACTAGGCAACCAACGCTCGGGGAACATTCCCTCCAATTCTCCGCCTTTCTTAAACTTATCGACATCGGCCTTAACAAGTTCAACAGCCGCTTTACGTCCTTCTTCTGTAGCAAAGTCAATATTTTTCTCTGCAAGAGCACGTTTAATATTATCTTTATTAGGAACAATAAGTGCTATGGTATAGGGCGATTGGTTATTGTAAAGGATTACCTGATCTACAGTGCTACAATAACTTACAAATGCCTCTTCGATACCTTCGGGGCTATACTTTTCACCATCACTAGAAATTAGCAAGCTCTTGAAACGTCCTTTTACATATAGCAAGCCTTCGGCAGTCATGTAACCAAGGTCGCCGGTGTAGAGATAACCATCGCGAACTGTTTCTGCTGTTGATTTTGGATTTTTCCAATAACCGGCCATAACGTTCTCTCCTTTAACAACGATTTCACCCATTTCGCCCAAAGGCAATTCCTGACCTTTATCGTCGCATATTTTCAATTCGATAGGTTGAACCAATTTTCCACTTGAACCGAAACGATACTTTTCGGGACCATTAGAGGAGATTACTGGAGTAGCCTCTGACAAACCATATCCCTGATACATGGGCATACCAACACCTAAATAAAAGTTTTGCAACTCCTTATCGAGCAATGCACCACCACCTACAAAGAAACGAAGTTCGCCACCAAAGTTGTCGCGCACCTTTGAGAATATGATTTTATCGAAGAACCATACCAACGGTTTGAGAAGCGCACGGAAACCTTTTGAATCGAGATTACTATCGCCAAAATACAACTGACGAACTTTCATACCAAAATTAAACAATTTTTCGGTAGTAGCACCCTTTGCACGAATAGCACCCTCAATATTCTTTTTAAATGTTTTTGCCAAAGAAGGTACTGAAAGAATGAAATGAGGACGTACCTCTTTTATATTACCGGGAATGTTTTTCAATGTTTCGAGTGGTGTACGTCCAACCTGCACTGTAGCAGCAGTTGCACCTCTTGACATCATGATATAGAAACCGACAACGTGAGCAAAACAGTGGTCTAGAGGCAAGATAATGAGTGTACGCCAAGTTTGGTCGATATGTACCAAAGTAAGCGCCTGCTCTACGTTTGCAGTATAGTTACGGTGTGTAAGCACTACACCTTTGGGTTCTGCTGTAGTACCACTAGTGTATGTGATAGTTGCAATATCGTCGTTTTGTATAGAATTAGCAACACTTAAGAACTCCTCCATAGAGTGTGTTGCAAGGAACTCATCACCCATTTTAAGCACATCAACAAGAAGAATCTCACGCTCTTCACACTCATGTTCACCGTTAAGAATAATTATTTTCTCAACATCGGGAAGTTGGTCCTTAATCTTACGAACCTTTTTAAGTTGTTGCTCCGACACCATAACATATTTTACATCGCCATGGATAAGACGGAATGTAAGGTCGTTGCTCTCTTCGAGTTTAATGGAGAGAGGAACATTCACAGCACCAGCATAGAACATTGCAAGTTCTCCTATAACCCATAAATTGCGTCCTTCGCTAAGAAGAGCCATGTTGTCGCCTTTCTTTACACCAAGAGCTTGCAATCCGGCGCCAAGACGATAGACCTGTTCTTTTACCTGTGCATAAGTTGTAGGTTCAAAACCCTTCTTTTTGTCTGTTTTCTCCAAGAGGAAGGTGTTATTGGGATATAAACGAACCGATTCCTCAAAAAGATCTACAAGTGTTTTTTTCATGATAAATTTCATTTTTAAGCAGGGTTGGATGCATTTTACATCTCTTCCCCGACTGTTTGACGGTGCAAAGGTAACAAAAACTTATTAACTTTCAATACCTATTCCGATAGTTACAAATTTGAGGTGTTTTTGTACAGTAAACAGACGATAATTTCAGTATGAGAAATTGTGTATCTTAAAAAACAAATACAAAAAAAGGTTTATATTCATTTTAATTACTATCTTTGCGATAATTCGCGAAAATAGACTGCACTCGCATTATAGGCAAACTGATAGATAGAGTAAACACCTTTAATATATAGCATCATGAAGATTTCGAAGATTGAACATTTGGGCATTGCAGTACAAAGTATCGAAGAAGCACTTCCTTACTATGAGCAGGTTTTGGGATTCGAATGTTATAATATTGAAACTGTAGAAGACCAAAAAGTTCGTACAGCATTTTTGCGTGTAGGAGAGACAAAGATTGAGCTTTTGGAGCCGACATCTCCCGACAGCACTATTGCCAAGTTTATTGAAAATCGTGGCCAAGGCATACACCACATAGCATATAAAGTTGAAGATGGTGTTGCAAATGCACTTGCCGAATGTGAAAAAAAGGAGATACGCACTATAGACAAAGCACCTCGTGGCGGAGCCGAAGGATTACACATTGCATTTTTGCATCCTAAAGCAACACAAGGAGTGCTCACTGAACTTTGCGAAGAATAAACAATCACAATCAACAATAAGAGAAACAGATTATGAGCAAGCAATTTGAAAAAATCAAAGAGCTGGTAGCAAAACGCACTCAAGCACGTCTTGGTGGTGGTGAAAAAGCTATTGAAAAACAGCACGAACGTGGGAAATACACTGCTCGTGAACGTATAGACATGTTGCTCGACAAGGGCAGTTTCGAAGAATTCGATATGTTTGTAACTCATCGTTGCACTAATTTCGGACAAGAAAAGAAAAGTTACTTAGGCGATGGAGTTGTTGCCGGATGCGGAACTATCGAAGGTCGCTTAGTATATATTTTTGCACAGGACTTTACAGTTGTAGGTGGTTCTCTTTCAGAGACTATGGCACAAAAGATTTGCAAAGTAATGGACATGGCAATGAAAATGGGTGCCCCTGTAATAGGTATTAACGACAGTGGTGGTGCTCGTATTCAAGAGGGAATTAATGCACTTGCAGGATATGCCGAAATTTTTGAGCGTAACATTCTTGCATCGGGTGTTGTTCCACAAATCTCCGGTATATTTGGACCTTGCGCAGGCGGCGCTGTATACTCACCGGCACTTACCGACTTTACAATAATGACAGAGGGTACATCGTATATGTTCCTCACCGGTCCCAAGGTTGTAAAAACTGTACTAGGAGAGGTTGTTACGCAAGAGGAATTGGGTGGTGCAAGTGTACATGCCAGCAAATCGGGTGTAACACACTTTACTGCACAAAACGAAGAAGAGGGTTTAATGCTTATTCGCAAACTTTTCAGCTACATACCGCAAAACAATCGCGAAACAACTCCCGAGGTTCCCTGTACTGACCCCATTAACCGTGTTAGCGACCGTTTGAATGAAATCATTCCCGACAACCCCAACCAAGCATACGACATGTACGAGGTTATTGGAGAGATTGTCGATAATGGAGAGTTCCTCGAGGTTCATCGTGACTATGCACAGAATATAATTGTTGGTTTTGCACGCATGAATGGTAAATCGGTAGGTATTGTAGCAAACCAGCCATGCAGATACGCAGGAGTACTCGACTGCAACGCATCTCGTAAAGCAGCACGTTTTGTTCGCTTCTGCGATGCATTCAACATTCCATTAGTATCGTTAGTTGATGTACCGGGTTTCTTACCGGGAACAGCACAAGAATACAATGCTGTAATTTTACATGGAGCAAAACTACTTTATGCATACGGAGAAGCAACTGTTCCCAAAGTAACAATTACACTTCGCAAGTCATACGGTGGCTCACATATAGTAATGGCATGTAAACAACTACGCGCAGACCTTAACTATGCATGGCCAAGTGCCGAGATTGCAGTTATGGGTGCAGCCGGTGCTGCAGAAGTACTATATGCAAAAGAGGCAAAAGAGGCCACAGACCCCAAAGCATTCATTGCAGAGAAAGAGGCAGAATACAATGAATTGTTTGCTAATCCTTATCAAGCCGCGAAATATGGTTACATTGACGACGTTATTGAACCTCGCAACACACGTTTCCGCATTATACGTGCACTTGCACAGTTAGAGGGCAAACGTCAAGGCTTACCAAAGAAAAAACATGGGAATATACCTCTTTAAACAATAATAAAGTATGAAAGAGAAAAACGAAGCTGTAATAGCAGCAATTTCAATGGCTCTCAGCAGTTACATGGGCGACAACATACATGACGAAGAGAGCGGTGTATTGACAATACGATACATAAACAAGAATTGGAACAATTTGTGTGATTAAACAAAAACTACAGAAAAATGAAAGAGTATAAATATACAATTAACGGTGAGAAATACGAAGTTACTATAAACGAAGTTGCAGAAACTACAGCAACTGTAACAGTAAATGGTACAGAGTACAATGTTGAGTGGGAAAAGCCCGAAGTTAAAAAACCGGTAGTAACAGTTAAACCAACTGTTGCAAAACCTGCGCCAGCCACAGCACCTGTAGCACAGCCCGTAGCCTCACCCGTTAATGGACACGCCATTAAGACTCCCCTCCCCGGTGTAATTATCGATATTAAAGTGAATGTGGGTGATACAGTGGCTAAAGGGCAGACTGTAATTGTACTAGAGGCAATGAAAATGGAGAACAATATCAATGCCGACAAAGAAGGTAAGGTTGTTGCTATTAAAGTAGCAAAAGGCGACACAGTAGCAGATGGTGCCGTTCTTATCGTATTGGAATAATCAAATTATACTGAAACACAAATAGTCGATAGAGTTCTATCGACTATTTGTGTTTCAGTAATTTTAACTATATTCGCAAAAAAATATTACTAACCAATCATACCTATTAAAATGAAAAAAACATTCTTACTTGTCTTGATGACAATTGGTCTGCTGTTTGCGACACCCGTTTCGGCAAATACAGACAAAAACGAGAAACCTTTTGTAATTCCTGAGCTAAAAGAGTGGAAGGCCGGAGCTGGAACATTCCAAGTAACAGCTGAGACACGCATTGTTTATCCTAAAAAATCTCAAGAACTAAAAGCCGTTGCTCAACACCTATCAAACGACTACAAAGAGATGTTTGGTTTGGAGATACCTGTCATTGAAGGTAGTGCGAAAAGTGGCGATATAGCACTTCAACTAAAAAAAGATAAGAAACTTGGTGAAGAGGGTTACCAAATTAACATTAGCAACAAAGTTGTTATTTCTGCTCCCACAGCACGTGGTGCATATTGGGCAACAAGAACAATTCTTCAGATGTCGGAGCAAAGCGAGGAGCATGCACTTGTTAAAGGAACAATACGCGACTGGCCCGACTACGCAGTTCGTGGTTTCATGCTCGATGTAGCACGTAAATACGTACCTATTCATTTTGTAAGCGACTATGTCAAATTTATGGCATACTACAAAATGAACACATTCCAGATTCACCTTAACGACAATGGTTTTAAGCAGTACTTCAACCACGACTGGAACAAGACTCCCAGCGCATTCCGCTTAGAGAGCGAGTATTTCCCCAATCTTACAGCACGCGACGGTTACTATACAAAGAAAGAGTTCATTGAGTTACAGAAGATGGCAGAAAGCATTTATGTCGATATTATTCCCGAGATTGACGTGCCTGCACATTCACTTGCTTTCTCAAAATTCCGCCCCGAAATTGCCAGCAAAGATTATGGCATGGACCACCTCGACCTATTCAAAGACGAAACATATCAGTTTGTAGACTCACTCTTTGATGAGTATCTTAAAGGTGATGAGCCCGTATTCCGTGGAAAGCGCGTAAATGTTGGTACCGATGAATACTCAAACCGCGACAAGGCCGTTGTTGAGAAGTTCCGTTACTTTACCGACCACTGCATTCGCCTTGTTGAGAAATATGGCAAGCAAGCTGTTGCATGGGGAGCACTTACTCACGCAAATGGAGAGACACCTGTTAAATCGGAGAACGTAATTCTTACAGCATGGCACAACCCCTATGCACAACCCGACGAAATGATGAAACAGGGTTACGACCTCATTAGTATTCCCGACGGTTGGTTGTACATTGTACCCGCTGCAGGTTACTACTACGACTATTTGAATTGCCATCATCTTTACCACAATTGGACTCCCGCTCAGATTGGCGACAAGAAATTCGACGAGTGCCATCCACAAATTCTTGGAGGTATGTTTGCAGTATGGAACGACCACGCAGGTAATGGTATCAGCACAAAAGATATTCACTATCGCGTATTCCCCGCTATGCAGACTATGGCTGTAAAGATGTGGACCGGAGCATCACCCAAAACTCCTTACGAAGAGTTTGACAAAGCACGTTTGAATTTGAGCGACGCACCCGGAGTGAACATTGCAGGCCGTTTCAAAGGCGAGAACAAACTAGTTTATGCTAGCAAAGAGGTTAAACCCGGTTCGGAAAGTGGAATCGATGAAATAGGATTCAAATACAATGTAACATTCGACATTGTTGCAGCAAAAGAGGAGCGTGGCACAAAATTGTTCAGTTCACGCGATGCAGATTTCTATCTTTGCGACCCCGTACAAAGCAAAATCGGTTTCTCACGCGACGGTTATTTAAATACATTTAATTATAGCTTCTTCCCCGGCGAAAAGGCAACTGTAACAATTACAGGAGACCAGAATGTAACAAGTTTGTATATCAATGGTAAACTCATTGAAACACTCAACAAACAAACACTCTACTTTAACGAGGGTGGTAAAGACAAAATGTACTATGTACGTACACTTGTATTCCCCTTGGAGAAAGCAGGAAACTTCAAGAGTAAGATTACTAACCTGAAGGTTACAAACTCATTGGATGGTACTGTAAAATAATATCATCTATATATAATACAATGAAAGGCGCACCTTGGTGCGCCTTTCATTGTATTATAGTTATTTCTATTATACCAATCTGTTTGTACCCTTTTCGGGAATAACAACTTTTGGTTTAAACTCTTTAGCTTCTTCAGGAGTCATTGTAGCATAGGCCATTATTATTGCAACATCCCCCGGACTGAATTTATGTGCTGCTGCTCCATTCAGACAGATAACACCGGAGCCACGTTCGCCTTTTATAATATATGTTACAATGCGTTCTCCATTATTATTATTTACAACATGCACTTGTTCACCCTCAAGTAATCCTACAGCATCCATTAGCTCTTCGTCAATGGTTATGCTGCCCATGTAATTGAGGTTTGCTTCTGTTACAGTAACACAATGCAGTTTCGATTTCAACATTTGCAATAGCATACGCTGGTTATTTCACCTCCTTATATTTAATATTATCTATAAGACGTATCTTGCCACAGAATAGCGCTATACAACCAACAACATAATCACAATCGTCCCAATTATCTATTTGTTGCAAGGTTCTACCGTTTACTATTTGGAAATATTCGAGTTTAAAACCATCAACAGCATTAATTTTCTCTTCTACAAAACTCTTTGTTGCTTGTAAAGTATTCTCTTTCGCGAACTCTAAGCTCTCGAATAGTGTACGAGAAATTATCAATGCACGAGTGCGCTCCTCCTCTGTGAGCAACATATTGCGGCTACTTAGCGCCAAACCGTCTGATTCTCGAACAATGGGACATCCTACTATTTCCAATTTAAGCTCTAATTGAGCAACCATCTCACGAATTATTGCGAGTTGTTGAAAATCTTTTTCGCCAAAATAAGCTCTATCCGGCTCAACCGCATAGAAAAGTTTGCTTACGATTTGTGCTACACCATTGAAATGACCGGGACGACATGCACCCTCCATTACGGTATCGAGAGGAGCAAACGAGAATATGCGTGTATCGGGTTTCGGATACATCTCCTCTACCTCGGGAGCAAAAACATAATCGACACCAGCACTTTCTAGCAATGCACAATCGGCATCTAAAGTACGGGGATAATTCTTTAAATCGTTTTTGTCATTAAACTGTGTTGGATTTACAAAAACACTGACAACCGTGATATCATTCTCGGCAACAGCACGTTCCACTAACGATATATGTCCACTATGCAAAGCACCCATTGTAGGTACAAGACCGATAGTTTTACTTAAAGCCCTACCCTGTTCGAGTTCTGCACGCAATTCCGAAATTAAACGTATTATCTTCATTTTAAAACATTTAGCAGGATTTTCATAGATAACCCTTTAGTTTCGGAGTGCAAAGTAACAAACAATTATGCACAAAATAAAATAATTATAAAAAATATTTTTGAACAAGAAAAAAGTATTTAAAGCCTATGGGGACTATATTGTGCAGTTCCAGATTTTACTTAAATATTGTAAATCAGCACATTTTTACTCAAAAAAAGACTTAAAAACAACAAAGCATTTGCTGTTCTGACGATTTTTTAATAACTTTGCATCTGCCACGAACTACATTCGTACGGATTTATAAAAACATGAAAGCGAACAGAATATTATTTATTACTCAAGAAATTACACCATTTGTACCCGAGTCTCCAATAGCTAATGTAGGCCGTTACCTACCGCAAGCAACTCAGGAAAGTGGACGTGCCATTCGTATTTATACTCCTCAATGGGGTTGTATCAATAAAAGACGTAATCAGTTACATGAGGTTATTCGCCTTTCGGGCATGAACCTGATAATTGACAACACCGACCACCCATTGATTATTAAAACTGCATCGTTACCGGCCGCACACATTCATATATATTTTATTGATAATGACGACTATTTCCAAAATCGTCTTATGGTGAGAGATGCCGAAGGAGTTGAATATAGCGACAACGACGAACGAATAATATTCTTTGCTCGTGGAGTTCTTGAAACAGAGAAGAAATTGCGTTGGTGCCCCGATGTAATACATTGTCATGGATGGATATCGGCTTTAATTCCTTTGTATATTAAGAGCGCATACAACGAAGAACCATCATTCAGAGATTCAAAGGTGGTATTCTCGCTCTATGATGACAACTTTAACGAGCCACTACCCGACAATTTCCTTCAGAAGTTATTACACAAAGACATGGATGCTTCGCTCCTAGATGGTATTGCAACACCAACAACCTACGAAGAGTTGGCAAAAATAGCAATACGCTATAGCGATGGAGTAGTTATAAACGGAGATAATATTTCCGAGGAACTGATATCCTATGCAAAATTGTTAGGCAAACCTATACTCGAAAAACAGAGCGAAGAAGAGTATAACAATGCCTGCAACAATTTCTACGAAACTATTTTTTGATGATAATTTGTAAATGAAAAAACTCCAATTAATTTTAATATCGATAATATCGATACTTACATTTACAAGATGTGATGATGAAACAGCCATGATTGGAAGTAGCATTGTGCCCGATAGCGACACAATAAGCTATAGTTCCATGAGATTATATGCAAAAAGCAAATCCATCATGGCCAACGACTCTATTCTTGCCAATAGTAGCAGAGTATATTTGGGACGTTTTACCGACCCGGAAACAAACACCGTATTTACATCCGATTTTATAGCACAATTTAACTGTGTCGAGAATTACGGTTTTCCCGACAACGGAGTTATTGGAAACAGCGTTAAAAGTATCGAGTTAAAACTCTTTTTCAACAGCTATTTTGGAGACTCATTAAATACGATGAAATGCGAAGTTTATGAGTTGGATAACACGCTGGAAGAAGGTATTCCATACTATACCAACATTGACCCTACAGAGTTCTACAACCCCGACAAAGCTCCTTTAGCTACAAAGGTGTATTGTGCAAAAGACGAAACAATTCCCGACAGCATAAGACTCGACGACAATTATACTCCCAGCATAACAATTAAACTACCCAACGAACTAGGTGAAAGATTTATCAGCAAGTATTACGAAAAAGACAAAAACGGCAACCATATTGGAAAAATAAATTTCTCAAATTCCGAAGAGTTCATAAACAACGTCTTCAAAGGAGTATATGTCAAAAGTTCACAAGGAGATGGAACCGTTTTGTATATCTCCATGGCACGTCTTAACGTATCATTTGATTACTTTGTTAAAGGTGCAAGCGGAGAAATGGATTCCATTACATCGGGTATTGCAACATTCTCTTCTACACAGGAGGTTCTTCAAGTAAATAAGTTCAACAATGGCAATCTTAAGGAGCTTGTAGAGAATGAAACAAGTTGCACACACCTGCGTACACCGGCCGGTGTTTTTACAGAGGTTGAGTTGCCAATTGATGAAATTATGGCAAACAATGATACTATAAACTCGGTTAAGATAAAATTTACCAGATATAACAGTAATGAGAATAACGGTACATTCAAATACACTGCACCATCCAGAATACTAATGGTACGCAAAAGCGACATGTACAGTTTCTTCTTAAAGAACAAACTTGCCAACAATGTAACATCATACGCAACCACATTAAACCCATCAAGCAATGAATATGAGTTTAACAATATATCACGTTTGATAAATTATTGTGTGTGTGAATACGAAACAGGTACAGCATCGGACCCTAATTGGGCAAGTAAGAACCCCGACTGGAACAAAGTTGTACTCATTCCAATAAGTATTATTACCGACAGCAATGGCAATATTGTAGCAATTAACCACAATTTGAGTATGACCAATACTCGTTTACGTGGTGGAGAGAACGATGAGATTGCAGTAGATGTTATAACAAGCAAATTCAATAACTAACAACCATATAAAACACATCTAAAGTATAAGAACAAAAAAATAGAAGCAGTTTAAACTGCTTCTATTTTTTTTTGTATCAGAGTTTTATTATTCCTCTTTTTTTGCTTTTCTCTTTGCTTTAGTTGCAGCTTTTGCTTTAAGAGCCTCAACCTCGGCTGTGAGTTGTACAATCTCAACCTCTTGGTTCTCGATAACTTGTTGCAATGCACCCAACTCCTCATTATCAATTTCCTCGGGATATTGAGCACGTACACGAGCCATAAAATCGCCAAGAATATTCATATAGTTAGTGAATGCATCATAAGGAGATTCGTAAATGCAACGTTCAGGAATAATTCCGTTTTGTTTTGTTGTCATATAACGGAAGTTCTCTGCAGCCTGCAAATAATCCCAATCCTGTTTCAACTTTTTATCATCCGAGAGAGAAACACGCTCTGCTACGCTGTACAATTTATCAAATGCCTCACGTTGCAATGTGTTACCCAACCACGATGTTGTATCACGCTCCTCGTCCATCCATGAAGTAGGATAAGGTACTTCGAGAGGACCAACAGACTTATGTTTCTCAACAATCTCCGAAGGAGTAGAGAAAGTTATACCTCTTTCTTTGGCAGCAGCAGGAAGTGCCTTCAGGAACTCCAAAATATTTGAAGAGAGAGGTTGTGCTATACCAAATGCAGATAGGTTCATAAAGATGTTTACAATCTGCTCATCTTTGGGAAGGCTTGCAATCCAATCGATATATGTTTCGGCAAACAAAGGATATTCGCTCCAATCGGGATTAGAGAAACGCAAAGAGATATCGTCAGATAATTTATAATCGCGAAGCAAGAGTTTTAGACCAGCTGCATTTGCACAATTATAAAGGAAATGAGGACTCTTCCATGCAAGGATATGTTTTGCACCTTCTGCAAGCATACCTTTGAAACCCATAGAGGCAGCCATTTCACCTATTTCATCTGAGTAAATAAGACCTGAGTTACGCAACACTTTGGGTTTTGTTCCAAAAAGTTCTTTCACCTTACGTTTCATGCGCTCAACCTCTTCTTTGAAGGCTGTAGCTGACACAAGTGATGAAAGACCATGAGAATAGGGTTCGCAAAGGAATTCACAACATCCTGTCTTGCTTAATTCTTTGAGTAATTCAATTACTTGAGGTGCATACAATTCGAGCATCTCCAAACCAACACCTGACGCAGAGAGAGCAACTTTAAATTCACCCTTATTCTCTTTAATCATGTCGAGCAATGTTGTCAGCGCAGGAACATATGAGTTCTCGGCGATTTCGCCAACAGCACTAGCATTGGCATAATCATCATAGTAGTAGTGATCGCTACCAATATCAAAGAAGCGATAGCGTTTCAACTGTCTTAGCTGATGAATTTCGAAATAGAAACAAATTGTCTTCATATTTTTTTAATCTTTTAAATTCTTAATGAGCCATTACTTCTTCATAAAGTCCGCGTAACTTGAGTGCTACAGCCTCCCAAGTAATTGCATCTACTTCGCGTCGTCCCTCAACTTTTAGATATTCATAGAGAGAGTCATAATTACAGATGGCGTAAATGGCATCCGCCATAGCGTTAATATCCCAATAATCGGTTTTTATACACTTGTCGAGAATTTCGGCACAACCCGATTGTTTAGATATAATTGTTGGAACATCACATTGCATAGCCTCAAGAGGCGAAATACCGAACGGCTCACTCACCGAAGGCATTATATAAACATCGCTCGCCTTTAGACATTCGTACACTTGACGTCCACGCATAAAACCGGGGAAGTGGAATCTATCAGCAATACCTCTTTGTGCCACCAGTTTAATCATATCGTTCATCATGTCGCCACTACCGGCCATGCAGAAACGAATATTTTTTGTTCTTTTGAGTACCTGTGCAGCAGCCTCAACAAAATATTCCGGACCTTTCTGCATAGTAATACGACCCAAGAATGTAACCACTTTCTCTCCGGGGATTTTCTTTGGCTCAATTGCCAAGATATCGGGAGAAAGAGGAGTTACTGCATTGTGCAATGTAGTAACCTTTGATGGATGCTGATGATACTTTTCAATTACTGTACGACGTGTAAGCTCACTTACGCAGAAGATGTGGTCGGCATGGTCCATACCATTCTTCTCTATTGAATAGACAGTAGGGTTCACATTACCACGACTGCGGTCGAAGTCGGTAGCATGCACGTGTATCACAAGTTTCTTTCCAGAAACCTGTTTTGCATGAATACCTGCCGGGTAAGTAAGCCAGTCGTGTGAGTGGATTATATCGAATTCCTCGGTACGTGCCACAACACCGGCAATGATAGAGTAATTGTTAATCTCTTCGTGTAGGTTATCGGGATAACCACCGGCAAATTCCATACATCCCAAATCATTGGTGTTCATGTAGCTGAAATCGCCATAGATGTTATCTCTGTAGCGGAAATACTCCTCGGGACGGATTATTGAACCGGCACGAGAATCGACATAGTTAGCATCAACATCTTTCCATACAATGGGTACAGAGTTCATACCAACAATTCTCAAGAAACTGTTATCCTCGTCGCCATAAGGTTTAGGGATGCAGAATTTTATCTCAACATCACCTTGTGGAACGAAGCCCTTAGTTAGTCCGTAACTTGCGGTACCGAGACCTCCGGAAATATGCGGGGGAAATTCCCAACCGAACATTAATACTTTCATACCGTTATCCCTCCAATTTAGATTCGTACTGTTTGAGTATATGGCTTGTTCTAAGAATTGCTGCAACGTTCATTGCAAAAGCAACTGCACCTCTTCCTTTGAAAGGCGGGTTTCCGTCGAACACTTCGGGAATTGAACCAACGCAATGTTGTACAATTTCGTCTTCGTAGCCAATCATCTGTCTCTCAACAAACGACACTCCGCTTGTTTTGTAAATTTTTAGATATGCCTCGTAGTAGAAACCTCCGAGCCAAGGCCAAACTGTACCCTGATGATAAGCATAATCGCGCTGTATCTGAGGACCTACATAGTTAGGGTTATAGCCCACACTCTTAGGCGATAGTGAACGTAAACCACGTGGTGTGAGCAACTCACGTGTTACTATATCGAGTACTTTTTTCTTTTGTTTTGAATCGAGTGGTGAGTGGTCTAGTGCCACAGCCATAATCATATTAGGGCGAACGCTCCAATCGACATAGTCGCCATCGACATAGTCATACAAATAGCCATGCTCGTTAAGGAATACATCGACGAATGCTTTACCGGCAAGTGCAATGAGACGTACATAAGAATTCTCTTGTTCTGTATCGCCTTTGAAAGCGGCCATCTCTTGAGTAAATTTAAGAGCATTGTACCATAGAGCATTTATCTCTACTACATATCCGGTACGTGGTACTACCGGACGACCATTTGCTGTTGAGTTCATCCATGTAACAGCTTTATCCTTTCCATTTGTAGAAAGCAAGCCGTTAGGCATGAGACGAAGGTTGAGATGTTTATTTTCGTGAATATATCCCATTATCTTGAACAGCAAATCGCCATATTTCTCACAACATGTAGCCATTCCGCGCTCATTTGCATACTGTTGTAACGCCCAAACAGCCCACAAAAGAACATCGGGATGTTCCATTTCGTATATCTTGCATTCACTTGCACGGTCGGCAATGAAATCGTCGATTGCAATACTTGCTGTGCGCATTACCTGTTCAAACTCTCCGGGCTTGCCCGATTCTGTAAGGGTCAAACCGGGAAGTGCGACGAACAAGTCGCGAGCACGACATTTGAACCAAGGATAACCTGCAAGAATGTAGATGTGTTCACCTTGAACATTGAAGAATTGGTTTCCGGCACACTCCATACAGTGCATGAAGTTATCGCGTGGAATACGAATTTTCTCCTCATGTTCAAAAGCAGCCTTCATTGTACGAGTGCTGATGGGGTCGATACCACCCGAGAAGACAATGCTTTCGCCCACCTTCATTTTAAGTTCAAAATAACCGGGAACAAAGAGATCTTCGTTAAAATCGTAACCTCTCTCTAGTTCCTTAACATACTCAATACCTCTGTACCAGTCGGGACGATAAACGAACTCGTTCTTTTTGTTCAACTGCATGTACAAGTCGGGATATCCCGAATACATACACATGCTTATACCGTTTTCTACCTCGCGGAAGCTACGGTTCGCAATGTTATTCTCGTGAGTATACTCACGAACACTGCGGAAAGCAAGGAAAGGACGCAGACGCAATGTTACGGCTGTGTTTGCCTTCAACAAGGTGTAACGGATAAGAATTCTGTTCTCGTGATGCACAAAGGCTTTCTCTTTTTTAAGCCACACTCCACCAACGTTATAGATGGTAGTAGGCACACGCTCCCATGCAAACTCGCGAATGTACTTGTTGCCTCGGGGACTGAAATTGTCGGCGTTGTACTTGTGTAATCCCAAGTTAAATTCTGCACCGTGAAGAACCACAGTTTCGTCGAGAGACGAAAGTAGAACGTGATTTTCCTCATCGAGTTGCGGAATGGGAACTACCAACAAACCATGGTACTTACGTGTGTTACAATCGACAATAGTCGAGCAGTGATAAGCACCGGAACGGTTTGTTCTCAAAATCTCCTTTTGCAACGACTCTTCTAAGTTTGTCATTAGCGTTTTTTCGAATCGCAAATAACTCATCTCGTGTAATTTATTTGATAAAAGTTTCGTTTTTATTTACCACTTTCAAATGTAAACATTAAAAATAGTAATAACAAACTAAAAGAGGCATTTTTTTTAAAAAATGTAAAAAATGGGCATTTTACACGAGTTTAAACACCAAAATCAATCCCTAAAGATAGATATTGTAAACTTATAACCCACTCTATGAAACTTTGCGTTTTCGAAACTTGCAAACAGACCTACATCGATATACGGTGTCTCTATGCCATATCCCCACTCCGAGTATGGGCGAAGATGCGATATTGCCAACAGATTTAAATATATTCGTTCGTGTTTAATGAAACGCACCTGTGGCAACATCTTCTGAAAGAGAAGAAAAGGCGACTCATAGGCAAAATTTGCTCTTAAATATTTATTTGCAGAGTTATACCATTCGCCATCGAGTAGTTGGAACACTCCACCTATTTCATCGTTCCAATCGATTGGCAAATTATTGTTGTGCAAAAAGGCATAATCGACAAAATAGACATCTTTTGTATAAAAATAGCCACCCCCACCAAAGCGCATATACAAAACATCGCTACCATTTATTCTTTTTCTGTATTGCATATCTAACTCGGCTCTGGTATATACGCTATTCGAGCCTAACACTCCATTTGTACCTTGTTCTACATCGAACGAGAAACGTGGTAGTTTAGAGCCGACGTTTACTTTGCGACCATTATATATATAATAGTACATGCCGGGCCACCATGTAAAGCGCAAATGCGGAGCAAACTGCGTATATTTATTTTTAAGATTCAAATGCTCGCTTTCATTGATTGCTCCTACCTCTCCTTTCAGTTTGCGTCTATGATAATCTACTCCGAAGCGCATTTCAAAACCATTAAACAGTTCACGCTCTACCCAAACATTTAAATATTGATTTTCGAAATAGTTTAGATTCAAACTTTTGAAATCCAACGAATCTATGACAGTTTTCTCAATTTTATCCAGAACCACACTGCTGTATGTTCTATTACCAATACCTAAATCCAATGTTATACGGCCCAGATTTGCAGGGTCGAACAGATAAGTCGATGTCAAGTCCCAATACAAAACCTTCTGCTTAAAGTTATATCCAAGCATAGGCTTTACATTAAGTTCTCTATTATTCTTGAAACGATTGTTCAGATTGAGTGCAAATTTATAGGAGAGGCCTCTGCTAGAGCTATAGCTTAAATATGAGGGATTGATTATTGGATATATTTTCAACCTGCCACCCTCCCACTCCATTGAGTGGCTGCTAATCATTTCATCGCCCAGAGTCCACAACCAACGTACAGGAGCCGAAAGGCTTTCATTGCTTTTATTCTCATTCAAATCGTCATTCCCTAGCACACCTTTAATCATATATAACAAAGAGTCGGAAGCGCTCAATGGTATCAATCTGTTTTTTGTTGCATAATCTAATTTATCGGAGATTGCCTCTATTTCGGGGACTAAGCTATAATTACCTGTTAAATTATAATTGTGGGTTGTTTTCTCTGCCGCATCAGCACCCCTTACAGCATCAATGTCGTACCGGCCTTCGGCATTTATTGTCAATTTATTTCCTGCAAATTTATAGTATATGGTTAAAGATATATCTTTAGCTATAAAGCGCTCCAACCCCTCATGCCCCATTTTGTAGCACACATTGAAACGACTCTGTTCATCCCAACCTTCAACATAGAATTCATGTATATTACAAGAATCATCGAGTAACACCCACCCTTTGTCGAATAGTTTTATATTATCGAAGCGTTGCTCAAAAAGTATTTTTCTACAATTTAAATCTGTTCTTGCTGTATCGGAATAATTTGCGTCTATTCTATATCTGTAATTTTTATGGTTTGTGCCATGTATTGGCGATATGTAGCCCTCGTCGAGCATATCTTCACTATATATATCTGGACTCATATACCCGAGAATACGCTCCATTTCCCCACTGCCATGTTGATGCGTGGTTATATTAGCCTTTCGATGTACATCGGGTATTGTATAATTGAGATAGTGAATATCGTAGAAAAGTTCTGTTAGGTAATTCTTCTCTTTGCGGTCGAAACGTGTCATGTCGGGAATCATATTCAACAGGAGATTACTTTTGTCGGCATTTGTATACTGTTTTATATACAATTTACCATAAAATTCTCCCACCGCAAACTCTTTACGTTCCAAGCGCTCTGACAGCACTTTCATAAGAGAATCGGCAACAAAATCTGTTGATGTTGCAGCAACCATATTCATTGCACACAACATCAACAGCAATACAGAAGTAACCGTTCTCCACATCATAATTTGTTCAATCAACTATTTTAGAAACAAGTAATCATATAATGTTTATTGAAGAACGAATATTTTTTACAAATTAATCAAATGGTTTTTACAGCCTCACGTACACGTAATAGTTTGTCGAGCAGCCCTTCGAGCAAATCGAGACGCAACATATTTGCACCATCGCTTTTTGCCTCGGCAGGATTCTCGTGTGTTTCCAAGAAAATGCCGTCTGCACCGACTGCAATAGCAGCCTTAGAGATTGTCTCTATCATCTCGGGCATACCCCCTGTTACACCTGCTGTTTGGTTTGGTTGTTGCAAAGAGTGAGTAACATCCATAACCACCGGATAGCCAAATGAACGCATTTGTGGAATACCACGAAAATCTACAACCAAATCCTGATAGCCAAATGTTGTTCCACGCTCGGTGAGCATAACTCGTCCTGCCCCACCTTCTGAAACAATCTTCTCTGCGGCATATTTCATTGCTAACGGAGAGAGGAATTGTCCTTTTTTGATATTGACAATGCGACCTGTTTTTGCAGCAGCAACTAGCAAGTCTGTTTGTCGACAAAGGAATGCCGGGATTTGAAGAATATCTACATATTCAGCCGCCATTTCCGCCTCTTCGGCAGAATGGATATCGGTTACAACAGGAATGTTGAATGTTTCGCGTACACGACGTAACACACGCAACGCATTTTCATCGCCTATACCCGTAAAGGAGTCTACACGTGAACGGTTTGCCTTGCGGTAGGAACCTTTGAAAACATAAGGTATATTTCTCTCTTGTGTAATAGAAACAATTTTCTCTGCAATTCTCATTGCCATATCCTCACCCTCAATTACACATGGGCCGGCAAGCAGAAAAAAGTTATCGGTTGATGTCAGTTCTCTAATTGTCATAGTGTTTATCTATTTTTATTTGTTCTGTTCGGTATTATAAAATTCAAGCCTTCGCGTTCTATTCCAACATACATTGGATATGTAGGTTTGAATGGTCGCCCATCTATTCCCGCCGGTGCATTATCCACCGAATATATCTCTATTTCTGTTGTGCGGAAAGGACGCATAAGCTTGTAGTTAAGAATTTTTCTTTTTGCCACCATGTAGAAACCTTGCAACATTCCCATGAATTTTGGCATTTTAATAGCCGAAACATCGAGCCAGCCATTATATGGCACAGCACTGGGTGTCATTCCGTAGCCACGAGAATTACCAATGCAAAGCATCATAAATTTCTGTTCTACAGTGGTATTGTTAAGACGAAACTTCATCTTGAAGTTTTGACGATAGAACAGCATGTGAAACATTCCTGTAAAGAATGATGCAACTTTCACAAACAGATATCGTTTGCGATTTGCTATCTCCACAACATGTGCGCTAAGGCCTATATTTACCACATTCAAGAAATAGCGTTTTTGCTCTTCACCGTCCTTCTCATAGCGACAATAACCCACGTCTACCATGCGAGTTCGATGTCCTATGATGCAATCTACAGCCTCTTTAACATCGTAGTTACTCATTTTCCAATAGAGAGCAAAATCATTTGCTATTCCGTTTGGTATTAACCCTAGAGAAACCTTGGAACGATTTTCCGAAGCCATGATACCATTTATAGCATCTTGCAAAGCACCATCACCACCAATGAGGACTATTGTTTCGTATCCATTATCGGCAAAAACCTTGGCCAAACGCTCCACAGAGCCGTAGTTCTCAGATTGAATAAAATCGTATTCCACAGCACGCTCATTCAAATAATCGCGTATCTCGAACCAACGTTTCATAGGATGCCATGCTCCAACTCGCGGACAATAGATTATACCCCAACGGTGTCTGTTATTATTTAGGTCCTTTATCATAGCATAAGTTCCTTTATCTGTTCAACCTGACTATTCACAGGCAATGAGCCATCAATCCACTTTATATCAACGCCACGACGTTCCATTCCTCGGAACCATGTCATTTGCCTTTTTGCGAACTGATGTATTGCTATCTCCAAAGATTTCTCCATTTCAGAGCGAGTCAATGCACCTGTCAGAAACAGTGTTACATATTTATACTCCAAACCATAATATATCAACTGTTCGGCTGTTATTCCCGAAGCCAACAAACGCTCAACCTCTTCGACCAGTCCCTCTTGCAATCGCGCATGCAATCTGCGCGATATACGCTCACGACGAACATCGCGTTCCACGCTTACACCCACTGTCAAACATTTTATTTGTGGAAAGGAACGCTCTTCAACAGGACAAATTGCATAGTACTCTTCTATTTCAATAGCACGTATAGCCCGTTTAACAGTATCTGTATCGGTATTATTATGCAACGTTTTATACGATGCAAGAATAGCCGTAAGCTCCTCCAACGATTTTTCCTGCAGCGATTCGCGTAGAGCCTCATTTTCGGGGACCGGGATAAGACGATATCCTTTTAGTACAGATTCAACATACATACCACTGCCACCACACATGATGGGAGTTAAGCCACGAGCTTTGACATCGTTATAGGCATCGAGAAAATCACGTTGAAACTCAAAGAGATTATATTTTTCTCCGGCATCTACAATATCTATGAGATGATAAGGAACATGAATATCTCCACGTGAATATTCCGCAATATCCTTACCGGTGCCAATATCCATTCCTCGATACACCTGACGACTGTCGGCACTCAACACCTCGCCGTCGAGCGCCAGTGCCAGTTCCACTGCCAAAGCTGTTTTTCCACATGCTGTAGGCCCAACGACAGCAAGCATATCATATTTGCTATAAGGAATATCAGTCATACGTGGCAAAGATATAACAAATAGTGGAATTAAGGTAAAATGACTGTTTAATTTTATTAAAAAGATTATATATCAAAACATTTATGACAAAGTAAAAAAATAAGAGGATATAGCTATTAAACGAAAAGGTGTAGCGTAGCACAATTATTCAAAATTGTTTAAAAACAGTTTTCTAAATGTTGAATAGAGTTAAAAAAGACAAAAATTGAAAAACGAATTATGCTTTTATTACACAACAGAGTTATATTTGTATATAAAACAAGTAAAAATGTACGATAACCTACTAAGATTACCATATTTTCAGGGGATGAGTAAGAACGACCTTACATCGGTCCTCGACAAGGTTAAATTGGAATTTACGCGCTACACAGAGGGCAATAAGATTCTCTCTCAAGGCGAAACATGCAACAAGTTTATTATTGCACTGAACGGTGAAATTAAAGCCGAGACACTATCGCCCGACGGGACATATCGTTTAATAGAAATTCACGATGCACCGTATGCCATTGAGCCTTATTCCCTGTTTGGTTCATCCACTGAATATAACAGAAGCTACTATGCACACACAAATTGCGATGTACTAATTATAGACAAATCGTATTTTTTTAGTGAGTTTACCAAGCACAATATATTCACCATAAACTTATTGAACCTTATTAGCCATAGAGCTCAATCACTAAACAGCAGGATTTGGCAGAACACATCGCGTAGTATCGAGCAACGCATTATACAGTTTATTGCAATGCGTTCCGAGACCTTACGTAATACAAAAACCATTATGATAAAGATGGAGTGTTTGGCAGCAAATTTATGTGAGACTAGAATAAATATTTCCAAAGCATTAAACGAGTTGCAACGTAAGGAACTTGTTAAGTTAAGCAGAAAAGAGATACATATACCCGACTTTGAGAAACTTTTGTCATCCACTACACATGAGTAATAAAACCAACACAAACAAGTACAAATATCTCTTTTATCAATAATTTTGTGTGTTATGAAGATAAAAAACCACCACAACACACATTTTTTTTTGCAAATTCATTGGTTATAATAGACAAAAAGTGTATCTTTGCACTCGCAAAAGCAAAAACTTATTGCACTTTTAACAAAAACATAAGGTTGGTTCCGTAGCTCAGCTGGATAGAGCAACGCCCTTCTAAGGCGTGGGTCGAGCGTTCGAATCGCTCCGGAATCACAAAGGGGAAAGTAAGTTATTTAACTTACTTTCCTTTTTTTATATGCTTAAAACGAGGTAATTAAAGGAATATCAATAGTTTATTTGTTAGATAGTCGTAACTTAAATTTATTTTTTGTTTAACTATTGAGCAGACAGAGAAAGACAAAAAAGACTGAAAAAGACAAAAAATGCAAACCAAGTGCAAACCAAGTGCAAACCAACCTACCTAAAATGCAAACCAAGTTTGCCAACTTTCGCGAAAATTCAGCCATAATCGTAGAGTCAATGCATTTTCATTCAACAGCAAGTCCTTTTGCTGTGGTGATTCGTTTCTTTGTCAATATCAACACCTTCGCTACGTTGCAACCGACATTTTTACACATACACGATTGAGATTCTTTCACTCACAGGGAAGGCATCTTTCCAATTCTCCCACGAAGAATAAATTATGGTTAGTCCACGATAATAGGCCGAAACGGTTAATTCGTCGAGTACATCCCATTCCGGTTCGCCATAATCGGTGGACATGCCCGACAATAACATACGGTGCGAAATGTAGTCCAACTCATAGTATCCACCACCCAAGCACGACTCACCCGGTTTGAGCAGTTCCCGATGTCTGTTCACCAGTCCCAAACGCAGAACACCTTCGCCGGTGATAATAAATTTTGGTTGTGCCATGTTAAAGTAATTCAACCATCAGATTTACAATGTATATTCTCTTTTCTCGAACTATTTATCCGCAGTGGAAATATTTCTTTACAAGAGCAAGCATCTCTTCGGGCTTTCCATCGATGTCGGAACGTAGTGTACGGTCGTTGTACGATGATAATTTATTTATAATACCATCTATCATTGCTGGGCTGAACACATTGTACTTTTCGTATATACCGCGCTGTGCTTTAAGAGCCTCGGCCGATGTCGCGCAACTATCGGGCAATTGTGCAAGAGTATTCAGTTTGTCGATATTTTCGCTCTTGTGAATATTCACATTCACATAGGTTTTTTCTGCAATCTCCAAAGCATTGTCCAATTCAAACCCATAGCGACATGCGACAGCAAGACCTGCTATAAGTTGATATAGGTCGGCAGAGCCATCGGGAGAGCGCATCTCTACCGTCTGTTTCTGTGTGGTATCGTAGTTGCTTTCTTCTTCCAAAGGATTTGCAATTTTCGACATATCGCTTTTTGTTGCCCACCCCAACGGAACACGTACAAGCACCGAACGGTTACGGTCGCCCCAACACACATTTGTTGGTGCCTCTTGATGTGGTACAAGACGGAAGTAGGATGTTGGATTGGTATTTCCAAAGGCTGTTATGGATGGTGCCAAAATCATCATTCCTGCAATGGCGGTGCGCGCTGTGTTCGACAAGACACCTTCGCTAAGCATCTGGTTTTGTCCATCTTTGACTATACGCATGTGTATGTGCAATCCCGAGCCTGCTTTACCTGTGGTTATCTTAGGAGCAAAGGTAATATCCAATCCTAGTTGGTATGCCAAGTTACGTATTATCCATTTTGCAATCATAAGCTGGTCGGCTGCTTGCTCGGCATTTACCGGCAGAAACTCAATTTCGTTCTGCTCATAAATCATGCCATCGATAGTGAAATTGCCCACTTCGGAATGTCCATATTTTATTTGTCCGCCGGCTTGAGCTATGTATGCCATGCATTTAGTACGAAAATCGTTAAACTTTGCGTATGGAGCCGATTCGTGATAGCCTCGTTGGTCGGTAGCGGCAAACATGCCACCATCGGGTGCAATGACGTAATATTCTAATTCACCCATTGCCTGAAACTCCATACCGGTAACCTTATTGAAAGCAACACATGCCTTGTGCAGTGTGTTTTCGGGAGAACTCTCCAACGGTTCACCATCTTTGTTAAAATAGGAGCAAAGCATGGCTATTGTAGGTATCTCAGCAAAGGGATCGACAAAAGCGGTGCGGAAACGTGGAACAACATAAAGGTCGCTGCTACCGGCTTCAATAAACGGAAAGAGGCTTGAGCCATCGACACGCTCACCACATGTGAGAATGGCATCGAGATAGGCCATGTTATTTATAACAAAGTTAAGTGTTTTGAGACGGCCATCAGCTGCCGGATACATAAAATTCACCATTTGCACATGGTTCTCCTTTATATATTCTATTATATCGGCTTTTGTAAATTCGCTACTGGGCTTTCCAAGATAAGCCACCAAAAGATTGGGGTTTAGTTCTAGTTCCTTATTCATATATATAATGTATTTGGTTTACTATATAATTGTTGCGAAGATAAGCATTAGCATTATCTTTTCAAAACAAACAAAAGAAAAGAAGAGACGAGCAGTATTATAATGCATATTACATAATAGCGAGATGGTGGCAAATTGCAATAAATTAAAAAAGCATCATTTTTTTGCAAAAGTGTATCATAATGTAAAAAATGGTTGTAAATTTGCATTTCCTATACAAACCCTATAATTTTAAACAATGAGCAACACACTTACACTCGATAAAATATATCATGCTTCGTATGTACTAAAAGAGGTTATACGTCGTACCGACCTAATATATGCACCAAAGATTAATCCCAAAGCCAACATATACCTTAAACCCGAAAACCTACAACTCACAGGTTCTTTTAAGGTACGTGGCTCATATTACAAGATTTCGCAATTGAGCGACGAAGAGAAAGCACGCGGAGTTGTAGCATGTTCAGCAGGCAACCATGCACAAGGTGTTGCTTTGGCAGCCACAAAGAATGGGATTAAATCGACGATATGCCTACCCGACTGCGCTCCTATATCAAAAATTGAGGCAACAAAAAGCTATGGAGCAGATATTTGCCTTGTCGAGGGAGTTTACGACGATGCCTATTTGCGTGCATTGCAACTGAAAGACGAGAAGGGCTACACTTTTATTCACCCTTTTGACGATGTGGATGTGATAGCAGGACAGGGCACCATTGGTCTTGAGCTATTGGATCAATTAAACGACATCGACGCAGTGATTGTACCAATTGGAGGTGGTGGTCTCATTTCGGGAGTTGCATTTGCCATAAAATCTCTTAACCCCGGCATTAAAGTATATGGTGTTCAGTCGAGCGGAGCTCCAAGCATGGCACAATCGCTAGAACACAAGAAGATAGAGCGTTTGGCAGGAGTGCAGACTATTGCAGACGGCATTGCTGTTAAAGAGCCAGGAGTTAACACCTTTGATATATGCAGCAAATATGTAGATGATGTTGTTACTGTAACCGACGACGAGGTTGCAGCGGCAATCCTTTCACTCATTGAGCAACAAAAACTGATTGCCGAAGGAGCAGGTGCTGTTTCTGTTGCAGCAGCTATGTTTAATAAGGTGCCCATAGAGGGAAAGAATGTCGTGTGCCTTGTTTCGGGTGGAAATATAGATGTAAATATTCTCGACAGAGTCATTAAACGTGGTTTGTTGACATCGGGACGTTCCTACATGCTAACAGTTGAGCTCATTGACAAACCCGGACAGATGCTTAAGATTTCTCAAATTATAGCCGAGAATGGTGGCAATGTCATTGGAGTACACCACGAGCGTGCAAATGCCACTATGGACATCAACGGCTGTTTCTTGCGTATAAACATGGAAACACGCGACTTCAAACAGATTGAGGAGATAAAAAAAGCACTACTCGACAACGGATTTAAAATTTGCAATAACTAATTAACTGCACATGCAGCGCCCACGCCTATGCAGTAAAATATAAACGGGCATAAGAAAAAACATTATGATAAAGAAAGTTTATACAAGCGCAGCCCCCGAGGCTATCGGTCCCTACTCACAGGCCATTATATGTGGTAATATGTTATTCACATCGGGACAAATTCCTATTAACCCCGCAACAGGAAACATCGAGGCTACCGACATAGAGGGACAGACAACACAAGTAATGAAGAATATTGCCGCTGTACTTGCCGAGGCCGGTACATCGTTTGACAAAGCGATTAAAACCACCTGTTTCCTAAAGGACATGGGCGATTTTGCTTCATTCAACGCAATATATGCCGAATACTTCACAAGCAAACCTGCTCGTTCATGTGTAGCAGTGAAGACTCTTCCCAAAGATGTTCTTGTTGAGGTAGAGGTTATTGCCGAAGTATAATTAACACTCGTTTTATACAAGACCGGGCTGTACCAAAATTTTGGTACAGCCCTATAATTAACATCGGATTGCCATAACAGAAATTATTTGTTCAAAAATTAAAAAAAATGGCAACGAAATACTTTGCTATTATCAAAAAAATGTCTAATTTTGCAGGCTGAATAGCGTAAGGTACTTTTAAGGCAAAACGATATAAATAGATATAAAGATGAAAAGAACATTCCAACCCTCTAACAGAAAGAGAAAAAACAAACACGGTTTCCGTGAGAGAATGGCCACAAAGAACGGCCGTCGCGTATTGGCATCTCGTCGTGCAAAAGGACGTAAGAAACTTACAGTATCAGACGAGTACAATGGCAAAAAAAGATAATTGCTCGCAACAATTATAAAAAATAGAGATTGAATTTTTTATTCAATCTCTATTTTTTATCTACTTATTAAGCAGGAAACGCAAAATAGCACCCATAACCTGACTACGTTGCTGTTCGCTCACAATACTTTCAAAAGGGAAACTTGTAGATAAAACACGATAATTATCATCGTAATAGGCAACTCCAGCACTCTCTTTACAACCATTATATACAAAAGAGACAAAAGCCTTGCCAACCGGCACCAGAATATCGGGAGAAGGAACCGCGTAGCTCTGTTCGTTCAGAGCACGATGTACTCCTATATAGACATTTGAGCCCGATATAACATTCTCGGCAGTATTAAATACAGAGCCACCGTAATCAAACTTCAACAAATTGCGAATAAAAGCCCTGTCTGCTTCATTCTTATACATATCACTTGCTATATATGCGCCACTGACAAACAGGCGACCACCATCACGGCAATAGTCGGCAACAGCCTTTTGCAACTCCTTTGGAAAGGTTTTAAATGGTCTGTTATAGCCCAACAACGAGCCACGACCGCCCTGTTTTTCGGCGCCAACGATTAAATCCACAGCATCGTAACCGACAAGAGAGGCCTTGCCATCTATAACAGCCTCGCTACTGCACGACACATAGGAATAGCCATTCGCCGCAATTGCCCTGCCATGCAAATAGGGATAATCAAAAGTATTACCGGCAACAAGCATGTTTTCGAAATCGTTGCCACTGAGCCCCAAACCATCTTCATAACCAATGTTACTACGCTCATAGTCGAGTTGTCGACCACAAAATTCCGGAGTATGTTTATAGGAGATACCGGGGTCGGCATCAAGGTCGAAACCGGCTTTTGAGACCGTATTCACTACATCGGGACCACTCAAACGATGAAAGCCATTAACTATCATTATAGTTCCCTTGGAATCGTTAGCCGAATATACCGACAATATTTCTGACGGAAAGCTCTCGCCACCATCATTAAGTGCTGCAACTTTGAAACTGTATTGCACGCCCTCGACAAGTTTAATAGAGCAAGATGTTTCTTCGACAACACGTCCATTGTCGAATCCACCATCGTTCACTCTGGTATAAACAACATATTTGTCGGGAGTTGCAGATGGCTCAATTGGGTCTTCGACAGGTTGCCACGACAACACTGCAACACTATTCTTTTTGTTACCAAAGGCTATTGAGAAATCCTTTATAGGGAGTGGCTGAACAGAGCTTTTTGCACCATGCAGGAAAGCGTTCTGCTTTAGGATTGCTTTATATACTGCTCTTGCAATAGTAAATTTAAAGTCGGGGTCGAAGCCATATTGCATATCCTTAAAATTCTGATGCGACAGAGATTCAAATATCATTGCCGGAACCACCGGCAAACGCGATTCACTGTAACTACGGTCGAGAATTCCACGACATGCCCATTTTGCACCAAAACGAGCCTCAACATCGTGTTTTACTGTTTGCAGAACAGTACTTATTATATCACGAGAGACATATCGAGACAAGCCTGTAGCAATAGTGTCTCCACTATATTCTGTTGTAACAATTCCCAACGAGCCGATGAGTTCGTCTTCCTTGGAGATACCTGCATCGGAATGAAAACCGAATGTCATTTCAACAGGTACCGCCAAACCCGTTGTATCGGGATTAAACAGAGAACCACCCGTCAGATGATTTATTGCATGCGAACGACAATTTATATCATCGTTATAATCCTTTTCACCCTCACTTGGAGAATATACCTCGTAGGGGAAACCACCCCACTGCAAAGCATAACGTGCACCTTCGAGATATCGCGGCATGCCACTTGTTACTGGAATTGAATCGCCACGTGCAACAACTCCCATTCCACCGCCAAAACGAACAGCATCGGCACTCACCACACCGGCATAATCACTTATATTTGTAAGTTTAACACCCTGTTCCTCGTGAACACCTTTTTTAAAATGGAATGTACCCAAATAGACCCATGTACCACCGGCCATTTGCTGATTTACTCTAAATTCGGTAACACCACCACTGTGCAGAACGGCATAACGTGCATCGGGAACAGCCCCCTCTAGAGTTTTATAAGAGACATACACTGCATAATCTCCATTATTAGGAATTTCGGGCTGCCACTTAGCTATTGCTGTTGCCACCTTTTCGCCATTTGTGGACGGCACCGAACGCGATGTCCCTTCGAGAAATGGGTTTTCACCGTCTACAAAATATCCCTCACGTGGCAAAAAACCTCCTTGCACGTTATTCCACGGTTTTTTATTATCACGACCTTCGAGATATTGCGATTTTCCAAAAGCCAAATCATTGTCTACAATGACGCTGTTTGGTTGCCAATCACGTTCACGTGGAGTATATACCACAGCTCCTGCATTTTCGAGCATAGGTATTAAAAAAGGTATTACGATTGATTGTGTAAAGAGGTCTTCGGTTGTGCAATAGAGCGCAGGGCGTTGCCATTGCCACGCAGTCTTATCGTTTGCAAACACCCGCCCATGGCTTTGCCACACCGCAAGATGTCTGCCACACAAACCTTGTTGTGGAATATATGGTTTGGAGACATTCGTAACCCAAGGCTCTCCTTTATATTCTAGTGTACCCCACATTTTATTTTCCTTACATCCTTCACTAAGCAGTATATTGGGAACAAGTTCATCTATTGGTTTACGGTCGGCAATAACCTCAATCTTATATTTCTTCAAAGACTTTGGCAACAGTTCACGTAAATCGGAATATATACTTTGCACCAATTCTGGGGTAAATATTTGTACTGCAAAATTTTTATTTGCAAATATTGTTATTTTGCGTGCTTTGCGATTTAGGATTACATTGTTACGCTTACGTTCCAAGCGACAACTTTTGAGCGTAATATCGTCCGATTTATAATTCTGGAAATAGTTTTCGATATTACGTATAACAGTTTTATCGACATTTTGTGCCGATAAAACCATTGTACATAAAAAACAAGCTATAAAAAATAAAAGCCGTTTTTTAATCATACCCAAAAGGGATTATTTCTCTTCGGCGAGTTTATGTATCTCGTCTAGAATTGCTTTTGCCTCTTCGTTGAAAGAGATGCAAAGAGTTGAGAAATATTTACTTGCAGGCAAACCCGGCTCTGCATGGCTCACACGTGCAATGTACTCATTCTGAAGAGCAAATATTTTGTTAAACAGCTCAACCCATGCAACAGTTTCTGCCTTTGAATTATAAGAGAGATAGAAAGCCTCTGTTGCCAACTCATCTGCGATAAAAGCAATTACCTTTTTTAAATCTTTTCTACTTGCCATAGTATTTTAGAATTAGTTTTGTAAAGATACTATATTTTGTTTTAAAAAACAACATTTAAGACCTTAACAAACAAAAAACAGAAATAATTAAATTATTTGCATAGAAAAAACGGGAATGACTTTTAAAATTCATAAAAAAAAGCGAAATTTGCCAATAATTAGGGAGTTTATGCAAAATGTGCACAAAACACAAATTGCCATTTCCCATATTTATAGATTATTTTTAATCCATTTTATTTATATCAAAAATGAAAATCAGCGCATTGCAACAAGCAAGGGCTAACTACCAGCCCAAATTACCTCAGTCTTTGAAAGAGGTTGTAAGAATCTGTGAAGGTGCCGCAACAGAGTCTGTTGCAGACCAAGAGGCTATCAAAGCCATGTTCCCCAACACCTACGGTTTACCAATCGTTACATTTGAAAAAGGTGGAGATGTTCAGAACTACCCCGCTATTAACATTGGTGTAATCCTTTCAGGAGGTCAGGCTCCCGGTGGACACAACGTTATAGCAGGTCTTTTCGACGGTGTTAAGAAACTCAATGCAGACAGCCGTCTCTACGGTTTCCTCATGGGCCCCGGCGGTTTGGTAGACCACAAATACATGGAGATTACATCGGAGATTATCGACCAATATCGCAACACTGGTGGTTTTGACATTATTGGTTCCGGCCGTACAAAATTGGAAAAAGAGGACCAATTCGAGAAAGGTCTCGAGATTATCAAAGAGTTGAATATCAAAGCTCTTGTAATCATTGGTGGTGATGACTCTAACACCAATGCTTGCGTTCTTGCAGAGTATTATGCAGCCAAGAACACAGGTGTGCAGGTTATCGGTTGTCCCAAGACTATCGATGGCGACTTGAAAAACGCATACATTGAGACATCTTTCGGTTTCGACACAGCTTGTAAAGTATATTCAGAGGTAATCGGTAACATTCAACGCGACTGTAACTCTGCTCGCAAATACTGGCACTTCATCAAATTGATGGGACGTTCAGCATCACACATTGCTCTTGAGTGCGCACTACAGACACAGCCAAATATCTGTATCATCTCTGAGGAGGTACAGGAGAAGGCTCTTTCACTCGACGACATTGTTACATCAATTGCTCAGGCAGTTGCTAACCGCGCTGCAGCAGGCAACAACTTTGGTACAGTACTCATTCCCGAGGGCCTCATTGAGTTTATCCCTGCTATGAAATCACTCATTGCAGAGTTGAACGACTTGTTAGCACTCAAAGCAGACGAGTATGCAACTGTAGCACCCGAGGAGCAACGCGATTACATCATCAACAACCTTTCAAAAGACAATTCAGCGGTATATGCAAGCCTTCCTTTAGGTGTTGCACGTCAATTGACAATGGAGCGCGACCCCCACGGAAACGTACAGGTATCACTCATTGAGACCGAGAAACTATTGTCAGAGATGGTTGCTAACAAATTGGTAGCATGGAAAGCCGAGGGTAAATACACCGGTAAGTTCAACCCACAACACCACTTCTTTGGTTACGAAGGACGATGCGCTGCCCCCTCTAACTACGACGCAGACTACTGCTACGCTTTAGGCTACACAGCATCGCAACTTATCGCTTCGGGCAAGACCGGCTACATGTCATCGGTACGTAACACAACTGCTCCCGCAGCTGAATGGGTTGCAGGTGGTATACCTATCACAATGATGATGAACATGGAGCGTCGTCATGGCGAAATGAAACCTGTTATTCAAAAGGCTTTGGTAGACCTCAACGGTGCACCCTTCAAAACATTTGCATCTAAGAGAGACGAATGGGCAAACGAGACATGCTATGTATATCCCGGTCCCATTCAGTACTTTGGCCCCACAGAGGTATGCGACCAAACTACTATTACTCTTGCTCTTGAACAACAGAAGTAATAGAGCAAAGCCACAATGGCAGAAGTAAAAGAGATAAAGAAAAAGACCGGCGGACGGAAGAAAAATTCTGCCCGCCGGTCATCATCTCGCAAGAAGAGAAGAGGCAACGCCCCACATTGGATTTATGTAATATGTGCGGCATTGCTATCATCTCTTTTTCTTGCTATAGGATACTATATCTACTTCCGCCCCTATTTCTACCGTTTTCGTCCATGCTACGGACAACGACACTACGGTATTTGCCTTCCACTCGGATACTCGGTATATGGCATTGATGTATCGCGCCACCAAGGAAAAATCGATTGGGCACACCTAAAAGAGAATATGTCTAAAGAGGCGCCAATAACCTTTGTATTCACTAAAGCAACCGAAGGTGGCGATTTTACTGATGCCAATTTCAAAAGTAATTTCGAGGAGGCCGGCAAACACGGTTTCATACGTGGAGCGTATCACTACTTTAGCACAAAATCGACCGGAATGGCGCAAGCCGAAATGTATATAAAAACCGTAAAGCTAAAGAAAGGCGACTTGCCTCCGGTTATTGACATAGAGGAGCGTCCAAAGGACAAAACACGTTTTTTGCAGGAGTTAAAAATATTTATCTCTAAAATTGAGGAGCACTATGGTGTAAAGCCAATACTGTACTCATACAAAAAATTCAAGAAACGCTACCTATCGGAAGCCTATTTCAACAAATACCCTTTGTGGATAGCCCATTACTACGTTTCGGAGTTGGATGAAGACATTGAGTGGCTCATGTGGCAGTGTTCCGACATAGGCATTGTTCCGGGTATAGAGCCAAACGTTGATATTAACATATTCAACGGTAACATAGAACAACTCAAAAGCCTGCTTATAAAATAGCCGTATCAAGAAGCAAAACCGGCACTTGCAACAGAATAGCGGCGCCATGCCTCGAGCATATCTACAAAATCGGTTGGCAGTTCCGAATCGAAAAACATCGTCTCTTTTGTCGTAGGATGTACAAAACCCAGAGTCTTCGCATGCAAGGCCTGACGCGGACAAAGCTTAAAACAGTTTTTCACAAACTGCGCATACTTATTGAAATGCGTTCCTTTGAGTATCTCATCACCGCCATAAACATCATCATTAAAAAGAGTATGGCCAATGTGTTTCATATGCACTCTTATTTGATGCGTTCGTCCGGTTTCCAAATTACATTCAATTAACGAGACATAGCTAAGGCGTTCCAATACACGATAGTGAGTTACAGCATGCTTACCAACTGTCTCATCGGCAGATACAGCCATTTGTAACCTGTTTCGAGGATTACGGGTTATGTTTCCGACAACAGTTCCGGCATCATCTTTGACACTACCCCACACCACTGCATTATATGTGCGTTTAGTAGTCTTATTAAAAAACTGCTGACCAAGAAAGGCTTTTGCGTATGCCGTTTTAGCAACAACAAGCAACCCCGAAGTATTTTTATCAATTCGGTGTACCAACCCTACTTGCGGGTCGTTGGGGTCGAACGAGGGATTATCTTTTAGATGCCACGCAATAGCATTAATGAGTGTTCCATGATAGTTGCCACAACCGGGATGCACCACCAAACCTGCAGGTTTGTTAACTACCATGATTACATCATCTTCATAAACAACATCTAACGGAATATCTTCGGGTACAATTGTGTTGTCATGTGCAGGAGTGTCAAATGTAATTACAATATCGTCACATGGTTTAACCTTGTAGTTACTCTTAACAATCTTGCCATTTACAGCAATGAAACCGGCGTCGGCTGCCTGTTGAATTTTATTTCTTGAAGTGTTTGCAAGATGGTCTATAAGGAACTTATCGATGCGAATTGGCGATTGACCCTTGTCGGCTACAAGGTGAATCTCGCGCATTTGCACGTCGCCGGCATCGGATAGTTCGTCGATGTCGGGAGCATCTTCAAAATCTAGATAGAAAGAGTCCAATTCGCTCATCTCACTCAAACCAAGAGTTATCTATTATAGGTTCATTCGAGGACTCTTCATCTTTGCCATTACCAATTACTAGTGTCAATGTAGAGCCAATGGCTATTGATGCACCATTCTTCAAAGAGTCGGAGCCATGCAAAAGAGCATATACCCAATCTTTCTCTCCCGGAACCTCTTTATATGGAGTAAGTTTAAAGCCTGCAGCGCGTAAACGAGCCTCAGCCTCTCGCAGAGAGCAATTATCGATGACCTCGGGTAGAGCAATGGTAGGCTCATTCTTTGAACTGATTGTGAGCATGATTTTTCTGCCTGTTTTGACATTGGAAAGAGCCTTAGGACGTTGTTCCAGCACCTCATCGACCTTTGCACCTTTTTTGTATTTATGGTCTACAATGTCAAAATCGAGATTATGTTTTCTGAGAACATCGGCAGCCTCCTCTATTTGCATACCGCAAATATCGGGAACAGGAATTTTCTCGCCATGACGGGTATAGCCATCGAGATACCATAGAGCCAACAGAGGCAATGCCACAACAAAAGCAAGCATCACCAATATATTTATCCAAAACAATTTAAATGACTTTTTCATAGAAAAAATAATAAAAAGATGAGCACCGGCACTCTTTAAATTCCCGATTTCGTGCAAAGATACACCAAACTTTGATATAGGCAAATAGTCTGAACCTGTTTTGATATATTTATCAATACAACAAGAAGCATCGAACAAATAATATTATTTCTCGTGTATCAGAAACAATATTTAACTTGTTTTCTTTGTAGTTTTATATTATCTTCGCAACATAATTAAAGAACAACAACTGTTCTGTTCCAAGACAGGACCCATATAAATGCAAATATATGAAAAAGATTATTCCTTTGGTACTTTTACTCATTGCATGTACCACAGCTTCGGCACAACTATTCAAGAAAAAAGATATAGCAATTGAACCACAATATCAGGTAGGCATGGTACCTGTAGACAACACAGGACGTGTTTCGTTCAATGAAACCATACAAGCCCCCGGGTTGAGCAAGGAACAGATTACCGAGAAGGTAGAAAGTTGGTTCAAAAACCGTTTTGTAAAGCCCACTATTATTGGAGCAAAGCGCTACGATAGCACCGTCCCCGGAAAATTAGAGGCCAAGATTGAGGAATACCTAGTGTTCACCAATAAACTCTTTGTGCTAAACAGAAGCCGTATAAAATATATTCTCACTATTACCTGCGAAGAGGAAACATGCAACCTGAATATATCTCGCATAACATATTGGCACGATGATGAGGACCCCAATGGAGGTTTGAAATATCAAGCCGAGGAGTTGATTACCGACGACATCGCATTCAACAAAGACAAAAGCAAGTTAAAGAAATACAACGGTAAATTCCGTTGCAAAACCATAGACCTAAAGAATACTTTTGTCGAGGAGCTTAAAAAGAGACTTACAGAAAAATAATCATCGTGAAAACAATTTACAAAATAAGATATATTCTGAACATACTCTTTTTGGTATGTACAGTTTTGACACTGATATTCTATTTCACTGTAGACAACAATGCACTATTCTTTTATACAGGAGTAGTTGCATTGTCATTTAAAATGGTAGAATTCATTCTTCGATTTATATAACGAAATGAAAAGAATACTCATATACCTTTTGATAGCACTATTGCCACTTGGTTTGAGCGCGCAACGATTCAACTCGCTTGGTTCAAACATAAGCAACAATGGTAATACAGGTGGGTTTGGCAGTGGCGAGGTATTCAATCCGTTCCATAACCAACGAGACACCACAAAGTCGGGCGACGTAATTGTTCCAAAAGATATAAGACAGTGGCACATCGACGAGATGATGGGTACTCCTATACCTGTTAATGCCGACACACTGCAACATCTTTATCAGAATTGGCACATGACAGAGGGCATGAATGGAGAATACAACTACTTGGGCAACATGGGTACGCCTCGTCAGTCGCGTATATTCTTTAACCGTCCGTCGAACACAAAGTATGACTTTATGCTCCCCTTCGACTATTTCTTCACACGCCCGGGAGAGTTCTTTTTCATAGATACAAAATCGCCATACACGAATATCAGTTACAATGAATCGGGCGATAAGGTAACAGGAGACGACAGAGTAAGAGTATATTTTGCCAGCAATGCCGGCAGCAAATTCGGAATTGGGTTTCTCTTCGACTATTTATATGGCAGAGGACAGTATGACAACCAATCGACAGCCTACATGAACTTTTCTCTTTTCTCGTATTACAAGAGCGACAAATACAACTATCATCTGTTGGCAAGTCGCTACCACATGAAGCTTACAGAGAATGGTGGAATTGTTAATGACGAATATATAACCAAACCCGAGAATACCGATGGTTCCAGTAGTAATTTTGGAACAAGTGATATACCTGTCCATTTCGACCAGACATGGAACAGAAATGAGGTTTACACAGCCTATTTCACACACAACTATAATTTCGGTTTCTACAAGCAGGTTGCGAAAAGCCTTTCGGGCGACAGCCTCACTAACGAGATTACCCGATTGATAACAGAGCGCGACAAAGAGCAACCTGTTACAGCATCAGATTCGGCAATTGTTGCCGAGTTGTCGGATAGTCTTGGTGCAAGAATAAAGCAAAGCGATGACGATGCAGAGTATGAACGTCGTTTTATAAATGTAGCACGTATAACACACACTGCCGATTTCATTACTAATCGCCACGAATTCATTAACTACGACCCACCAACAAACTACTACGCGACAAATTATTTACGTTACGACTCTATCAACAAGATAAACTATTTTGGAATTAAAAACACATTGGCACTATCGTTGAGTGAAGGATTCAGCAAATGGGCCATTGCCAATATAACAGCATACGCATCGTACGACTATAACAAATACACCATTCCCGACACAATGCCCAATGGATTGGAGTATCGAGGGAAATATGGCGAACATACATTATCGGTGGGAGGTATCATCGAAAGCAATCGTAGCGAATATTTCAAATATAAACTACGCGGAGAAACAGCCATTTCGGGTGAAGATTTAGGCTCATTTCTTCTCGAAGGTTCAGGAGAAGCCAACTTCAAACTGCTTAGACAAGATATACAGTTCAAAGGAAGAGCTTTTGTAAAAAACAACCGTCCTTCGTTCTTCTATCGTCATTTTCATTCGGAGCACTATTGGTGGGATAAAAACAACCTCGACAAAGAGTTTCGCACACGCATCGAGGGAGAATTCAGCATAAAGAGATGGCGCACAAAATTAAAAGCAGGAGTAGAAAACATCAAGAACTACACCTATCTTGCCAACCACAGCACACCAAACAGCAGTGGAAACGGCTATTTGAGCAATATCTCGGTTGCTCAAGAGAGTGATAATATACAGGTGCTATCTGCCACATTGAACCAAGATTTTAAATTTGGAATTTTCCATTTAGATACAGAACTGACATACCAAAAGACAAGCAACAGCAATGTTCTTCCTTTACCCGAGCTTAATGCCTATGCAAATATGTATCTCAAATTCAAGATAGCAAAGGTTCTGAACACAGAGATTGGTGCCGATGTTCGCTATTTCACATCGTACTATGCAAACGACTATTCTCCCGAGTTGGGACAATTCTGTCAGCAGAACCCGGCAGACAAAATAGAGATAGGCAACTACCCTGTTGTGAATGTCTATGCAAACTTCTTGCTGAAACAGACCCGTTTCTATGTTATGTATTACCACGTGAACGAGGGTACAGGAAAAATGAACTATTTCCTTGCTCCTCACTACCCTATAAACCCGGGAACACTATGGCTGGGACTATCGTGGAACTTCTACAACTAAAACATAGGCTATGAATATAATTATTAAGTGGGGATTTATCGGTTGTGGCGAAGCTACAGAGAAAAAAAGCGGACCGGCATTCAACCTTATAAAAGGTTCAAGTGTTGTTGCTGTCATGGGACGAGACAAAGAGAGAACCAAGGAGTATGCCAAACGACACAACATCACACGTTGGTACACCGACGCACAGGAGTTGGTTGACGACCCCGATGTAAATGCCGTATATATTGCCACACCACCGTCATCACATGCCACTTATGCCATTATGGCTATGAAGGCCGGCAAGCCTGTATATGTAGAGAAGCCCCTTGCCGCCAATTACGAAGATTGCGCACGCATAAACCGTATATCACGCGAGACCGGAGTGCCATGCTTTGTTGCATATTACCGCAGATATCTTCCCTATTTTTTAAAAGTTAAAGAGCTACTGCCCCGTTTAGGCAAGGTACTAAACGTGCAGATACGTTTTGCTGTGCCACCACGCGACCTCGACTACAACCGCGATAACCTACCATGGCGCGTGCAACCCGACATTGCCGGTGGAGGCTATTTTTATGATTTGGCTCCACACCAACTCGACCTTTTGCAAGAGATGTTCGGATGTATCTTGGAGGCTGAAGGATACACTGCCAACCGTGGCGGTTTGTATAAAGCAGAAGACACCGTAAGCGCATGCTTCAAGTTCGAGACAGGAATACCCGGCTCCGGCTCATGGTGTTTTGTTGCCAACGAACTTGCAAAAGAGGACCACATAGAGATATTTGGCAGCAATGGAACACTAAAATTCTCGGTATTCACATTTGAGCCGATACAGTTCACCGGTGAGAATGGAACCGAAGAGTTCAAGATTCCAAACCCCATATACGTTCAGTTGCCACTTATCAAAAACATTGTAGAGCACCTGCAACACACTGCAGTCTGCACCTGCGACAGCATAAGTGCCACCCCCACAAACTGGGTAATGGACAAAATATTGGGAAAAATAATTTAGGATACACGCCCTTTTTGCAAATATAGCATGATAGTATCAGGCAGTACACATACTATAATCATAAGGATTCTTGCGACTATAGCCGTACTGCATCTTTGTACACTCCAAGCTAAAGCACAGAAAGACTCTACAAATATATTCTACCATCCCGAAAAAATCATCGACTACACACATGTGAAGATGAAAAAGGCAGAGAATATTATTGAGGAGCATTTGAACAAGAAAGACTCCCTTTACATTACTCCCAACAAGTATAAACTGACACTCATGACACAATACACAAATGCCTATGAGTACTATCGGTTCTACTCCCCCGACAGAAAACAAAATATTACTTTCTCGCCGGACATAAATAACAAAATCGGGTTCTATGTTGGTTGGAAATGGCTATTTTTCGGTTGGACCTTTGATGTAGAGAAAAATAATACAAAGGCCGATTGGAATTTCAGTTTCTACACATCGAAAGTGGGCTTCGACTTTTTCTACATGAAGAGAGACGAAGGGTTCAAGATTAGGAGCTTAGGTGGTTTCAAGAACGAATATGGTAACGACATGCGCATAACGAACAACAAGTTCAATGGAATGTCTGTTACACAAAAAGGATTTAATGTTTATTATATATTCAACAACAAACACTTCTCGTACCCCGCGGCATATAGCCAAACAAACAACCAACGAATAAGTTGTGGCTCATTCATTTTAGGATTAAACTACTCCGAACAGAATTTTCACATAGACAACAACAAGTTCTCGACTGAGATTCTGGATGCCATGAACCCGAATTTTAAGATAAGCAGTGTAAAATACAAGGACTACAGCATAAATTTCGGATACACATATAACTGGGTCTTTGCAAAGAACTGTTTGGCAAACATATCTGCGACTCCTGCCATAGGATACAAAAATACATCCTTTAAATTTGCGTTAGACAAGGAATTCGTTAAGAATATAAATTTCGACTTTATTTTTCGCGCAGCACTGTTATACAACAACAGTCGATATTTTGCAGGAGCCTCATTGGTGTCCCACACCTATTCCTACCGAAAAGCAAACATTTCGATAGTGAATGGGTTTGGAACGTTCAATGTTTATACAGGTATTTATCTGTTTCGCGACAAGAAAAAGTGATTAAAAGCGACCACCAATAGTAACGACAAATTGGTTTTGTCTGTTTTGCACACTTGCAGCCGGATTAACTATTTCGTTATCATAATACGGATAGAAATCGGAATCGTGAATAGATAGTTTGTAAGCTGCATCGATATAGAAATGCTTGTTATTATAGCCCATACCCAATGTTACAGTATTCTTTTCAAAAGTATTCTGATATTCTGTATTTGTGTCTGTTGCAGAAATCGTATACTTTGCAGCATCTTTCTTGAATGGTGCCGACATATAGTTATATCCGCAACGTAGGCTGAATTCATCGGTCAGGCGCAGTTCGGCACCTACACGACAGGTGTTTACCCCGTACATATTACTTTCAAATTCCTCTTCCATGGGTATCATATCGCCTCCACCTGCATACGACATGCCTACATCGCTGTAATCGGCATACTCATACTCGGCATTTACAGCAAGGAAACTACCGAACGTGTAACTTGCACTTGCGCTGAAACGCCAAGGAGTTCTCAAATGATAATCGACATAATAGTCGTCTCCATAGGCATCAACATCGCGAGTATCCATGTACAGGTCGTCGTATGGTCCTTCTATGAGAGCCGAAGAACGGTCTGTTAGCGAATACCATGTGGGCGAATGGACAGCCACGCCAAACTTAAATGGAGAAAACTCAAAAGGACGAATTATTGCGCCAAGCTTAATATCGAAACCTGAACCAACTGTTTCGTACCAATTATGAAGGGTATAGATGGGACCATCGGCATCATCCTCACCATAATAGGAATAACGACTGTAATTTACATCGTAAAATCCCATTGTAACACCCAAATAGACGCGGTCGTCTATATTAACAGAAAGGTTGCAATCGAACTCATTCACACCACCCTTCTCTTCGGAATAGTAGCATACAGCATCGGGGAGATATAATGGAGCACCATTATCGTCGAGCAAACCACCGTCGCAACCCAACAAAGGCAACCAATAGTCTTGCATATTGGTGTAGTTCTTGTACGATATATTAAGCGGGTCGAATGTCGAGAGGTCGAAAAGTTGTTGCATCTGATACATTTGCGACAACTGTACCCACTCGTCATTATGATTAAAGCCTCCGGCACCGGACATCTCAAACTCTTTGGAGAAATTGTTTCTGCGTCTGTAGTTTACACCAATATTCAGATATTTAAGACCGGAGTCGAAGAAACTGTTGGCAAGTACAATTCCAATGTTGTCGAACGAAGCAAAAGTATTATCGTTCTTATTGGTTGTACCAATATAATTGACTTTGCTATCAACAGTATTTAAACTTCCAGAGATGGCAACATCGTTTCCACGATAAAGTGCTATTCCGGCAGGGTTTGTGCCCATGACAGAGAGGTCGGCACCTAAAGCGCCCATTGAACCACCCATACCTACAAAGCGGGCAGTACCGCTAAGGTCTTCACTAAACAACCTTGCTACTTCGTATGTGCTCTGTGCTTTAACACCGACAACAACAAAGAACATTAACAAGAACGCATATCTTTTCATAATAATAACTTTTTCATTTAGACATTACAATATTTATCGTCTGCCACCACGTGAGCCACCGCCACCGCGAGATACTGAACCTGAGCTGTTGCGTGAACTACCACTGCTACGAGAAACTGAACCCGAGCTGTTGCGTGAACTGCTACTGCTACGAGATACAGAACCCGACGAACGGCTGTTGCTTCTTCTGCTACTCTCTACACTTGAAGAACGCGATGTTTTGCGTGTGCTACTGGGACGGTCATAGGTATTACTATTCTTTTTCTCTGAGCGACGAACAGTTGTTCGTTTATTATCGCTGTTCACACTGTTTGCATTACGGCGAACAGTGCTCTGCTTGTTATCGTTGTTCACACTGCCGGAACCACGACGAACTCCGCTTTGTCTGCTATCGCCACCAATATTTATAGTGTTACGACGAACACCTGCTCTGCGATTGTCATCATCAACTTTGGCTGTTGCCGTTCTACGAGCCACATTTGTGGTACCTGTGCCACGACGTCCTATGCCCGTTGTACCGGTTCTTAGGTTGGCAATTGCCGGACGACTGCCGCCTCTGTATGAGTGTCCGGCATATATTGGACCATGATGATGCCATGAGGGATACCAACCGGAGTGCCAATAAGGGTGATGATAATAGTGGTGATGATGTCCCCAATAGAATGGAGAATACCAACAACTGCTCCAATAGTTTCCATACCATCCGCAAGAGCCAAACGAGAAGTTCCACGACCACGAAGGATAGTACGATGTATAATAAATATTATCGTTATATATATCCCAATACCAAGGGCTGCTAACCAAAACAAGGCCGGGAGAGTGGAAGCGCACTATTCTGGTAGAGAACTCATAATCGTCCACATCGGAATAGGTATAATTTGATGTTTCTTTGGCATCGTCATAGTATTCCTCATTATCATAGTAATCATAATCCGATGATAGCGACGACGAAGTATTACGTCTGTTATACTCGTCTTCGTCTCTACCATTGACAAGCGAACTGCTCCCTATATGCAATTGTGTACCCGAGTTGTTACTGCTCTCTGCTATCTCAATCTTTTTTGTATTACTCTTTTTCTTTGGAGTAAAATAGATGTCATCGACCTGAGCAACCAGAGTCATTGGAAGCACCAACAATAAAGTTAAAATAATCTGTTTCATACGGCTCACATTTTTCATGTTGCTAAATTACATATAAAAATGATTGAAATATCGGAAAATCCCCTATAAAAAGGAGGGAGAATCCCTATTTTAGGGACAAAAAAAAGAGGATGCACTCACGCATCCTCTTTCACATATAATCGTTAATAGATTATTTTGTAGCATTTTCGGGACGAAGCTGACGAACAACCTCTGCTGTACGCCACATCTCGCTATCGTGGAGAGCCTGAAGCTCTTTGTTCAATTTAACGCGATAATCGGGCTGTGAGTTAGAGTCGATAGAGATTTGTGCCTCGTTACCGGTCTTAACAGACTCATACAACTTGTACATAACAGGCTTAATAGCGTCGTGGAAAGGAGTCATCCAATCCAATGCACCACGCTGTGCAGTTGTTGAGCAGTTTGCATACATCCAGTCCATACCTTTAGCGGCAAAGAGAGGCATCAAAGATTGTGTAAGTTCCTCAACTGTCTCATTGAAAGCCTCAGAAGGAGTATGACCATTCTCACGCAACACCTCGTACTGTGCAAGGAGCAATCCCTGAATAGCACCCATCAAAGAGCCACGCTCACCGGTGAGGTCAGAAACTGCCTCACGCTGGAATGTTGTCTCGAACATATAACCCGAACCGATACCGATACCGAAAGCGATAACGCGGTCCATTGCTTTGCCTGTTGCATCCTGATAGATAGCGTATGAAGAGTTCAAGCCACGACCCTCGAGGAACATTGTACGGAGTGATGTACCTGAGCCTTTAGGAGCAACCATGATAACATCGACATCAGTGGGAGGAACAATACCTGTTCTGTCGTTCCAGTTGATACCGAAGCCATGTGAGAAGTAGAGAGCCTTACCAGCTGTCAAATGAGGAAGCACTGTAGGCCATACTGCAATTTGTGCAGCATCAGAAAGAAGCATACAGATGATTGTACCACGCTGTGCAGCCTCCTCCAAAGAGAAGAGTGTTTCACCGGGAACCCAACCGTCGCTAACAGCTTTATCATAAGTTTTTCCTTCGCGCTGACCAACGATTACATTGAAACCGTTGTCGCGTAGGTTACATGCCTGACCGGGGCCCTGTACACCGTATCCAAGCACTGCAATTGTCTCATTCTTCAAAATCTCACGAGCTTTCTCCAAAGAAAACTCTTTAGGAGTGATTACATTCTCTATCACTCCGCCAAAATTCATTTCTGCCATAGTGTTTTTAAATTTTAAGGCTGTTATTTATATATGTTATTTAACTTTTCTCTTTGCATCCTCGTCGAAGATATGTTCGCTAAGATTTTCATTGGCATTACGTGTTACCGCCACATGGCCCGACTTAACGAACTGCAACAGACACTGCTCTGCAACAAACTCTTTGTAGAGCTTCATAATTGTTTCGGTTTTGCCGGTTTGCTCCACAACCGAGTAGTTTGAGTTCACCTCTATTACTCGGGCATTATTATGACGAATAATTTTAGAGACCTGTTTGTTAACAAGCAATACCGGTGTTGAAATCTTATAGAGAGCAACCTCCTGCACAAAAATCTCATCTTCGGTGTAGTAGTCGGCTTTGAGTACATCAATTTTCTTTTCTATCGACTTAACCGACTTGCGAATAATATCTTCATCGGCCCAAAGCGATACAGTGTAACGGTGCACACCATCTATGGCCGACGACGACACGTTCAATGTCTCTATATTCATTTGTCTGCGAGTAAATTCTGCCGTTACTTGATTAAGCATACCGGCAATATTCTCCGAGTATATGATTACAGTATATAATTTCTTCTCCATAGTCTTTTATTCAAATATCATATCACAAATTGATGCTCCGGGAGGAACCATTGGCATCACATTATCCTCTTCTTCTACTGCTACATGCAACAGGAATGCGCCCGGTGTTTCTAGCATCTCTTTTATTGCATCGTCTATCTCGGAACGGTCTACAACCAAACGCGATGGTATGCCGTACGCCTTTGCTATCATGCAGTAATCGGCATTGAGCATAGGTGTACAAGAGTATCTGTTATTGAAGAATAGTTCTTGCCACTGACGCACATTGCCAAGATAGTTATTGTTCAGCAAAATCATCTTAACAGGCGACTTTTGTTCCATGATGGTACCAAGTTCCTGTATATTCATTTGGAAGCCACCATCACCCATGAACACACACACTGTACGTTCGGGAACACCCATAGTGGCACCGATTGCGGCAGGCAAGCCGTAGCCCATAGTACCTAATCCACCTGAGGTAAGCACACTATGCGGTTTGGTATATTTAAAATAGCGACACGACAACATCTGGTTCTGACCTACATCGGTAACCAGCACTGCGCTGTTGTTCGAGGCCTCGCTCACCTTGCGTGCCACCTCACCCATTTTGAGGGGACCTTTGCCGGGATTAAGTGCCTTTGCTATAACCTTCTCGTACTCCACTGCATCGTAGTCGGCAAAACTATCTATCCACTCCTTGTGGTCGGCAGGTTGCAACAGTTCTGTGATTAGGGGCAATGTCTCTTTGCAGTTTCCTATTACGGGAATATCGGCCTTCACATTTTTGTCTATCTCTACACGGTCTATATCCAAGTGTATAACCTTTGCCTGTTTTGCGTATGTTGCCAAGTTTCCTGTTACGCGGTCGCTGAAACGCATACCTATTGCAATGAGTACATCGCATTGATTGGTATTCACATTACAACTGAGGTTTCCATGCATACCAAGCATACCCACGTTCAAAGGATAGTCGCTAGGCAATGCCGAGAGGCCCAACAATGTGCGTGCCGCAGGAATATTGGCCTTTTCCAAAAAGGCCTTTAGCTCTTCGTGCGCCTCACCCAGTTCCACGCCCTGACCAACCAAGGCAAAGGGACGACGTGCACGATTAATGAGTTCCGCAGCTTCTTTTATAGCATCCATGTTTGGTTTAGGATAGGGTACGTAACTACGTACATAATCGACTGTAACCGGCTCGTATGCTATTTGTGCTACCTGAGCATTTTTTGTAAAGTCGAGCACAACAGGACCGGGACGACCACTGCGAGCAATATAAAATGCACGAGAAACAGCCCATGCCACATCCTCGGCACGACGTATCTGATAGCTCCATTTTGATATAGGTTGTGTAACACCCACCAAGTCTATCTCTTGAAAAGCATCGGTACCAAGCACAGCCGAACTAACCTGACCGGCAATAACCACCACCGGTGTACTATCCAATATGGCATCACTGATACCTGTAAGGGTATTTGTTGCTCCGGGACCACTTGTTACAATACATACACCCACTTTACCTGAACTGCGTGCATAGCCTTGTGCAGCATGCACAGCACCCTGTTCGTGGCGCACTACCACCTGATGAAAATCGTCTCTATGGTCGTACATTGCATCGAAAACGGGCATAATAGAACCACCCGGGTAGCCGAATATTGTATCTACTCCCTCATTTTTCAATGAACGGAGCAGTGCTTCACCTCCTGATATAATCTCTTTCATCGGTTATTGTTTTTTCTAGTTATTATTCTATTATTCTCACTCCGCCTTTGTCGGCCGAACTAACCATGTTAGCATAGGCTCTAAGGCTCTTTGACACCACTCTGTCGCGAGTAAGTGGGAACATTTCGCGAGAGGCAAGTTCCTCATCACTTAATTTCACATTTATACTGCGATTGGGTATGTCAATTTCTATGATGTCGCCATCGCGCAACTTGCCAATGTTTCCACCGGCTGCTGCCTCGGGCGAAATATGTCCTATACTCAAGCCCGATGTTCCACCGCTAAAACGGCCATCGGTTATTAGCGCACACTCTTTTCCAAGATGACGCGATTTTATGTATGATGTGGGATAGAGCATCTCCTGCATACCGGGACCACCTTTGGGACCTTCGTAAACAATTACCACAACATCGCCGGCCTGCACTTTACCTCCTAGAATGCCCTCTACAGCCGCATCTTGCGAGTCGAACACTTTTGCTTTTCCTGTAAATTTCCAGATGCTCTCATCGACACCGGCTGTTTTCACAACGCAACCATCTTGTGCTATATTTCCAAAGAGTATAGCCAAGCCACCATCTTTGGTGTAAGCATGTTCAAGAGAACGTATACAGCCATTCTCACGGTCGGTATCGAGTGTCTCATACATATTATTCTGTGAACCCATGACATTGCAGAATACATTTGCAGGGGCTGTACCGTATATACGTTGCGCCTCGGCATCTACATCGCCGGCTGTAATGTCATAACGTGCAATATCTTCGGCAAGAGTAGCACCGTTCACACGCTTCAAAGATGTGTTCAACAAGCCACCTTTGGCAAGTTCACCCATGATGCCTATGATGCCACCGGCACGTCCGCAATCTTGTACGCTATATTTGGCACTGTTGGGAGCCAACTTACACAAGCAGGGAACCTTGCGACTAAGCTGGTCGATATCGGACATTTTGAAATCGACACCGGCCTCTTGTGCCACAGCAAGCAGGTGAAGAATGGTATTTGTAGAGCCACCCATGGCAATGTCGAGCGTCATGGCATTGAGGAATGCGTCGCGTACTGCAATGCTTCGTGGGAGAACACTCTCATCGCCCTCTTCGTAATATTTAAAGGCATTTGTTACAACCTGACGTGCGGCATCCTTCAACAACTGCAAACGGTTCTCGTGTGTAGAGAGTATTGTTCCGTTGCCGGGTAACGACAAACCGATTGCCTCTGTGAGTGAATTCATTGAATTGGCGGTGAACATGCCCGAACAGCAACCGCAACCGGGACAAGAGCGCTTTTCTACCTCCATCAGTTCCTCATCGCTAACCGATGTATCGGCAGCTTTTACCATCGCCGAGATGAGGTCGAGGTTTTCGCCTTTCCAAGTACCCTTTTCCATTGGGCCACCCGATACAAACACTGTAGGGATATTTAATCGCATAGATGCCATGAGCATGCCCGGAGTAATTTTGTCGCAGTTCGAGATGCAGACCAATGCATCAACCTTGTGGGCATTGCACATATATTCAACGCTATCGGCAATGATGTCGCGCGAAGGCAATGAGTACAACATGCCGTCGTGTCCCATAGCGATACCATCGTCAATAGCTATGGTATTGAATTCTGCTGCGTAGCATCCTAGTTTCTCTATCTCTTGTTTGACAATTTGTCCGGCCTCGTGTAGGTGTGTATGTCCCGGCACAAGTTGGGTAAACGAGTTGGCAATGGCTATAATTGGTTTGCCGAACATCTCTCGTTTCATACCATTTGCAATCCAAAGGGCTCTGGCACCTGCCATACGACGTCCCTCGGTACATTGTGCGCTTCTAAGTTTAATTTTCATATCAAATTCTTTTTTACATTTTGTAAGGACAACGCCTTAACAATTAAAAAAGCCCTCCTCTTATATCCGAGAAAGGCTTACGTCTTTTATTGCATGCACAGCCGTTCTCATCCCATTAGTTTGATAGGACGACAACCACCACGTTAATAATACGTGAGCTATTTGCTACAGTGCATAACATTTTTATAAATACGTTTATCTCACTAATGGTTTTTAGGAACTTACAAAGTTCTAAAAATTATTTCTTGCCAAAACTGATTGTTTCGCTGTCTTTGCTTTACAAAACCAAAGCACAAAAAACAAACAGTCTCTTAATACTTTTTGCAAAAATAACCTCTTTTTTCTGTATATCAAAAAAAAATGATAAAAAAGAGCGGTTGAGTCATCAAAAAAACATCTTTATGCGACTTTTGTAATCAAAATTCATTAAAAAAAGGAATTTAAAAGACAAAAAGTTTAATAATAGATATAATTACGTATTATTTATAACGATACTTAGTATAGAAAATAATAATATATTTTCAATTAATTTTTGGTAAACTTCGCTGTAATTTTGCAACCGCTTAACGACTTACACATTTATGGAATTTATTACAAACTTATTTTATGGATTTAATGGGGTATGGAGTGGCGGAATAGCCCACTCAATGATTATTCTTGCACTCACAATTGCTCTTGGTGTCATTCTTGGAAGGGTTAAATTTGCAGGAATTTCTTTTGGTGTAACATGGATTCTATTTGTGGGAATTGTCTTTTCCCATTTCGGGATGACTCTGAACGGCGATTTGTTACACTTTATAAAAGAGTTCGGACTTATTCTTTTTGTCTACTCCATAGGCCTACAAGTTGGACCGGGATTTTTCTCGGGATTTAAATCGGGAGGACTGACGCTTAATATTCTTGCATGCTGCATTGTATTTTTCGATGTAATAACAGCTATAATTTTACATTTCACGACAGGCACAAGCATAACAACAATTACAGGAATTATGTCGGGAGCAGTAACTAACACACCCGGATTAGGAGCGGCACAACAGGCATACACTGACATGTATGGAAGCACCGCAACAGATATTGCTCTGGGCTATAGTGTAGCTTACCCTCTTGGTGTGATTGGATGTATTCTTGCTATGCAGATATTAAAAGCGACAGCCTACAGAAAGGAGTTTAATGCGCCTGTAGAAGAGGAAAGCGAAAAGCTGAATGTAGTGCCTATAAACATTATTGTCAGGAACAGAGATATCACAAATTGCACTCTCGAAAATATAAGAAAGAGTAGCAAACTCGATTTTGTTGTATCACGTATATTTCATGAGACATCGAAAGAGGCAGAGATTGCAAATGCAAATAGTATATTGCAGATGAATGACAAGATTTTGGTTATAGCTAAACCCGACCTGCACGAAAACATTGTAAAACTATTTGGTGAGATATGCGAAATAGAATGGGAGAAGGCCGATGCACATTTCATATCTCGTAAGATTATTATAACCAACCCTAAACTGAATGGCAAGATTCTATCCAAACTGGATATAAGGAAACATTTTCAGGTGAACATTACACGAATACATCGCTCAGGAATTGAATTAGTGGCATCACCCGGTATTAAATTGCAAATTGGCGACACTGTTACTGTTGTGGGTAAAGAGACCGCAGTGGGAAGCGTCAAGAAGATTTTGGGCGATTCGCGCAAATACCTCGACCACCCCAACCTATTCCCAATATTCATTGGAATAGTACTTGGTTGCATCCTTGGCAGCATACCTTTGATGATACCCGGCATTCCGCAACCTGTAAAACTTGGATTGGCAGGAGGTCCACTTATTGTATCGATACTTATAAGCTATTTTGGCCCTCGCCTGAAACTTGTTACCTACACCACTACAAGTGCAAACCTGATGATACGGGAAGTTGGAATTTCTCTATTCCTTGCATGCGTCGGACTCGAAGCTGGCAACGGTTTCATAGACACCATTGTGAACAAAGGAGGTTACATGTGGATTTTGTATGGAGCAATAATCACTATTATTCCGTTGCTATTGGCCGGTGTTATTGGCCGATACATAATGAAACTTAGGTATAACACCCTCATTGGCGTTATGTCGGGAGCAAGCACCAATCCACCGGCATTGGCATTCGCCAATGAGCAATGTTCCGGTAGCGAGGCTACATCCATCGGCTACGCTACGGTATATCCGCTGACAATGTTCATGCGTGTGCTAGTGGCACAAATGATGATACTGACTTTGTGCTGATAATTTATAATAAGTTTTAAAAGCGGTTCTTCGAAAATTTTCGAAGAACCGCTTTTTTAAAGTTTTATTATCCTAAACAAACTCAAAACGGCATTGTTATAAAGATTATACAAATTAACAAACTAATTAAAATAACAACTATGTCATCAAATTCCGAAAAAGCAGTAAAGCTAGGGGTTATCACCCTTGCCATCATGAATGTAACAGCCGTTGTATCACTACGCGGATTGCCGGCAGAGGCAGAGTATGGTTTGAGTTCAGCATTCTACTACCTGTTTGCGGCACTTGTCTTTTTGATTCCCACATCGTTCGTCGCAGCAGAGCTAGCCGCAATGTTCCGCGACAAACAAGGTGGTGTATTTCGTTGGGTAGGCGAAGCATTTGGTAAGAAAATAGGATTTCTTGCTATATGGTTGCAATGGGTAGAGAGCACTATATGGTACCCCACTGTTCTAACGTTCGGCGCCGTAGCATTGGCATTCATTGGTACCGACAGCGCTCACGACATGGCACTTGCATCGAACAAGATATATACACTTGCCATAGTATTAATAATATATTGGGCAGCAACGTTCATCTCACTCAAAGGATTGGGTTGGGTGAGCAAGGTGGCAAAGATTGGCGGTCTTGTGGGAACAATTATTCCGGCAGGACTGCTCATTGTGCTTGCCATCATATACCTTGCAACAGGTGGAGAGTCGCAGATGAATTTTGGCGGGAACTTCTTCCCCGACATAGCACGCTTGGATAACCTTGTGTTGGCATCGGGAATATTTCTTTTCTATGCCGGCATGGAGATGTCGGGTGTACACGTGCAAGACATGGAGAAACCGAGCCGCGACTACCCTCGCGCAGTGTTCATTGGTGCAGCCATAACCGTTCTGATTTTTGTGCTTGGCACATTTGCGCTAGGTATAATTATTCCACAGAAAGATATCAACCTTACACAAAGCCTTCTCGTGGGATTCGACAACTACCTGAAATATATTCATGCATCGTGGTTCGCACCCATTATTGCCATTGCATTGGCATTTGGAGTTCTTGCCGGAGTATTGATGTGGGTCTCGGGCCCATCTAAAGGTCTTTTTGCCGTAGGAAAAGCAGGTTACCTGCCACCATTCATGCAAAAAGCGAACAAGATTGGAGTGCAAAAGAACATATTGATAATTCAAGGTTGTGCAGTAACATTCCTGAGCCTGCTCTTTGTGATTATGCCGTCGGTGCAGAGTTTCTATCAGATATTGTCGCAGCTTACTGTACTGCTCTATCTGATTATGTATTTGCTGATGTTTGCCGCTGCGATATACCTGCGTTATAGCATGAAGAGCTACCCTCGTCCTTTCCGCATTGGAAAGAGTGGCAACATGCTCATGTGGATTGTTGCCGGTGTCGGTTTCTTAGGAAGTCTATTGGCGTTTGTTCTTAGTTTTATTCCTCCTGCTCAGATTGCTGTTGGTAGCAGTACTGTGTGGTATGCGGTACTATTCATTGGATGTATTGTTGTGGTTGTTGCTCCGTTTATTATTTATTCCATGCGTAAAGCGTCGTGGGTTGATAATGATTCGCAGTTCGAGCCTTTTCATTGGGAAGAGAATAGTAATAAATAGTTTTTCAATGGAGCTGTGTCAAAATATTTTTTGCACAGCTCCTTTTGGTTTATATTAATGAGCAAGTGTAGGTACTTGTAATGATATGGCGATATTTTAGCAGTACTTTGCTTATAATTACTTTTCTCCTTTAATGCCTCGGAGTCCAAAGAGTTGTTCTTTCTCTAAACCATTTCTCTTTTGTTTTTCCTTTTTTAAAAAAGGAAACGAAAAATTCGGCACGCGGGCGTTCGAGTTGCTCGTTCCTCTGCTCGTGAATTGCCATTTCATGGCAATATAACTCGTTTGTCTCTCGCTTGTCGTTTGTGGCTTAACGATTAATATTTGGGGTTTGCGGAACTCGCTCACTTAGTCGCTTTCTGCGTCTAAGTAACGCTCAAACAG
>JAFWYF010000014.1 GCA_017522785.1 Bacteroidaceae bacterium | reverse complement strand
GAATATAGTGTAACAAAACAAGTTAGCAATTTCTTATCCATTGCCCATTCTCATGCAAGTTCTTCTTAATGGTTTGATACTCAAAGAATCTTAATCAAACTACATCAAATATACAAACAAACGAGCGAGAAATATGAAGTTTACTTCGATATTTTTCAAAGCGAGTGCAGTATATATTCGAGGTTTACCTCAAATATAGCAACAAACGAGCGAGAAATATGAAGTTTACTTCAATATTTTTCAAAGCGACGACGCAAAAACAGCATCGTTTGCGACAACTGAAGCTTTAGCTTCACAAAGGAGTACGATTTTAACCGTCCCAAAGTATACATTCAAGGTTTCCTCAAAAATAGATAGAAATGAGCAAAAATATATTTAAATAGATTTTTATTAAAAGATAGTGTTAATTATTTTTTCGCATTAAAACTACATACAAATAAATAAAAACAACCATCAAACAACATATTATATTAAGATTTAATTATCTTTGCAAATGGAGACGCAAAAACACGTTCCATAGATAAATTCTACATAAATAAAATGAAATTAAGTATAATTGTACCGGTATATAAAGTAAGGCGTCATTTGCAAAATTGCATAGAGAGCATTTTGCAACAGACATATACCGATTACGAACTAATACTTGTGGATGACGGCTCACCCGACAACTGTGGAGCGATATGCGACAGATACGCACAAGAGTGCGACAAGGTTAAAGTTATACATAAAAAGAATGGCGGTTTATCATCGGCACGAAATGCCGGTTTAGCTGTTGCGCAAGGCGAATACATTACATTTGTAGATGGCGATGACACAATCGCTTCGGGAACATATTACTACAATATGCGCATATTGCAATCGAACCCCGATGTAGACCTTTTAGAGTTTCCGGTAACAGTAGATTACGACTCCCCGCAAAGCAAAATCGTCTCATTTCCTTCGGAAAAAGTTTCGGACAATGAAAAGATTTTCGTCGATTGGATAAAACGCAAAGGCTACGAGCATTGCTATTCATGGAACAAGATTTATCGTGCCGACCTATTTTGCTTTGTACGTTTTCCCGAAGGAGAACTATTTGAGGACACATATATTACCCCCATACTTTACGAGAGTTGCAACAACGTATTCTATTCCGATGCAGGATTTTACTACTATCACAAACACAAAGGAAGTATCTCGAACAGTTACTCCTTTAAATCGATATTTTTCAGATATCGCAACTTTGTGAATCTATATAAAAAGGCAAAAAACGAATATAAGTTAGAAGAAGAATCGCGCGACCTACTTTTCAAATGCCTCGATTGCCTCACCGACCTATGCCGTTGCTCCGATGGAACAAAAAAAGAACGCGAAAATGCCATTGGCATGATAAAAGACGAAAGATTGCCTATATCTATTCTTTACAAAATGGAGATACCTTTAAGGAGCAAGATAAAATATACAATCTTTTCGTTATCCAATGCAAAGATACATAGTATGGCATACTCCATCTTTCGTAAAAAACTCTGTTAAGTTAAAAATCCGGCAAAATGAAGTTTCTTTCTATTATAATTCCCCACTATAACTTGCCAAAGGAACTATTGATGCGATGTATTGACAGTATCATTGCTCAAGAGATGCCCGATGACAGTTACGAGATTATTGTAGTAGATGACGGCTCTATCGACCCACCATTATGGGCACAGAAGAAATACGACAATGTTCTAAGAGTAATAGCCAACGAGCATACAGGACCCGGAGGAACAAGAAACAAAGGAATAGAAGTAGCAGAAGGCAAATACATTCAATTTGTTGATGCAGATGACTGTATACCTGATAATACACTTTGCGCATGTTTGGATATTATTAGAAGTGAACGCCCTAAAATATTTAGGTTTCAATACAGGATATGCAAAAGCGAATCAGAAATAACAAAAGAAGCCAACAAACATGCCATAAGATACAGCAACACCACAAGTGGTGCATCTTTCATGGCAGACAACAATCTTTGTGGCGCTCCATGGACATACATTTTTGAAAGAGAGGTCGCCATTAAGCACAACATACGTTTCGAAACAAATGTTTACCACGAAGACGAGGAGTTCAACACCAAGTTGCACTATCATGCCACTAGCATTATAGAAAGCAACATAATAGCGTACAATTATTGTATTCGCAAAGAATCTATAACATCAAACACAGACAAACAATTTGAAGAGAAACGTATTAACGACCTTTTCTCATTACTAAAGAGACTAATCACATTTAAAGACTCGGTATACAGCATATCAAACCCGTTACAACAAAAAGGGCTAGACCGCAAACTAGCAACACTCACAGTTGACACCATCATAAATCTGTTTTTTGCGGGAAAAAGCGCCAAAGAGGTTCACAATCTTTGCAAAACAGAGTTAAAAGAGTTTGCACTATACCCATTGCCAAAGAGAAGTTTCTCGGTAAAATACCGAATATTTCGCAAATTGGCAAACAACATATTTGGTATATATATATTACGTTTCATTTTACCGGCACATAAACCAGACAAAAGATGAAAATACTGCTTATCGGCGAATATAGTAACGTACATTGGAGTCTTGCAGAAGGGCTTCGTTCATTGGGACATAGCGTTTGCGTTATGAGCAATGGCGATTTTTGGAAAAACTATAAACGAGATATTTCGCTTGTACGCAAAAATGGAAAAATTGGCGGTATAACATACCTTTTGAGAGCATATACACTATTGCCCAAACTATGTGGATATGATATAGTGCAAATAATAAACCCAATGTTCCTAGAACTAAAGGCCGAGCGCATATTTCCTTTCTATAATTGGTTGAAGAAGCATAATAAGAAATTATTTATGGGCGCATTTGGCATGGATGCATTCTGGGTAAAATATGCCACAACCAAACCATACAATTTTAGATATTCCGATTTCAATATTGGAGAGCAAGAGATTGTTAATGACTATACAACTTCACAAATAGCAGATTGGAGTAATACTGCTAAAGCAAGACTCAATTACAAAATAGCAGATGAGTGTAATGGAATAATTGCCGGTATGTATGAGTATTACGTATCATATCAACAGCATTACAGAAATAAACTAACTTACATACCCTTTCCTGTCTCATGTTCATTCAAAAAAAGACCTGACTACTATACCAATGAACGCAAAATACGTTTTTTCATAGGAATACAACGTAGTAGGAGTATATATAAAGGGACAGATATAATGTTGCATGCATTAGAGAAGTTACAAAAGTCCTACCCCAATGATTGTGAAATATTAAAAGCCGAAAACGTACCATTTGAGCAATACACCCAAATGGTTGAAGATTGCGACATACTATTAGATCAAATATACGGTTACAGTCCCGGGATGAATGCCTTGCTAGCTCTATCCAAAGGAAAGATTGTTATAGGAGGCGCAGAAGAAGAGTGCTACATAATATTAAACGAAGAGGATTTACGCCCAATGATAAATGTATATCCAAGCGAGGATGATGTATACAAAAAGTTAGAGATGTTGGTTTTAAACAAGGAGAGCATTGTTAAACTACAAAGAGAGAGCATTGAGTTTGTAAAGAAGCATCATAATCCAGAAAAAGTAGCACAACAATACATTGATTTTTGGAATTCGAAATGATTGCAGCAACAGTCGCACGAAGCATAGACGAAGTTTATGCCGGGCGGGGTGCGAACAGCAAGCATTGTCAATCATCCACCCAAACAAGAACAAAAAAAATAGAACTCCAAAAAGGAATTCTAACCAAAGTAGCGCCTACGGGAATTAACAAAGTTAATCGACAATGATTGCAGCAACAGTCGCACGAAGTATAGACGAAGTTTATGCCGGGCGGGGTGCGAACAGCAAGCATTGTCAATCATCCACCCAAAACAAGAACAAAAAAAATAGAACTCCAAAAAGGAATTCTAACCAAAGTAGCGCCTACGGGAATCGAACCCGTGTTCCATGCGTGAGAGGCATGTGTCCTAGCCACTAGACGAAAGCGCCATAAAATAAGTTTTGTAGCGCCTACGGGAATCGAACCCGTGTTCCATGCGTGAGAGGCATGTGTCCTAGCCACTAGACGAAAGCGCCAATTGCTTTAACAAGAGCGGAAGCTGGGGGATTCGAACCCCCGGTACGGTTACCCGCACGGCAGTTTAGCAAACTGCTGGTTTCAGCCACTCACCCAAACTTCCATAGGAAAGTAACTAACCCCTCTTATTTAGCGATGCAAAGGTAGTATTCTTTCCCGATATATGCAAGCATTCTTCAAAATATTTTTCAAAATAATGGAAGTTTGCCCTTAAATAAAGAATTTAAGATTATCGAACGATGGAGTAAGCAAACCATCCTCTATCTTATGAACAATTTCTACTACCTTATCATTCATAGGAGTAGGAGTGCCCACCCTGCGACCAAAAGCACTAACAACACCATTTATGGCATCTACCTCGGTCTTTTTACCCTTTTCCAAGTCTTGTAGCATACTAGCCTTTAGCAATGCATGCTTACGTATGGCAATAGGAATAATGAATAGAGATATTGCCTTTTTAATAGGATTACTATAGTCGAGCAATTTCACTATATCCTTTCCCTGCACCGGCTCTATCTTAATTTTTCCCGCAGCACACACATCTATACACTCTTTTATGAGAGCCTGTACTACCTTACACGACTTTTTATTCTTTGCTGCCTCACCAAAGGTGCAACCAAGCACTGCACTCATTCCCGAGAATGCAGAATTTATGAGTAGCTTGCTCCAACGAGTTCCTATAAAATTATCATCACGCTCTACGGGCCCCATCAATTCCAATAAGGATTTTACCTCGTAGAAGAGTTTATTAGGCACTGAAGACAATGAACCAAGTGAAAATGTCAAGCTATCGGGAGCGCTCGTCAATTCACACACTCCCGGTGCTTGCAATGTAGCGCCCCATGCGACAGTACACCCTAGCACACGTTCTTCTCCAACAATCTCACCTATACCAAGCTCCGGGATTCCATTCTGAAGTGTTACCACCACGCCCTTGTCGGAAAGAAAATCTTTTATGAATGTTACCACCTCTTTATTATGTTGTTGCTTTGTCATTAGAAATATAATATCATATTTCCCCGACATCATATCGGGAGTATAAGCAACAACCTTTTGCTTAAAGTTCACTGTTCCAACGACATGTGCGCCATTGGCACAAAGAGCCTCAACATGTGCTTTATTACGATTTATTAATTCTACTTCTCTTCCATTTTTTGTGATGTATGCGCCAAGAATAGTTCCTAAAGAACCAGCGCCATATATAGCAACTCTCATATTATAAATTTTAATTATTGCAAAGATAGCACAAACATACAAGATACATAAAGCCTGTATTAATGTATTTTTTAAACAAATACAGTCTATCTTAAAAATCTATAAGTTATAAATAAACAAGTATGTTATTTCCCCAAATAGCGACTATCAATATATTCAAAGAACTTATCTTTATACATATCTCCAATGGGAATTGTTACCTTATTATCATAGACAATATGCATTCGAGAGACCTCTTTTACCTTATTTAGATTAACTATATACGAGCGGTGTACGCGCATAAATAAATTTTTAGGCAACACCTCCTCGACCTTTTTCATGCTAAGCAACGTAACCACCGGCTTAGAGGAATCCTCTAGATATATGCGTACATATTCGCTCATACTCTCTACATAGCGAATTGAGCGTATTGGTATACGCAACATTCTGTAATCGGACTTTACATAAACACTATCGTCATCGATATAAGTATCTTCGTCATTCGATATCAAAGCAGCGCGCTCAAGGGTACACAAATCGTTCACCTTATTAGCGGCCTTAAGAAAATCCTCAAAAGCGAAAGGCTTTAACAGATAATCGACAGCATCGACTTTAAAACCATCTATCGCATACTCGGAATAGGCTGTTGTAAACACAACTTTTGGAGGATTTGAGATGCTACGCACCAATTGCAATCCTGTAATGTCTGGCATATTTATATCGAGGAACATAACATCAATATCATACTCCTTTAAAGCAACCATAGCCTCAGCCGAGGAAGAGCAGGATTTCACACACTCCAAAAAAGGAATTCGTTCTATATAACTATTTAATTGAGTCAAAGCCAGAGGCTCATCATCTACAATTATGCACTTAACCATTTGTAACAGGTATTTTTAATAAAACATTATAATAGTTATTATTTGTCCAAATTCTGAGCACATAGTTACCGCCATACAATAATTGGAGGCGTTTGCGCGTATTCTCGATGCCAATGCCGGTTTTGCTACTACCCTCCTTCTCTTTTTTTGCATTGTTAATTGTATTACGGCACGAAAAAACAATGTTAGCGTCATCTATTGACACCGACACATGCACCTCGGAAGGATTGTTATATGAGATACCATGTTTGAAAGCATTCTCAACGAACGACATTAGCATTAACGAAGGAATAGTCGCACCCATAATATCGTTCGGCAATGAAATATCTATTTTTAGCATATCGGTATATCGCAGACGCATGAGCGAGATATAACTTTTTACCATTTGCAACTCCTTATCGAGCGAAACAAAGGGTTCAGGAGATTCATAGAGTACATATCGCATCATCTTAGCCAGTTCTATAATAGATTTTTGCGCACTCTCTTTGTCTATATCAATTAGAGCATGAATATTATTCAATGTATTCATGAAAAAGTGCGGATTTATTTGGAATTTAAGGTATTCCAGCTCCGATTTAAGTTTTTGTTGCTCCAATTCTTTAAGTCGTGCATCGTTACGTATTGTATAGAACAATATACGTATAGAAATATTGAACATGAGCACAAACAGAATGAGCAGGAATTGCACACTATAGGGATGCAATATCGAGGAGAAGAGAAAATCGCCTGAATGGTGGCGCATACTCTTTTTTATGGTAAAAACCTTATGTGCATTAGGATTGATGAAATCATATAGCTCGCTTTTCACTTTATAGAACTTTGCTCTGGCCTCTTTTTTAGGAGGTGGAGGCAAATGTTTACTGGGTCTATCTGCGAGGAGTGTACGACTATGTTTTCCGGCACGTACCATACGCTCGTAACGCGGATTAATTCTATCCCAGTACAAGCGCTGTTTGTCATCTCCCTTAAATGAATTCTGTACCATCACAAAAAGGAAATAAAAAAGCACCGTCGCCAATATCAAAAAGATAACATATTGAGTTCTACCCTTCTTGTAAAGAAAGTAGGGCATCAATATATTGTTGTTGATGACGAATAGAAGAAAGGCAGGAGTAATAAACAACCAAGAATTGAGAACTTTACTCCAATTAAGACTATTTATATTGCCATTTATGAGCTCTCCCATAAATGGCAATATAATCAGGATACCCCAGAAAAGAGTATAAATGATATATTCTACATATTTTCTTTTAACACCCCAATACATACGACAGAATATTGTGCCAAAACTAACACTTTTTACGTATATATCAAGACGAAATCAGTAAAACAGAAGTTTTACTCAACAAAGAGCCTATTGCACAGCTTTAAAACTCATATCCAAGCCCATCACCGAGTGTGTAAGAGCTCCAACAGATATGAAATCGACGCCAGCCAATGCATAATCGCGCAAAGTATCGAAGGTTATGCCTCCCGACGATTCAGTTTCATAACGACCTGCCACCATTTCCACAGCCTTCTTTGTCATTTCGGGTGTAAAATTATCGAACATTATACGTTGTACACCACCAATCTCAAGAACCTGTTGTAGCTCATCGAAACTGCGAACCTCGATTTCTATTTTGAGGTCTTTGCCATTATTCTTGCAATACTCTTGCGCACGACGTATCGCCTGTTCTATTCCACCGGCAAAATCGACATGATTATCTTTTAGTAATATCATATCGAAAAGGCCTATACGATGGTTTACACCACCACCTATGCGAACAGCCTCTTTTTCCATTATGCGCATGCCGGGTGTTGTTTTGCGAGTGTCAAGCACACGAGTATTTGTACCCTCTAACTGACGTACATATCGGCGAGTCATGGTTGCTATACCACTCATACGTTGCATAACATTAAGCATTAAACGCTCTGTTTGCAACAAAGAACGTACACTTCCGGAAACATACATTGCAATGTCGCCTTTCTTTACCTCAGCACCATCTTCGATAAGCACCTCGACCTGAAGCGAAGGGTCGAAATGGTTGAAAATGCGTCTTGCCATATCTACACCCGCAAGCACTCCATTTTCTTTAATGAGCAACATATTCTTTCCCTGTGCATCGGCAGGAATTGAAGATAGTGTTGTGTGGTCGCCATCGCCTATATCCTCGGCAAAAGCAAGGGCTATGAGCCTGTCAATAAGTTCGTCTTTTACATTCATAATAGTAGAAATTTTGTGCGAAGATAGAAATTTCCATTTATAGTAGCAAAAAGTATCATATTTTTATGGTTAAACATTTCTCATTTTAAGAGTTACGTTTTTATACCACCTATTTAAAAGAAACTTACTATCTTCGCGATATATTATAAAAAGGTAGTCAAACCATTTAGAGATGAAAATCACACTTTTAGTTGTAGGACGTACAATTGACAAGAATATAATATCGGGAATAGAGGAATACAAGCAACGTGTTCAGCATTTTATTCCGTTCGACATTGAGGTTATTCCAGAATTGAAAAATGCACGTAAAATGAGCGAAGCTCAACAGAAAGAGCAAGAGGCTGAGTTCATATTAAAGTCAATTAACAGTGGCGACCACATTGTTCTACTCGACGAGGGAGGCAAAGAGTTTCGCTCCACAGAATTTGCAGCTTGGGTTGAACACAAGCAAAACATTTCTGTTAAGCGTTTGTTGTTTATAGTAGGTGGGCCTTACGGATTTTCCCAAAAGATATATTCCGTTGCCAATGAAAAAATTTCACTTTCCCGCATGACATTCTCGCACCAGATGATACGCCTTCTCTTTGTGGAGCAATTGTACCGCGCCTATACAATTATAAACCACATGCCATATCATCACGAGTAGTTACTCAACGGTTTCATCTTCTGCCGGCAGTTCTACATATTGGAAACAACCGGCGTCGGCTTTATCCATAGGACGTTCTACTCCATCGAGATCGTATCTTATTGATGCTGAATATTCCGACGATGCTATGCCACGTGCTGTTGTGCTGTCTGTAAGATGAAAATCGTAATTAAATTCCTTGTTATCTATTAAGCGAAAATGCTCCTTTGCAAACGGAGTCTCTTCATTGTTATCATATACTACATCTATAAAATTTTCGTTATCGTCGTCTATCGTATTTACCAATGACGATACAAAACGATAATTTATGCAGTTTTCCACTGTATCGCCCAGATTGGAGAGGTAGCCCATTACCTCATCTTCCTTTGAACCGGCAATAATACAATTTGCAAATGTTGCTTCGTAAAGTGGTGCCGGTGCGCCGTCTATTGAGTTATGCAATGCCAAAGCTACATCACGTAATTTAAACACAAAGAAATTGGAAATAGTACAATGCAAAAAGCGCACACTGCCACCAACAATTTTAACACAGTTCCCACCCGCGTTCGCTATCAAGGAGTTGGAGACATCGACTCGACTACAGACTGTTTCTAGAGCATTACCATTGACATTCTCTACACGAGACGACTCAATAGTAAGACGTTGTTTGGTTGTGTCGCCTTGCTGTACAAATAGACCATAATTAGCACTATGTATATCGCAATGACGTAATACATTACCATTGCTGGTAGATGCAAATGTGATACCACCCCACTGCCCCGGTATACGGTCATAAGGCAGATAATCGAACATATTGTCGGTTCTGTCGCCACGGAACACTACAGGTTCTTCCAATGTGCCATTGGCATGCAGAGTTCCATGCACTTTTAGCTCTGTCTTAGCATGAAAATAGAGTGTACATCCCTCACTCAATGACAAAGTGGCACCATCCTTCACATATAAACTATCATAGACCACATAATGTCCTTTGGTGAGCAAAGTGTCGCGTTCAATGACCTTCCCACGTAAAAATTGCACATCCCTGCCATAGGCAAGCAGTGTAACATATTGTTGCACACCACTTTCGAGAGTAAAGCAGATTGAATCGGACAAGAACAGAGGAGTATCTGCACCATTCTCTCTTGGAGTTACCTCGACAAAAACATAGAGGCTGTCTCCTTTACGAATTTCGAGCCCCTCTATAGAATTGGAATATTGTCCATCGACATTCACTCTGAAACCCTTATCGGCATTCTTTAGAGATACATTTTGTATGCGCAGTGCCGAACCATTGCGATTGTACACCTTCATTATACCCGTAGGAGAACCAATAGTTGTAAACAGTGTGTCAAACGACAATGTGTCGCACGAGAAAGCAAGACGTAACGATGGATCGGACGAGAAATCGTCATCCTCGTTGCATGCAACGAGGATGACCGAAGTCAGAAATATTATACCTAAATATCTTAATAATTTCTTCATTTATTGCTACTATTCATAAAGTTTAAACTTTACACATAAAATAACGAAGAAATTCTTTTTTTATTATGCCTGTAGAATATTCTCCAATATTGCCACCAGATGTTTCCAGAAGCGCTCTGTCGATGGAATATTAAGTTTCTCATCGGGAGAGTGTACTCCACGCATTGTCGGACCAAATGATATCATATCCAAGTGAGGCGCTTTTTCGAGGAAGAGTCCACACTCCAAGCCGGCATGGATAGCCTTAATCTTAGCCTCACCACCAAAGAGTTTTGTGTATTGTTCACAGGCCACTTTCATTATCTGTGAGTTCATATTTGGTTTCCAACCGGGATAGTGTCCTTTTGTTGTTACTGTTGCTCCACCCAACTCAAAAGCCGCTCTTACGCTGTCGGAGACATTATCGCGTGCCGACTCGATTGAGCTTCTTTGGCTTGTGGTAATTGTAATTGTGTTATCGCCATTGTTACGTATTGAAGCAAGGTTACTCGATGTCTCTACCAAACCGGGGACATCCTGACTCATAGCAAATACACCATTAAACACTGCATGTACCGATTTGAGCAATCCCATAGTGCTTTCGGTATCGAAAGAGCGATATATTGGGTCGGTACTTTGCAGACGTAATTGCATATCGGGTTCTGTAGCACTATATTCCTCTTGCACTTCTGCCGCGAAAACATTGAAATCGACACGAACATTCTCTTTTTCACTCGACGGGACAGCAAAAACAGCCGATGCCTCGCGAGGTATTGCATTGTGCAAACTGCCACCATCAATATCACAAAGATAGAATTCATATTTATTTGCTACATGACACAAGAAACGGTTCAGCAATTTATTGGCATTTGCACGTCCTTTGTTTATGTCGTCGCCGGAGTGTCCACCTGTGAGACGCGATATTTCGGCTTTCATAAAGAAGAGATCGCCCGAGATAGGTGTCCAGAAATAGCGGAAATTGGCATAATTACATACACCACCGGCACAACCGATGAATATTTCGCCTTCGTCTTCGGAATCGAGATTAATGAGAATATCGCCTTGCAACATTTCTCCAGACAAAGCCTGCGCACCGGTGAGACCAGTCTCTTCGTCTACAGTGAAAAGACAATTAACAGGACCATGTTTTAGAGTGTTATCGGCAAGAACAGCCATTGCAGCCGCTACACCAACACCATTGTCAGCACCCAGCGTTGTACCTTGTGCCATTAACCATTCACCATCTACTACTGTACGTATTGGGTCTTTTGTGAAATCGTGTTCAACGTCCTTACGTTTGTCGCACACCATATCCATGTGGCTTTGCAAAATAACCGTCTTACAATTTTCATATCCCGGTGTCGCGGGTTTCTTTATGAGGACATTACCCATTTCATCGGCTATAGTTTCCAATCCGAGTTCTTTTCCAAAATTTTGCAAAAAGAGTGATATCTTCTCTTCATGTTTTGAACCATGAGGAATTTCGCATATCTGTGCAAAGAAGTCGAACAAATTTTTAGGTTCCAAATTCAATTTTTCCATATTATTTGACGTTTAAATGTGTTAATTATAGTTTTAACATTGTAAATATTGTTTAAAATATCTGTAATCTACAATATTTTTTTGTTTTTTTACCCCATCACACGTATAAATAGGCAATAAAAACTCTATATTTGTAACTGATTTACGAATGGACATTCGTAGGAAACAGAGATTATAAACAAACCCGATAGCAAAAATAGTGGAAATGCTCGAAACTACATTACTAGCAGTGTTAATAATTGCAATTTCATTCGCATTATTAGCCATAACCATTCTAATAAAAAAGAACGGACGTTTTCCAAACATACATGTCGGGGGCAATAAAGAGATGCGTAAACGCGGAATTAAATGCGCTCAATCGCAAGACCGAGACGCACGCAAAACCAATCCAATGGCAGTAGAAGAAATAAAAAACAAGAAACAATAAAATAAACCATGAAAAAAATCCATTTATTAAGTGTTGCAACAGCCGTATGTGCAACAATTTTCTCATTCACACAGTGTACAAACGACAATAGCAACACACAAGTAGCGCAACCCGCAGTAACTGCACCTGTAGCAAACGGAGGTCTCAAAATTGCTTATGTAGATATTGACTCGCTTTTCAACAACTACAAGCTTTCTCTTACGATGAACAAAGAGATGTTGCGTAAGGACGAGGATATTCGCATGAAGCTAAACGAAAAAGCCAGAGCAATTCAGGCCGACATCGAAGATTTCCAAAACAAATTGGCAAACAATGTATATGCAACACGTCAGCGCGCCGAAGAGGAGCAAGCACGCATCATGAAACGCCAAGAGGATTATAAAGTGTACGAGCAACGTTTAGTGAATGAGCTTGCTACAGAGACCCAAAAGAACAATGTCGTTCTACGCGACTCTATAAATTCTTTCTTGAAAGATTTTAACGCACAACGTAACTACGACCTAATTATCAGTCGTGTTGGAGACAACTTGTTATATGCCAACGATGCACTCGATATTACCCAAGAGGTGATTGAAGGTTTGAACAATAGATATAATGCCGAGGAAGATTAATCTATCCTGCAAACAAAACAGATAATATTAACGTTCAACAAGCAGAAGGCATGCTTTCTGCTTGTTAATTTTATAGCTTATGGAAACATTCAAAGAGATTATAGCAAATGACAAACCTGTATTGGTAGATTTTTTTGCTACATGGTGTGGCCCATGCAAAACGATGCACCCTGTTTTAGAGAAATTAAAAACAGCAGTAGGAGAAAAGGCACGTATAATTAAAATAGATATAGACAAGAACACAGCATTGGCAAACAGCTACAGCATACAATCGGTGCCCACCCTTATACTTTTTAAGAAAGGAGAGATTATGTGGCGCTCCAGTGGAGCAAGGCCCATGAATGAGTTAAAAGAGATAATAGAACAGCATATTTAGGTGTTGCACCGTACAAGCAGTGCAACACAACTATTATCTACTCGGCAAATTACCCATGCAATAGCCCTCATCATTACGTTTCATGAAATGCTCTTTTATGCTATCGGGCATTTCAGGCATCATGCGAGGAGGGAAGCCACCCTGAGGAGGTGGCATCATTCCACCTTGCGGATGGAAGTTGGGAGGCATAGGTGGCATTGCCCCATTATGCGGTGGCATTGGCGGTGGCATCATTGTGCTATCATGCATTTTCAATGTATCGGGATTTATAGCTGTCGTTTTGCCATCGGCGCCAACAACAACCAACATAGCAGTTTGCACCCAATCGACATTTGACCCTCCCGAAAAGCGCCCATCTTTATATAATCCATAACTCAAAGATTTCATATCGTCGCTAACAGAATCTACGATAGCCAAAGAATAAGCCTCATCTATTTTAAGTTCGGGAGCAGAAAACAGAACACCACCATGTTGCAAGTTACGGGGGATTTCGTATGCCATGACAACCTCGCCATCGCTGTTGGAAAACATTAGATATTTATTACGTTGCAGGTCTGTTCCACCCCATACAACAACAGGTTGAGAAGTAGCACTATTCTTAGGCAGACAAGGTGTTGGCCCCATTGTACCACCTATAGACAATATTGTTCCACCTGTAATAGAGTATCTGTTTTCAAAATCGGTGTCTATACCTTGTTCTGGCGAGTTACTGCCGTTGGCAATTAACAAGCCATCATTCAATGCAATACCATCGTTACTATCTATTGCATCGTTAGAGACGGAATAGGCATATACCCTGCCACCATTCATCACGAAGTTTCCACCGGAATTTATTGCATCGTCATTGGCATAAACATAGATATCAGTAGTGCTGCCACCAATAGTCATATCATATTTCGACTCGATGCCCTCACAACGTTCACCCTGCCCAAAGACAAGCACCTCTATTGTTCCGCCATTTATGAGCATTGTACTGTCGCACTTAATTCCCTTTGCCGATGCGTGTGCATTAGCATCGAGTTCGTGCACAATATCGTTGCCTCGGTTACAAACAAGCAGAGTGCCTGCATCTATTTGCAGCTGTCCGTTACAGTTCACTCCTTTACCGGCCACTCCACTATTATTTAACGAGACATAGCCACCACCCATGTAGAAATGGTTCTCGGTTTTTATGCATGCTCCCGAAGTGTAATCGTTCTTCTTTGCCGAATAAATAGCACTACCCGATGCTTCAACATCGAGAATGCCACCCAATATAAATATAGAACCTTTAGAGTTCAATCCACGCGAAGCCTCACCTACAATTTTGGCCGACAGATGACCGTCGTACATTATAATGTTACGCGCCTGTACAGCATCGCCTTTTTTACCTATTCCATTCAGCGCCATGTTACCACTGAGCAACACCACACTACCCGCTTTTGATTTTATAGCATCCTTCCACGAGGTAATTTGCATATTACCACTTTTTATCACCAAGCCACTGTCTGCAACAATACCATCCGCACGTGCCATTTCAATAGAGAGATTAACCCCATCTACAACCAATGTTCCCGTTGCTCTCATTGCGGCTTTGCGCTCACCACGCAGAGCAAGTTTCCCATTACCACAAAGAACAGCCGAGCCATGCACCGACAGTGCCGATGCTTTTTTTACTACAGCCGATGTGTCGCCCGGCACACCATCCATGATATAGTTTATTGAGTTACCGACACTTTGGATATAAGCAATTTCGGGCGATGTAACAGCTATTGCAGCTCTGTCGCGCGAGAAAAGACGAAGATGCATAAGAGTAATCAAAGGCGATTTTTCGCTATGCAATGTAAAGGATGCACTATCGGCAGCGCCATGCAAAAGATACTCTACGCTATCGACTAATGAAGATATAGAGACATTTGCCCCAAATACAGAGGCAGTAACACCACGAGGCAATTCCGATAATAGTACCGTATCGTTCTTGTAGTAAACATCTATAGTATGCCTGAAATTTTCGGGAACGAGATTTACCTCTGTTGGAAGTTCAGGGAGTTCCTTGGGAATATTTGCAATTATACTTTTGGGTGCATAACTATCTCCTTTGGTGCAGGCAACCACCAAAGCAAAAAAAGCAATAATAATCAGGTTATACCATCTTTGCAAAATATATCCTATTCTATTTATTTTCATTTATTCCTAATTACTGTTTCTACTATATTACAAGCGAGTTGTAGATATCAAGCTTGCTTGAATATTTATCAATGCGAGTGCTTTCTTTCTTCGCGATTTATCGCAAAGATACAAATTTAAAAGAAAATCACAAAACGCACCGACCTTACGCATAACAAGGGTGTGCTGTTTCCGGTGAAGAACCACCGCAAAAAAACTGCGTTTTCCTATAAAATTAAGCCTCAAAAACCACCCTTCAAAACACACCAACTACTACATTTGACGACAAGTCATAACGTCTATATACCAATTTAAGAATCAACAATTAAGCATCATATATTCACGCAGTATTTATGTTTCAGCAGTAGAATTATAATAGTTTCTGTTCAACGGTTTGGTATCATAGAACTTGGCTTGACATAATATTAACCCCAAAAGTTAAATAAAAAACTTTTGGGGTTCACTTTTCACTAAAGTTGTTTTACTTTTTTCTTTTAAAGAATGTAACGATTTCGCCAACCAGCAACACCGGTGAGGTTATTATAGTTATCACCAACCAATCTTTAATTGGCAAAGGCTCGACACTGAACATTTTGCCTCCAAATGAAACTATAAGCACTTGTCCAACAAATATTAGGACAAGTATAAGCAAGAACATTTTTTCCTTTGCTATTCCACTGAATGACGATGCTCCGGTCATGAAAGATTTTGCATTGAAAAGGTTCCACCACTGCAACATGACAAAGAAGGTGAAGAACCATGCCATATTATGCAATGTATCTATTCCACCATTTGCATCGAGGTAGAATAACACCCCCATTAGTGCCACAACAAATATAGCAGCTACAGAGAATATGGCATAGGCCATGTTGCGAGTAATTATGAAATCGCTGTTTTTGCGTGGACGTTCTTTCATTACACTCCAACTTGGGGAGAGCGACGCTAATGCACACGAAGCAAAAGTGTCCATAATAAGGTTAACCCAAAGCATTTGAGTTATTGTAAGGGGCGACGATGTTCCCATTAACGAGCCTAGCATCACAATGAGGCATGCCACAACGTTTATTGTTAGTTGGAACAGCAAGAAACGTTGTATATTTTTATAGAGTGAACGGCCCCACATTACAGCACGTGTTATACTGCCAAAGGAGTTGTCGAGGATTGTTATATCGCTTGCCTCTTTTGCGACAGATGTTCCATCGCCCATTGAGAGACCCACTTGCGCGGCTTTTAGAGCCGGTGCATCGTTTGTTCCATCGCCTGTAACAGCCACAACAGCCCCCTGCTCCTGCAATAGGCGTACAAGTCGTTGTTTATCCATGGGGCGTGCACGACACATTATTTTTAGAGAAAGTACACGCTTTGCAGCCTCTTCGTCTGTCAATGCCTCAAAAGCCGGACCTGTTATTATGCTGTCTGCTACTGTGTCGGCTGTTATTATACCTATTTGGCGACCAATCTCCGAAGCCGTTCCGGGAGTATCACCTGTTACTATTTTAACATCTATTCCTGCGTCCAAACATCTTTGTACTGCCTCGGGTACATCGGAACGTACCGGGTCGGATATTGCGACAAAACCTAAATATATGAGATTAAGACCTTCGACAAGACGACCATCCCGGTAAGGTGCTTCGTCGTCATTCTCATCGAGTATGCAATAGGCAAAGCCTAGTGTACGCATTGCTTTGTTCTGATACTCCAACAAACGTGCCTCTATCTGTTTGCGTTGCTCATAGACGGTAGTAAACCCATTAGCAGAAACAACACTATTGCAATGCGATAGGACAATTTCGGGAGCTCCTTTTACATATAATATCTTTTTACCTAAGAGAGGCGATTTAACAACCGTCGCCATATATTTTCTCTCGGTTGAGAATGTTAGGATGCTCAAAATTTTTGCATTAGAGCGCAACGACTCATAGTCTTCGCCTTGGCTGTTGAGCCACAACAGAAGAGCCGCTTCGGTTGGGTTACCAATGGTTTTTACCTCGTTGGACGATTTATCGAGATTAGCAGTGGAGTTCACTGCGATGCCCTCTTTTATGAGATTGCTTTGCTCGTTGTTGGCAAGTTGTTGCTGTGGCAAACCAAAGAAGTTTGTTTCGTGAACCTGCATGCGGTTCTGTGTCAGTGTACCGGTTTTGTCGGTACATATTACCGTTGCCGCTCCCATTGTTTCGCAAGCATGCATCTTGCGTACCAGATTATTTGTTTTCAGCATGCGATTCATGCTCAATGCCAAACTGAGCGTTACACTCATTGGCAATCCCTCGGGAACAGAAACGACAATTAGTGTTACTGCTATCATGAAGTTGGCAAGTACCTCGGAACTAATATCTATAAGCGACATATTCTCGTAGTTCCATAGCCCTTTAACTGTAAGCAACACAAAGGTGATTGTTGCAACTGTATACCCTACCTTACTAATTACCCCTGCCAAACGACGTAGTTGCATTTGCAATGGTGTCTCGAGGTTGTTTTCTATTAACGAGCCACGATTTACCTTTCCATATTCTGTTGCATCACCCACTGTTTCTACACGCATCACGCCATTTCCATCGACAACAGTTGTTCCGCGCATAGCCTTGTTCGAAGGGTATGTTGCCTCTTCGTCAAAGTCGGCCTCTACAGTTGTTTTCGATATTATGGGTTCACCTGTCAATGTCGATTCGTTTATTTGTAGCGACGTCGTTTCCAAAAGCAGGCCATCGGCAGGTACTTCGTCGCCGGTATTCAGCAGTACGATATCATCTACAACAACATCTTTACGTGCTATCTGTTGTACCTTACCGTCGCGTATTACTGTTACAGGCACATCGTCGTTCACTATATTCAAACGGTCGAATGCTTTTGCAGCCTTTACCTCGAAAGCGAAGCCTATGAGTGTAGCCAACAATATGGCCACAAAAATGCCTATAGGCTCAAGAAAAGCCGAGAAGCCCTCTTGTTCGGGACCAAAGCAGTGGAAACACGAGATTGCAAATGAAAGCAGCAATGCTACCAATAGGATTATTATTATAGGGTCTTTAAATTTCTCGAAGAAACGTACCCAAAGTGATGTTTTTTCGGGCGGAGTCAATACATTGCTTCCGAACTCGCTACGTTTCTGTTCTACCTCTTGTTGGGTTAATCCTTTATATGCTTTCCCACTCATTATTTCAATATTTTATCTATTAACGCTATATCTCTATAACATTCTACAGAGCAATAGTTATTTCTGATTTATTAATGCCTATTTACAGAAACCACAGTCGCATCCGGGAGCATGCCGGTTATTTTCATCGAAAAGATTCAGTCTGTTGCCACGCGCCTCTTCGAGTGTTCGTAGCTGTTCTTTTTTGCGTTGCATAGCCTTTTGACGTAGTAATTCCTGCTCATTCTTGACTGTTGCAATGTATTTCTCGCGATTGTCGTTGTCGCCAAGCAGTTCCGATGCAACAATCACATTCTGCGACACATCTTTTACATGTATAACAGGACCATCATATTCCGGTGCAATTTTCAAGGCTGTATGCAGTGGGCTTGTTGTAGCACCGGCTATTAGTACCGGAGTATTCATACCGGCATGCTTCAACTCCTTTACAACGGTTATCATCTCCTCGAGCGAGGGAGTAATCAACCCACTAAGTATTACCATGTCTACACTGCTGCGACGCGCCTCCTCTACTATTCTTTCGGCAGGAACCATGACACCTAAGTCTATTATTTCGTAGCCGTTACATCCCATGACAACCCCGGCAATATTCTTGCCAATGTCGTGAACATCGCCCTTAACCGTTGCAATGAGCACCTTGCCTGCACTGTTTGTTTGTTCGCTATTCTGTTGTTCAATGAGAGGCTGCAATATAGCAACAGCCTGTTTCATTGTGCGCGCAGTCTTTACCACTTGTGGCAAAAAGAGTTTTCCCTCGCCAAATAGTTTGCCGACATAGCCCATTCCATCCATGAGAGGACCACCTATTACTGCAACGGCTGTTTTGTATTTTTCTATAGCTTCGTAGAGGTCATCTTGCAGATAGTCGTCGACACCTTTTAACAATGCCGTTTTAAGACGTTCCTCAACTGTTGCTGTTCGCCATGCATTGTTGGAACGATGTTCACCGCCAACCTCTTTCTCTTTCAGTTTCTCGGCAATAGAGATAAGATGGTCGGTTGCATCCTTGCTACGGTTCAGGATTACATCTTCCATTACAGAACGTATATCATTGGGAATATCTTCATACTGCACCGATGTTTGAGGATTAACAATACCCATATCCATTCCTGCCGATATTGCATGATACAAGAACACTGCATGCAAAGCCTCGCGCACATAGTTATTGCCTCGGAAAGAGAATGAAAGATTGCTAACTCCACCACTTATGTGTGTTCCCGGCAGATTCTCTTTTATCCATGCACAAGCACGTATAAAATCGACTCCATAGGCAGCATGCTCTTCTATTCCGGTTGCCACAGCAAGTATATTAGGGTCGAATATTATCTCTTGTGGCTCAAAGCCAACATTTTGAGTAAGCAGATTGTATGCACGTGCACATACTTCTATTTTTCTTTCGTATGTGGTTGCCTGCCCCTCTTCGTCGAAAGCCATTACAACAACTGCCGCGCCCAAGCGTTTAGCCTCTGAAGCGTGTGCAAGGAACTGCTCTTCGCCCTCTTTCAGAGATATTGAGTTTACTATTGCATGCCCTTGCAGACATTTCAAACCGGCAGATACTACATCCCAATTAGAAGAATCTACCATTATGGGCACACGAGCTATGTCGGGGTCGCTACCCAAAAGATTCAGGAAATGTATCATTTCGCTTTTGGCATCGAGCAGGCCGTCGTCCATATTTATATCGAGCACCTGCGCTCCATCTTCTACCTGAGCACGTGCTATTTTTAGTGCTTCGGAGTAGTTTTTCTCATTTATTAGACGCAGGAACTTGCGCGAACCGGCTACATTGCATCGCTCACCTATGTTAATGAAGTTCATATCGCGATTTAACACCAAACGCTCCAAGCCCGAAAGCCAAAGATGTTTGGGATAACCAACCGGTTTGCGCGCACTTTTTCCTTGTACCAATGCCGGGAAACAAGCAATATATTCATTTGTTGTTCCACAACAACCACCTATTATGTTCACCAGTCCTTCGTCGATATACTCTTTTACCAACGAAGCCATTTCGGCCGGAGTTTGGTCGTATGTTCCCAATTCGTTTGGCAAGCCGGCATTGGGATAGGCACTTACATAGCATGGAACGATATCGGAAAGACGCTTTATAAAAGGTTTCATTTGACCTGCGCCGAAGGAGCAGTTTAGACCTATAGAAAGAATTTTTGGGTTCATCACCGATGCGACAAAAGCCTCTATCGTCTGACCCGAAAGAGTACGTCCTGCATTGTCGGCTACAGTGAGCGAAAGCATCACAGGCACCTCTTTGCCCAACTCTTTCATAACCTCGTCGGCAGCATAAATGGCAGCTTTGGCATTGAGGGTGTCGAATATTGTTTCGCATAATAATGCATCTACACCACTCTCCACAAGTGCTCTCATTTGCTCTTTATAGGCACTTGCCAATGTGTCGAAAGTGATACTGCGATATGCAGGATTTTCCACATCGGGACCAATGGAGCATGTTTGGCTTGTAGGTCCTACCGATGCTACCACAAAACGTGGTTTTTGAGGTGTGGAATATCTATCGGCCACTTCGCGTGCTATGCGCACTGCTGTACGGTTCATTTCGTCACAAAACGCCTCACACCCATATTCGGCCTGAGAAATTCTATTAGAATTGAATGTGCATGTTTCTATGATGTCGGCTCCCGCCTGCAGATATTTCTCGTGAATCTCTTTTATTACATCGGGGCGTGTTAGCAACAGTATATCATTGTTTCCTTTTAAGGGTATTGGATGTGTAGCAAAACGTTCACCACGAAAATCGTTCTCTTCCAATTTATACTGTTGTATCATGGTACCCATGGCACCATCGAGCACCAACACTCGTTCTTTTAATGCTTCTCGAATATTCATCGTTAATACTCCCTTCTTATTCGGTCTATTTCGCGTTTGTCATCACGCTCTTTAATGCTTTCGCGCTTGTCGTATTCGTGCTTACCTCTTGCCAAGGCTATCACAAGTTTTGCAAGTCCTTTTTCGTTTATAAACAAACGCATTGGTACAATTGTGAAACCGGGATTTTTTGCCGCCTGTTCCAGTTTACGCAGTTCCTTACGTTCGAGCAACAATTTACGGTCGCGACGTGCCGAATGGTTGTTATATGAGCCATAGAAATACTCGGCAATGTGCATATTTTTCACCCATAGTTCTCCACCGATGAACAGGCAATAGGTATCGACAAGACTTGCCTTAGACTCTCTTATGGATTTTATTTCTGTTCCGGTGAGCACTATTCCGGCGGTGTATGTATCGACAACCAAATAGTCGAACGATGCACGACGATTTTTTATATTTATGTTGCTTGCTCTTCTTTCCATGCTACTATCTAATATTTGTCAATACCGACATTATTTTATCCATTACAACCGGAGTAAATATAATAAGTAGTGAAACCATCATTGTATATCCCAAACGTTTGTCCTCCTTTATGCGCATGAGCACAGTCGCCCCATCCCACACAATTTTCACAGTATAGAACTGCGCAATCCAACCAATTATTCTGAAATTGGGGAATAGTCCCAAACAGATATTCAGCAACATAACAACCACCATTGAATAACCTGTAAGACTATCGGTTATCTTGCGGTCATATTCAGTGTCGTACATTTTGGTTGTAATTTTTGAAACCAATATTGCTATAATGTGATAGGAGAAAAAGAAAGAGAAAAACTGTACACCCATGTGCATCAGTGCCGGGTAGAGGCTTTCGGAGCCCGAGCCACTACCTAGGAGTGTTCCAAGGAATGTCGCCAAGCAACACAACGCTATCATGGGATACAAAAATGTATTGAACATGGTAGCCCGCCCCGATGAACGGGATATATGCAACCATGCTCTAGCCGGATTTGTCAGTAACTGTATATTTGTATCCAGAAGTTGTTTAAACATCTTGTTTTACGATTTATTTAAAAGGATTGACGCATTTTCCGCCTATTATTTCGGCTGTATATGGTTCTTCGTTCTCTTCGTAATCCTTATAACGTAATTTTATTCTTGTGAATAGTGTATCTTTACTCAACAAGGCACGACGTTGTGCTTCACTTATCATTGAAGGTATTTCAGCAAGATTAAATGACATAATTTGTGCTGCCTCAGTATCACCTTCAGAGATTTTCGACCACAATGTCAAACGTAGTGTATCGTTCACAAAGCCGTCGGTTGTCATTTTAAACTGGGGAGCGGTGCCATCGGTGTAGTATTTCACAAAAATATTCTGATACTTTCTGCTTAGCCAAACAGGGTTGTATCCATAGTAATGTTCCGGCAAACCACTTACGTGAGAGTTCATCTCTTGTGTATCGACATCGGCTAGTGGTGTAATACCTTGCTGAGGTATTAACTCTTTGACAGCAGAAACTTCCCACCTAGCAGTCCAAGGACCTGCGAAAGTGTCGTAATAGTAGCTAACACGCATAACAGCACGGTCGCCGTCTTGCAAGCCAAAATCTCTTAGATTCTTCACATGATAGAAGGTATCGGCCAATTCTGGCACCACATCATTTCCTCGCACTGTGAATATATTCTCGATATACCCCTCCATGGTGTTGGTGGATTTATCACACGAATTCATTACAAACAAAACAGAAACCACTGCAAGCAGTCCGTAAAAAACACTTTTCATAATCATCAAATTAAATACATATTATTTATCAACTCTACAAAACATCGTACATTACAGCACGATTAGCGTGCAAAGTTACAAACAAATCTCCGAAATAACTCTAAATAAATACAAAATAGAGTTACTATATTATATATTTTTAATATCTTCATTTTATTTTTCGAAATATCTTTTGAGAATAAAAATAAAAATCTATATCTTCGCAAATTGAAAAAACATAAAACCAGTTTCACATTTTAAACATAAAAAATTATGGTTTATTCACACGAAGTAGAAAACATGTGTGTTGTGAAGAAAGGTCCCAACCATGGTCCCGCACCCATTCCCGAAGAGGGCAAATGGATTAAGGCTAAAGAGGTTGCCGACATTTCAGGCTTTACACACGGTATTGGTTGGTGTGCTCCTCAGCAGGGCGCATGTAAGCTTTCATTGAACATCAAGAATGGTGTTATTCAAGAGGCTCTTGTAGAGACTATCGGTTGCTCAGGTATGACTCACTCTGCAGCTATGGCTTCTGAGATTCTCCCCGGTAAAACAATTCTTGAGGCATTGAACACCGACCTTGTTTGCGATGCTATCAACACAGCAATGCGCGAGTTATTCCTTCAAATCGTTTACGGTCGTAGCCAGTCGGCTTTCTCTGAGGGCGGTTTGATTATTGGTGCAGGTCTCGAGGACTTGGGTAAAGGTCTTCGTAGCCAAACAGGTACACTCTACGGTACTCTTGCAAAAGGTCCCCGTTACCTCGAAATGGCAGAAGGTTACATTACACGTCTTGCACTCGACAAGAACGACGAGATTTGCGGTTACGAGTTCGTGAACCTCGGCCAGTTGATGGAAGAGATTAAGAAAGGCACAGATGCTAACGAGGCTGTTAAGAAATTGACTAAGACATACGGTCGTTTCTCAGAGGAGGCAGGTGCAGTTAAATATATTGACCCACGTAAAGAATAAGGAGGACAACGCTATGATAAGACCAGTTAAATTTGAAAGTCAAGACCGTCGTATCAAGCAGATCCTTGCTGTTTTGAACGAGAACGGTATCGCCAGCATCGAAGAGGCGAACGAGATTTGCGAGCAGTATGGCATTGACCCTTACAAAACATGTGAGGAGACACAGCCAATCTGTTTCGAGAATGCAAAATGGGCATACGTTGTAGGTGCAGCCATCGCTCTTAAGAAAGGTTGCAAAAATGCAGCAGACGCAGCCGAGGCTATCGGTTTGGGCTTGCAGGCATTCTGTATTCCCGGTTCAGTTGCCGACGACCGTAAGGTAGGTATCGGCCATGGTAATCTTGCAGCACGTTTGTTGCGCGAAGAGACAAAATGTTTCGCATTCCTTGCAGGACACGAGTCTTTCGCTGCTGCCGAAGGTGCTATCAAAATTGCCGCTAAAGCAGATAAAGTGCGTAAAGAGCCTCTCCGTTGTATCCTCAACGGTCTTGGTAAAGACGCTGCACAGATTATCTCACGTATCAACGGCTTTACATATGTACAGACAGAATTCGACTACTTCACAGGTGAGTTGAAAGTTGTTCAGGAGATTGCTTATAGCGATGGTCCTCGTGCAAAAGTACGTTGCTACGGTGCAAACGATGTACGCGAAGGTGTTGCTATCATGTGGAAAGAGGATGTAGACGTTTCTATCACCGGTAACTCTACCAACCCCACCCGCTTCCAGCACCCCGTTGCAGGTACATACAAGAAAGAGCGCATCCTTGCAGGTCGCAACTACTTCTCTGTAGCATCAGGTGGTGGTACAGGTCGTACATTGCACCCCGATAACATGGCTGCAGGCCCTGCTTCTTATGGTATGACAGATACTATGGGTCGTATGCACTCAGACGCACAGTTCGCAGGTTCTTCATCAGTTCCCGCTCACGTGGAAATGATGGGCTTCCTCGGTATCGGTAACAACCCCATGGTAGGTGCTACTGTTGCTATCGCAGTGGATATCGCTACTGCATTGAGCAAGTAATCTAATAAAACGATTATAACTTTATCTCCTGTAACCTTACGGTTGCAGGAGATTTTTTTGTATATTGTATAAAGTAAGAAGCAAGGCTCTCTTATTCAATCATAAATAAAGCTTTCCGAAAATGGGTAGGTATAAGAAAAATCAGGTGATACAGAACGGAACTTATAAAATTAATGGCTAACTTGTATAAATGTCGCAAAAAAAGATTATTTTTGCGACAAAATAAAACATTATATAAGATGCAATCCATTGATGACAAGATATTAAGAAAGGTTAGAAAGTGCGGAAGAGGCACAATATTCTCTTCAACTGACTTTACAAATTTGGGAGAGCCTAAATCTGTACTGAAAGCTTTGGAAAGAATGGCAAATGCTGAAACTATAATTCGTGTATCACGAGGTATATATTGCTATCCTAAAATTGAAAAGACTTTAGGCTTGGGAGCTATATACCCAACATTTGAGGAAATTGCTCAATACATCGCCAAACGCGATAAAGCAAGGATTGTCCCTACTGGTAGTTATGCGCAGAATGTTCTTGGACTATCGACACAGGTGCCTGCTAATGTGGTGTACCTGACCGACGGCTCTCCACGAACCATAACTTTGAAATCGGGACGCGGGATTAAATTTGTCAAGACCGCTCCAAAGAACCTTGCCTTCAAAAATAGGCTGGCAATGCTACTTACTTTTGCCTTAAAAGAGATTGGGGAAGGCAATGTAACAAAAGAGCAAGAACAGCATATTGCCAGACTATTGAAAAACGAAGAAAAGGCAGCTATAGAAAAAGACTATCCTATTATGCCTAACTGGATTCAACTTCTAATATCGAATTTATATGAATAGTTTCCATACATTACCGGAGAGTTCAAGGAGAATTATTATTGAACAAACTGCCCTAAAGCAGGGATTGTCCAAACAAATCGTAGAAAAAGACTTGTGGGTCAGCACCCTGCTTGAAATAGTTTTCACACTTCCTTTTGCCGACAAACTCGTATTCAAAGGAGGAACCTCTTTAAGCAAAGTATGGGGGTTGATTGAGCGTTTCTCCGAGGATATTGACCTTGCAGTAGACCGTAGCCTGTTTGGATATGAAGGAGATTTAACTACAAAACAGATTAAGAAACTACGTAAAGCATCTTCTTTATTTGTCTGCAATGAATTCCTAAGTGAATTGCAAAGTGTTATAAACAGGTTTAATTTGGGCAAGTTCATTGAATTGGAAGTGCAGCCCGATGGCGAAGGGGACAAGACATATCCTGAACCGCGTCAGATATTCATCAAATATCAATCACTGTTCGAGACAGAACTCTCCTATGTCAAACCACAAATAGTTCTTGAGATAGGTGCACGTTCTTTATTTGAACCTACACAAAAGGCTCATATCAACAGCATTGTTGCTACAGAGTTCTCCAGTGTACAGACATCTGTCGTCTCTGCTGATATTACAACCGCTGTTGCAGCCAAGACATTTTTAGAAAAGGCTTTCTTGTTGCATGAACTTTTTACAACAAATGGATGCAGCAAAGCAGAGCGAAAGAGTCGCCACCTATATGACCTTGAGAGGATGATGGACAAAGAGTTCGCATTAGAGGCCATTAAAGACGACGAGCTATGGAATACTATTCACCATCATAGAGATGTGTTTACCCATATCCACGATGTCGATTACACTCCCGATATTCGTGAGCGTATAGTGCTTGTGCCACCAGCAGAGCATTACCAAACTTGGGCTAGCGATTATGCCAATATGCAGTCGAGCATGATTTATGGTGAGTCGATTCCTTTTGAAAATTTGATTGAGAGAATGAAAGAGTTGGAGGAAAGGTTTAGAACAAGCACATATTATTATCAAAAATATTAACTTATTATTTAAAGAATAGTCAAGGAATACTATATGCAAGAATTGAAACAACTGTTCGTTATGCATTATATGAAGTATACAATCACAATTCATCTGTAATACAAGCAATTACAGAAGAATGACAAATATATCCTGTATCATATCTACATCAATTAAGTTGGTATGACCGACACTATGGACACAAACGATTGGTAATCCCATAATGCAACAACACACAAACAGACACGACCGCCTTGTCATAATTTGGGGCCGTAGGCACTCAGATGCGCAGTTAATTTTGTTTTTCTCCTTCTCGTTCGACAAAGGTAACAACCCCATGGTAGGTGCAGTAAAAAGATAAGGAGAGCCCAGCTTGTTGGGCTATCGCAGTAGATATCGCTACTGCATTGAGCAAGTAATTAAGCAATATAAAAACTAAAGAACAAGAGTCCAAACCAAAAAACATTTGGTTTGGACTCTTGTTCTTTAGCAATTCTTATCGTTTGCTTTACATATATCTTGTCCACGTCGTTATGTTAGAATCGGCAGGAGCCCCATTGCATCCATAGTTCGGGCTGTTCTTTAATATTCTCCTCGAACATTCTCACAAATTCATCGGTGTACGCAAATTCGTCCTCTTCGGGGTTTGTTCGTGGTTTTATCTCTTTTACTTCTACTTCGTAGTATCCACGCTTTGGTCTTCTTATGTGTGCATAGCAGAATGCCATGTTAAATCTTCGTCCTAATTTTTCTGCTCCGGTTTTAACCTCTAACATGTGTTCAAGGAATGGTGCAGCGTGCTTGTCATCTTTTTTGGGGTCTAAGTCGGAAAGTGAGCCAAAGAGGTAGCACTTATATGGACTTTTACCTTCGTCCATCTCTTTCTTTAATCTAAGTAGCGATTTCAATGGATTGTTAGATGGTATGTTTATAGCACCATATTTTCCACGCTCTTTAAGCATCCATTCGAGCCCATCGCTTTGTGGGGCAGACATATAGAGGTGGCACATTCCAACATCCTTGGTGTGCATGGGGAGCGATGTAAACATTTCGTAGTTCACGACATGTCCACTGAAACAGAGAATGAACCGGTGCTTTTGGGCAAGCCTCTCCAATAGTTCGACATTTTTGAACACACAATGGCGCTTCATCTTCTTTTTGCTGAAACTTGTCATTTTTGCCATTTCAAAAAAGAAGTCGATGAATGCGCGGAAGTATCTGTATGTCATTCTTTTTAGTTCCTTATCGGGCAGGTCGTATACTCGGAAAAAGTTACGGTATGGTATTTTTCTTGCTTTCTTGGAATGAACAAGAATAAATGCGAGAAAAGAGGAGAATGCATAAAGGACAAAGAATGGCGTATATGAAATCAGTTTTAAGAAAAACAGTCCAACTTTTAACATCATATATAAAAACGGGACAAAGTATAAAACTCCGTCCCGGGTGTTTGTTATTTAATAATTAAATTATTAGCAACAGCAATCAATGATACAGCGCAAGCAAGGTATGCTATCGATAATAGCATCGCAGATGCTGTTCGATAGGCTCGAAGAAGGACAACATCCCTTTTTCTTTTTTTCTTCTTCTCTATCTTTTTTTGCTTCGCGCTCAGCCTCAACTTTACCTTTCTTAAATGCAGAATAATTCTCTTTATTTACCCAAGCCCTGTGTTGTTTATCGGAAAGTTTATGGTCTACATCACCCACTTCTTTGCCTTCGAAATTATTTTTCCAACTACCACCGTCATAAGCCTCAGCTTCTTCCTTGCAGAATCCGGCCAAAAGTAATGCACCTTGCACATCTTTGTGAGCAGGTTCACCTGTTGATGGAGTAGCGACAGTCAATGTGAAACCTTTTTGTAGGTCCTTAGGTTCTACACTTGCACCAGAACGGCCTCTAACGGGGCTTGATACATTACTTTTTGAGATTAAAATCCAATTTGCCATGTTAATTGTGTTTTATGTGTTAATTATTATTGCGAACTACGCAACGATATTTTTGCAAAGGAAACATTTATTAACACGACCTTGTTGGTTCATTTTAGTTCTTTCACCCCCTAAATGAAATTTTTTATATATTACAGCAACTTAAAATATATTTATTATTAACTTTACAAAAAATCTCCGACAGCGTTGTTACATATAGTAATTGTAAAAGCGGGAGCGATACAAATCTATTACAGAAAAGAGAACAGAGGATATTAACAGGAGTTTAGAGGATATTAAGGGGAGACTTTAATAATGTTCCTTACATTATACTATGGAATCATCGGAAATAATTGGTAACAAAATAAAATTCGAAAAAGCTGAATTGATTAATGCTTTTAGCAGTACTTCGCATACATACAAAGTGCGTATAAACGGGAAATCATATTTTATGAAACAACTACTTCCCGAATTTGCAAAAGAGGAACGCTACAAGCAGATGTTTATAAAGGAGTTTGAGGCCGGAAAATCCATTGACAACCCTTACGTTGTGAAATATCACAGCATGGTGCATGACGAAAACGGGCAATATCTTCTTATGGATTTTGTAAATGGGTGCAATCTCAAGGAAAAACTCGAATGTGAACCGGCATTTTTCAAAAAGAGTGCCAACCTCTCCAAGCTTGTATTGCAGATATTGGAGGCTTTAAATGCCTTGCACAGAAGCAACATCATATACCTAGACCTGACCCCAAGAAACATCATGCTCACAAAAGCGAACAATGATGTAAAAATTATCGACCTAGGGTACTGCATAAACGACACAAACGACTACACCGCCGGCAGCACAGAGTGTTTTAGGGCCCCGGAATGCGTGGCAAGCAATGTGAGCAATATCGATGCGCGTGCCGATATTTATTCTGTAGGATGCCTGCTACGATATATTGAAGAGAACGGCATAAAATTACCCTACTACTTGCGCAAGATTCAAAAGCGTTGCATGGAGCCCGAGAAGGAGAAACGCTACCAATATATCGATGAGATTATTGCCGAAATAAAAACAAGAAAACAGAAAAGGGTTGTAGCTATGATAGCCGTTGCCACGATAGCGCTGTTTCTGCTTGCACCATTTACGTTGCAGACGTTCAATGCCTATCGCGATTATCTTGCGTGGGAAAGCGGAGAGATACCCGATAAATTTGAAGAGGGTGGCATTTTCTATCGTGTAACCAACCACGATGCACGCACCGTAGAGGTTACCTACAAAGGCGACCACCCCGATGAATATACATACGAGTACAAAGGTGGTAGCGTGGATATTCCGGCTACGGTTACACACATAGGAAGAACATTCCAAGTAAAATCTATTGCAAGTTATTTTTGCAAGAACGAATACGTTTCCAGAATGAGCATAGCCGAAGGTGTGGACACTATACACAAGAATGCTTTCACTAGATGTATTTTGAGCGACACCGTACATATTCCGGCAAGTGTAAGATATATTGGGCAGGAGGCATTCACCCCACACGCATATATAAAAGGGTTTGTAGTGGATGAGGGAAATAGCGTCTATGATAGTCGTGGTGGTTGCAATGCCATAATAGAGACCGCCACAAACACACTGCTTTCGGGTTGCAACAACACCATCATCCCCCATGACATAGTGAGAATTGAACGATGTGCATTTGAGTATATTCTGCTAAGCGAAGAGATAGTATTGCCACCGAGCATTAAAAGCATTGGCGAATATGCATTCTACTGCGCAAATATAGAGAGAATGATTATTCCCGAAGGCGTTACCAACATTGAGCAATATACATTCCAATGGTGCGAGAAACTGCAACACGTTCAACTGCCTAAAACACTGAAAGAGATTGGCCACGCCGCATTTTCACACTGTTCATTCAATGATTTTGTCATTCCAGACAGTGTACACACCATACAAGATTATGCTTTTGATTGCAACAACAACCTGCAAACAATAACTATTGGTAGTGGGGTAAGAAGCATAGGCTACGCGGCATTTGAGAATTGCAACAACCTTAAAAAGGTATTCTCACACATTCCTGCCGACAAGGTTCCGGAGATTGACTGTGGCACCTTCAATGGCATCAACAGCGATTGTGTGCTGTATGTACCTCGCAATGCAAAAAGCCGATACGAGAAAACCAAGGGTTGGGATGTATTCAAGAAGATAGAAACTTTTGAGTAACGGACACAGGTGCTATAAGAAGCAATCTGTTAGAATCTTAAATTTCACACCACCCACAATGCCACACACATAGTTTGTAGGCGGATTACCTTCGTGCACAAGACAATAAAGATGTAGCGGTTCTCCGTCGATGATATTGTCGCACATAAATGTATCGCCACTACTCAACTTGCTGTTTATGCTCTCTACGACTTTGAACATTCCCATACCTTCGTAGTTTATCGTTACACGACGGTCGGGACGCCACAACAACTCTATTTTATCGTTTCTGCGCAATGAAGAGGTTCTCACACAATCGTTAGGCAAGAAATTGCTATGCGCTACTCCACTGCTACCGGTTTCACAGAAAGCTTCCCAATCGACGTAACCGACATAGCGTGCAAGTGTGTTAAGAGTAAAGCGACTGGGTGCAGTTTTGTATTTATCGCCAAGATAGCCCCAGAAACGTTTTAAAGTAATTGCAGAAAGATACTGTTTTGTACTATCGAGAATACGCATAGATAAATAGTCAAAATCGCGTGGGGTGGCGATTTTACACCCGACAACATTCTCTACCAACTGTTTCAGATTATTATACAAAATATCGTTTTCTGCCATTGTATTAGTTTTTTTTGCAAAAATAGTACAAAAAAACAACTGGAAGCAAACTTTGAGTGTATGTAAAGTTATGGGAATGGTGTAAAGAACCAAAATGAACTTTTGAGTAACTAGAATTTTAAGCAAAGAGGTGCAGATTACTAATATTAAATTTTAATTACTTTTCTCTTTTAAATCCTCGGAATCCAAAGAGTAGTTCTTTCTTTAAATTATTTCTCTTTTGTCTTTCCTTTTTTTAAAAAATTAATGAAAGCAAAAAACGCAAAGAACTCTGCGTATTATCAATGAATTTAAGTTAGTTCTCACCTTTAAAGCCTCGGAATCCAAAGAGTTGTTCTTTCTCTAAACAATTACTCTTTTGTCTTTCCTTTTTTAAAAAAGGAAACGAAAATTCGGCACGCGGGCGTTCGAGTTGTCAAAATCTCTTGTTCGTGAGTTGCCCTGCAACATCACTCATTCGATTTCTCCTTGTCGTTTGTGGCTTAACGATTAATATTTGGGGTTTGCGGAACTCGCTCACTTAGTCGCTTTCTGCGTCTAAGTAACGCTCAAACAGTCCTCAACCTATTCCAAATATTTATCTACCACAAACTGTCTCTCTTACGGTG
>JAFWYF010000013.1 GCA_017522785.1 Bacteroidaceae bacterium | reverse complement strand
TGGGGTTTGCGGAACTCGCTCACTTAGTCGCTTTCAGCGTCTAAGTAACGCTCAAACAGTCCTCAACCTATTCCAAATATTTATCTACCACAAACTGTCTCTCTTACGGTGCCGTTGTTTTAAAGATTACCTTTTTACGCGGTATTTTACATAGCAGAAGTAATTTAAAAAATACGGCACTGTCTGTGCCGGTTTTTTGTGCCCTTTTTTCAAAAAAAGGGCAGTAGAAAGTAAAAAGCACAAAGAAAGAGTAGTTCGTGAGGCGCCGAGAAATTTAAGCAAAGAACTACTTTTTCAATAAAGATATTTCACCATCATGATAGCTCCAGATTCAACCGTTGCCTTAACTTCTCCACCAAATGGTTCTTTTCTCTTAGAATTTCATATTGCTTCTTACGGTCGTAGACATGACGCTCGACAACAATCTCATTCACTTTGATAGACGCTTTTAGAGCATTGCCCGGCAGAAACGTTGCAATGCCTCTTAGTATTCGTGGCATTTCGCGCTCAAACATCTCAGCTGCTAATTGGTTGTCTACAGATATTTCGAAACGGTCATCATCCAACAGATGGGGAGTCATTATCTTCATTCGGTCGGAAAGGGCACGTTCATTATCGGGCAACTGCAAGGCGAAAGAGGTCCATGCTTGAACAAGATTCTCGTTGGTAACATTTACCTTGTGCTCAGCCACCGGCTGTGTATTTGTTGCACCATTCTCTATTTGAGCCTTATCCGTTTCGAGGGTCGTGGTGGTATTTTGTTTGGTGTTGAGCATGCTCCTTACCCCACCGAACATGTGGCCTAACGAAGGTGATGTGCCGGTTGGCATTGTGGGACGCAACGACTGTGGGCGACCATGTGGCACTGTGGGCTTTGTTGTATTAGCGGGGGCGTTCTGCTCAGGAGCAACAACCAGTTGCTGTTGCACCTGTGATGTAATAACAGGATTATTTGATGCAGGCGCAGTTTTAACCGTCTGAACACTATCGTTGCTCAGCGATTTATTGAAGAGAGGTTTTAACTTAGGGCTACGCCCACCGGAGACGTCGCTATCGTCGCCGGCGACGAGTTGCGACAACTGAATTATTGTCAGTTCCACCAAAAGACGTTTGTTGCGACTCGCTCTGTAGTTCATGCTACAATCGCTACACAATTTTATTGCGCGGAACAGGAATTTTGCCGTACACTTTTGTGCTTGAGTGGCGTAACGGTTACGTAGTTCATCGCTACCCTCAAAGAGTGGCAGTGTTACGGGGTCACTATTTACAAGCAGGTCGCGAAAATGCGATGCTGCCCCCTCGACAAATATTGACCCTTCGAAACCTTTGTTAAGCACATCGTTAAAGAGCAACAAGGCCTGCGAGGTTTGTCCGGCAAGCAGATAGTCGGTGAAGCGGAAATAGTATTCGTAATCGAGCACGTTAAGACTCTCTATTACCTTGATATAGGTGAGGTCGCCCTGTGTGAAGCTAACCATTTGGTCGAACAGAGAGAGTGCATCGCGCATACATCCATCGGATTTCTGTGCTATAATGCGCAAAGCCTCGTATTCGGTATTGATGCCCTCCTTTGTTGCTATATTCTGAAGATGCGACACAATATCGGCTACCTCGATGCGACTGAAATCGTATATCTGGCAACGAGAGAGAATAGTTGGGATTATCTTATGCTTCTCTGTTGTTGCAAGGATGAAGATTGCATGTGCAGGGGGCTCTTCCAATGTCTTAAGAAAGGCATTGAAGGCTGCCTGCGACAACATGTGAACCTCGTCGATAATATATACCTTGTAGCGTCCAACCTGAGGTGGTATGCGAACCTGCTCGTTCAAAGAACGGATATCTTCGACAGAGTTGTTGCTGGCGGCATCAAGTTCATATATGGAGTAGGAACGTTGCTGGTTAAATGAACGGCACGACTCGCACTCGTTGCATGGCTCACCGTCGGCAGTGAGGTGTTCGCAATTGATAGTTTTGGCAAATATACGCGCACATGTTGTCTTGCCTACCCCTCTTGGGCCACAGAAAAGGTAGGCATGTGCCAATTTTCCGCTATGTATGGCATTTTTCAGAGTTGTGGTGAGCGATTTTTGTGCTACAACCGACTCAAACGTGTCGGGGCGATATTTTCGAGCTGAGACAATATAATTCTCCATATATTCAACAAACGGTTATATTTATATTTTTGCGAAGATACGAATAAAAATGTCTCAAAGTATGATGCTTTCCAAAAAATTTCTATCTTCGCACTCGAAAAGATTTCTTTGTTCCAATTAGAAAATTATTTACCATGAACGACAGCATAGGAGAATTCTTTCAATGGGTTGTAAAACATAAATATCTGTTTGTTACAATAGCATTTTTGTTGATGATTGTGTTCCTCGACGAGAATAATCTATTGAAACACATTCAGAACCAGCGAGAGATTACAGAACTCAAAACAGAGATTGAAGAGTTGCAGGAGCAACACGATATTGTTGTGCGTAAGTTAGGTGAATTGGACAAGGATGTAGATGTTCTTGAAAAGGTTGCCAGAGAGAAGTATGGCATGCACCTCGAAGACGAAGAAATCTTTATTATAGAGGATTGATATGAAGATTGCTAATTTATTATATATGGTGGGAGCATGTGCTGTCCTTGCAGGAGCAGTTCTAAAGATGTTCGCTCCCAATGAAGCTTCGATGCTTTTTTTGGCCGGAGCAGTTCTTTTTGCTGTAATGCAGTTTATCACACGTTGCAAAAGCGACAATTTCACTATTCGCAGACTGGTGTGGCAACAACAGCTTGGTGGTGTTGCACTGATTATTGCCGGTGTGCTGATGTTCACTCACACACGTAATGAGTGGATTATTGTAACTTTTATTGGTGCATTAATTGAGATGTATACTGCGTTCCGCATTTCGCAGGAGATTAATAAGGTGAAATAGTGTTTCCTTGTGTGTATAAATTTAGGGAATATTTTCAGATGTTCTTTGTTGTAAATGCTTTGAGGTACCAAGAAATTTAAACAAAGAACTGCACATTTATATTTTCCCATAAAAGAATAACGAACAGCGTACCTATCAATAAAAAAATATCCCCAAGATTAACCTTGGGGATATCGATATACATATTATATTATCACTTAACAATTGTCATCTCGTCGATTAGGCGAGTACAATTACCCAATTTCTCGATAATAAACAACACATATCTTACATCGACACCGATGCAACGTTGCATATTCTCGTCGAAATTGATATCTCCGCTAAGAGACTCCCAGTTTCCATCGAAAGCCAAACCAATAAGTTCGCCACGTGAATTGAGCACACCACTTCCACTGTTACCACCGGTGATATCGTTGGTTGTGAGGAAGGCTACAGGCATTTCGCCGTTGGGCAAAGCATAAGCGCCAAACTCCTTTGCATTGTACAACTCTTTGAGACGTGCAGGTACAATGAACTCGCTATTATTTGGGTCCTCTTTCTCCATTACACCCTTTAATGTTGTGTAGTGGCTGTATGTTACACCGTCGCGAGGCTGGTACGATTTGATGTTTCCATAGGTTAGACGCATAGTGAAGTTAGCGTCGGGAGCTACGGGAGCGCCATCGGCCATCTCTAACAGACCTTTTATATAGGTTTTGTGCAACTTGTTCAAAGCATCTTTATTTTCATTTATTTCGTCGCTATACTTCTCGTATACATCGAATATTGCATCGCGTAGCTGTGCTGCCGGGTCGTTCAAGATTTTCTTTTGAACGGGCTTCTTCATGAATTTGTCGAAGTTCTTTTGGTTGCTAAGAATTGAGTTATCGTAGACATAATCGACATATTTGTCGAGATTGCCTTTATATTTCTTGTTCATTTCATCGAAGAGAGCAGGACGCTCACCCTCGTTTGTGAGAGAGATATAAAGAGGTATTAACGATTTTGCTACACGACGGTCGATGTCGTGATTATAATCGCGGTTGTGCAACCATTTGTAGATTGCATTGAGCTTGTCTTTTACGATAAGAGGCTCGTCGAACACTGTTTTACTTGCGTTGTTAAAGTTGCGCGATACAAACTCAATGTTATTTATTAGTTCGACGGTCAGAGTCAAAAGGTATTGAGCTCTATTTGTTTTCTCTACAATTTTGTTTATATCATCGACAACGGTTTTATAGCTGTTGTTACCTACTCTGTCGGCAAACTCTCTAAACTTAGCCTCGTTTAGCAATTTCTCTTCAATTACCTTGTTATCGACAATGGCTTTGTTCATTCCTATTGAGTTTTTCCAATAGTTGCTGATGCGCGCCAACTTATTTGCATATTGGATGGTTACAGCCTCGCTCTTAGCCATCTCTTCGCGAAGGATTTTGAGCGTAGCATCACGCATTGCAATACGTGGTTCGTTGCTGCTATACATTCTTTGCTTAACCTCGTCGCCGGTGAGGAAACGTGATGTGCTACCGGGGAAACCCATTATCATTGCAAAGTCGCCATATTCAAAGCCCCCTATTGAAATTTTCAGGTGCTTGGGTGTGCTCAAAGGTTTGTTTTCCTTGCTGTAGGGTGCAGGGTTGCCATTTGCATCGGCATAGACGCGGAACACCGAGAAGTCGCATGTGTGGCGAGGCCACATCCAGTTGTCGGTTTCGCCACCGAATTTACCTACTGAAGAGGGAGGTGTACCCACCAAACGAACATCGGTGTATTTCTTGTAATATACCATGTAGTATTTATTACCCTCGTAATAGGGAAGCAACTGCACTGTAAGATACTCCTTTCCTTCGATATTGTCTGCCGCAAACAGTTCGTCGGCAACCTTGGCAAGAGCCTCGCGTGAGAAAGATTCCTGCTCACTCATTCTTCCATCGATGATGCGTGCATTTATTTCGTCGGTAACATCGGTAATCTTTGTTACAAATGTGAAGTTTATATCCTTGCAGGGTAGTTCCTCGTCGTAACTGTTAGACCAGAAACCATCTTTCAGATAGTTATGCTCCACCGAGCTTAACTGTTGAATGTAGCTATATCCACAGTGGTGGTTTGTAAAAATAAGACCATTGGGAGAAACAATTTCGCCGGTACAACCACCACCGAATATACCTATCGCATCTTTCAATGATGGTGCCTCGGGAGAATATATCTCATCTACAGACAGTTCCAAACCAAGTTTACGCATTTGGTCCTCGAGATTTTGACTACGCATTAACTGCAAAAGCCACATTCCCTCGTCGGCTTTTAACTGTATTGGCAACAGTGTCAATGCAATTAACAATGTTGAAAATAATTTTTTCATAAATAATAAATTTATACTGTTTTAACTCTATCGTTTAATTTTGCGAATATACACTAAAAAAGTGGAATTATGTATAATTTTTATTTTTTTAGAGGAATTATGAATTTAAACAATCTCTTATTCGACTCATAAAAAGTGTTGCAAAATGTTATAACACCGTAATAAATAAGTAAATAAGATTAAAAGGATTGCAAAGTTCATATAATCTGCATTATATTCGCAGAAGAAGGCCGTTTACTGAAAGAAACAGACTATACAACAGAATAAAACACCTATAAGATGAAGAACCTGTTACTATACTTTTTATTATGCTGTTCTACGATTCTTGTGCCATCGTGCAAAGATAAATATCACATTACAGGCACAGCCTATGATGGAGAAGTTGCAGATGGTGCACAAATACATATTAAGCAAGAGATAAATGGGGAGTGGCACACTCTGAATTCGTGTGAGATTTTACATGGTAATTTCAGTATGGAAGGGGATGTGGACACAACATTGCTCACAGCGCTATTCATAGACGATATTCCCACACAACCATTGGTGCTCGAAGGTGGAAAGATAGAGGTGAGCATACAACCACAGATTATAAGAATAACAGGTACTGAGCATAACGACAAACTGAATGAGTTTATCATATATAAGGAGAGAATGGAGAACCACCTAGCCAAATTATACAGAGAGATGAACTCTACAACAACCACCACAAACGACAACACAAAACAAACTGCAATACAGGATTCTATTACAACTGCGATGCATAGGTTCAGGAGTGGTATTGAGGCATTTATTTTAGACAACCACCACACATTATTAGGGCCATGTGTATTCAGGTTACTTTGCAGTACACTACCTTCTCCATCAATGACTCCGCAAATTGTTCGACTGACATCTAATGCTCCTGACAAATTTCTTAACAGCCCATACGTAAAAGCGTATATGGAGAAAGCTCAAAAGAACAGTAACAACGAATCTGACAAAAAATAGGTGTGATTTGCTGTAATTTAGTGGGAGTGTGTTGTTCTTTGCTTTAATTTCTCGGTGCCCCACTAACTATTCTTTCTTTGTACTTTTTGCCTTCTACTGCCCTTTTTTTTGAAAAAAGGGTACAAATAACCGGCACAGACAGTGCCGTATCTTTTAAAATTACCTTTGCTGGTGTTTTCGTTGTTCGCGTTGCGCATTAAGTTTTTAGGAAAATGTAGCGTTCATTTTTTGTAGAAAAAGCGAGGACATAATGCGCTATGCCGTTATCTTTTCTACAACGCAATAGCGCATGCTTCCGGAGCCTCCAAAAAATAGCTAC
>JAFWYF010000012.1 GCA_017522785.1 Bacteroidaceae bacterium | reverse complement strand
CGCCACTTAGTGAGGCGCGAAAACTTTGCAAAGTAACAACAATACTAAATACAATCCAAACTTTTTGGACAATATTTTGCGCATATTTGAAAAGTTTTTAATAACACTTTAATATACAAGAACATACAAATACAACAAAAATAGAAACAAAAATACATTCATATATATTATATATAAGGTGGAGAAATAGAGATGTAATTTAAGCCAAGAAAAGAAAATATAAATAAACAACGTTAAGATATAATCAAAGTTAAGCAAATAATAATAAAATAAACACTTACTTCTGCAAAGCAAAGAAACACAATTGGTATTAAATTATAAATGTATTAAAAACACAAGACTTCTTTTTACAACATTGCTTCTATTGTTTACAGTAGTTACAACTGCACAAGAATTTAGCTTAAACGGCATCTACTACATCCCCAACAGCGTTACTACTATTGAAGAACTTGCATTCAGTGTCTGTACAGCGCTTATAAGTTTAGAAATGCTTAATAGCGTTACAACAATTGGAAGTGGTGCATTCTATAATTGTACCGGACTTAAAAGTTTATACTGTATGAGAGAAGTTCCTGCATCTATTCGTTCAAATAATTTTTCCGATGAACAATACGCAACTGTTGCACTCTATGTTCCAACCGGCTCATTGGAAAAATATAAAGCTGCTAATATTTGAAAGAACTTTATAAATATTATAGAGTTTGATGCGACAAATATTGACTACATAGTAGAAGGAGAATTAAATGGCGGTGAGAATATATATTATGACCTCAACGGTCGCATTGTAGAGAACCCCACACATGGTATTTACATTCATAATGGAAACAAGGTGTTGGTTAGGTGAGAGTCGTATAAATTACGCCTATTTAAACATACATTACCGAATACAAAGTTTAGAAGCCTTTTAAATTTAGTGCAGAAATGTGAATAAATACAAAATATGCAACAAATTAAATATAATAGGACAAAATTCTGTAACTTTGCAGGCTGAATCACAATGTTATAACATGAGTCATCGCATACATTATTATATATATATATTACTATTCATTTTTCTGCTTGCTCCTAACTGCATTAAAGCGCAAAATGCAACAAGCAAAATTCGCATACATGGAACTATTACCGATGCTTCGAACAACGAACGATTACCATATATTTCTGTAAGAATACGAAACACGTCGTTGGGATGCAGTTCCGACAACAATGGTAATTTTTCGTTTTTCTCCCCCACCCTGCGTGATACACTTATTTTGTCGAGTATAGGATATAAGGAGAAAAAAATTCCTCTATCTAACAGAACAAAAATGCCTTTGAGGGTAAAGATGGAACCGGAGAATTATGAGTTGAGCGAAATTACCATAAAACCCAAAAAGGAGAAATACAAAAGAAAAAATAACCCGGCTGTAATTCTTGCCAGAACTATCATTGACAAGCGAGATGACAATGCCCCCGAAAACAAACCGTTTTACAGTCGCGACAGACACGAGAAGTTAAACATTGCATTGAATAACTTTAACTCGGCATCGGAGAGCCATTTTGGAAAGAAGTTCTCGTTTCTCGACCAATATATTGACACATCGCTCATATCGGGAAAACCTATTTTACATGTGATGTCGCGCGAACTGCTTGCAACAGATTATTATCGTAAGGAGCCAAAGCGCGTAAGACAGCATGTCAAAGCGCGTCAGCGTAATGGTATCGATGACATGCTGTCGGCCGAATCATTAGAGGCATTATACGAAGAGACATTTAAGGATATTGATATTTTCCAAGACAACATTTCGTTATTTGGAAATAAATTCGTCAGCCCACTTTCGAAGTTGGGGCCTACATTCTATCGCTACTACATAATGGATACGATAGATGTGAGCAATGAACGCTGTATTGACCTTGCATTTGCTCCATTTAACTCGGAGTCATTTGGGTTTACAGGACATATATATGTTACAGCCGATTCCACGTTCTTTGTTAAACTTGTTCAGATGAATGTTCCTCACGACATAAATATGAACTTTGTGGAGTATATGAATATTAAACAGGAGTTTGACCGTTTGAACGATGGAACAAGAATACTCAACAAAGAGACCCTTGTTACAGAATTCAAAATTGTGAATGCTGTAAATGGTTTTTATGCCAACAGAGAAGTGGTATACAAGAACTACAACTTTACCGAAAACGAATTTGCCAATATAGTCCTAGATTTTCCCGGGAATGTAATAGAAGATGATAATTCCTTGCGTCGCGACGAAGAGTATTGGCAGACAAACCGTTTGGCAGAAATAACAGAGAAAGAGAATTCTGTTGGTAGAATGATGAAAGAATTACGCGCCAACCCTGTTTACTATTGGGTAGAGAAAGGTGTTGCCTTCTTATTTACCGGTTGGATTCCTATAAGAGAACATGAGCCACCAATATTCTATGGACCTGTAAACACAAGTATCAGCTTCAATGAATTAGAGGGAACACGTTTGCGTACAGGTGCCATGACATCGGCCTATTTAAACCCACATCTATTTGGTAATTTCTTTGTTGCATACGGCACTAAGGACCATGAGTGGAAATACAAAGGGGAGATAGAATACTCATTTAAAAAGAAAAAAGAGCACCCCAATGAATTCCCGATACACTCTGTAAAGATGTCTTACGAGCACGACACGTACCAGTATGGACAGAACTATTTGTATACCAATAAGGACAATATATTTCTTAGTCTAAAACGTCAGGAAGATAATAAACTTGGTTATATTAAGAAAGCCGATTTCACATATACACGTGAATTCTATAACCATTTTTCATATAAACTATCGCTAAGAAACAGAGAAAATATTTCTACATACCTGATACCTTTTGAACGCACACAAACTATCGATGGAGTAACAACAAGTACATTTGTCAAGAGTTTGCGCCAGTCGGAGATTGAGCTGTTTCTGCGTTATGCTCCAAAGGAGAAATTCACCCAGACAAAATGGAATAGACATTCGGTGTTACCCGAACACCCGGTATTTACCTTGTCGCATCGTATTGGAGTGAAAGGTATTGCCGGTGGAGATATAAACTATCACCACACCGAAGCAAGTTTCCGTAAACGTTTCTGGTTTTCGGCATTTGGATACACCGACTGTGTCATTAAGGGAGGTAAAGTGTGGAACGAAGTACCATTCCCTTTGCTCATAATACCCGACGCTAACCTATCATATACCATTCAGGATGAGTCATTTGCAATGATGAATGCCATGGAGTTTTTCAACGACGAGTATGCATCGTGGTACCTAACATATTACATGAACGGTTTAATATTCAATAGAATTCCTTTGATACGTAAATTAAATTGGCGCGAAGTAGTCTCTTTCCGAGGAATTTACGGACATCTAAGCGACAAAAACCGTCCCGACCCACTGAATACAGGCTCGTTGTATAAATTCCCATACAAAGATGAGTCTTACCATTTCCTAGGGTCGGAGCCATACATGGAGTTTGCTGTTGGCATTGAGAACATATTCAAGGTACTGCGTATAGACTATGTACGACGTTTGAATTACAGAGACTACCCCGGAATAGACAAGGATGGCGTAAGAATAAAATTACATGTTCAGTTCTAGAAGGGAATTACCAACCCGCTGAGGACCAACCTACTGCATTGTACCACTCCGTCGATGTCAATTCCTCATTAAATTGTTGCGATTGGACTTTTTCTTGTGGCAGATAGATTGAAATACCACTATATCTGTCGTGTGCAACATAAAAATATCTGCGATAGATATCGGTCCACCAACTATATGAGGCACATTTATATGGTACAGCCAAATTAAGTGCCTCTTTCCATTGAGCATAATCCGATGGTGAAAGATATTCCAACATTGCTGCATTTATATCAAAATAGTCGGGATAGTAGCTATTTCCCGGCAAATAGGTAAAGATATTGCCATAGCTGTTATTGGAGGCACGTGAAAAATTATGAGAAACAATAGCTGTTTGCTCGGCAAGATTTTCCATTTCACTGCAACGCACAACAGAGAGCACAACGCCTTCATCTAGTTGAGAATACGCCGAATAATAGGCATTCATAAGGTTTTCTACAGCCAGCTCGTCGAACGGTTCCTCAAAGAAGTATTCCAATATCAGATTATATGGAGCACCATTGGCAGGAAGTTCTGCCGGAGAAGCCAATATCCATTTAGCACTGTTACGCAAAGCATAAGCAGTTTCAACATTCTGCATGAAACATGCATCGAACATAAGCAATTCAACCTCTACGGGCAAGGATTGAATGAAGGTGGCAAGTTCTTCTATCTCAATTGTTGTTTTATAGCTATCGGTGAACGGGCTGTTTTTCTCATTATCGACTCCTATTGAACGCTGCACAGGAGATGATTTTGACCTTATCCAGCCACTACCATGCGACCACATGACTAGATTCATGCTATGAGTCGGATACTTTTCGAGAACAATATCAAATACCTCACGCATGGCAACAGTATCGCTTGAACAGAAATCTTCATTGAATTTATATACGGTATCACATTCAGAGAATCCGTTTTTGTTATAAAAACGGCATATTATTGGGAGTTGTGCGTCATCTACAAATGCCAACATATTACAATCGTCCGGTACCAACGTGGCAGAAGATTTAATCTCTTTTAAATCACTTGCTGCAAACGTGGCAAGCCTGTTTTCGGCCATAATATAGACCAATGTTGTAATTCTTGCGGTGTCTGTTGTTTCTCTATTGGGAGGATATGGTAAATCCATATCATCGTAGCATGATGATATAGTGAATAGCAATAAAGACAAGAATATGAGTATTCTTGACGCTTGTTCTATTTTAAATTTCACGGTTTTGTAAATTGGAACTGATTACCCAAATAGCGAACAACTTTTCCCTGTTTCTTGGTAAGTCTCTTTTTTAGTTTTGCCTCTTTCTTCTGTAGTTTTGACTCTTTCTTTGAGAAGTATATGACCGATGTACGTCCGGGCAAGTTCTTGCTGAAAGACATGAAATCTTTTAATTCATAGGCATAGTGTTGGCGTGAAGGTAAAAAGCGTGTATCCTTCTCCAGTTTCACACTATCGAGATACTGAATCTCGGTAAAATATACTATTGAATCGGAGAAAGAGATTGAAGCTCCGAATATATAAACACCATCTTTACTTTTTGCCTGAAGAGAAACAGTTGCAAAAAGTGTAAACAAAAATATTATAAAAGGTTTGTTCATAACTACTTACTTTCACAAATGAGCAAAGCAGAAACCTGTTTTGCCTAATACTGTTCACATAGAATTAACATTGTGTGCAAAGTTAAGAAAATCATCCATATATATAAAATAAGTGGAGAAATTTTAACATAAAACACAAAAACAAACGAGCCACACAGCTGTGTGGCTCGTAGATATTTCCAATAAAATTATCCCAAATAGGATTTCAGCGGTTTACTGCGCTGATTCTGTTTCAAACGACGAATTGCCTTCTCTTTTATCTGGCGTACACGCTCACGTGTAAGTCCGAACTTGTCTCCAATCTCTTCGAGAGTCATCTCTTGCATACCGATTCCAAAGAACATTTGAATAATCTCTTTTTCACGGTCGGAGAGTGTAGACAAAACGCGGTCTATTTCACGCGATAGGGACTCACTTACCAAAAGATTGTCGGCCATGGGAGAATCGTCATTAACAAGTACATCGAGCAAACTATTATCCTCTCCATCAACAAATGGAGCATCTACAGATATATGCCTACCCGACACTTTCAAAGAATCGACCACTTTGTCTACCGGCAAATCTAATTGATCGGCAAGTTCCTCTGCTGATGGACGACGTTCATTTTCTTGTTCAAATTTTGAGAAGGCCTTGCTGATTTTGTTTAGTGAACCAACTTGATTCAAAGGCAAGCGCACAATTCTCGATTGCTCTGCAAGAGCCTGAAGAATTGATTGTCTAATCCACCACACTGCGTAACTAATAAACTTAAAGCCTCGTGTTTCGTCAAATTTCTCAGCTGCTTTAATTAGACCTAAGTTACCCTCGTTGATGAGGTCGGGCAAACTAAGACCTTGGTTCTGATACTGTTTAGCAACTGATACAACGAAACGCAAATTGGCTCTCGTCAATTTTTCTAACGCCAAACGATCGCCCTTGCGTATTCTTTGTGCCAATTCAACCTCTTCCTCAACGGTAATTAAGTCTTCACGGCCAATCTCTTGCAAGTACTTGTCGAGCGATGCGCTTTCGCGGTTTGTGATACTTTTTGTAATTTTTAACTGTCTCATTATACTGCGTATAATTTCAATTTGCAAAGATACTGCTTTTTATCCTAAGATACAAATTTTTGGCAACAAAAGTTCTACAATTAACAATTGCACACATACAATGAGATTTATAAATAGTTGTACAAAAAAACTCCGTCATGCATAATGCTATAACGGAGTTTTAAAACAGAAAGCAAATTTTATTGCGTCAAATCGACAGAATAGTATGTGCGCTTACCTGTAGCACTGACACCGGAAATAAAGAGCACCGGTTCACTCGAGGAGTTCGCCAATTTTACCACATTCTGTAAGTCCTCAATATTACGAACGGGTGTGTTGTTAATTTTCATGATAACAAAACCTTTCTTAACTCCGGCTTTTTCGAACAACCCACCATTTACTTTTAAGACTTTCAGGCCATAGTCGATATTGTACTGACGTTTATCACTGTCTGAAAGTTCTTTAAATTCAGCTCCCAACTGATCGAGTTCAACATTCTTAACTACTTTGGTATCGCCTTGAACATTTTTGAGAACAACTTCCAGCTCACGCTCTTTTTTATCGCGTAGAATTTTTACTTTTACCACATCGCCCGGCAAATGCTTTGCTAACAATTCCTGCATTTCTGCCATAGTTTTCACAGGTTTGCCATCCAAGCCAATTATCACATCGCCCTCTTCAAAGCCTGCCGATTGCGCTGCTCCATCGGCGATAACTTCGCTCACATATACACCATCTACCGTTCCCAAACTCTTCTCTTCGGCGAGTTCACTTGTAACAGTTCCACCTCGTATTCCTAAAACAGCACGCTGTACAACACCAAACTCTTTTAAGTCGGAAACAATTTTAGTCATTATAGATGTCGGAATTGCAAAGCCATAACCTGCATACGAGCCTGTGGGCGAAGAAAGCACTGCGTTTATTCCAACAAGTTCGCCACGTGCATTAACCAACGCGCCTCCACTATTTCCTTGATTAATAGCCGCATCCGTTTGAATAAAAGATTCTATACCGCCATCATATACACCCAAAGAACGCGCTTTGGCACTCACAATTCCGGCTGTTACCGTAGATGTTAGGTTAAAAGGATTACCAACAGCAAGCACCCATTCACCCACCTTAAGTTCATCACTATCTGCAACTGTAAGATATTCCAAATCTCCGTCAGCCTCTATTTTAATTAATGCCAAATCGGTATTTTCGTCGGAGCCAACCACACGAGCCGGATACGAACGATTATCGTTGAGGGTAACCATAACCTCATCGGCGCCATCTATAACATGATTATTAGTTACAATGTAACCATCGGCCGAGAGTATAACACCCGAACCAAAACCAACACGAGGCTGTGTTCTTACCGTCTGCTCACGACCCGTTCCATCGCCAAAGAAAAAATCGTAGATATCGGGGGCACGACGTATAGTTTTCGTTTTACTATTCTGAGTAGATTTTATATGTACTACTGCATGTACCGATTTTTCGGCAGCAGCAGTTAAATCGACACGCTGCATTCCATTTACTTGCGGAGAATATGAAGCGGTACGTGCCAAAAAAGAATTCTCTACAACTTTGGTAGAGTCCGTATCAGAATTATCAACAGACATTTTACGTACAGTAGCCCATGCCACTACTGCACTAGAGAAGACTATTGCTAACAGCAAGAGTGAATTTTTAACTACATTTTTCATAACTCTATCATTCCTTTATGTTAATCAATTCGCATAATTTAACTATAGTACTTAATTTAGATATAAAGCAACATAAGCACCATTTAGGGTTAAATTCACTAGCAAATATATAACAAACAGAAAGAGAATGGTTAAATAGAGATCGTTTTTTCTCTCTATTTAACAGAATGAGCCATGGTTTAACAATAGTTTAACTTTAAAGCAAGCAATTTACATTTGTTAAACAGTAACAAGAGCAGATTACAGACGTTCTATCCTATTTACAACGTGGAATATTGCACAAATATCATTCTTGTTTATAGTGAAAGAAGGATAATTAGTTGAGACGCACCACAACAGTTCGGAGTTATTCTCGTCGGAATGACAACGTTTTATCATTCTCGACTCATTCGTTACTATCATATAAATTTTATCGGGGTCTATTTCATTCAAGGACTCTACCCTATTGACACCAATAATATCACCGGAATGAATATCGGGTTCCATGGATGTGCCTGATACAGGAAAATAAAATTCCGCAGACCATTGAGGCATGGATATGAAACCCGAAGGGGTTTCTATTGCAGGGTCATACGAATCTCTCAGACCCGCTGTTACAGGTAAACTACTATAAAAAGGAGAAGCACCTTTTAGCTGACATGCCGAATCTTTTTCGGGGAGCATGCTTCCATCGCCCAGCAACAACCAGCGCGCAGAAATGTCGGTATATATGTTTAGTATGGAGTAAACTAACTCCATTCCTATTTTGCCATCTTCGTTCACCTGACGATTTATTGTACGCTGTGGTATTCCGAACAATCGACTGGCACTATTTGGGTTTAATTTTTTAAATTTAAACACACTGATAACCCTATCTTTTAACCTACTATTTGGCACCATAATTCAACTATTTCCAGTTTCAAATTATTTATAAAAACATATAAATATCACTATTTCAGCACTATTTATTTAGACTTAATATAAATAGCCAAAAAATGCTAATTCTGCAACCAATTTTAATGCTTTAGGAATTATATTTGTAGCCAAATATGGCTAACCCGCTTTTAAATAGTCTAAAAAAACAGACATTGAAATGCCACGACAAACATACGATAAATAAACAAAACTAGAAAGAAAAACAATAAAAGATTGATTTATGAAAGAGAAAGAGATTAGTAAAACAAAAGCTGTTTATGAGTACATTATTGAAAAAATAATGGAATGGCTACATTATTTACGTTATGGACTTTTCAGAAACGACAATTGGGTTAGCAATTTAACAGAAGAGTATCATATACATAAAAACCACATAAATGAACATTACGTTCAGGATTTTTTAAGTGAAAGAAAAAAGATAATTAACAACAACCACTATAGAATAATTATTAAGGAGATACCGGAGATTGAAAACAAGCTAATAATTGGTAAAGTGGTTTTGATGCGTAAAAATAAATTAATACACCATGCTACTTTAAAAATCAAAGATTGTGATAATTGTAAGAACAGATTGATTTTTTGGTCTTTTGAGACAAACAGTAATGAGTGAGAACTTTAATTCCTCTCAGACAAAATAATCATATTGCGCGAATAAGACACTTGACCTTTTATATTGTTATTTGCCTGCTTTTTCATTTTAGCAATTACATAGCCGGCTATGAACCTAAACAAAAAGAAATATACAATCAAAATAAAGCACTATAAAATATCGAGTAAATAAATTCAAACATTCTCTAATTATGATAAAGATGAAAGCGATTAAACTTATAACTATTCAATTGATAAGCCTTTTTATATTAACAGCAGCGGCCGAAGACTTTATGGAACAAGCATTGGCTACTATACTTTTCATTGTTTCATTTGCACTATTTGCAACATGTAGCATATATATAAATAGGCACGAGAGGTATTTACTAAAGGAGATTAAGTTACTATTTAAAGAATAATAACATAGCAGGTTGCAAATGCAACCTGCTATGTTATATTGTGTAAAATAAATATTAAACCATTTACTTACGTGCTGTTATATGAAAACAGGGTTGCTTCTTTTCATGTTTCACATAACAACGCCCGTCCTTTTTGAGGTCGCGTAACACCTCGGCAAGAACAGCCTTCATTTGTGCTGCGTTATTTGGGTTCTTACCATATTTATTATAGAAACGAGCATATGTTATGTCGAACGTTGTAGCATAGCAATGTGTAGAATTCTTTGATGCGTTTACATTGCCTCGACTCAGACGTTTCACATCACTTTTGGTTCTTAAAACCGATGTTACAATAATTTTTGCCGGAGGAAGATGCTTCATAACTAATGAATCTTGAAAATTTCGCCCGATATCGGAGAGTAACCTTGCTGCTTCGGGAACTAAATATGGCATTGAATGGGTTAGCTTTTCAAGAACATAGGCATCGTGGTCATCGGTTTCAACCACACGACGCGAAACATTTTTGATATCTTCGCGTAAAGCAATTGGCTCAATTCCTATTCTTTTTGCTACAGCAAGTTGTTCGTCGTTCATATCGTTAAAGGCTCGCCTATAATTTATTTTGGATATACGGTGAGCCTTTTCGGGACGTTTCACTCTATTCGATGGTTCTAGTTCCACTACTACTTGTTCTGTTTCTGCATCATATTTTTTACTGCCACCAACACAAGATTTTATGATAAAGAACATACACAGTAGTGCAAAAGCGATTGATACTCCCCATGCAATACGTTTATCGGAACGCAGGAGTGCTACAATAAAAAGAACAATGTTTATTACAAGGCTAATAAAACGTTTTAATAATTTTTTGGTATCATATTTTATTCGCCCCCAATAATCTTGTGGGGTTAGTTTAGAATTTTGCTCCATTGGTTTTGTCTACTGTTTCAATTGTTTGTGCCATGCGAAGATAGTAAAAATAATGGACATTACCTTCATTTTTCATGGATTGAATAAATTAAATTTATAATTTACACCTATAAAAATAGTTTATACATCTAAATTTAAATATATGTAGGATTAATCATCGCCCATGAGATAATCGGGCAATTGCTTGTTTGTTGTTAGTAATCCTTGGCGCTTTATTTCTTCGAGACGACGTGTGATATTACCCTTTCCACTTGTGAGTTGTTTATAGGCATCGCTATATGCCTCCATCGCCTTTTTAAGAGAAGACTCAATCTTTACAAAGTTGTCGGTAAAATTCACAAACTTATCGTAAATAGCATTTGCTGTATCGACAATACGTTGAACATCACGCTGCTGGCGTTCACGAGTCCATAATGAATTAACCACGAACAGTGTCGAAATGAGATTTGAAGGCGATATTAGAACTATGCCTTTTTTATAGGCATAATTCCACATTGCATTATCGGCCTCCATTGCGACAAAATATGATGGCTCATTTGGGACGAAAAGCATAACATAATCGAGGGAGTGAATATTATATTTGTCGTATGATTTTGCCGACAACTCATCGATGTGTTTACGCATACTTGCCACATGTGCTTTTAAGGCTGTAGCACGTTCCATATCATTTTCGGCAGAAAGATAGTTCATATAGGCATTAAGAGAAACCTTTGAGTCTATTATTATATCTCTTTTACCGGGAAAATGAACTATTATATCGGGTTTCATGTTTCGGTTTGTCTCTTCATTGACAGCAATATCACCCTTTTCGGTACGCAGTACACTTTGACGCTCCCACTGCTCTCCCTCAATCAACCCCGAATTTTCCAATATTTGTTCCAGAACGGTTTCACCCCAATCGCCTTGGAATTTATTGTTACGGGTACCAACGAGCGCGTTTGTAAGATTTACAGCATCGTTGCTGATGCGCTGATTAGCCTCTACAAGACTTTTTATACTCTCCTGCAAGGAGAAACGTTGGCGACTCTCCTCACCATAAAAATTTTCTACTTTATCGCGGAAGGATTTTAAATCGGCATTAAATGGGTTCAGCATTGCCGACAGGCGCTCTTCGGAATGTTTATTAAAAAGCTCTCTATTTTGTTGCAAGGCCTCATTTGCCATTGTCTTAAATTCAAGGCGCATCTTTTCCATAATCTCTTTATACTGTTGTTTTTGTTGCTCTATGCGCTCGCTTGCAACAGCATTCTCACTTTCGAGATGTGCAATATGCTTTTGTTTCTCTTCGTAACGAGATTGCAAATTATTGTACTGAGATGTCAGCGATTGTAAATCATTGGCAAGCGATGTTGTACGCACCTGTTCAACATACAGTTCTCGTTGGTAACGGTTTGCATGATTGTAAAAGCGTAGCAACAAAATTATTGTGATTAATAAAAGTAGCAGCAAAATTGCAATTAAGATGTAAGTAGACATATCGTGTTTTTTCTATTATTTGTTTGTGTCGTATTCACCGTTTTTGGTTATTACTTTCGGGCTCATCAGTAAAAAGATTCTTTATTTTGAAAAAGAGTTTTTTTAAATATTCAGCCTCGGCAAGCAATACCGAAACATTGGAAAATATTGAGGCTACTAAATTAGCAAATGAAAGTGAATTTTTCAAATCGTTGTAACTCGTTTTAAGTTTTTTTTCTATTTGTAAAGAGTGTTTGTAAAGTTCTTTACGTTTACACTTCAACTCTTCAATACTTTTTAGATTGGTGTAATTATAATGTTTCATCATCTATATCGTTTTTGGGAAAGAATATTTTGCACAAACTACTTACAAGAACATCGGCAAACAGACGTTTGCGATTGATATATACAAGAAATGCCACTGAGAGCAATATGAGGGATACAATTAATGCAGAAAATATAATACCTATAAATGCAGACATAAAAAACATTAGTGCTACAAGAAGAAATATAAGAGATAGGAACAGAAACATAAAAAAGAGTGTACGCGAAAACAAATCACTTGCAAAAAGAGATAAAGCTTCAATGATATAAAGTTTTGTACAATCGACATGCAAATTTATATATTCACGTGTTTCATCTGTCAAACGTTCAAAATTCTGTTTTACATCCATAATTTTAATTTTTTATTTTTTAATAAACTATTTCTGAAAGCAAATAACTATCTTCGCACTGAGTAATGTCATTTATAAGAACATAAACAAAAAACAATAGTAGAATTGTTTATTTTACAACATAAGAGATAAATAGATTTAGTTTTATGAAACCACTTTTATACACACTGTTTTTTATTCTGTTGTTTACATCGTGTAACAACTCGCAAAAGAGAAGCGGCACAACTTTTGCCCAAGAAGAACAAGTAACAGATTCATTTGCTCTCTTTACAAAAAATGAAGAGTTTCCTATAGACAGCTTCACACAGGGTTCCCCCAAACTATCTGTAGACCTTAAAATGCATTTTATTGTTTCCAGCGACAAAGAGCGCGAATTTGCTATTAACAATGCCATTGTAGAACATGTTTTTGGATATAAGAATTTAGAGCCACAAACCGCTATGGACTCTTTTGCAAATTACATGAAAGAGGAATATATGCAATTAAAGGATGAATATTACAACGAAAAAAGCATTAATGGTGGTGGTGAGTGGTTCAACTACAACTACGATATTGTTTCACAGATTACAAATGGACGAGAAAATACAATTAACTACTCTATTCACAATGTATCGTACACAGGTGGTCCCCATGGTTCCGAGTTTTATACATTTTTGAACTTTGACTCCAAAAGTGGAAAAGAGATAAAGCTCAACGATATATTCAAAGACAACTATTACGAAGCATTGACCGACAGGCTTACTGTTGCTCTTGCAAAACAGAAGAACGCAAAATCGCTGGAAGAGTTGCAAGAAATAGGATATCTTATATTAAACGACATGTACCCAACAGATAATTTTTTATTGAAAACAGATAGTATAGTTTTCCACTATAACAGATACGACATTGCACCATACGCTTTAGGAGAAACAACAATATCTTTTTCGTATGACGAATTGAAAGACATGCTTAGAAAATAAAACACATATCAAATATTATGCAAAAAATAGAGAAATATTTCCCTAACCTGAGTGAAAAACAGAATGAACAGTTTACTCTTCTGTACGACCTGTATTATGATTGGAATAACAAAATTAATGTCATATCACGAAAAGATATAGAAAATTTATATCTGCATCATGTATTACATTCACTTGCCATAGCAAAAGTGATAAACTTTCGCCCGGGCACTACGATAATGGACATGGGTTGTGGCGGAGGTTTTCCCGGAATTCCTCTTGCTATTATGTTCCCCGACGTTGAATTCCATTTAGTGGATAGTATTGGCAAAAAAGTACGTGTAGCGTCAGAAATTGCAAAGGCTATTGGTTTAACAAATGTAAAGGCATCGCATAGTCGTGCGGAAGAGATTAAAGAGAAATATAGTTTTGTAGTGAGTCGTGCAGTTATGCAACTACCTGAATTGGTAAAGATTTGCCGTAAGAACATTTGTAAGGAGCAGATAAATGCTCTGCCTAATGGTATTATATGCCTTAAGGGTGGAGATATAAATGCGGAAATACACCCTTTCAAAAATTGTGTAGAAGTTACAGAACTCGAAAATATATTCCAAGAAGAGTTTTTTAAAGATAAAAAAGTGGTTTATGTACCTATTGGATAATTATGAAACTAAAAACATTCGTATTTAATCCCATACAGGTTAATTGTTATTTGCTTTGGGACGAAACTAAAGAGGCAATACTAATAGATTGTGGATGTTTGTTTGCAAAAGAAAAGATGCAACTAAAACAATTCATAGAAGTTAATGGACTTACGATAAAACACTATTTAAACACACATCTACATTTTGACCACATATTTGGTAATCCGTTTATTGAAAGTACATTCGGCGTAAAAGCCAAAGCAAACGATGCCGATTGGAAATGGGCAGAAAACATATCGGAACGGGTTGCGCGTTTTGGGTTGAACTATACAGAAAAGATTTCCTATCCGGAGCAGGTTTTGCACCATGGCGATAGAATTAAGTTCGGAAACCAGACAGTAGAAGTTATAGCTGTGCCGGGACACTCACCCGGCAGCCTTGCCTATTACATTCCTGAACAGAGAATGGTTTTTACAGGAGATGCACTCTTTCGCGACAGCATAGGACGTACCGATTTTCCCGATTCGAACCACCAGCAACTAATTGACAGTATTAGAAAGAATTTATTTACCCTACCCAACGAAACAGTTGTTTACCCGGGACATGCAGAGCCAACAGATATCGGTTATGAAAAGGAGTACAACTGTTTTGTAAGATAAATTAAAAACAAATAAAACAGACAAGACAAAATCATGAAGAAAATATATTATCTATTTTTAATATCATTTGTTATGCTAACAAACATATCATGTAACCAAAACAATAGAGAAAACAGATTATTGTCGGAAAGTGAAGCACCTTTTGGAGCACCCGAATTTCATTTGTACGAGGTATCGGATTATCTCGAAGCGTTTGAGATAGGTATTTCCGACAAACGAAAAGAGATAAAGGCAATTATTGAAAACACTCAAGAGCCGACATTCGAAAACACCATAGATGCATTGGAACTTAGTGGTAGAACTCTAGACAAAGTTTCGTCGATATTTTTTAACCTGAATGAGAGTGATAACACTCCACAAATGACAGAAGTTGAGAATGCTGTGATACCGATGCTCACAGAGTTGAATGGATATATATTCATGAACGACTCACTGTTTGCACGCATTAAGGCATTACACGAGCAGAAAAGCGAACTCAATTTGAACGAAGAGCAAGAGATTGTTCTAGACAAATACTATCAACAATTTGTTCGTGGCGGTGCATTATTAAACGAAGAGGAAAAGGCAAGACTTTTGGATATAAATACAAAAATTGGCCTTGCACAAATTGAGTTCGGAAACAATCTTTTAGCCGACAGCAAAGAGTTTAAACTAATTATTACAGACGAAAAGGATTTGAGCGGTTTACCACAAGATGTTCGCGAAGCGGCAAAAGATGCAGCTAAAGCCGAAAACTGCGAAGGTTGGTTATTCACGCTCGACAAGCCAAGTTGTATACCATTCCTGCAATATGCCGACAACCGCGAACTACGCAAAAAAGTATATAATGCATACTACAATCGTGGCAATAACAACAACAAAAACAACAATAAAGCAATCATTCGTCGTATACTGCAATTACGAAAAGAGAAGGCAGAGTTATTGGGCTTTGAAACATTCGCCCATTACATGCTCGATGAAAAAATGGCAAAAACACCCGAAGCGGCAAACGAGCTTCTTATGAGCATTTGGGAACCTGCAATGCAACGCGCAAAAGAAGAAGCAAAAGCATTACAAGAGATTATAGATGCAGAGGGTGGAAAATTCAAATTAGAAGGTTGGGACTGGTTCTATTACACAGAGAAACTCAGAAAGGCAAAATACTCATTGAATGACGCCGATATCAAGCCTTACTTCTCATTAGAGAACGTCCTCGCAGGTGCATTCGAGTGTGCAAACAAGCTATATGACGTTAAATTTGTAAAACGCAATGATATTCCGGTTTATCATCCCGCGGTAGAGACATACGAAGTACTGGATGCCAACGATAAGCACCTTGCAATTTTTTATGCCGACTTTTTCCCTAGAGTTACCAAACGTCAAGGAGCATGGATGACAAACTATGTAAACCAACTAAACATGGGATGTAACGAGGTGCGCCCTATGGTTGTAAATGTATGCAACTTCACAGCACCATCAGGTAACACCCCTGCCCTATTAAATATTGACGAGACACGTACTCTGTTCCATGAATTTGGACATGCATTACATGGCATGCTCACTCAGACACACTACCCTGCTGTTAGTGGAACAAATGTAAAGCACGACTTTGTAGAACTATTCTCACAAATTAATGAAAAATGGGCTGTTGCTCCAGAAGTGATGCGCACATACGCAAAACATTATATAACAGACGAAGTGATACCCGATTCACTTATCGAAAAGATGCAACGCAGTTCCTGTTTCAATTCGGGATTTGAAACAGGAGAGCTTGTAGCCGCAGCCATACTCGATTTAAAGATGCACCTTATTAAAGACTACACAAATTTTGATTGTGATAGATTTGAAAATGAGATACGTGAAGCATTAGGCTTTATTCCCGAGATTGAATATCGTTATTGCAGTACAAATTTTGCACATATTTTCAGTGGCGAATATGCTGTAGGATACTATGCATACCTATGGGCTGAAGTACTTGACTGCGATGCTTTTGAGCTATTCGAAGAACGAGGTTTGTTTGATGCCGAGACTGCAGCAAGTTTTAAACAACTATTGGAGATGGGTGGTAGCAAAGACCCAATGAGAGAGTATAAAAGATTCAGAGGTGCCGAGCCTAACGCGACAGCACTATTACGCGAAAGAGGATTGATTAAAGAATAAAAAGATGGAAAGTAGAGTAGAGACAGCTATTGCATTGTTCAAAGAGGGATACAACTGTTCACAATCTGTAGTTGCGGCCTATGCCGACATGTACGGATTTACTCGCGAACAAGCTTTGAAAATGTCGGCTTCGTTCGGTGGCGGAATTGGACGCATGAGACAAACTTGTGGTGCAGCGTGTGGTCTATTTATTCTTGCAGGATTAGAGACCGGATGCACAGAAGGGAAAAACAGAGAAGGAAAAGAGGCAAACTACAAACTAGTTCAGGAATTTGCCGAAGAATTTAAAAAACGCAACGGTTCTATTATTTGTGGAGAATTGTTGGGATTGACGAAAAACAGCCCCACTCCAACCACACCCGAAGAGCGTACAAATGAATATTACAAGAAACGCCCATGTGTTAAAATGGTAGAAGAAGCTGCCAGAATTTGGGAAAATTACTTACAGAAAAGAGAGTTATAGTGTTTTTTTAATTAAAAAATGTTGAAATTCATCACTTTCCATTGAAATTTAAAAAAATAATTATACCTTTGCAACCGTTTTAGAAAAACAGAACAAAAACGCTGTTTTTAGAAGGTCTAAAACATTGATATTAAGCAATAATTATTGCTTATACATTTAAACATTAGAAACTTGAATTAAAAAAAATGATTATGATTACAGAACAAGCTGGTGAATTTGCAGGTCGCATTTGGAATGCACTTAACGAAACAGAGGGTCTCACACTTAAAGAGATCAAAAAAGCAACAAAATTGAAAGATAAAGAACTTTACTTGGCCCTTGGTTGGTTACTCCGCGAGGACAAAATCTTCTCTTGCATGGCAAATGAGGAGGAAATCTTCGCTCTTAAGTAAGATTTTCTTTTAAAATAAAAAATATTGGCAATCCGTGCGGATTGCCAATATTTTTTATAGCATATTATGAGTTAACATTAAACTACATAAAGGGAGTTAGCAGATTACCCAGCCAACCACAGAATTTCTTCCACCATGAGCGTTTTTTCCACTCTTCTCGTGTGAGCCTATGAGATTCTTTTTTATCCTGATTAAAATATTGCAATAACTCATTTGCATCTTCGTTACTCAAAATAAACAAATTGCTTTCGTAATCGTAACAGAGGCTGCGAGAATTCAAATTTGTAGAGCCAATAGTACTTAGTTTTCCATCGACAGCCATCACCTTTGAATGATTAAACCCGCCATCGTACATATAAACATCGGCACCTTTTTTCATTAGTTGGTAGGCAACATAATGAGTAACTTCTGGCGTAAAGGGTATATCCGATTTTGTTGAAACCATTATCTCTACCTTCACACTATCCTTTAATGCTTTTTCTATAGCTTTACGCACTCGTTTTGTGGGCACAAAATATGGACTTATGAGTTGTACGCTATCTTTTGCTGCATTTATAGCGTTTGCATACACATATCGCATCTGTTCTGCATTACGAGTTGGCCAACGGTCAATTACCGCAATCTCGGCATCACCTTTTTTCGATTGAATTGGCAAATATGCTTCACCACCAATATTTTGTTTGGTCTCTCGGTTCCACATATTTAAAAATATTTTCTGTAGCTCGTTTACGACCTCGCCTTCGACACGCGCATGCATATCACGCCATTTTCCTATACCCTCGAGGCCTGTAAGATAGTAATCGGCAACATTTATACCACCGGTGTAACCAATTACACCATCTATGACAACAATTTTTCTATGGTCGCGATGATAGGCATGATTGAGCCAAGGAAAAGTTATTGGGTCGAATTTGACAATTTCGATACCCTTTGCACGTATTTCCTTTAAATGCTTTTTCTTAAGTGGACGGTTATTAGACATATTGCCAAAGGCATCGAACAAAGCTCGAACCTCTACACCTTCTGTAGCCTTTTCTGCTAGCAGTGATATCAATATCTCGTTTATAGAGTCGTTTCTAAAATTGAAATATTCGAGATGGATGTGATGCTTTGCCTCACGAATATCGCGAAACATTTTATCGAATTTCATTTGTCCACCATTCAGAACATCTACTTTGTTTCCTTTTGTGAGTGTTATACCCTGCTCTTGTATATATTTGGCAAATGCGGTATCGGAACTATTATAGTCGTCGCGCTCTATTGCATAGTATTGGCTCTTACAAGAAAATAGCAATGCAACAAGAACAATGAAAAAGATATTTTTTTGTATTCTCATAATCTTTATAATTCCGAGTGCGAAGATACAAAAAAAAGATAAAGCAGAATGATTATAAAGATGCTATTTACAACAGAAGCGCATATTAAATATATTAAACATACGCTTCTGTGAATTTGGAATCATGAATACATAAATCGTTTTATACTACCCTTGGGAGTTTTTGCAAAAGAGTCGTCATGTAATTCATAGGAAGAAATTTGTGCATGAATAGGAATGGATTTATTTAAAGCCTCAATATTCCTGTTCATTATATCGGTAAGAGTAGACGATGAAACATGCTCTGCCGCTAATTGCTCTGCGTTAGGAACTATTATTGCAACAAATTTTTCGCCTCGCTGAACAATAATAGACTCAGCGACATAGGGCATGGCATTCAATTTAACCTCTATCTCTTCGGGATATACATTTTCGCCATTACTAGCCAATAGCATACTCTTGCAACGACCAACAAGAAAGAGTGTATTATCTTTATCAATTACTCCCAAATCACCTGTACGGAACCAACCATCTGCAGTAAAGACTTCACTATCGGCTTGCGGGTTCTTATAGTATCCAACAAAAGTATTTGCGCCTTTAACCCATAATTCTCCAACAGCGTTCTGCGGGTCGGGAGATTCTATGTGAGTTTCTACACGTTTAACAACCTCGCCACACGATTTTAGTTTATATTTTCCTACAGTGCCAAGAGTTATCAATGGAGCACATTCAGTCATACCATATCCTGTAATCAGAGGCAGTTTCAATTTCAACGCCAGCAACTGCTCAAGATGCTCGGGTATTGCAGCACCACCTGTTACTATTATCTCGCATTTCCCACCAAGATATGACATCATTATTGTTCGAAGTGCCTGACAATATTCCGGATGCGACTTGTAGTCGGCAAGACGTGTTTTTCCTGTTTTTGCATGCACAAATTCTCCAATTGCAAAATCGGTGAATTTACTTAGGACTAGGGGCACCATAATGAGCATACGAGGAGATATCTCACGTATAGCATCTTTTAGTATAGTGGGAGCCGGAAGACGACCCAGAACTGTTACATGCATGCCCATTGCGAGTGTTGTAATCATATCAAATGTCATACCAAATATATGCGCAAAAGGCAATACACTCAAATAGGGTTCGCCTTTGCGATATGGCAAATAACCCGGTATCATATCGACATTACTGCTTAAGTTACCCACTGTAAGCATAACACCTTTTGGAATACCTGTTGAACCTGATGTATAGTTCAGACAACATAGTGTTTCCATTTCGAGATTTGCATACACCACATTATCTGCAGAAAAGCCACCTACATATTGCGAATCGAATAAGCTCTTACGACGAGCATATATTTCGGCAAAATTACCACGCGAGGCAAGCAATTCCCTACTTTTCATATCTATAACAGCTATAACTTGGGGCATCTCGTCGAAGTTCATTCCGGTAAAAAGACTTTGCTCTGTATATAAAATTTTACTTTCGGAGTGATTAGTGAACTTTTGAGCATCTGATGATGTAAATCCATGGAACAACTGACAGGAGACATAGCCACCCGAAACAACAGCCATGAATGTTGTGGCCCAATCCGCACTACTACGGGCGTTAAGTGATATTTTATCACCCGGTTGCAAGCCGGCTTCTCTCCACACAAGATGCATAATTGCAATTTCTCGAGCTAAATCGCCATATGTTCTTGCCGAGCAGTTATAATCGTTTATTGCCGGATTATCCCAACAACATTTTACTGTTTCTTCGAATGTTTTAATGAAACTTTTCATACTATTATTTTATTATTTATCACATACAAAGGAGTATATTAAATACCTTTTCCATTGCAAAAATAATAGTCAAAGAGCGCCAATTGCACAAACAGCATCATTTTGTGCAATATTTTATGTATTATTTACATTCGAAATACAAATAATTATATTTATCGTTGTAAAATAACACATATATAAACAGCAGAACAATCACGTTCTGCTGTTTATATATGTGTCAATCTTTTTTAGTTAGCTTTATTAAAAAATCAATTTCTCTACAAAAGAGGACTTTTCATTAACCTTACCCTCTATATAATATACAAGAGTGCCATCCTCTGCCTTCTCGCTATAACGATATATCTCTACTGTATCACCAGCTTTTATCTCGTTATTAAAGTTAATTATAAGCTCTTTTAGCGGATGGTTATTTACCACATCCAACTCAATTACATTCATAGACCATTCTGTATATTTTACATTATTTACATGTCCATTCATATCTAGGTCGGAATAGCAAACTGCATGCGACATAACATGTTCAGGAACAGCCTCTTTGGGTAATGTAATTTTGGGTGCAGGCTCTTCCAAAACATTTTCCTTAATGCATTTCGATTCATCGTCGGCCAACTCGGGATATTTAGACAAGCGACGTGTGTCTATATCAATTACCAACCACGATGTTGTTGCAGATATTAGTTTCTCTTTTCCTTCTGCATCGAAGACAACAAAATCACGAAAGAACTGAAAACCTGCAGAACCTTTGTGCCACGATTGCACATTTATATGCTCTCTCCATTTCGGCAATTTATGGAAAATTACATGCATTCGTGCAAGCACCCATGCTTTGCGTGTAATGTGCATATTATCGTAACCGACACCTATGCAATCGGCATGAATATTTGCAGCCTCTTGTGCATAGTTAAGGAAAGATGTCGGTTTGAATGTTGCCGACATATCAGTATCGAAACTTGGGATACGTTTTACTACATTGTATTTTTCCACCATATTATATATAATTTAATCGAACCAATTTATAAGTCTACGTTTTACAGCATCGGTTTCTAAAAGAATTTTAATAAATTCCTTTGCCGAAGCCTTGTGATAGGAGCCTTTGAGACGCAATAGCGAAGCCTCCATAATATTTCCCGGTTCATCGAGCATTATTGCCTTAAAACGAGGATTACCAAAAACAACCGATGTTGATAGTATAGTTATGTAACCACCCGATGCTACAAGTTGAAGCAATATATTAGTTTCATTCAGTTCTACATGCGACTGAAGTTTAAAATTCTTATTCTCCATAAGTTTTTCGAGCATCATGCGCGCTTGCAGACCTTCGGAAGGAAGAATAAGCTGATGTGATTGCAAATCGGATAGTTTCAATTTATTATATGAAGCCAATGGATGTTCCTTGCTGACAACAACCGAAAGTGCATTTTCGAACAGTGGCATGGAATCGACCTCGGGTATCTCATTTATAGGCTTATATGAGAGTATAAAATCGAGTTTTCGGTGCTGTAGAAGTTCTAACAGTTCATTTACCGTTTTATAATAGATTTCGAGTTTTATACCGGGATATAGTTTCATAAACTCCAACACACCCTCGGTGAGCACAGTATTTAAACTATATGTTACACCCACACGCAAAGTGCCGGTTTTCACATGTTGCAGGTCATAGAGGCGCTGCACTCCATCTTCGGTATCTTGAATTGTCTTTCGTGCAAATGGTAGGAACTCTTCTCCGGCTTCGGTTAGCACTATATGACGACTGTTTCGTAGAAATAGAGCAAAACCCAACTCAAATTCAAGTTGTTTAATCTGTTGCGATAGAGTGCTCTGCGTAATATACAGATGTTTTGCCGCTTCGGAAAAATTCAAATATTCCGCACTCTTAACAAAATATTTCAGTTGTCGCAATTCCATAAATGTGTCGCTATTCGGTTGCGAAGATAAGAAATCCGACTCACAAAACAGATAATTATCTTTAAAAATTATCTGTTTTGTGAGTCGGATTTAAACTATTTTAATTTAGTATCTTTTACGTATTAGAATTTAAATACTATCAACATTGCATATCCAAGTATCAAACCTAATGCTCCAATGATAATACCAACCTTCATCATATCCTTTTGCTCAATGAAGCCTGTTGAGTGTGCAATTGCATTAGGAGGTGTACTGATAGGTAGTATCATTGAAACAGAAGCTGCAATAGCAACACCTACCATGAGTGCCGAAGGGCCACCCATTGGGGCGAGATTTGCACCCAAACCACTTGCAACCAAGCCCAAGATTGGAGCGAGCAATGATGTTGCAGCAGAGTGAGAAATGAAGTTCGAGAACAAGAAACATACAAGTCCCGAAATAATCATAACTATTAGTGGCGACCAGCTATCGAACGGAATAGATTGAACGAGCAACTCTCCCAAACCGGTTTTGTTGAGCGCAACACCAAGTGAGAAACCACCGGCAACCATCCAAAGAACACTCCAGTTGATTTCCTCTAGGTCGCGACGTTGCAAAATACCTGCAGCACAGAATGCGGCAATAGGCAACATAGCTACAACGTTAGTATTCAAGCCCCAAAGTTCTTTACCGAACATCCACAAGAATATAGTAACTATAAATGTGGCAATAACTACAATTGTGTGGAAATCCCATTTCATTTCGCCCTCAATTACTATCTCAATTCTCTTTTGTTTGAAGGGGAAAAGGAAACGGAGCAACAACCATGCAAGGAACAATAGAAGAAGTACAAACGGAGCCATTCTAAGCATCCACTCCGAGAATGTAATAACTACATTATTGATTGACTCAAGGAACTGCAATACAATGAGGTTGGGAGGAGTACCAATGGGAGTCATCATACCACCAAGGTTTGCACCAACGGGAATTGCAAGAGCAAGCGCAATACGTCCTTTACCATCGGCAGGTAATGAGCGTAACACCGGAGCGAGGAATGCAAGCATCATAGCTGCAGTAGCAGTGTTACTAACGAAAGCCGAGAATAGTGCTGTTACAAGCAAGAAACCAAGCAACACGACTTCTGATTTTGTACCGAAAGGTTTTAACAAAACACGTGCAAGTGCAACATCGAGCTTAGTTTTTGTCATACCAATAGCAAGAACAAAACCACCGATGAACAACATAATTGTAGGATCGGCAAAGCAGTGCATGATATCTTTGTACGATACCAATTTACCAACGTTGTCGCCTTCGCGCAAAAAGCTGAGTGCACTGTCAGAAACAGTAAACAGCATTATCACTACAACAATCATTGATGTTACCCACGAAGGCAGAGCCTCGGTGAGCCACATGAGTGCAGCAAAAACGAACAATGAGATAACACGCTGTTGAGCAACAGTCATTCCTTCAATGCCAAATGCCTCAGTAGGAAGACATGCAACAATCAACGATAATGCGATAATAAAGAAAAGTTTCAATGTTGTCCATGAAAAATTTCTTTTTCTTTTGTGGATTTTCTCTTTTTGGATTTTCTCCAAAACACTAAATCCGGGAAAACTTTTAAACATAGTATTACTTATTTGAAATTAAAAAATTATTCGTCTTTCATTGCATACACCGCCTACTAAAAACTGCAAAGCGGGTTATTTTGTGTTATAAGTTCCTAAATTTACACAAATTTTGTGCAAAAATACAATCTATATAAATCTTAAAATATTTATATTTATTTATTTTAGCGATAGCATCTATTGACAAAACCGATAGATTATTAAACAACTAGGAGAATGTTATTGCAGATTTATTACTTTCTGAAGATTTTACTTTCCAAATTTATATGATAATAAGTGCAAAATGTTAAATTCAAAACAACAAAAATGGTCATTTTAGCCCCCTTAAATGGTAAGAATTCTTAAAACTTAACACTTTAAACACATTGTTGTCCAAAGTAAACAAAAGAATAACTATCTTTGCACTAATTTACAAGAACAGACTACAATTAATTTTATATAATTCATGAAAGCATTTGTATTTCCCGGACAGGGTGCACAATTTATAGGAATGGGCAAAGACCTTTACGAGAACAGCCCTTTGGCAAAAGAATATTTCGAAAAAGCAAACGAAATTTTAGGATTTCGTATAACAGATATCATGTTTAATGGAACAGACGAGGAATTGAAACAGACAAAGGTTACACAACCGGCAGTATTCATTCACTCTGTTATTTCGGCTCTTGCACTCGAAGATGAGTTTACACCCGACATGGTTGCAGGGCACTCTCTTGGTGAATTTTCGGCGCTCACAGCAGCCGGAGCACTCTCGTTCGAAGATGGATTGAAACTAGTTTACAAACGTGCATTAGCAATGCAAAAGGCATGTGAGATGCAACAATCGACAATGGCTGCGATAATTGCCCTACCCGATGAGACTGTAGAACGTATATGTGCAGAAGTAACCGAGAATGGTAACCTTGTTGTTGCGGCAAATTACAATTGTCCCGGACAAATTGTAATTTCGGGAACAATAGAGGGAGTGAACATAGCATGTGAGAAGCTGAAAGCGGCAGGTGCAAAACGTACTCTGCCACTAAATGTAAGTGGTGCATTCCATTCTCCACTTATGCAACCGGCCAAAGAGGAGTTGGAGGCAGCGATAAAATCTACTATCATAAACACTCCGCGTTGCCCTGTATACCAGAATGTAGATGCCAAACCTCATACCAATCCCGAAGAGATTAAAGAAAATCTTATATCGCAATTAACATCATCGGTAAGATGGACTGCCAGTGTAACAGAGATGGTGAAGGATGGTGCAAGCGAATTCACAGAATGTGGCCCCGGAACCGTTCTACAAGGCATGATTAAAAAGATTACAGCAACACTAAACTAAATAAAACAGCATGGCTCGCATAATAATATATCAATTACTACCTCGCCTTTTCGGAAACGAAAACGAGAATTGCATAGCAGGTGGCACATTGGCACAAAACGGTTGTGGTAAATTCAACGATATTACAACTAAATCTCTGAAATACATTCGTAATTTAGGAGCTACTCATGTGTGGTATACCGGAATATTGGAACACACCACACGTACAAATTACGAAGAGTATGGCATTGAAAGTACACACCCTGCTACAGTAAAAGGCGAAGCAGGTTCACCATATGCTATAAAGGACTATTATGATGTAGACCCAGACCTCGCTGTTAAAGTTGAAAAGCGCAGAGAGGAGTATGTGGCATTGATAGAAAGAACACACAAGGCAGGGTTAAAAGTGATAATGGACTTTATACCTAACCATGTTGCACGCCACTACAAGAGCGATAATCGTCCCGAAGGCACATTTGACTTTGGAACATTCGATGACAAAAACTGCTTCTTTGCCGGACATAATAACTTCTATTATTTAGGAGAACAATCATACGGGTGTAACATTGATGCCAAAGATGTAGCCGATGAACCATATAACGAAAACCCATTGAGAGCAACAGGAAACGACTGTTTTGGTACTCCATCGCGAAATGATTGGTACGATACAGTAAAACTCAACTACGGAATAGATTATCGCAGTGGCAACCGTCGTTTCAGCCCCGTTCCCGACACATGGGTTAAGATGCTGAAGATACTTAAATATTGGGCCTCACAAGGTGTCGATGGTTTCCGTTGCGACATGGTCGAAATGACCCCTGTGGAGTTTTGGGCATGGGCATTGCCTAAAGTCAAAGAGGAATATCCACACTTAATATTTATTGGCGAGATTTATCAACCACATATATATCGTACTTTCATTTACGATGGACATTTCGACTATCTCTACGACAAAGTTGGTCTATACGATACATTGCGTTCAGTGATGTGCGGAAGAGGTTCGGCAAATGATATTACATATACCCTGCAACACACATCGGATATTCGCAACCACATGCTCACTTTCCTCGAGAATCACGATGAGCAACGTATAGCATCCGATTTCTTTGCTACAGATGCAAAAAGAGCCTTTGCCGCATTAATTGTCTCAACAACGATAGATTCTCAACCGTTTATGTTATATGCAGGTGAAGAGTTGGGTGAGCGCGGAATGGACAAAGAGGGATACAGCGGTGTTGATGGACGTACTACGATATTCGACTATTGGAGTGTAGACACATTGCGCAGAGTGAGAAATGGTGGAACATATAACCAAGACCTGCTCACTGAAGAAGAGAAAGAGTTGCTCGCATATCACACACGATTGCTTAACCTTTGCAACAGCGAAGAGGCACTGAAAAGCGGACGTTTCTACGACTTGCAATATGCCAATCCACACAGTGAGAAGTATGACAGCAACCGTATATACAGTTTTTTACGTGGTACAGATAATGAGCTACTGCTCATTGTAACCAATTTTGGAAACACTACACAAGAGTGCAATGTTGTTATACCCGAAGAGGCTTTTGCATACTTCTCGACATACACAAGCGAAGAGGAGATAAAAGCGATTGAATTGCTAACCCAAAAAGAGTTAAGCATAAAACTAACACCAAACGCACCACTCCATTTGGAGGTACCTGCTAACAATGGTGTAATATTAAAACTTAAAATTAAATGATTATGAGAAAAACAACTCTCACAATTCTAATGTTTTTAATTACTGTTTTGTCGCTCCATGCACAAAATAAAGTAGACCTTGATATTATTAAGGAGATTGTTCAGAACGAAAAGGGATATTACAATGATATATTGAATGTATATCTAACAGACGACCCTTATATTCGCATAGATGATATTGCACTCATATATTACGGACAAGCATATTTACCAACTTACAAAGGCGGAAATGATGCCAATGAGGAGATGCTAAAGACTTATGTAAGCGAAAGCAACCAAAGAAAAGTATACAACACTGCAAAAAAAATATTGGAGTATAACCCTGTGAGCCTTAACGCACTCTTTTATGCATGGCGTTCTGCCGAGGCGTTGGGACTAACCGAAGCTGAAGCTACATCGTATGTAAAGAAATATCTTTCGTTATTAGAGATGATAATTACCACAAACGACGGAAAGAGCAGTAAAACCGCATTTAAGGTTATAAGCCCCGACGATCAGGACCATATATTATACGGCATTCTCGATATCGAAGAGGTTAAATCTCGCGACCTCGACACACAAACACTATGTAACATAATACGTGTTGAACCAAGTGAGAAATTTAAATCACGTACTATGTACATTGATGTAAGCCTGCCACTATCACATATAGAAAAATAATAAACAATAGGCTTCACATGCGTGAAGCCTATTGTTTTGAGTATCATGAAACAACTTGCCCGCATCATATTCAGAGCACTATTTGGAATATTCCTATTTAGCATAATAATAGTTATCGCATATAGGTATATTCCTATTCCTGCGACCCCACTGATGCTCACACGATACATTCAAGAGAGTGAGGCAATTAACTATGAGTGGACAGCTTTGAAAAATATTAACCCCGAACTTGTGCTAGCAGTTGTTGCATCAGAAGACAATCTGTTCACCGAGCACAATGGGTTTGATTTTGAAGCCATAAAACTGGCTCACGACGAGGCAAAGAGCGGAAAGCGTCTGCGTGGTGCCAGCACAATAAGCCAACAGACAGCCAAAAATGTCTTTCTGTGGAATGGTCGTTCATGGTTGAGAAAAGGTTTAGAAGCCTATTTCACTATACTCATAGAGATATTTTGGGGTAAGGAACGTATTATGGAAGTGTACCTTAACTGTATTGAGATGGGCAAGGGAATATATGGAGCAAAGGCTGTTGCCAAACAACATTTTAAGAAAAGCCCCGACAAGCTTACACGTGCAGAATGCGCACGCATAGCAGCCACACTGCCCAACCCACGTAGATTTAATTCGGCAAAACCATCAAAATACATTAAGAGCAGAGAGAGAACAATTCTCAAATTCATGAAAAATATACATAAGGTAGAATTTAAATGATAAGCAGTCTACCAAAGAGGTTCTGTATAACCATAGATTAAAGATATCCGATTCTAAAAAAGTCTAATAAAATTGTTTGTAAATAAAAAAATGCTATCTTTACAAAAAATTATACTTTTTAGGACATTGCAGAAAAACATACTAAAATAGTATTATTAAAAAGTGTAAGATTAACACAAACAATTTTAGATATGAGTAAGAAGAGACTATTTTTTGACATGGACGGAGTTCTAGTCGATTTCGAATCGGGATTGAAGCAGATTGATGAAGCAACAAAAGAGCTGTACAAAGGTCGTTTAGACGAGATACCCGGTTTGTTTGCACTTATGCAACCACTACCCGGAGCAATAGAGGCAGTACGCCTATTGGCTCGCAGATACGACGTATATATCCTCACCACATCGCCTTGGAACAACCCTACTGCTGCCTCGGAAAAGATTGAATGGGTGAAAAAATATCTCGATGACATATTCCACAAACGTGTAATAATAACCCACCACAAAGATTTGTGCGAAGGAGATTACCTTATTGACGACAGAGGCAAGAACGGTGCAAGCGAGTTCAAAGGCGAGTGGTTGCACTTTGGCTCAGAAAGATTTCCCGACATGGACTCCATACTAAACTATTTATTGATGTAATATTGAACGGGAAGTATACAAGCCTATGTATGCAAGAAAAGCATCTTGTTTTATCCTTATTATATTAGGACTAAATCTTTCTATTGGAACAAATGCGCAAAGCAGATTATATCCTAAAGGAAGAGACAATTCCGAATGCATATTAAATAGATACTATGCAAAAATTGACTCCCTGCTATTAAATAACAGGGAACTCGATGATTTTGCTTTTACAATACGACCATCCTTTACAGGCGAACAAGGATGCTACTACGTCAACGAGAGTGCCGAGCTTGTTCTAAAGGTTGCAAAGAAAAGTATCTGGTACTCAAAAGAGGCTAAAATTAACGAATATAGACACAATATCTCGCGCAACACAGCAAAACTATTGAAAGAATTGTTCAGTGCAGCAGTATTCTCATCGTCTTATCTTGCTCAGCCTAATGGACTTGATGGTGTAACATACGAGATACTGATTAACGGTGGGTACTACACTGCTGAGTGCTGGAGCCCCCAAAAAGATACTAACTGCCATAAATTAGTAAAAATTCTCGAAGAGTTATCAACAGCTATAATAGCCAACGACCAATCGGCAGTTGAAGACCTTATCCCTGAAATTAAGGAGCTTACAGAGGATTTTAAAAAGTTATATCCGGAAGACGTAAAATAGTTTCACATTAGAACTTTAATGTTCACAAACATACCGTCGATAAAAGGGTTTTACGATTGTGTAGGTAGACAAACAAAGCACACTATAATGGTGTGCTTTATGATTTTGTCTTCTAATATATTACATAGAATTAATGCTCAAAAAAGATTGCTCTAATATTTCTTTTATATTTCTATATAATTTGTGATATAAATTCAAACCCTTTCTCTCAATAGATATTAGCGCTTTAACAGAATACTTGTAGCTTTCTCTTTGCTCGATGTAAAAGAGAACTGGTCGAGAATCTTATCATAGTTGTCGGAATCTACAATATTTGGTGCCATAATACTCAGTGCTTCAATCCTGTTGTCATTAAAAGAGAATAATGCCAAAAGCTTTGCACACTGCTTACTACTAAAATGGCTTGCAATGCATGCAACACGTATTATGTCAATTCTGTTACCGTCAAACGAGGAATTCTTCATAATCTTGTACATCATTGAAAAGTCATCGTTGCGCATAACACGAGCTCTGTCAGGTCTTTTCTGCTGTTTTCTTTCGTGCTTCTCAATATTTACATTGGAGAAGTTATTCTTTGCTACAACATTCTGTGGCAAAGGAATCATCATCAATGCCACTGAAACTATTAGCATAATTCTCTTCATATATTTCATAGTCTAGGATTATATGCAAATATACACTAATTTTCTAATATCATTTGTATCGTCAGAAGTTTAACAAATCATAACACTCAATTATTCTTTTATATCAATTCAGTTATTGCATTGTTTGTGGCAACTACCAATAATAAACACCACATGTGCAAAATTTGCACATACCAAGAAACAGAATTACTTTTGTATTGATTATAAGCAAAACTAAACAGCCAATGACAACCGAAACACCACAATTAAACGACCACAATAAACAAGAGTACCCACCTATGCATACTTGCGAGCATATACTTAACCAGACAATGGTACGTATGTTCGGGTGCGAGAGAAGTCGAAATGCGCATATAGAACGTAAAAAGAGCAAGTGCGACTACACCCTGCCATGTGCACCAACAGAGGAGCAGATTGCAGAGATTGAGAGAAGGGTAAACGAAGTTATTAAGCAACAAATGCCAGTTAGTGTATCTTTTGTTTCGCGCGACAACGTACCCAGTGGGGTTGATTTGGGTAAATTACCTGCCGATGCCAGCGATATTCTGCGCATTGTGCGTGTTGGCGATTATGATATCTGCGCATGTATTGGGGCACATGTAAGTAATACAAGCGAGATTGGCACGTTCAAAATAATCAGCCATAGTTGGGAAAACAATATATTGCGTCTTCGCTTTAAATTATTGTAAAAAGCATAGCCAGTAAAGCCCAAATTTTGTTTTACAAACAGCGAAATTTTAGAGCAAGCAACACATTTTGTTAGTTTGCTCTATTTTAATACGCGAAAATAATGTACTTTTGCAAAGTGTAAGCAAACTATTGACCTTCCATTCTGACAAAAGCAATTAAATAGAGAACAAAAGAATGTTTAACAAGAAACAGATTATATTCACAACTGCAAAAGAGGGAGATATCAAAGAGATGTATCTCTCTATTTTTGAGCAACTGTCTACGTTGCAGAATATAATTAAAATAACATTCTTTCATCTTCCCCACAGCAATTCCGATTATATACAAAATGCAGAACATTTGCAATCTTGCGTAAAGGAATCCTTTGATTGCGATGCACCTGTTGTGAGTTATGTAGCACAGAAGCCATTTGAATCGTCGCTTATTGCAGAGGTACTTATTTTGGACGAAGAGGGTGTAACTATTAAAAGAGCACAGGAGTATATTGTTCTAAAAAAAGGGAATAAAAGAGAAATCGTAACAGCCGGCATATTCTGTAAAAATTTAAATTGTTCTGCAAAAGAGCAATCGGAGAATATCTTCAGCAGAATAAATACAATATTCGACCACGAAAGGTTTTATATAAATGACATATACCGTCAATGGAACTATATCTGCGACATAACAGAGGAGCAGAATGGAGTGCAGAACTATCAGGAATTCAACGATGCTCGCTCTCTTTTCTACTCTAAAGCAGAGTGGACAAACGGTTACCCGGCGGCAACAGGAATAGGACAAAGCAAAGGCGGTATAATGGTTGAGGTCTTTGCTGCCAATGGAGAGGGTGTTAACATTCCCATAGACAACCCTATGCAGATTGCGGCACACAACTACTCCCAAAATGTTTTAGCCGGCAACAATAGTGGCAAGAGTACACCAAAATTTGAACGCGCACGATTGTTCAATGAAAATATTTACATATCGGGAACAGCGGCAATAAAAGGAGAAGATAGCATTTGTAGCAACGACAGTGTTATTCAAACAGCTACAACAATGGAGATTATGGACTGCCTTGTTTCTCCCGCCAATATTGCTGTAAAAGTCAAAGATAGTGTATATTCTGCACTAAGAATTTATGTTAAACAGGAGAATGATATAAAAGCCATAAAAGAGTTTATGGAACAAAACTATCCTGCACCACAAAAGATTTATCTGCAGTGCGACATTTGTCGTTCCGAGCTATTGGTTGAAATAGAAGGAATAGGATACATTCTATAGAACCACTTTTTGCTAACAGAATTAAAATCTGTTCAAAATTTGCAAAAGAGAAGAACAAAACATTCCACAAGAACATTTTATAGGCATAAGAACCACATATTGTGGTTTAATGATGTTTAACCATTAAATTTATAAAAAAATGAGTATGCCTGTAAAACGCGGAACAACGCAACATTGGATTCCCAGCATCTTTAACGATTTCTTTAACAACGAATGGATGATACGCGGAAATGCAACAGCACCGGCTATAAATGTAATAGAGTGTGAAGACAAATACACTGTTGAGGTTGCCGCTCCCGGAATGACAAAATCGGATTTCAAGATTCATCTCAATTCGCAGAACGACCTTACAATTACGATGGAAAAGAACTGCAATTGCATTGAAAAAGATGGGAAATGTGGTTGCAAAGATGAGGAGCAACACAAAGAGAAGAACGAAGAGGAGAGAAAAGGAAGATACTTGCGACGCGAATTTTCATATACAAAATTTCAGCAAACGCTTATTCTTCCCGACGATGTTGATGTCGGCAAGATTCAGGCAAAGGTTACTGACGGTGTGCTGAATATTGAGATACCCAAAAAGATGCCGGCAGAGCATAAAGAGGTTAATAAACAGATTACGATTGAATAAAAATATAAACAGCGAAAAATTTCGCTGTTTATATTTTTATCTCCAAGCCATCGTATCCAAGATGTACTCCGCAAGGAAGACACTTCTCTATTTTGGCATGCAGACCAATGTGATGCATTAGATGAGTGAAATATGTCGCTCGTGGTTTTATGTAATCGACAATTTTAAGTGCCTCGAGCACGGTCTGATGCGTTCTGTGAGGTTTTGAATATCTTAGCGCATTCATGACAAGTACCTTTACTCCATGCAATTTCTGTAATTCGCAAGGTTCTATGTAACTCATGTCGGTGATGTATGCCAAATCACCTATTCGGTATCCTGCAATTGGCATCTTCCCATGAAAAACCCTTATTGGCACTATTTCCAAATGTTTGACTTTGAACGGAGTCTCTACATCTACTGTACATAGTTGCAGATTGGGCACCCCGGGATATTTTATTTCGGCAAAACAGTATGGAAAGATAGTGCGTACCTGCATCACTGTTTCTTGTTCGGCATACACAGGTATTTCTCCACCTGTACAGAAAGGACGCAAATCATCGAGCCCTGCTACATGGTCGTAGTGTTTGTGTGTAAGGAGTACTGCATCTATCTTACGAAATGGTTCACGCAACAACTGGGTTCGGAAATCGGGGCCACAATCAATGAGCAGACGTACATCGTTGTCCTCAACCATAGCCGAACAGCGCAATCTGCTATCACGTGGGTCGGCAGATGTACACACCTCGCACGAGCAACCCAACTCAGGTACTCCGGTAGATGTTCCCGTTCCTAATAATTTGATTTTCATTGTCAGCCTATTGCATTAACTTCGGGATGCAACTCTATACCAAATGTCTCTTTTACCGATTTGCATATAGCATGTGAGAAAGCCAAAACCTCGGCACCGGTGGCTCCACCATGGTTCACTATAACAAGAGCCTGTTTAGGATATGTTCCCACATTTCCAATTTGTTTACCTTTCCAACCACACTGCTCGATGAGCCACCCTGCCGAGAGTTTAACCCCTCCATCGGGGGTGTTATATTGTGGCATATCGGGATAACGCTCTTTTAGTTTTTGGGCAATTGTGGCACTAACCACCGGGTTCATAAAGAAACTACCTGCACTTCCCAAACTAGAGGGAGAGGGCAACTTTTCTGCACGAGTTTCGCATATAACTGTGCGAATATTCTTTGCAGAAAGACCACCGAGAGCCTCAACCTTAGGAAGCATATTACCGTATGCTACTCTGTATTCGGTTTTTTTACGTAGATGATATGTAACATATGTTATGACGTTCTTGCCCTTTTCTTCCTTTTTGAATATGCTGTTACGGTAGGCAAAAGCACACTCTTTTTGCAAGAAGATTTTTTTTGTTGCATCGGACAAAGATATTGCTTCGACACTATGTATTAGTTCTCCGGCCTCGACACCGTATGCACCAACATTTTGTACTGCGCTTGCCCCTACCTCGCCGGGTATAGCCGAAAGGTTTTCGAGTCCTTGCATACCATTTGCTATGCTATATTCTACAAGAGTATCCCATTCTACTCCACTACCCACGCGAAGATAGACTTCGGAATCGTTTTCTTCGACAGTTTGTATATCGCAGATGCGAGAGTGAAGAATGGTTCCACTGTAATTGTTCATAAAAAGAAGATTACTGCCACCGCCAATGACAAGTACAGGTGGTTTTAGACCTTCATTTATTAGTTCTATAAGTTCTTGCTCTGTTTCAAACTCCACAAATAGTTCTGCTTCGACATCGATGCCGAAAGTGTTATGTGCAAGCAAAGAATATAATCTCTTTTTTATTATCATCTACTCTATTTTTACATGCAACCTTGTGAATATTCACATAGGAATATTGCAAATGTAGTTGTTCTTTTTCTATGAAACAAATAAAATATGCCACTCTTTATTATACTATAAACAAGAGTTCGCGATACTTTGGCAAGGTCCACAATTCGTTGTCTACCATAATCTCGAGTTTATCGATGTGGGTACGTATCTCTTCGAGCATAGGAGCAACCTTATCGTGGTATGCAACAGCCTTTTCTCGCTCTTCGAGTATGCGGTTTGCAACCTTTCGACGCTCTACCATATCGTCTACCAAACGGCGTATTTCGGAAACGCGCATAGCAATCTCCTTTACTGTTGCAATATTCTGAGCCGAAACCATGCGCCCCTCTTCGCAACCCAGTACCTGCTCCATTTTTATAATGTTGTCGAGCAATGAACTCTGGTATTTGGTGGCTGTGGGAACTATGTGATTCAAAGCCAAATCGCCCAACACACGCGCCTCTATCTGCACTTTCTTAGTGTACATTTCCCATTTTATTTCGTTACGTGCCTTGAGTTCTTTTTCTGTCATTACATCCATGTTACCGAACATCTGCACGCTCTCTTTGTCGAGATAGCGGTCGAATACAATTGGAGCACTTGCCTCACAATCCAAGCCACGCTTCTCGGCCTCTTTTCGCCACTCTTCGGAGTAGCCGTTGCCGTCGAAACGAATGGGTTTGCTATATTTTATATATTTCCTTATAACATTTACGAGTGCATCCTCTTTTGTTTCGCCAGATTCAATGAGCGCATCTACCTCTTTTTTAAATATCACTAATTGCTCTGCCATTGCTGTATTAAGAGCAATCATTGCCGACGCACAGTTAGCCTCGGAACCTACAGCTCGGAACTCAAAACGGTTTCCGGTGAATGCAAAAGGAGAGGTGCGGTTACGGTCGGTATTGTCAATCATCAATTCCGGAATTTGCGGAATATTCAAGCGAAGTTCTCTTTTGCTCAATATTCTTACGACATCGTCGGTTGTTTCCAAGTGGTCGAGAACCGATGATAGATGCGACCCCAAGAAGCTGGATATTATAGCAGGGGGCGCCTCGGCTGCACCAAGACGGTGTGAGTTTGCCGCAGACATTATACTCGCTTTTAATAAACCGTTATGACGATATATAGCCGCCAAAGTGTTCACAACAAATGTTATGAAACGTAAATTGTCTTTGTCGGTTTTTCCGGGAGCCATGAGCAAAGTACCGGTATCGGTACCAAGAGACCAGTTATTGTGCTTTCCCGAACCATTCACACCTTTAAAAGGTTTCTCATGTAGCAATACACGAAAGCCATGACGTCGTGCGACCTCTTTCATTAATGCCATTATGAGCATATTATGGTCTACTGCCAGATTGCACTCTTCGTATATTGGTGCCAATTCAAACTGGTTTGGTGCAGCCTCGTTATGGCATGTCTTGGCAGGTATACCTAGCTTAATAGCCTCAATTTCCAAATCTTTCATGAAAGCCGCCACACGTTGCGGTATAGAACCAAAATAGTGGTCCTCGAGTTGCTGGTTTTTTGCACTGTCGTGCCCCATCAATGTGCGTCCTGTGAGCAAGAGGTCGGGACGAGCCAGCAGCATACCCTCGTCTACAAGGAAATACTCTTGTTCCCAACCAAGATATGTATTAACTTTCTTTACATTCTTATCGAAATAGCGACACACATCGGTAGCGGCTTTGTCTACAGCTCTCAGTGCTTTTAGTAAAGGTGCTTTATAATCGAGAGCTTCTCCCGTGTAGGCAATGAACACAGTGGGAATACAAAGGGTATTACCCATTAGGAATGCCGGTGAGGTTGGATCCCACGCGCTATAGCCACGAGCCTCGAATGTGCTACGTATGCCTCCATTGGGAAAAGATGAGGCATCTGGTTCTTGTTGAGCCAACAAATTACCGGAGAATTTCTCTATCAGCCCACCTTTGCCGTCGTGTTCCACAAAGGCATCATGTTTTTCGGCAGTTGTTTCGGTTAATGGATGAAACCAATGGGTGTAATGTGTTGCACCATTCTCTATAGCCCAGCGTTTCATTCCTTTAGCAACACTATCTGCTATGGAAGTGTCGAGCGGAGCATCGTTATCTATTACATCTATTAACTTTAAATAGACATCTCCCGGAAGATATTTAAACATTTTTTCTCTGTTAAATACATTTATTCCGAATAACTCCGACGGACGTTTAGATGAATTTGGAACCTCGACCGCTTTTTTTCCAAAAGCAGCACTCACAACTTCGAATCTTAATTTTGACATAAATACACCTTTGTTTACATTTTTCAATATAGCGCAAAAGTACATATATATCGGCACACATACAAGAAAACTTAAAAAAAGAGGTAGTTTTTAGTATAATTTTAGTAAAAGTTGGAGTATTTTTCGCAAAAAGGAAGCAAATAATCGCATTATTCACTAAAAAGCAATCCGCAAATTAAAAAAATGCATAAAACTTATATTATTACATTATTTTACCGAACAAGACATAATAGTTTACATTTTCACACAACAACAAGCATATACCGAACTTTTTGCAAGAGCACCATTAAACTTCTTCCGAGAATATAATTATTATGCAAGAATTGTATAGAAATAGGCCAAATTGAATAATTTTGGTTTAATGCCGAAAATTTCTTGTTAAAAAGTATCAATTAATGAGTAATTTAAATAAATTTGTGTGCAGAAATTAACCAAGAATTATAAAGGCCTGCAAAATTAAGCAGGCAATAATTTGATATACAGACAATTAAAAACCAACAAATATTTTCAATATGCTTACACAAATTATAAATGCGAAAATCCTTACACCACAAGGTTGGTTAAAGGATGGTTCTGTAATCATCAGAGACAACAAAATTCTTGAAGTAACCAACTGCGACCTAGCTGTGATAGGCGCTGAACTAGTAGATGCCAAAGGCATGTATGTTGTTCCCGGTGGTGTTGAAATACACGTTCATGGTGGTGGAGGACGCGACTTCATGGAGGGCGAAGAAGAGGCATTCCGCGTTGCAGTTGCCGCACACATGAAACATGGTACAACAAGTATCTTCCCTACATTGTCTTCATCTACTGTTCCCATGATTGAGGCAGCGGCAGAGGTTTGTACAAAATTGATGAATGAGCCCAACAGTCCTATTCTGGGTCTTCACTTAGAGGGACACTATTTGAACATGAAGATGGCCGGTGGACAAATTCCTGAAAATATTAAAGACCCCGACCCTGCAGAATACATTCCTCTTGTTGAGAAGTGGCACTGTATTAAACGTTGGGATGCCGCCCCCGAGTTGCCCGGAGCAATGCAGTTTGGTAAATATATCACCTCAAAAGGCATTCTTGCATCTGTAGCACACACACAGGCTGAGTATGACGACATTCACACAGCACATGCAAATGGCTACACACACGCAACACACTTCTACAACGCTATGCCGGGTTTCCACAAGCGTCGCGAATACAAATACGAGGGTACTGTTGAGAGTATCTATTTGCACGACGATATGACCGTTGAGGTTGTTGCCGATGGTATTCATGTACCTCCAACCATTCTACGTCTTGTACACAAAATAAAAGGTGTTGAGCGTGCATGTGTTATTACAGACGCATTGGCTTGTGCAGCAAGCGACAGCAACGTTGCATTCGACCCACGCGTAATAATTGAAGATGGTGTTTGTAAATTAGCCGACCGTTCGGCACTTGCAGGAAGCGTTGCCACAATGGACCGTTTAATTCGCACACTAGTACAGAAAGCCGAAATTCCTTTGGAAGATGCAGTGCGCATGGCATCGGAGACACCTGCAAAGATTATGAACGTTTACGACAGAAAAGGTTCCTTGCAGAAAGACAAAGACGCCGACCTAATGATACTCGACGACAACTTGAACATACGTGGAGTATGGGCCATGGGTAAGGTTGTTGAAGGAACATTCAACATTTAATTTAGCGCGATAAGCATAATTAACAAATAGGGCTCTCAAAATTTTGAGAGCCCTATTTGTTAATACCCTTTTCTGAGTAATGTTACACCTGAGAAAATAATATTATTTGATTGTGTTAATAATGCATGCTCTTTTCACAATTATTTTAAAAATAAAAGAGGAAAAGAGAGGACATTTGTTTACCTTTGCAAAGGTTTCTTTCAATAAAATCAATTATTTAAAGAGCATAAACAAATAGCGAAAACAATGGACAATATAACATATAAGAAATCAACAGAAAAGAACCCGCTATGCACTGCTTATGAGACACCATTCGACGCAGTGCCATACGACCGTATAGATTTATCGCACTTTATTCCGGCATTAAAAGAAGGTATCAAACGCGAGACAGAGGAGATTGAGAAGATTTGCAACAACGAACAATCGCCCACATTCGAAAATACCATAGAGGTTTTTGAACGTGCCGGTGAAATGTTAAGCAATGTATTATATGCATTCGGTGCACTTATTAATGCACGTAGTTACGACGAAATCCTTAAGATTGAAGAGGAAATTCAGGAGTTGTACACAGAGCATCGTAACAACATAACATTGAACGAACCTCTTTTTGCAAAGATAAAAGCTGTATATGAACAGGAGAATTCACATTTGAACAAGGAGCAGAAAAGGCTACTACAAGAAACATACACATATTTTGTTCGTTCTGGAGCAAACCTGCAAGGAGAAGAACGCGAGGAGTACCGTCGTTTGAGCAAACAACTCACTACCCTATCCTTAAAGTTTCAAGAAAATCTTGTTAAGGACACCGACGATTTCACTCTTCACATAACCGACAATGAACAGTTGGCTGGGCTACCCACAGATCTCATAGAAACAGCGGCAAACACTGCAAAAGAACAAAAGAAAGAGGGTTGGGTATTTACTCTGCACAGACCGAGTTACATGCCATTCATGACATTTTGCAAGAATCGTGAGTTACGCAAAGAGATGTACATGGCATATAACACTATTGGAGCAAAGGGCAACAAATTTGACAACAGAGATATTGTAAAGGAAATTGTAAACACCCGTTTAAAATATGCTCGTCTATTAGGATATAACACATACAGCGACTATGTGTTGGCAGAGCGCATGGCACAGAGCAGTGATGCCGTATTCTCTATGTTGGGTAAACTAACATGGGCCTACCTACCTGCCGCACGACAGGATGTAGACGAGGTCATTGCTACAGCAAAAGAGCTCGAAGGAGAAGATTTTATTTTCGAAGCATGGGACTTCGCCTATTACTCCGAGAAGCTAAAAGAGAAAAAATTTAATTTGAGCGACGAAATGGTGCGCCCATATTTCGACTTAGACCAAGCAATATATGGAGCATTCTACCTAGCTACACGTCTCTATGGCATTACGTTTAAGTTACGCGATGACATACCAACTTTTCATCCCGATGTAAAAGTGTGGGAGGTATTGGATTTTGACGGGAAATATCTGGCACTGCTATACTGCGATTTTTACACTCGACAAGGAAAGCATGGCGGGGCATGGATGGACTCGTTAAAAGCACAATACAGAGATAAAAATGGAGTTGATTACAGGCCACATATAACCCTATCGACCAACTACAGAAAGCCATTACCCGGGCAACCCACTCTGCTGAACTTTGACGAAGTAAATACTTTGATGCATGAGTTCGGCCACTGCTTGCATGGAATATTTTCGAGTGTTACGTATGCAAGCCAATGCAGCCCCAACGTACTATGGGATTTTGTCGAGATGCCGTCGCAGATTATGGAGAATTTCACCGGCGAAGAGGAATTTTTGAAAGCATTTGCCTTTCATTACAAAACCGGAGAGAGCATTCCCGAGGAGCTATTGAAAAAGATACACGCATCGCGCAATTTTCTATCGGCATATCAATGCATAAGACAAGTATCTCTTGGACTTATAGACCAAGCATGGCACAACAGAATTGTAGCATTCGAAGGAGATGTAATAGAGTATGAACATAAGACAAAAGCATCACTGTCGCTTATGCATCAACCTGAGCAATGCGGAATTACTCCACAATTCAGCCATATTATGTCGGGAGGATATGCTGCCGGATATTATAGTTACAAGTGGGCAGAGATGCTCGATGCCGATGCTTTCTCTTTATTCAAAGAGCAAGGAATAATGAATATGAAGGTTGCTCAATCGTTCCGTGATAATATTTTGTCGCGCGGAGATACAGAAGCACCCATGGAGTTGTATATCCGATTCAGAGGGCACAAGCCACAAATTGAGCCTCTACTCGAAAGAGACGGCATAAAAAAAGAGTAATTATATTTTATATGTAGTTTACAGAGACTATCTTTACATCGATTCAAGAAAGAAATGAAAAAAATATATTTACCGATTATATTGCTCGCATCGATATTGCTTTGCACATGCTCACAAAGCGATGATATTGTGGATATTTTCATGAACCGTACATGGAAACTGTCATTGATAAGGGAAGGTAATAAGAATATTGACCCAAAGGGGATTTATAGCCTGCAGTTCTTCGATGGAGCATTTACTGCCACTACCCCAAAAGGAGCAACAATATCGGGAAAATGGCAAGCAGACGGGAGCAACCGACTGTTCCGATGTACACAAGTGAGTGTGAGCAATGGCGACATATCCAACGATAGCATAGCAAAGAAAATGAAAAATATATTCGAGAAATCGGAATCTTACAATGGAGATATAAATTATCTGCAAATAAAACAGCAGAATAATGTTTACATGCAATTTCATAACAGATAATTATGGAAAAGAAACAACACGATTTAGACATGCGCTATATTCGCATGGCAAAGATTTGGGCAGAGAATTCATATTGTCAAAGACGCAAAGTTGGTGCACTCATAGTAAAGGACAAAATGATTATATCGGATGGTTTCAACGGAACACCATCGGGGTTTGAAAACATTTGTGAGAACGAAGATGGTTTAACCAAACCCTATGTGCTACATGCCGAGGCCAATGCAATAACAAAGATTGCACGTTCGGGCAACAACAGCGACGGGGCGACGCTCTATGTAACAGCATCGCCATGCATTGAATGTGCCAAACTTATTGTTCAGGCAGGTATAAAAAGGGTTGTATATTCAGAGCAATATCGTTTGACCGACGGAATAGACTTGCTGAAACGTGCAGGCATTGAAACTGTTTTTTTGAACGAAGGAGAAAAATAGTTGACACGCAAGTAGTACATACTGGAATATTAAAAAAACAGTTTGAATTTTTAGAAAGATGAAGAAATACCTACCAACCCTTTTGGTTCTATGTATAATATTTGGAGTAATCATTGGAATAAATATTTCACAAAAACAATATTACAAAAATTACTCACAGACAAACAACAAAGTGGACGAACTTATGGAGTTAGTTCACGCTTGTTATGTCGATTCACTTAGCATGGAGCAGATTATAGAGCAATCCATGCCTCTTATACTAAAGGAACTCGACCCACACAGCACATATATTCCCGCAAAAGATCTAGAGGCAACTAATGCCGACCTTAAAAGTTCATTTAGCGGAATTGGTATACGTTTTATTATTCAGGAGGATACTCTGCACGTTACAGACGTCATTCGCGGAGGGCCATCGGAGCAGGTTGGACTTCTTGCAGGCGACCGCATAATAACCGTAAATGACACACTATTTGTTGGCGATTCGTGTACAAACGAAGCGGCACAAAAGAAACTTAAAGGACCCAAAGGCAGCAATGTAAAGTTGGGTGTAAAACGATATGGCAACAGCGAATTGCTACAATTTAATATTGTACGTGGCGACATTCCTGTTGAAAGTGTAGAAGCGGCATATATGATAGATAACAAATGGGGATATATACAGGTTGCCCGTTTTGCCGAAAACACCTTTGCAGAATTTATAATAGCATTGGCACGCATGCAAATGCAACGATGTCAAGGAATTATAGTTGATGTCAGAGGCAATGGAGGCGGTTATCTGGGTGTTGCACTTCAAATAGCTAATGAGTTTCTTAAGAAAGGCGAGACAATTGTATACACCGAAGGAATACACCAGCCACGTAGCACAGAGTATGCAAATGGATATGGTAATTTCCAAAACACGCCACTTGTCATTCTGACTGACGAAACGTCGGCATCGGCAAGTGAAATTCTTGCCGGAACAGTGCAGGATAACGACCGAGGAATAATCATTGGACGCAGAACATTTGGCAAGGGACTTGTTCAACAACCTTTTGACTTTAGAGATGGTTCGGCTGTGAGACTAACTATTGCCCGATACTACACCCCATCGGGACGTTGTATTCAAAAACCATATTTGAAAGGAGACAACGAAGAGTACGAAATGGACATTGTAAAACGCTACGAACGTGGCGAATTCTTTTCGCAAGACAGCATACACCAAAACGACTCTCTTGTATACAAAACAAAGTTAGGACGCACCGTATATGGTGGTGGAGGAATAATGCCCGATATATTTGTTTCGAGCGACACAACGGATATAACATCATATTTTACTCAGGCTGTTTCAAACAGGCTTATTCAGCAGTACACATTCGCCTATAGCGACAAACATCGCAACGAACTCAAGACATTTGATAAGTACGAGGAGTTACTAGCATTCCTAGAGCAACAAAACCTTGTATCCGACTTTGTAAGTTATGCATCGGGCAAAGGATTGAAACCACGTTATTGGCAAATAGAAAAGTCGCGTAAGAGATTGGAAAATTCCATACATGCAAACATTATTTACAACATACTTGGAATGTTGGAGCATGTAAGATATATAAACACATTCGACCCAACAGTGATAAAGGCTGTAGAAATATTGGAAAAGGGAGAATCGTTCCCCAAAGCAACAACTCAGTTAGTGGTTAAATAGCCAATTTAACCCAACGAAAAGCATAAAAATAGGTACAAACAGACGTTTGTACCTATTTTTGCATTTAATTACACTACTGTTGGTAAAAACTAGATGTAATTATTGTATATAAAAATTAAATTTCACATATTTGCCTGATATTATATGGAAATATTTCATACTATTAAAAATAACTTAAAAAAGTGATTTATGAAAATTAAACATTTACTTTCGGTAGCAGCATTATCGCTGTGCGTGGGTGCCTTTGCACAAAGCGTACCAACACACGAGATGTATGTGCAGTATGCAATTCCCAACAACATCGTAGAAGCATTAGACGAATGGGAACCGGGCAGAGCATGGGGAGTTGGCAACAACTATGTCGATGAGAATTTCTTTATCTCACGTGTACCCATTAAAAATCGTTTTGTGCCGGGAGCACAAGCTAACCCCGACCTAAATGACACAAATGCAAAAAACCTTGGTTGGTGCGTTCCAACCGGTGAGATGACAAAGAAATGGGGTCCTTTGCCACGCTACAATTTCGATGGCGACAACTTTAGTATGTGGCAGTACATTAAGTATCACTCCAATTGGTCGAACAGTTGGTGGCGTGTACCCGGTGTATTCAACGACGTAGCTCACAAAAACGGTGTTGCAACAGGATGTACCTATTTTATTGATTGGGGTAGAGCTGTTACAGCAGAATCACCGGCCGGAAAAGTTCTTTATGACCTTGTAGAGCAGGATTTTGATGGTAATTTTATTTATGCACGCAAATTGATTCAGTTTCTTAAATACTACGGTATAGATGGTTTAACATTCAACCCCGAAGGTTATTGGTCAACAGAAGTGTATGAACCTATGATTGATTTTCTTGCAGAATGTCATAAGATTGCAAAGGAGTTGAACCATCCTTTCCATGTCGATTGGTATGCATTTGTATCAAACACCGGTGCTTTATCGGACAATAATTGCTCACTAACTGTAGGAAATAACGACCATTGGTTCCATCATCCAACAATGGATCAACCTGTAACAGACATGTTCTTCCTTAACTACAATTGGAGTGAATGGGGCCTAGAGATGAGTGCAAATGCAGCAAAGAGTTTGGGCCGTTCATCATTTGATGTATATGCCGGGTTCGACCAACAGGCACGTGGCTATGGTCAAAACGGTAATGCAGGATGGAATGCTCTGATGCGTCAACCTGTCAGCATTGTTGTTTGGGGAGCACATGACCGCAGCCAGCTCTACATAAGTTCCACAGAGGGTGGTCAGAGCGACTATGCGGTACAGAACGAATATGTCAAGAAGCAAGAACTTCTTTTCTCGGGTGGCAACCGCAATGTACTCGATTTACCGAAAATTAAAGATGATAACACTTCTGCTAGTTTCAGCGACCTTGCCACATGGCATGGATATGCAAAGGCTGTACGCGAGCAATCTACTCTGTATGAATTACCTTTTGTAACCCGCTTTAACCTTGGTAATGGCCGTTTCATGAATAACGAAGGTGTTACTACATGGAACCACAAATGGTATAACATTGGTATGCAGGATATGTTACCCACATGGCGTTGGTGGATTGACAACGGCGATGGGAAGAGTGTTCCTTCACAGGCTATTGAACTAGACTTTACATTTGACGATGCTTGGTTTGCCGGTTCATGTTTAAAGGTACATGGTGCAACAGAACGTTCCGACGTTCGTTTGTTCGCTACAAAATGGGATGTTGAGAATGGTGATGATGAATTCCGTCTTGTTTACAAGCCAAATGTTGCAACATCTAATTTACAATTGATGGTATCTAAAGAGGGTGCCGAGAATAATTTTGTTTACGTTGCTCTTCCTCAAGAGGCTAAAGCAGGAGAGTGGAATAGTGTTGTTATTAAGGCATCTGAAGCTGGATTACAAGCCGGCGATGTTATTGGCTGTATTGGTCTTTCTGTTAGAAACACTAATGCAAATTACGAAGCGTTACTTGGTGAATTTGCCTTTGTTCCTGCTTCGTTCAACGAAAAACCTGCAACACCTGTTATTACCCACGCCGAGGTTTTGAAACGTTTCTATAACCGTGCCGACATTAAGATTGTTTGGAACATGCCCGAGCCTGCATCACGTAAGGCAGAATACAAGGATTGTCCTGTTTACAACGAAGAGGTTGGCACTTGGTACTACGAAATTTGGGTTAAACAAGGTGAACAAGAGACTCTTGTAACAACCACTACATCTTGGGCGGCTTACGCAGTTGATGCTCCAATGATAATTGGAATAGACGCTGTTCAAATTGGTGTACGTGCAGTAGGCAAGGATGGTCGTGCAAAGAGCGACATTGTTTGGAGCGACGAGATTGTACAAAAACTCACATTGATTGAGACTCTTACTGTAGACAAAGAAATCATTAAGCCCAATGAGGAGTTTACAATTGGTTTCGAAGACCCCAACCACACTGTTTCTGACATTGAGATATACAATGCATTCAGTGGTAAACTTGAAGCAAGTGGTAAGGATGTGCTTACTTTAACAATATCGCTACCCGAAACAGGTAGTTACGATGTAAAGGTTACTACTGATGGAAAGGAACTTATGAACCGTTCACTCATTCTTGTGAGCCCCGAAGAGACCGGTCGTTTGCCACAGATTAACAGCCTTGTATCGGACATTCAGAACATTTCACCCGATAATAGGGAGGTTAATTTCACAGCAGACATCAACAAGGGTACAGAATACCTAGATGCACCTTGTACAGTGTCGCAATCACTTTACATGAGTGAGCCTTACCAGCTTACTGTAGATGCAGATATTATGAACGTACATTATAACACATCTTTTGCTCTTTGGTTTAAGGTTGAGAAGTTTGAGCATGCATCGTTAGGTACATTGCTTATGACAAAGGTTGACCGCAACCACACAAAAATTGTTGGAGATTACCACTGGACAACCAATGTATGGGGTGAAATGTGGACAGCAATACGTCCTGCCGGTTATGCAAAAAATAACAATATCGGACGCGACAATGCAGAGAACGAACTTTCAGTTTGCTTCGATGGAGCGCCTGCCGGAACACCGAACTATGAGCACAACAATGATGTAGACGGTTTGACCGAAGGATATGCAGTACAACCCGGTGTGTGGTACCACGTTTGTATTACAAAGAACGGAAGAGATCTCAAAATGTATCTAAATGGTAAAGAGGTTATAAACTGTCAATCACGTGGACGAGATCCTAATTACGCATGGGGTAATGCTGCTAAATTCTACGTGGGTGGCTCTATGACCAACCTTGCAAGTTTCACCGGTTGGGTAGATGAGGTGCAAATTTGGAGCAAGACTCTATCACCCGAGGAAGTTCTTCAGTCTATGAGAGGCTACAAGACTGCTCCCGATAACCTCGAAGGATATTTCACATTTGAAAACACAAAAACCGACGAAAATGGTTATATCTATTTCCCCAACAGCGGTAAGAATGTTGAAGCGGTTGCAGGTGCATATATGACAATAGGAAAAGATGATAATGGTACAAATAGAGATTATCCACAGAACCAATTGACAACTGCACTTGGTGTTCCTATGCTGGAAGGTAGTTTAAATGTTAATTATGAGTCTTCGCGCTGGATGCTCGATGGTGCCGTACTGAATAGTTCTACCGATGAGACTGCTAATGCAACATATAAATTAGTAGAGAATGGTAAATATTCTGTAACACTCACTGCAAACAACTCATGGGGTTCAACAAGCAAAACCATTACCGATTACATTGTAGTAACAGACATTGATGATGTTAATGCCGAAAACGGATATATGATTTATCCTAATGTATTCAAAGGCACAGCAGATGTTCTATTCGCTGCAGATGGCATATATGATGTTGTAGTATTCTCGGCTGATGGTAAACGTGTTGCTTCGGATATATTTGAGGCTCGTGCCGGCGAATTACGTACAATTTCACTTGCTGACGCTAGCGAAGGCATTTACGTAGTAACTGTCATGAAAGAGGGCAAAGTATTGCGTTCATTCAAAATTCAGAAGTAAACGTAAGTTATAATATTTCAATAAAGGGTTGCACTATCGAGTGCAACCCTTTATTATTAAATTGTGCTCCATTCTCCCCATGAGATTGTTTCATTACCACGCCCCACTCTCTTATGCAAGGAAAAGCCACCATTCAGGCTCAATGAGAATTTAATTTGTGCAACAGAACGAGTTTGACCGACATTTGCAACTACTGCATAGTTATTCAAAACTATAAGCATAAACATATCACCCGAAGGGGCTTGAATTCCACTATACATACCATTATCAATATAATTATCAAATGATGTAGTCAATGGTATATTTACAATGCCCTGAAGCTTTTGCCATGGCGACCACACAATATTGCCATAGCTATCATTTGACGTGCCTGTTCTTGTGTAGATATTAGTATCTCCACCTGCACTATTCGAGAGCTCCAATATTTGAGTTATGCACAAGTTTGTTGTATTAGGCGAAGAATCTATCACATTTAATTTTCCCGAGATAGTATTTCCGGGACCGTAATTATCTATTGGCAAGCCATCGTTTTGCGAAAGTCGCTCTCCATGGATATAGTAGACACCTGCAAAAATACAACTATTTATATTACTATTTTTTCCCCAAACATAACTACCTATTTTTTGACATTTCTCTATTTCTCCTGTAATTATTTTTTCGCTATTCTGTGCTCTATTGCTCTCTTTTGTAATTTCATCGAACAGCAATTTTTCTGTTGGATAGTGTTCATTATCGGGAACTTCACTAAATTGAGAGACCTTGTTCGATTTGTCCTCTTTATTTGCACTATTCACTAAATGATAAACTACCGATGAAGTTACACCTGAACGACTTAAAACAACTCTTCTTTTTTTCATTACAAAACGGTTTTTATATTATTTACTACAGATTTGTCCTTTTTATAATTAGAAACTATTTAAAATTCTTAACTTTGCTCCAAAGTTCGCAAGAGAACAGAACTTGCAAGTTGCAGAATTATAACAAACAGAGACCTATCATAGATAAAGAGTCCACAACCAATATATTTTTTAATATATTACGCTGTGCTTTAGGTTCGGAATATACCCTGCCTAATGAAATTGGAGCCGATGTATGGCACGAGATATTTGAGACAGCAAAAAAACAGACCTTGGTTGGTGTAATGTTCAATGCTTTTGAAAAACTACATGAAAAGCAACGCCCTCCAAAAAATATATTGATGCAATGGATAGTTATATGCGAACACATTAAGAACGAAAATAAAAAGCTAAATGATATTGTTGTTAAGGTATCGGATAAGTTCAGAAAAGAAGGGTTTGAGAATGTTGTTTTAAAAGGGCAAGGTGTTGCAGTTTTATATCCTCAGCCACTATTACGAGTATCGGGAGATATCGATATATGGTTAGATGGAGATAAAAGAAGTATTATAAAATATGTACGTCAATTTTTCCCGGATTGCAAACCGGTGTATCACCATGTCGATTTTCCAATTATTAAAGAGGCTGCAATTGAAATACATTTTACACCTACATGGATGAACAACTATTTCAGCAATAGGAAACTGCAGAGATTCTTTAAAGAACATTCTAAAAAAGAGTATAAGAACTTTACCCACTTTGGCAACAGTGATAAAAAAGCGCCATGCTCTACTTTAGCATTTAACAGAGTATACATTCTTGTACATATATATCGCCATCTTTTTAGCGAAGGTATTGGACTTAGACAATTATTGGACTACTATTATGTTCTTAAGCAGGGATTTACAGATGCTGAGAAACAAGAGACATTAAATACATTAAAAGAACTTGGCATGATGCGATTTGCAGGTGCCACAATGTATGTTTTGCATAAGGCTTTTGGTTTGGAAGAGAGATTTATGCTTACAAAACCCAGAATTGAAGATGGTGATTTTCTGTTGCAAGAGATAATGCTTGCAGGAAATTTTGGGCACTACGATGAACGCATAAAACACGAAGAAGACAATATTTTTGCAAAAAGAGTATGTAGCAGGATGTTGCGAAACATGCGTTTTATAAGAATGTACCCATCGGAGGTTATATGGGCACCAATATTCAAGACTTGGCACTTCTTTTGGAGAAAATTCATATAAAATTTGCTCCGCATATCAATTATCAAAAGAGTGTTTTTTAGTTTTTTAAGTTGCAAACAATAAAACCCTATCAACACTTTTAAGCATTTTGATATACGGAGCAAACCCCGGTAGGCATCATTGGTTTATTCTGATATTTCGGAAGAGAAAAGTATCTTATTGGTATTTATATAGAATATACGGAAAAAATATTTTGACTTTACAACGACCAAACCCGTATACCTCATTTTCTTTTCAAACAGTTGCCTTAAAAAGTCTTTTTTACTGTTTGCAACAATGCAGGCAATGCCCATATCTTTTAAAACTTCTACAGCTAACAAAAACAAGCCTTTCCCAAAGCAGGCACAAAAGTAACTAAAGCCATTCACTACATCCTTAACATTCATGATATTTATTTTTAATGTTCATTATATAGTGGGACAAAAACAAAAAATCTTACATTTTTTTGTCAAAAAAATGTAAGATTTTTTATCATCAACTCCCTCACAAGGGGAACAAGCTTCTATATCAACAAGTTATCCAGAATTTTCCACACAGCTATCATGTGGCATACATCACCTAAGATAACAAAGAAATGAAAAACGGAATGTATATATTTCACTTTATGAAAACTATATAGCACTGCTCCTACTATATATGCTACACCTTCGGTCACTATCCAGAAGAATATCCAAAAATCGACATTCTCATAGAAAGGCTTTAATGCAACAAGTATTGTAAGCCCCATTAGTACGTAGCACACCGTTTCCAATTTACTTTGCTTCTTAAGGTTGAAGAAAGTAAGAGTTGTTCCTATTATAGCACACAACCAGCAAAAGAAAAAGATACCCCACCCCCAATAACCAACATCGCGCAGAGCAATGAGTGTAACAGGAGAGTAACTACCTGCTATGTGCCAATATATTGCAGCATGGTCGAATTTGCGCCAAAGAGAACGCCACTTGCTTTCGGCCGGACATGCATGATAGATTGTCGAGAAGAGATAAGAACTTACTACACCAAACAGATAAAGCCACAATGACAGTTTGTCTATTGCATCGCCATTGTCATAGCCTTGTACAAGAAAGATTATACATACGACAAGTCCCATGATGGCTCCCAAACCATGTGAGATGGAGTTTACGTACTCTTCGGCAACAGTGTATTTTTTATCCACATTACATTATATTACAAATCGGTTGAGAGTACTGCTTTGGGGAGTTCTCTGCAATTATAGCCGAAAGACATAGCCTCACCGTAGGCGCCGGCTGTGCGCATAGCAATGATATCGCCACGTTGTGTTATGGGTAGTTTAATATCTTTGTCGAATACGTCAGAGGACTCACATATTGGACCAACGACATCGTATATCTCTTCGCCCACATTTGCACTTACATTCTCAATGCAGTGGTGTGCATCGTATAATGCAGGACGCAACAGGTCGTTCATTCCTGCATCGACAATCACAAATTTCTTGCGGGTTCCGCTTTTCACATAAGTAACTCGCGAAAAGAGTGTTCCGCACTGTGCAACCAAACTACGTCCCAATTCAAAGTGAAGCTGTTGTCCTTCGCGCAAATTAAGATGCTTTGCATAGGTTGCAAAATAGTTTGCAAAATCGGGTATTGGACACTCATCGGGAACATCGTAACGCACTCCCAAACCACCACCTACATTTATATGTGGAAGAAGCATATTGCGTTGCTCCTGCAACATATCCTGCAACTCATTAATTCTGTTACAAAGTGTAACAAAATCGTTCATATCCAATATTTGCGAACCAATGTGAAAATGCAGACCAATCAACGATAAATGCTTGCACGACTCAACAACATCGATAACTTCATCGAGCTGCTCGTAATTTATACCGAATTTATTCTCGGCCAGTCCTGTGGTTATGTTTGCATGGGTGTGTGCAGCTACATTAGGATTTACACGTATTGCAACAGAGGCTGTTACACTACGCTCCGACGCCAACTCCTCTATAGCATATATTTCGGGAAGCGATTCAACGTTGAAACAGAAAATTCCGGCATCGAGCGATTCCGCTATCTCTTTATCTGTTTTGCCAACACCCGCAAAAACAATTTTTGAGGCGGGTATTCCAGCATTCAACGCAGCTTTTACCTCTCCACCACTCACGCAATCGGCTCCAATACCGGCATCGCAAATAATTTGCAATATCGATGGATTGAAATTTGCCTTAACAGCGTAATGTATGTTAAAGCCATTATATTTTGAGGCCTCTTGCAATGCAACATTCAATGTCTCTTTAAGCAGTTCTACATCGTAATAGTAGAACGGAGTTTCGATATTTCCGAATTTCTCAACAGGGAAACTAGTTTTCATACTACTTTTTGGCATTAAATATTGTCTCGCTCAAAGCACGCAATGCACGGTTCTTATCCTCTTCTTTAATGAGGAACGATATATTATAGTTGCTACCACCATAAGATACCATACGAACAGGGATATCTTTCATAGCTTCCATTGCACGTGCCTCAAAGCCTACGTTCTCCCAGTTCAAATCGCCAACGATACATATTATACACATATCGCGATCGACTGTAACAGTTCCATACTTTTGCAATTCACTAACTATATCATCGAGTTTGCGGTCATTATCTATTGACATAGATACACCAACCTCTGATGTACAAATCATGTCGATGGATGTCGAATAGGTTTCGAATATTTCGAACACCTTGCGCAAGAAACCGTATGCGAGCAACATGCGACCCGATTTAATTTTTATGGCAGTGATACCATCTTTTGCCGCAATAGCCTTGATTTCTCCGGGACGAGTGAGATTATTGTCTATGAGTGTACCTTCGGCTTTCGGGTCCATTGTATTGAGCAAACGCACAGGAGTACCTGCCAACTTTGCAGGAAGAATACATGTAGGATGTAGGATTTTTGCTCCGAAATAGGCCAGCTCGGCAGACTCCTCAAAATGCAAATGACGAACAGGAGATGTTTTGTCTACAATACGAGGGTCGTTGTTATGCATACCATCGATATCGGTCCAAATCTGAACCTCTTCTGCTTTTATTGCTGCACCAATGAGAGTTGCTGTGTAATCGCTACCTCCACGTTGCAAGTTGTCGATGCCACCTTCGTGGTTCAAACAGATAAAGCCTTGTGTAATATATATGCGCTCAGTTGCCTGAGGGTCGATGAAGGGCGCTATGTGCTCACGAAGATAATCCAAATCGGGTTCTCCGTTTGCCGCCAAACGCATAAAATCGAATGAGTTTAGTAAAACTGAATCTATACCCAGCTCCTGCATATAATATACCACCATATTGGTAGACATAATTTCACCTTGAGCTACAATTTCTCTTTCCAATGCATCGGTTAGAGGTTTACGAGCCAATTCGCGAAGATGCGAGAAAAGTTCGTCTATCTTTTCTGTTGCTAAATTTGCATATTTTTCTGTGGAATAGAGTTCTTTTATAGTCTGTTTATATTTCGACTGTAGGAATGTAGAATGTTCACATGCACCATTTGGGTTTCCATTACGCAAATAGTTTGTAAATTCAATGAGTGAGTTGGTTGTTCCCGACATGGCAGACAATACAATTATTTTTGCATTGCCATCGGCAATAAGTTTCACAACACTCTTCATACGCTCTGCTGAGCCTACGGATGTTCCTCCGAATTTTAATACTTTCATACTTTTATTTAATTTATTTCGTTTTCAAAAAATGATGTTTCAGAATGTGTTTTGTGTGGACTGCGTTTCATTTGTAGTTTTCCTCCTGAACACAAGAATTCACCGGCAGGATAATCGCTGAGCCACTGTTCGTTGTGAGTTATCATGAGTACTGCTGTGCCCTCTTTACTACAAATACGATGTAGCAGACGCATAATAAAATGCCCGGTTTCACTATCGAGATTACCGGTTGGTTCATCGGCCAGCAACAATGCAGGACGATTCAGAATGGCACGAGCTATGACGACACGTTGTTGTTCACCACCTGAAAGTTCATGAGGCATTTTGTAACCTTTCTGTTGCAAACCAACCATTGTAAGAACATCTTCGATGCGCATCTCTCGTTCTGTTCTCTTTTTCCAGCCGGTGGAACGAAGCACAAAGTCGAGATTATCGTGTACAGTTCTATCTGTGAGCAATTGAAAATCTTGAAAAACAATACCTATGCGCTTGCGCAAAGCCGGCAACTTACTACGGCGGAGATTACACATATCGAACTCATCGAATAGCATTGCATCGCCACTGTGGACATCCACTTCGCCATACATTGTTTTCATCAACGAAGATTTTCCGGAACCTACTGCACCTATAATATATGCAAAATCACCGGGCTCTAAAGTTAGGTTCACATCTTCCAAAATTATCTTGGAATCGATGTGAATATTTACATTTTTATATTTAATTACAGACATTAATAGTTTAAATATAAGCACATTAACTCAAAGGCAGAAAAAAACCGCCCAGTACGGCATAATATACCGTCGCGAAGATACATTTAATTTTTCAAAAAATATTACAAGCCGAAGTAATTTTACAAGATTTATTCACCAAATTTATCTATCTTCGCACTGTAATTTACGTTATATATACTTAATTGTGATAAAATGGTAACATCATATACATCTTTTCTTTTTTCAAAGGTGCCAAAATATCTGTTGGATAAACGTAGTCAGATAATCATGGTGCTATTTGTATCTATCTTTGCTATTATTTTCATAAACATATTTAAGCCGTTCGAATCGAGCCAATGGATTGAAAACCGAGGCTTCACTGCGACATGGTATTTTGCTTGGTCGTCGGCATTGGTGTTATTGGGAATGACAGTGGTGGCTATTAGCAGAGTCATCATGTATAAGTACTCCAAAAAGCCCACACACAGCATAACAGTTCTCAGATATGCTATATGGGTTTTTGTTGAGTTTCTATTACTTGCCGGTGCTTTTACAATCTTGGCAATTATAACCACAGAGAGAGGAAATATAAAACTGGAATCGTACGACCCCTTGGTTATATATATGCAGGCACTTAGAAATACTGTATTCATAATATTCATTCCGTATCTCATTTGTATGATGTCTTTTTCGTATAAAGACAAAAACGAAAAACTAAAGGAGTTGATGAATGAGAATATTGGTTTCAAGGGTAGTTCGCTAATATCTTTTCGCGATGAACGTGGTGTATTGCAACTATCTGTTGCTAAAGAGAACCTTTTATATATTGAATCGGCCGATAATTACATTTGTATTTGGTACATAAAGAATGAGCAGTTGAAAAAGCAGCTTATGCGAATAACAATGAAAGAGATAAGCGAACAACTTGCCGAAACCAATATAGTACGTTGTCATCGTTCATACATGGTAAATTTAGATGTTGTAAAGGTGATGCGTAGAGAGAAAGAGAATCTGTTTTTGGAACTTGGTTACCCAAACATCAAGGAGATTCCTATCTCAAAAACATACGGTGAGCAGGTTCTACGTCGTTTAATACCAATATCGTAAAAACAAAACATCATGAAAAGAATAGCAATTTTTGCTTCGGGAAGTGGCTCTAATGCCGAAAACATTGCAAACTATTTTTCGGAGTCGGATTATGCTCAGGTATCGCTGATTGTAGCAAACAATCCTAACGCCTACGTATTGGAGCGTGCAAAAAAATTGGACATAGAGTCTATTGTGATAAACAAAGCGCAGTTTATGGAGGCCGATGGGTTAATAGCGGAATTACAGAAACGTGAAATAGATTTTATTGTTCTTGCCGGTTTCTTATTGTTAGTTCCGCAGAAACTTATAGATGCATACCCCGGGCGCATCGTTAATATACACCCTGCCCTATTACCTAAATATGGTGGCAAAGGAATGTATGGCGACAGAGTACACGAAGCCGTTGTTGCTGCCGGAGAGAAAGAGAGTGGTATTACTATTCATCTTATTGATTGCGACTACGACAAAGGTACCACATTTTTTCAGGCTACATGCCCGGTGTTGCCCGAAGACACTCCGCATGATGTTGCTACAAAAGTACATGCTTTGGAATATGAACATTTTCCACATGTGATTGAAGAGATTCTTCATACATTGGATTAAAAATAGAGAATAGCCATAAATAAAATAGTCCCAAAGTTTTGCAAACTTTGGGACTATTTTATTTAATAATCAAGATTAACCTTTCATTTGTCTATAGGTTGTCTTGGGGAAACGAGCTGCTGTAGTCTCATCGAGACGACGTACCGGTGTTGAGTGAGGTGCGCTCTTGACAATATCGGGGTTCTCTATTGCCTCCTGAGCAACCTTCTTCATCACTGCAATAAATTCGTCCAGAGTCTCTTTGCTCTCCGTTTCTGTAGGCTCTATCATTATACTCTGATGGAACAGGAGCGGGAAGTAGATTGTAGGTGCATGATAACCATAATCGAGCAGACGTTTTGCTATATCAAGTGTGGTTACACCTGTCGATTTATCGGCAAGTCCATCAAACACAAATTCATGCTTGCATACACCTTCTATTGGCAAATAGTACTCGTTCTTCAAAGACTCTTTTACGTAGTTGGCATTGAGGACTGCAAGAGGACCTACCATCTTCACATTCTCGCGACCTAGAGTCAATATGTATGTGTAGGCACGTGCTATCACTGCAAAGTTTCCTAGGAAATTAGAGACATATCCTGCCGATTTATCATCGGTGCAGATATAGAACTTTCCTTCGGAATCTTTTTTAACCTGAGGATTTGGCAATAGTTGTTCCAAACCTGCACGTACACCTACAGGACCATCACCGGGGCCACCACCACCATGAGGTGTAGAGAATGTCTTGTGAAGGTTAATGTGCATAATATCGAAGCCCATGTCTCCGGGACGACATTTTCCAAGAACGGCATTCAAGTTGGCTCCATCGTAATAGAGCAAACCGCCACACTCGTGTACAAGACGAGATATTTCGGGAATCTCGGTCTCAAATATACCCAAAGTATTGGGATTTGTCATCATTATACCTGCAATGGTATCATCGAGAAGAGGTTTCAAATCCTCAACATCTACAGTACCGTTAGCAGTAGACTTCACCTCAACAATTTGCAAGCCACACACTGCAGCACTTGCAGGGTTTGTACCATGTGCACTGTCAGGAACAATCACTTTAGTACGCTTTAGGTCGCCACGTTGAATATGGTACTGACGCATAATCATTAGTCCTGTCAATTCGCCATGAGCACCGGCATAGGGGTTTAAAGTAAATGCAGAAAGTCCGCTTATTTCGGCTAATGAATTTGCCAAATTATAATAGACCTCCAATGCACCTTGCGCACACTCTACAGGGAGTTCGGGATGCAAATTAACAAATGAAGGATGCGCTGCCATCTCTTCGTTTATGCGAGGATTGTACTTCATTGTACAACTTCCGAGAGGATAGAAACCTGTATCTACACCAAAGTTCTTATTTGACAAGTTGGTATAGTGACGAACCACATCAAACTCTGTAACCTCGGGTAATTCGGGTTTACTTTCGCGTTTAAGATTTTCGGGCAAACCACAGCACATGCAGTAACCTTCAATCTCTTTTTTGGGAAGGGAATATCCCGCACGACCCTCTTTTGAGAGCTCAAAAATCAATTTATCGTAATTGCGTATCATATTATCTCCTCCCAAATTATAAGTTCTTAACTGTTTCTACCAATAAATCTATTTCGGCTTTGCTACGTTGCTCTGTAACACAGAAAAGCAACATATCATCGGCAATGCGAACACCACCAAGGATGCCTTTCTCTAAAAGCGCAGTCTGTATCTTCTTAGGACATACAGTTGTTCTAACTGCAAACTCATTCAAGAAGGGTTTGTCGTAGACCATGGCACATTTACCTGTTGCAACAAGCTGTTCGGCAAGATAGTGCGCACCGGCATAAGAGAGTTTATTTACCTCTTTTAGACCTTTGTGTCCCATTAGCGACATATAAATTGTTACATATAATGCCATGAGAGACTGGTTTGAACAGATATTACTGTTTGCCTTTTCACGACGGATGTGCTGCTCGCGTGCTTGCAATGTGAGTACAAATGCGCGTTTGCCATCGACGTCGGTTGTGCTTCCTACGATGCGGCCCGGCAATTTGCGTACAAGCGAATTGGTACATGCCAAATAACCAACGTACGGACCACCGTAATTCATTGGAATACCAAGTGTTTGTCCATCGCCACATGCAATGTCTGCGCCCCACTCTGCAGGTGTTTTAAGCACTGCAAGAGCCGAAGGATTAGCATTCATAACCATTAATGCCTTTTTTGCATGACACATCTCGGCAACACCCGAATAGTCCTCTACTATTCCGTAGAAGTTAGGCTGTGCAAGGATTACACCTGCAACATCGTCGCCATTGAGTTTATTCTGCAAATCGGCTAAATCGGTTACACCATCTTTTTCTGCAACAGTTTCTACAACCACGCCATTATAAAATGCGTATGTTTCAACAACACGCTTTACTTTGGGATTCATAGTTGCCGAAACAAGTACCTTATTGCGTTTTTTAGCAGCGGCAACACACATCATCATTGCCTCGGCTGTTGCTGTGCATCCATCGTACATTGAGGCATTGGTAACATCCATACCTGTAAGTTCGCATATCATTGATTGATATTCGAAGATATACTGCAATGTACCTTGCGATATTTCTGGCTGATATGGAGTATATGCTGTTAGAAATTCGCCACGTGAAATGATGGGGTTGATTATAGAGGGAGCATAATGGTCCTCAACACCCGCTCCGGCAAAACAAACCAATTGACTGTTTTTCTTACCAAGAGCATCAAAGAATTTGCGTATCTCCACCTCGGACATGGCCTCGGGAAGGTCAAATTCGCGTTTGAACAGTAGTTGCTCCGGGATTTCGCCGAAAAGGTCATCCATTGACTTTAGTCCGGCAGTAGCCAACATCTGTTCAATATCGTCCTGTGTATGGGGAAAATATTTCATTGTAATCTTTTTGTTTTAAGATTTAGAAGTTGTTTTATTTCTAAAGATTTTCTTACGAAAAAACACTTCTTATTCACCAATAAACGCTTTATATGCAGCTGCATCCATCAACTTTTCAGCCTCAGAAGCATCGCTAAGCTGAACTTTGATAATCCAGTTTGCATAAGGATCGGTATTAACCAATTCGGGTTGGTCGTTAAGAGCCTCGTTTACCTCTACTACTGTACCGCTAACGGGAGAGATAAGATCGCTTGCTGCTTTAACGCTCTCAACTGCACCAAAATCGGCACCAGCCTCTACCTCGTCGTCAACATCGGGCATATCTACATATACCACGTTGCCAAGTTCGTGCTGTGCATAATCGGTGATACCTACATAACCATACTCGCCTTCAATTTTTACATACTCGTGAGACTCTGCATAATAGAGACCTTCTACAATTTTACTCATAATTTGTTGATTTTAATATTAGTAATGTTCTTAAATAATTTATTTTTTATAGTTTTTCTCGTAGAAACGTTTTTTTGTTACAACACCGGGGAAAACTCTTTTACGGATGCGTACCTCTACTTCGGTACCCAACTTGCCATATTCGGCATCTATTAATGCCATACAAACACTCTTTCCTGTAGAGATTGAGTTGTAGCCTGTTGTTACCTGACCAATGACTTTGCCACCAACCTCAACATCGTAACCATGACGAGGTATTGCCTTGTCTTTCAGTTCTATACCTACTATTTTACGTTTCAAGCCTTCGGCTTTTTGCTTTGCAATAGCCTCTTTGCCAATGAAATCTTCTTTCTCTAATTTAACAAAGATGCCTAGACCGGCTTCGAGCGGTGTTATCTCGTCGGTGAGTTCATCGCCATATAGAGGCAAACCAACCTCGAAACGCAAAGTATCGCGACAACCCAATCCGCAAGGAAGAACTTCGCCACTTGCAATGAGTTTGTCCCACACCTCGTTTGTGAAAGCATGCGAGCCATAGAGTTCGAAGCCGTCTTCACCGGTGTAGCCTGTACGGCTTATGATGATTGTTTCGCCATTATACTCAACCTCTTTGCATGTGTAGAATACCATGTCGGCACAAGGAATTCCAAGCACTTTCTCTATAATAGCCTCTGTATTAGGGCCTTGTACAGCAACCTCGCCATAGTATGCGCTCTGATGTTCAACTGTAACATCGAAATTCTTTGCATGCTCCATAATCCAAGCAACATCTTTATCGATATTACCTGCATTTATCACAAGGAAGAAACGTTTGTCGGCCATTTTGTAAACAAGCAAATCATCGACAACACCACCTGTTGGATGCAACATCATTCCATAGTAGATTTTACCATTAGGAGCATCGGTGATGTCGTTTGTAAAGATATAATTTACAAATTTCTCACTTTCGGGACCGGTAACCAGCACTTCGCCCATGTGCGATACATCAAAAATACCACATGCATTGCGAACAGCATTATGCTCTTCAACAATATTTGTGTACTGTATTGGCATGTCGAAACCACCAAACGGGCTTATCAAAGCACCTAAAGCAACATGTTTGTCGTAAAGACAGGTTCTTTTGTTTTCCATAACTAAAATAATATTTTTATAAATTGTTCTTTTTTCAGATTCATTATCACATTCGAAGTATTCACATTTTGCAATGCATTTTCTACTGCACTGGGAGTATATTCAACACCATTAAGCAACGACAGCAGTTCTCCATCGAGGTCGCCCACTAGAAAATAGTCGCCCATGAGATTCACTTTACGTAATACCCCTTTTTTCACCTCTAAACGAACTTCAAACTCGCCAACACCCTCTATTCGTTTTTTGTTTATTACTGTGTAGGCTGGATTATGTCCATATATAAATTCGTCGGTAAGGTATTCTTGTTCAATCTTCTTTATTTGTTCAACAGCAACATCATCGAGAATTATTTCGCTATTGCAAAGGTTCTCACGAACAAAAGATTTAAACTCTTCGATAGATATTGTAAGATACTTATTTAGCGTCGTTACATGTTGTCGCACCGATTCCACACCCTTGCTTTTAAGTTTTGTATCAGATGGTGTCGTTGAATTTACCATACGCTCAATGTCAGTATCATAAAGCATTGTGCCATGTACTATGCTACGCTCCGGAAGATGGTAAAAAGCATTGCCTGAGACCTTTTTTCCATCAACGACAATATCGTTGCGCCCTGTAGTTTTAGCATCTATTCCCAATTTTTGCAACACATGTTCAACCATTAACATATAACGATTGAAGGTAAAATTAACATTGCTATCGGGAGTAATATAAGAGAACATTATATTGCTTCTGTCTGCGTAGACACAACCGCCACCACTCTTGCGTCGATACATTTGAATACCATTCTTACGACAATATTCTACATCGACCTCACTGTTTAACAACTGATTTCGACCAAAGATAACAGATGGTTCAACCTGCCACATAAAGAAGTAGTCGCCAACCGGCAACATGCGCGCAACATACTCCTCCATTGCAAGATAGAATGGAAGACGATGCTGTGTTTCATTAGGCAGTGCAACGTAAATCATCTCTTTTTTAAGAGGTATATACTAATTACTGCAAATTTAGAAAAAAGATATATGAAAAGCAATATTACCCGCTCTTTTAATTTTCTTTAATTTATATACACATTGAAATGGATAAAAAAAACGGAACAGAAAATCTCTGTTCCGTTTTAAATCGTATTGATTTATTCTTATTTTGCAACCTTTTCGAGGCGCTTCATTATACTGAAGATGAAGAGAGCCGAAACAAGGCAAACACCCACCAATACACCCCAAACTACAACAAGAGGTGCACCCCACAATAGCGCAGGAATTGCTACAAGGAAGTTACCTATTGCGGTTGCAACGAACCAACCACCCATCATCATACCCTTGAACTTGGGAGGAGCAACCTTGCTCACAAATGAGATACCGATGGGAGATAGCAACAACTCGGCAAATGTCAAAATGAGGTATGTTCCAACAAGCCAGTTGGGAGATACACGCAGTGCAGCATCACCGGCAGCAAGCTGTTCTGCAGGAGCAGGAAGGTTGAGTGAAGAGAGAATCATCACAAGGAAGCCCACTGCGGCAACCAACATACCCAAACCAATCTTCATAGGAGAAGAAGGCTCTTTACCTCTCTTGGCCAATGCAGCAAAAATTGCTACAGAAACCGGAGTTAAAGCAACCACAAAACAGGGGTTGAATTGCTGGAAGATAGGAGCATCAACTGTGGTTGATTCGGGAAGTGCAGTATATTTCCAATACAATCCACCAATAGCTGCAAGAATTACAGCTGCAGAGACTCCCTTTCCTAATGCACCCTTATTCTGGAAGAGACCAAACAAACCGTAAACAATAAAGATGCAGAATACAAGGTTCCAAACATCGAACATCATACTCTCGATACCTGTAGATGATGTAGCTGTATACTCACGAGCAAACTGTGTAAGTGTCGCACCATTCTGGTGGAATGCCATCCAGAAGAAGATAACCACTGCAAACACAAGGCACAAACAGATGATGCGCTCTTTTGTTTGAGCAGGTGTAAGTTCCTCGGCAGGAGCATCGTTACCTGCAACAACTGTTTTTGCACGGTCGCTGGTTTTAAATGTATTACGGAAAAGATAATAAACTGCAATAGAGAAAATCAGTGATGCACATGCAACAGCAAATGCAAAGTGGTAAGAATCGGCAAGTGAGATGCCCAAATCGTTTTGTGCCCAGTTCATGATTTCGATTGCAGCACTTGGAGCGAACATTGCACCAATGTTAATAGCCATATAGAAAAGGCTGAAACCTGAATCGCGTTTTGCCGAGTACTTTGGATCGTCATAGAGGTTACCTACCATAACCTGTAGATTTCCTTTGAAAAGTCCTGTACCAAAACCAATTAATAACAACGCAGAACCCATACCTGCAACAGCAAGCCAATCGGCTCCCATTGGCAATGATAGCAATAGATAACCGAGGAACATGATACAAATTCCAATGGTTACCATTTTTCCGTAACCAAACTTATCGGCAAGCATACCACCGAAAAGAGGGAAAAAGTAAACCATTCCCAAGAAAGTAGAATAGATTGTTCCTGATACACCTACAGAGAAACCGAAGTTATCCTGTAAGAAAAGCAAGAAGACCGCCAACATGGTATAGTAACCGAAGCGTTCTCCTGTGTTGGCTATGGCAAGAGCCCATAAGCCTTTAGGTTGTCCTTCAAACATAAAATAGATTTTTAAATTATTAATTATTAAATTTTGCTTATTTGTGTGTCCCTTTTTGTAGAAACGAAAATATGCACATTTATTGCTTATTATGCAACAAACATGCAAAGATATAAATAATCTGCATACAAACAGACATTTTTGCAAAATTTAAAATCTTCAAATGGTATAGATACAATGAGGAGGGAATTACTTTAGAGGTAAAATTGTGTCGGTATAGAGCATTTCTATATTATCGCGATACTTACAAGGAACTTCAGAGATATTATTCACTGTAAAGAGTGCTATTTTTAAAGAACACAACGTATTGACAAATTTAAACAAAACATTATTAAATGCCGACGCGTGCAGTGCTATCCATTCCACCTTTTCTCCATCGAAAAAGTGGTGTAACAGCATGTGGCGAACAATAGTCTGCTCCAAATCTTTAGCCAAACACGAATAGAGAACACGAAAATAGCCTCTATGTTTTAGTTCTATATAATCTTTATAACTGAAAGCCTCAACAACCATACGTTCTTTGAGCAACGGAAAATAGCGTTCCAGAATATCGGCATCGGACATTATATCGGTAACAAGAATAAGGTTCTCATTCTCTTCAAACAGTTTGTTCACCTGTTCTGCAGTGAGTGTAGTATAGCGTCCATAAAGCTTTTGTGAAATGAAATCGGCACTCAAAGGCGCGCTATCGCCACGATGTTCACAGCCTACAGCCACATTGTATTCACGCCAAGTGTGCGTTGCAACCAAAACCGAGTCGGCAGTAAAAGAGAAATCAAATTCTATAAAACGATAACCATTCTTTACGGCTCTATCGAACGCTTCACGAGAATTTGTATAGGTGTAGCCGTCTATCACACCCGCAGCATGCGCTATGAGTTCGGGATGCCATTCACCACTCTCCTTTTTACTACAGGAAAAGGAGAGAACAGCAAAAAGAAATATAAGAGGCCACTTTTGCATAACAAATAAATTAATTTATTTCAAAGGCGCACATGCATCTTTCAGAAACTCAAGTAATTCGCCATCGAAATGGGACGCTAACTGCTCATAGACCCAAACATGATAGTTATTAAGATATTCTATAGCTTCACAACCCAACAGCTCCGGTATAATAGGTTCTTTATCGATTGGGCAAATTGTCAATGGTTGCAAAGAGCAAAATGCGCCAAATTCTGTTGTTATATCGTTACACACCAACATAGTATTCTCTATGCGAATACCAAACCTGTCTGCTTTATAAATTCCTGGTTCGTTGGTTACTGTCATTCCCGGCTTTAAAGTAGCTGGAATAAAGTTCATTCTTATTTGGTGAGGCCCTTCGTGAACATTAAGGAAATGCCCCACTCCATGTCCTGTACCATGCAAATAGTTTTCACCTGCCTGCCACAACCATTGGCGTGCCAACACATCGAGTTGCACTCCGAATGTGTTTACCGGGAATTTAGCCATAGCAAGAGAGATGTGTCCACGCAATACACGTGTATAATCCTCGCGTTCCTCCTGAGTAAGCGACCCAAGTGGAATAGTACGTGTAATATCGGTAGTTCCACATTGATATTGACCGCCACAATCGAGCAGCAAAAAACTTTTTGGTTGTAGTTCGGCATTAGCCGAAGGTGTCGGTTCGTAATGCACTATTGCTCCGTTTTTGCCATAGGCGGCAATTGTAGCAAAACTTAGCCCTCTGAAATTCTTATCCTCTTTTCGAAAGGCAGTTAAAGCATAATCGACATCGAGTTCTGTAACACCACCCTTTTCTACAGCCGGTTTTAGCCAATGTAACAACTTCACCATAGCGATACCTTCAGCAAGCATTGCTTTTTTGAAACCCTCTATTTCGATGCTGTTTTTTATAGATTTCATGTCGGCAACAACCGAAGGACGGAAAAGAGGCGTTGTTGCTTTGTTAAGCCGTTCGACAATGGCGGCATTGCAACCATCGGGCAAGCAAATAGTGTCATAAGGATAATTATTTAGCACATGCCAAATTGCATCATAGGCCTCTATCGTAATATTCTCTTTGTGCAAATAGGTTCGTACTTCGTCTGTCAGTTTGGCATTGTCTATGAATAGTATTGCTTGCTCCTTCGATACAAGCAAGTATGCCACGAGAACAGGATTATAATCGACATCGGCTCCACGAAGATTGGTTACCCAAGCAACTTCGTCGAGCATTGGAAACAACATATTCGACAGCCCTATCTGTTCCATGCGTTCTCTTATACGTGCCAATTTCGACTGAACTGATTCTCCGGCTATTGACTCGGGTATTATCTCGGCTACACTCATGGGAACCGACGGGCGATTTTCCCAAATTTCATCGAATGGGTCGTGTGATGTATCCAGAGAAATCTCTTTTTTTGCAAGAGTATCACGTAGTTCATATACTTCGCGAAGCGAACATACTGTTCCATCGACACCAACGACATCGCCACACTCAAGCACACTGCAAAGCCACTCGGCAACAGTTGGAACATCTTTTACTCGTTCTTTCATTAGTTCGTATTCACTATTGGCAAAAACAGTCTCCGCGGCAAGCCAATAGCGAGAATCGGTCCATAGCATAGCACTATCCTGTGTTATAACAGCCGTTCCAGCCGAGCCATCGAAACCCGATATCCATTCACGTGCTTTCCACCTATCGGCAACATATTCACTACCATGCGGGTCGCTACTACCTACTACAAAAGCCGACAAACCATGACTACGCATATACTCGCGTAGTTGCCCTAATCTTTTCTCTATTGTATTTTCCATGTATATGCTTGTTTATTCTTGGAGCGAAGATAGTAAACAATCTACAAATAATGGAAACTATTTGAGCATTGTTTATAATTATTCATCAAAATTGTAGCAAGCGCGACAAAAGCATACTAGCTGAATTGGTTAATTTACATACGTTTTACTAGCCTACTCCCAAATCGGTATTTTCAACAAGAACCTCTACTGTCGAAAGAGTATTTAATTTAGGAAACACCTCGCGGACAAACCATTCGGCAAGTTCCTCATCACGCTCAACCACAGTACCATTATTACAAAACAGATTAACACTGAAATATTCAAAATATTTTTGTGCTATTGAAATATCATTCAATATACGTTCTCGCGTATCGCCAACAGTACAACACAACAAACAAACGCCATTAAAATAGCGTGCTACGTCTTGTGCGGTAACCCCTTTGGGAACCCCTTTATTCCACTCTTTACGCAAACGAGGGTCGAAACTTTCAATGCCACAACGAAATTTCACTTTTGCAGGAGCAAACTGCGAGGAATAAGATGCAAGACGGTTACGATACATATAATGTGCTTCGAACCAAAGAGTATGGATATTCTTATCACGTACCACCTGCTTAAGCAACTCCATAGTATCATTGTCTAGCTCCATTGCAGAGCCGGAATTTATAACGTCGAGAACGCCATGCACTCCTGTTACACGTTGCAACACCTCTTTATTTATTAAAAAGGGATTTTCGCTTGTGTCGGTGTGATAGTTACAGAAAGAACATTTACCCCAACGACAACCCTTGCCTTGCAAGAGCACAAACTCGCGAGGCAACTTTGTATCAATAACCGAATATCTATCCATTGTGCCTCTCTTTTAGAATAGTGCGTTTGAGAGATAGTATGACTGCATACGCAAGCGGAGTACCAAAAAGAACCTCAATTGATAGTTTCATAAAATATTGGAAAGCTATCATGAGTAAAAGGTCGCGAGTTGTTAGCACACCGGCAAATGCAATGAGCACAAAAGGCAATGTATCGAACAAATAGCCTATCACTGAACTACCGATGGTGCGTACCCAAAGAAAACGTCCACGAGTACTTTTTTTTATGCGCTCCATGAGCCATGCATTAGATAGTTCGCCAAGTAAGAAACCTACTAACGAGCCAAGCACAACACGTGGTACATAATTGAATATTGTATTATAGGCCACTGCACTTTCATCGAGATAATCGAGTGAAGGCAACCACACACCAATTTGGGTACAAACAACCATTAATATATTACACAGGAATGTCATCCATATTACCTTGCGAGCGTTGCGATATCCCCATATTTCGGTGAGTACATCGCCTAGCATATATGCAAAAGGGAATGTTATTGTACCTGCATCAAAATAGAATAAACCGAAGAAACCTATTATTTTGACGGCCATTACGTTGGAAACCAGATAGGTTGTTACAAAGAGTGTAGCCACAATCATAAACAGCGTTGCGCTGTCTGTTCGGTTTTTGAAAGGGTTTTCCGATACCTTGTTCATACGTAAATAATTTTTCGCCACAAAGATACGTAAATTTTGGCAGTATTTAATTCTCAAAGTATATTTTTTATATTTTTGCAAAATAATTTAGCACAAGTATTTATGTCTGAAAATTTCAAAACGACACCAACAGTGGCATTTGCCGACACAAAGCCACACTACAACCTACTCGATGGTCTACGTGGAGCCGCAGCACTAATGGTGGTGTGGTATCATGTTTTCGAAGGTTTTGCCTTTGCCGAAGGAATGAACGGTGTAGAAGGCGGTGGGCTTATAACTGTGTTCAACCATGGACATCTTGGTGTAGATTTCTTTTTTATTTTGTCGGGATTTGTGATAAGTTATGCATACGACGACCGTTGGCATAAAGAGTGCAAAAACAGACTTAGTTTAGGTAGTTTCTTCAAACGTCGACTTATACGTTTGCATCCAATGCTGATTATGGGAGCTATAATTGGTTGCATCTGTTTTCTCATTCAGGGCGGAGTGAAATGGGATGGTAGCGAGACACCACTTTCAATGACAATGGTTGCACTGTTGCTAGCTATGCTTTTTATACCGGCATACCCCGGTGCCGGATACGAGATACGTGGCAATGGCGAAATGTTTCCATTAAATGGACCATCGTGGTCGCTCTTTTTCGAATATATCGGCAACATTGTGTATGCTCTGGTTTTGCGTCGCTTATCGAACAAAATACTCACAGCACTTGTAGCCATAACCGGTATCTTGTGGGTGTGGTTTGTAGCAACAGACGTTTCGGGTTACGACATGATAGGTATTGGCTGGACACTCGATGCTGTAAACTTTTTTGGAGGTTTTCTTAGAATGATGTTTCCATTTACATTAGGAATGCTCATGGCTCGCAAATTCAAGCCGACGCGTATCCCCGGTATTTTTTGGATATCTATAGCGGTTCTATTTGCATTGTTTTCTATACCATATATACAAAAATGTGGCAACACAAGCCTTAACGGTATTTACGAGTTGTTTTGTATTATAGCTGTATTCCCCGTTATCGTGTGGTTGGCTGCATCGGGTGAAACGACAGACAAAATATCTACAAGAATATGCAGGTTCTTGGGCGATATATCATATCCGCTATACATAGTTCATTACCCGGTAATGTATCTTTTTTATTCGTGGCTCATAGAGAACGAACGATACACACTTGCCGACACATGGGGTTATGTGATACTTGTATTTGCAATTAACATAGCATTGGCATACACCTGTTTAAAACTGTACGATGAGCCTGTGCGTCGCTGGCTCACAAAAAGGTTTACAAAATAATAGACAACAGATTTGCATTTTTAAGAAAAAAGCAGTAATTTTGCACCCGCTTTAAGAGTACATCGTGTGATGGCGAATTAAGCAACAATTAACTTAATTTAGAGTAACACAATTTTTTAACAACATGAAATCATTAAGCATCAGCGGTTCAGCAAGAACTGAGGTTGGCAAAAAAGCCACAAATGAGTTGCGCAAACAGGGTTTGGTACCCTGCTGCCTTTACGGAGAGAAAAGAGACGAGAATGGTAACCCTGTAAGCTTCGCGTTCAGCGTAACAACAGAGAGCCTTCGCAAGTTGGTTTACACTCCCGACATTCACGTAGTAGAACTTACAATTGACGGCAAGGCAGTTAAAGCCGTTATGAAAGATATTCAGTTCCACCCTGTTAAGGACACTATTCTTCACGTAGATTTCTACGAGGTAACCGAGACCAAGCCTATCGTTATGGCTGTTCCCGTTAAACTAGAAGGACTTGCAGACGGTGTACGTGCCGGTGGTAAATTGGTACAGTTGCAGCGCACACTCAAAGTTAAAGCTGTTTACACTGCTATACCCGAGAAACTTTTCATCAATGTAACTTCACTCGGTTTGGGTAAGTCAATCAAAGTTGGCGACCTTTCATTCGAGGGATTGGAGCTTGTAACTGTAAAAGAGGCTCTTGTTTGCGCTGTTAAGACAACTCGTGCATCTGCAGCCGCAGCAGCCGCAGCAAAGTAATTTGCTAACAAATGAAATATCTTATTGTCGGTCTGGGTAACATCGGAAGTGAGTACGAAGGTACCCGCCACAACATAGGATTCACAGTATTGGACGCCTTTGCAAAGGCGTCCAATACTGTTTTTGCCGATAAGCGCTACGGATTTGTTGCCGAAGCGTCGTGCCGAGGTCGCAAGCTCATTCTGTTAAAGCCATCGACATACATGAATCTTAGTGGCAACGCTGTTCGCTATTGGATGCAAGCCGAAAAAATCCCATTGGAAAATGTGCTTGTCATAGTAGACGACCTAGCCCTACCTGTTGGTGCACTACGTTTGAAGGGGCAAGGTAGCGATGGCGGACATAATGGGTTAAAGCATATAGCAGCAACAATAGGAACAACAAACTACGCTCGTTTGCGCTTTGGCATTGGAAATGACTTTAGCAAAGGCCGACAAGTGGACTTTGTTCTTGGAGCATTTGACAGCGAAGAGCAAAAGAGCGTTGATGAGCAGGTTGCTACAGCATGTGAGATAATAAAAAGTTTCTGCTTTGCCGGTATTGCACGCACTATGAACCAATTTAACAGAAAAGGAGCAGGCAAAGAATGAGCGACCAAGCACGCATAGACAAATGGCTGTGGGCTGTACGCATCTACAAGACACGTAGTATAGCTGCAGAAGCATGCAAGAAGGGGCATATCTCTATTGGTTCCAAAAGCGTAAAGCCCGCACACATTGTGCGTGTAGGCGATGTGGTTAATGTAAGAAAAGCACCCATAACATACTCTTTTCGTGTACTTAAAGCAGCAGAGAACCGTGTTGGTGCGAAATTGGTTCCAGAACTGATTGAGAATATCACTCCGAAAGAACAATACGAGATTCTTGAGATGAGCAAAATAAGTGGTTTTGCCGACCGCATGCGTGGCACAGGACGACCCACTAAGAAAGAGCGACGCGAGATAGACCGCTTTGCCGAAATATCTTACGACAGCGACCTATACGAGTTTGACGAACTCGATTTCGATTCAATATAGAATGATTACAGTTGTAGTTCTGCGCTAAAGAATTACAAGTTAAGGTTCTTTACACCTTCAATAATTTTCACAACAGTATTAGTAGCTTTTTCCATAACCTGCAGCGAAACAAACTCGTAGCGACTATGGAAGTTTATGCCACCTGCAAAAAGGTTAGGACAAGGCAATCCCATGAACGACAATTGCGCACCATCGGTGCCACCACGTATAGGTTTAACCTGAGGCACTACACCGGCTTGCTCCATTGCACTCTTTGCAAGTTCAATAATGTGCATACATGGTTCAACCTTTTCGCGCATATTACGATATTGCTCCTTTACATCTACAGAGACTGTACCCGAACCATAGAACTTGTTCATTGTTACAGCAACATCGTACATAAATTCGAGCCTTTTTTCAAATTTTGCTCTGTCGTGGTCGCGAATAATATATGAAACAGAGGCAGAATCTACCCCACCATTTATTGACATAAGGTGATAAAAACCTTCGTAGCCTTCGGTCTCTTCGGGAGACTCCTGCATTGGGATTATATCGACTATTGCATTTGCCACGCGTAACGCATTTATCATTTTTCCTTTTGCATAGCCGGGATGTACGTTGCGTCCTTGAATGGTAAAAAGAGCGCTTCCGGCATTAAAGTTCTCGAATTCCAATTCACCCTCGGCACTACCATCGACAGTATATGCCCAATTGCAACCAAAAAGCGGAACATTAAAGTGATGCGCTCCTCGACCAATCTCTTCGTCGGGATTAAATGCTATGCGCACCTTTCCATGTTCTATTTCGGGGTGTTTTAAAAGATATTCCACCGCCGAAACAATTTCGGCAATACCGGCTTTGTCATCGGCACCAAGAAGAGTATGCCCGTCGGTAACTACCAAATCATCTCCTTTATATGCCATAACTTCGGGAAACTCCTTTGTTGAAAGTACAATATTTGCTTCTTTGTCAAGAACAATATCTTTGCCATCGTAATTACTTACCACACGTGGTTTAACATCTTTTCCGCTCATATCGGGACTTGTATCGAGATGCGATATAAAGCCAACAACCGGCAGTTCTTTATTTGTTGTTGCCGGCAATGTCGCGTAGAGGTAACCTTTTTCGTCGAGTATGACATCTTCGAGACCAATATCTTTTAGTTCTTGTTCCAGATAACGTGCAAAAACCATTTGTCCGTTACTGGTTGGCACCGAACTTGCATCATCTTGCGATGTTGTTTCAAATGTTACATACTTCAAAAAACGTTTAAGCAAATTTTCTCTTAACTCTTTCATAGCGGTTTCTTTTAATCTCCGTAAATATAAGCAGCAAGAAACGAATATGCAAATTTTTCGCTAAGAAGCTGTTTTTAATTTATAAAAACAAAACAGTAATGCAATTGTTATATAAGTGCCGAGGCGTATATCGGTAGCCAAACTTTCTGCGCGCATCAAGTGGGTTGGTAGATATTCAGCCTCGGTTCTATTTAATTAACATCTACATTATAATCAACATCTACATTATTTAGAGTTATATATTATTAATTAGTACATTATTACTCTATTGCAATACATATAATCAATTATAGCATTTTCTATAAGTGCATGCCCTGCCTCATTTGGATGTATACCATCGGAACATAAAAAATCACTGTAATCTTTTCGTTCTAAGAAAACTGATGTTATATCTATAATTGGAACGCGCTTCAGAGTGCTCAAACGAAATATTTCCATGTTATAACGTTCGTGCCAACGGTCTATCGTAAGCACTGTGCCATGTAACCAACGTAGGATATTGTCGGCATTGAGTCCTTTTGATATATGAGTGAAAAACCTGTTCGGGTCCAAGACAGGAAGCGATAGCAACACCGGACGTGCTCCCAAAGCACGTACCGTATCTATTAGTTCTGAATATTTTTCGACAAAAGTTGGTATTGGAGTATTTGGAAGATGGTCTTTGTCGGGTTCATCAGAAATTTGAGCCCAATTATAATCACAATCGTTACCGCCATATTCAAACAAGACATAGTCTGCTCGCTTAATTTTGTCGATATACCTATTAACAAACCTCATTCCATGGGTAACCAAACCACCGAAACGAGCATAATTTTCAACTTCTATACCTAATTTCTTGCGACAACGAGCAGCAAAACTTTTATCACTAATTTTATACTTAATACTACTTTCCGATGAGTTTTCGGTATCTATTACAATACCCTTCATGACGGAATCACCAAAACTACAAACTGCTTTTAATTCTATTTCCATAACTATTTATTGCGATACAATGGCAAATTTATATACTAACAAAAAACGAATTGATTATTTTGGGATTAGGATAGTTTTGGTGTAATTAAGTTTTAAATCTGTGGCAAAAATGCAAATAGAGGGGTGAAATATTTCATTACGCAATATATTATTTTGGGTAATTTTGTCGCAACTTTTAAAATTATGTATATTTTTGCACAAAATATAAAACACAAATTCACTAAAAGAGTATGGAGATTTTTTCCGAATTTAACTTGATGCACTTTATTAGTGCTTTTATTGTGATGTTTGCCATTATAGACCCGGTTGGAACTATGCCTATAATGGTTGGAATTCGTGAAAGCGGCAAACGTATTGACGCAGGTAAAGCTGTCATTTATTCGTTCTCGCTTATGATTCTTTTCTTTTTCATGGGAGATTGGCTGTTGAGTTTGTTTGCAATAGACATTAACTCTTTTGCTGTCGCAGGTGCGCTCATTCTATTCCTTATGGCATTGGAGATGGTGCTCGGCATTGAGATTTTCAAAGATTATGGAGAGTTGGCAGGAAATGCCACATACCTGCCTGTTGTATTCCCCTTGCTTGCAGGCCCCGGTTCATTCACAACACTGCTCTCATTGAAAGCCGAATATGCCACACTGAACATCTTGCTTGGCTTGGCTCTAAACTCGATAATTGTATATTTGATGCTTCGTTTCACAACAAGAGCACAGAAAATCCTGGGACGTAGCGGAGTCTATTTCATGAAGAAGTTTTTTGGAGTAATTCTATTGGCAATTTCGGTAAAACTATTTGCATCGAACATACCAATTCTTATAGGACACATAACAGGAAACTAATCATAAGCAACAGCCCTCAGTTGAGGGCTGTTGCCGTATAATAAGGAATATAATTGCAACAAAAAAACGATGTAATATTGCGAAGGTCGCAGGTTTACACTATCTTCGCATTTGAAATTTATATAACATGATTACAGAAAAATCCGATAATAACATTTTCAATAGAGAAGCAATGTTCCGGGGGACAATGCTTGGAGTGTTTTGGATATTGATGTCTGCAATTTATATGATGGGATTAAACACTCCCATTTTATCCTATCTTTTTTTGGCTATGTTTGTTGCATCACCGTTCTATGCCGGATATATGGTGGTTAATTACCGTAAACGCGAATGCAACGACAAGATGACTTTTGTAAAAGCATGGCTATTTCTAATAATTATGTATATATGCGCGTCGTTGCTGTCGGCAATAGTACAATATATCTATTTAGTATACATAGACAACGGCTTTCTTTTTGGGTTTATTCAGGAACAATTGGATTTTTTACTGAATGAGCCAACAATTGACGACATTACAAAAGAGACATTAAAGCAAGCCTCGGAAATGTGGAGCAATATAACAGTCAAAGATATTGTTATTCAGATATTGTCGTCAAATATAATGCTTACGGGCATTATTACACCAATAACAGCACTTTTTGTAAATAAAAACAAATAAACAGAATATTATGGATATTTCGGTAATAATACCTTTATATAACGAAGCTGAGTCGCTACCTGAACTAACTGCTTGGATTGAGCGAGTGATGGAGGAGAATAAATTCACATACGAAGTGATTTTTGTGAATGACGGAAGCAACGACAACTCATGGCAAGTAATAGAAGAACTTGCAAAGAAAAACCAGAACCTACATGGTATTAAATTCCGCAGGAATTATGGTAAATCGCCTGCACTATACTGTGGTTTCGAGCGTGCACAAGGCGATGTTGTTATAACCATGGATGCTGACCTGCAAGACAGCCCCGACGAAATACCAATTCTGTACAAAATGATAACCAAAGATGGTTACGACCTTGTTTCGGGATATAAGCAGAAGCGATACGACCCATTGAGTAAGACAATTCCTACAAAACTATTTAATGCCACAGCACGTAAAGTATCGGGCATAAAGAATCTGCACGATTTCAACTGCGGACTTAAAGCATACCGTAACGAAGTTGTTAAGAGCATAGAGGTGTATGGCGACATGCACCGATACATACCCTACTTAGCAAAGAATGCAGGATATTCCAATATTGGAGAATTGGTAGTACACCATCAAGCACGAAAATATGGAAAAAGCAAATTTGGTTTGAGTCGTTTCTTCCATGGATATCTCGACCTGATGTCGCTTTGGTTCTTATCTAAGTTTGGAGGACGCCCAATGCATATATTCGGATTATGGGGGTCGTTCATGTTTTTCATTGGTTTTATTGCCGCAGTAATTCTTGGAGTAACTAAAATATATCATTTAACCAATGGTATGCCATTTCGTCTTGTTACGGAGTCGCCCTATTTCTATATATCACTGACAATGATGATTTTGGGCACACAGTTATTCCTCACAGGATTTTTGGGTGAGTTAATAAGTCGCACCTCGCAAGAGCGTAATAAGTATAACATTGCAAAAGAGATTTAATGAGAATAAAAAACATTTCACTGCAAAACCTTTTATTCTTTGCAGTACTGACATTAGCACTATGTGGTATTATAGGATGCGAGAATGGTGGCGACTGTAATATTAATAATGTTTCTTACAACAGGATATATCTTTACAAAGCAGACCCCGAGACACAAACGGAGGAAAAGAGCGTGTATACCGGCACACTCACCGTTTCTCTTGTGGTAAACAGCAAAGATAGCATTGTTGTGAACCATGTGTCGCAATTTAGTGAGTTGGCAGTTCCCATGTGCTATACTCAAGAGTGCGACACATTAGTTTTTCTGTACGAGAACGATGAGCGTGATACCCTTTTTGTTGAGCACACAAATACTCCATTCTTCATTGCCTTAGATTGCGGAATGGGTATGTTTCATAATTTGAAGGAACTGAGATACACAAATTCGTTCATCGATTCAGCTAAAATAGAATATCCACTAGTAGATTTCGACGCCCATGAAAATATTAAGTTATATCTTGCTCAGTAGTTTGCTTATTTTTGTACCGGCAAAAGCATTGGCACAAGAGAAAGCAGATAGCGACTCTACCCAAAATTACGGGATGTTTACATTCAAAGGGATAAATGTTTCTACCGACATTTTTGGATATGCCTATTCTATGCTCGAGGATTACATAAGCGGAGAGGTTGCGCTAGAGGTGAACCTTGGAAACAAATTCTACCCGGTATTCGAAGTGGGTTATGGCAGTAGTGATGTTACAGATGAAACAAACGGGATACATTACAAATCGAGTGCGCCCTACTACCGAGTTGGTCTAAACTACAACTTTAGCAACAAAGTTGGTGAAGCGCCAAAGAACAACTACATATACGGCCTTGCACGCTATGGTTGGTCGAACATGAAATACGATGTTAGCGCTCCACCTATTACCGACCCTGTTTGGGGTGGCGAAGTTCCTTTGAACCTAACAGATGTGAAAGGAGGTTGCAATTGGTTTGAGATTGGTGCCGGAGTTAATGTTAAAATTTGGAAACATTTGCGCATGGGCTGGAGCATACGTTACAAAGCACGTATAAGCAGAGATAATGGCCCCAATAGCAATGTGTGGTATATTCCCGGATTTGGTAACAGCAGACACACAACATTTGGAGCAACATATAACATTATTTACGAAATACCGATGTAATTCATGAGCAGTACTATTAAACCTTGGAAAATAGCTTTTCTCATATTCCTTATTATAGGAACTATATACATATTAAAGAATAACAGTGTAACATACAAAAGCAATAGCGGTAAAATTTTCGGTACATACTATAATATAATATACAAACACAAGAACGACCTTAAACAGGACATTGTGAATGTGCTGAACAGCGTAGACAATTCGCTATCGCCATTTAATAAAAATTCTATTATCACTGCTATAAACGAAAACAGAGATATTGTTCCCGACAGCATGTTCTTGCGCGTCTTTTCAATGGCACAGCATATTTCTAACGAGACTGAAGGAGCATTCGACATAACAGTAGCACCTCTTGTTAATGCATGGGGGTTTGGATTTAAAAAGGGCATTCCTGCAGACTCTGCCACAATAGATTCTTTGCGTAGTTATGTAGGTTACACGACTGTCGCATACGAGAATGGCAAGATTGTAAAAAACGACCCACAAACAATGCTCGATTGCAGTGCTATAGCAAAAGGATATGCCTGCGACGAGGTGGCCCGTATGTTGCGCAACAAGGGAATAACTGATTTTATGGTAGAAATTGGTGGAGAGGTTGTTACAGAAGGCAAGAACGAAAAAGGGAATAAATGGGCTATTGGTATAAGCACGCCCGAGGAGGTAGCATCGCATAATGATATTCAGGAGATTATACACATAAGTGGCAAGAGTATGGCAACATCGGGAAACTATCGTAATTATCGTTACGAAGGCGAGCGCAAAGTTGCACACACAATAGACCCTCGTACTGGCTATCCGGTGCAACACAGCCTGCTATCGGCAACAGTAGTTGCCGACAATTGCACCACTGCCGACGCATTGGCAACAGCATTTATGGTAATGGGAATAGAAGAGGCTATAGAGTATAGCAATAGCCATCCAGAAATAGATGTTTATCTTATTTATTCCGATAGCACAGGCAATTTTGCAACATGCGAAACAGAAGGCATGAAAAGGCTACATAGAAACCATTAATTAAAACTATGCAAAAACAATCACGATTTTTCTCTTTTGAATTTGTAAGAGCAATTGGAGTAACAGCAATATTCTTATGCCATTACCTGCAATCATACGATCCTCTTTTACAAATTCCGCATTTAGGGGGGGGTAATTTATTTATATCCAGATATTTAGGTTCTACATTTAATATTGTTTTCATTACGATAAGTGCTATTCTTTTCGGCCTAAAATATGAAAAAGAGAACTATAAAGGATTTGAGTTTAAAAATTTCATGTATAAACGCACAACCAAAATAGCATCATCTCTTTATCCTTTCTTAATAAGCATGTTCATTATATATTGGCTAGTAGATGTTAAATTCAACATCAAAGATGTTTTAATGAATTTTGCATTTTTGTCATGGTTTGACAAACAACCAGCTATAGGACATCTCTGGTTCATAACAATGATTATGGCTTGTTATACGATGTTTGTCATTTTATCAAAGAAAAGATATCATGTAAATTCTTATATTTGGATAATAATATTTATTCTTTGCATAAGCGCAAACTACTTTGCAGAAACACAAAAACTACCGGCAGGATATTCACTACTATATCTTGCCACTTCATGCTTTCTATTCTTAAATGCATCAAGATTCATTGATTTTACAGAACGGATATCATTTAAAGTTTATATACCAATATTTTTAATTATCAATATTACCACAATATTTTTATTTCTGAATGACTCATATAGTAGTGTAGCTACTATCTCGTATTTGTTAGGATGTATTTGTGGAATTTCATGGATGATAATCTTATTAAAGGCTGGACCATTCATAAAGAATAGAGGTGTATACATTTATTTAAGTTCAATAAGTTACGAAATATACCTTGTACACCACCCTTTGTGTCATAGTATAAATGGCTACTCAGTTAAAAGCATAACACAAAATCCTTATTTAGCCTTTTTAATTATTGCTTCTCTAACTCTAATTATTGCAATTTTATTGAATGCTATATCTAAAAAAATTTCCAATCTTTTGATTATAAGAAAATAGTCATCAATAATATTATACATATAACAGCTATTGGGAAAAAGAGATATATAGTAAAAACAATTATAAACCATATAAAAAACAGGGATTTTTCAATGTTTTTTAAGAAAAAAGCAGTATCTTTGCGCCCGAATTCAATCAACATAATGTCTAACTCATTAAAACAAAACAAATTATGAGCGAAGAAAAAGTATTAACAGGAACCCCCGATTTCAATTGGGAGTCTTACGAAAGAGGCGAGAACATCTCGGGTCTTTCACAAGAGCAGTTGGAGCAAGCCTACAATGGCACTCTCAACAAAGTATCAAGCCGTGAGGTAGTAAACGGTACCGTAATCGGTATTAACAAGCGTGAGGTTATTGTAGACATCAACTACAAACAAGACGCTATCATCCCCATCAGCGAGTTCCGCTACAACCCCGACCTTAAAGTAGGCGATCAGGTTGAAGTTTACATTGAGAACTTGGAGGACAAAAAAGGTCAATTGAGCCTTTCACACAAAAAAGCACGTGCAAGCCGTTCTTGGGACCTCGTAAACGAGGCTATGGAGAGCCAAGCTGTTGTTCGTGGTTACATCAAATGCCGTACAAAGGGCGGTATGATTGTAGATGTATTTGGAATTGAGGCATTCTTGCCCGGTTCACAAATCGATGTTAAGCCCATCCGCGACTACGATGCATACGTTGGTCAGACAGAGGACTTCAAGATTGTTAAGATTAATCAAGAATTCAGAAACGTTGTTGTTTCTCACAAAGCACTCATCGAGGCTGAGCTCGAGGAGCAGAAGAAGAAAATCATCAGTACATTGGAGAAAGGTCAGGTTCTCGAGGGAACTGTTAAGAACATCACATCTTACGGTGTATTCATCGACCTCGGCGGTGTTGATGGTCTTATCCACATCACAGACCTCTCTTGGGGCCGCGTAAACGATCCTACTGAGGTTGTTACTCTCGACCAAAAGATTAACGTTGTTATTCTCGACTTCGATGACGAGAAGAAACGTATCGCTCTTGGTTTGAAACAACTCACACCTCATCCTTGGGATGCTATCGATCCTAACTTGAAGGTTGGAGATATCGTTAAGGGTAAAGTAGTTGTTATGGCCGATTATGGTGCATTCATTGAGATTGCTCCCGGTGTTGAGGGTCTTATCCACGTTTCAGAGATGTCTTGGAACCAGCACCTACGTTCTGCTCAGGACTTCATGAAGGTTGGCGACGATGTAGAGGCAGTTATCCTTACACTCGACCGCGACGAGCGCAAGATGTCTTTGGGTATCAAACAGTTGAAAGAGGATCCTTGGGCAAGCATCGAGGATAAATATCCCGTTGGTTCTAAACACACAGCAAAAGTTCGCAACTTCACGAACTTTGGTATCTTCGTTGAGATTGAGGAAGGCGTAGATGGTCTTATCCACATCAGCGACCTCTCTTGGACTAAGAAGATTAAACACCCATCTGAGTTCACACAGATTGGTGAGACTATCGAGGTTCAGGTTCTTGAGATAGACAAAGAGAACCGTCGTTTGAGCCTTGGCCACAAACAATTAGAGGAGAATCCTTGGGATGTATTTGAGACAGTATTCACCGTTGGTTCTATCCACGAGGGTGTTATCACTGAGCTTATCGACAAAGGCGCTGTTGTATCACTCCCCTACGGTGTTGAAGGTTTTGCAACTCCCAAACACCTTGTAAAAGAGGATGGCTCACAAGCTAAAGCAGACGAGAAACTCGAGTTCAAAGTAATTGAGTTCAACAAAGAGGCTAAGAGAATTATCCTTTCACACAGCCGCATATTCGAGGATGCTGCTAAGGAGGAGGAGAAACAGGAGAAGAAAGCTGCTGCAGCAGCTCGTAAGAGCAAGAAAGCAGCAGAAGAGGTTCCTGCAATCCAGAACCAAGCTGCATCAACAACTTTGGGCGACATCGATGCTCTTGCAGCATTGAAGAGCAAGCTCGAAGGTGCAGAATAATTGAGTGTTTCTAAGAGACATATTTGAGCGAACCGCAAACGCGGTTCGCTCTTTTTTGTATTACAAATTATATTATTTATATCAAATACAAACAGAGAATAGAGGAATCATAAAGTTAGTGCTTAGCTAAAATTATAAATTACATCTATGAAAAGCCTATTACTCAACATAATTTCATGACATAGCAGAGTGATATCCCATAGACAATTACTAAAAACATTCCCATGATAGTACGTAGATTATCATGGGAATGTTTTATTTATATTATAGAAACCGATGTTATCTAACTGTTTTGTTGAACATTTACATATAACTAAATAGAAATAACATCGCAACCATTGACCGAAATAGCACAAAAGATTATGGGATTACAATCTTCTCAACAGAACTGCCACTACGCATTATATATACTCCTGAGGGCTGTTGTGGTACAAGACCACGAGGACCGTTATAAAACAAGTGTCCCTTCAAAGAATATAGAGTAACAATCGAATTTTCTGCATTGTGAATTTTATCTATTGATGTAGGGAGCAACGTTACATAGATATAATTTGAACGGACCGACTCAACTTCCAATATATCTCGTGCTTTAACCGAATAGCGATATTTTGCACCATCAGACAGTTCTGTAAACTTATAGTTTGTATCTGTTGTTGTAATAGTTTCAACTACAGAGACACTCTCTTTAGACAACAGTGATATTTCAACATCGTCAATAGAAGCACGTTTATTACCTGTAGAATTTACAGTAGATAAGATAAGCGAAAAATCACTATCGGCTTCAAAGACTATTTCTGTTGCAACCCAATCACTTTCAGGAATAACAGACAATAGTTCAGTCTCCTCTTTTGTGATATTGTTTTTTAGGAAAACAGAGAGTTGTGCATCTGTATCACTCTCGCGATATAATCGATTTTTAAACGATAGAGAGAATTTTCCTTTCTCTTTAATCACCGGTGTTTCACATGTTCCTTTGTTATTGGATGAACCTACACGCAGTGTTCCTGTTTCGCCATAGCAATTAACTACACTCCAACCCGACTCAGAAAAATAATCATCGGGAGTATTTATTGCAATATTGGAAGATGTACATTTTATAAAATCTTCAAAAAGGAGTGAATGTGATTTTGTCTCGTTTTCGCTCTCTGTAATTTGTTCTAAGGTAACAATGTACTCATTTGCATCACCTACAGATGTCCAATTGGCTGTAAAAGAGTTGCCTGTTACATCTGTTGCCTCTAATGCTTTAGGAGCATCGATTGGAGTACTCATGAACAAGAACGAAGCCAAACCATTCTCGCACTTGATATTTGTTATAGGTTTACTCATGTACCCACCTTTAAATACTTTAGCAGCAGGAGTAGATGTATTTGTGAGAGCTGTATTTCCTGCTATACCCGGCCACACATCGCCCTTTAGACCTGTTCTGTATTCCGATGATGAAGATGCAGTGTAGTAGCTTGTTCTCTCTCCATCGGCAGGAATAATTGTAAAGCGCTGATGATTGGCATCCACATTTACCTCGTTATCGAACCAAGCGGTTGATGAATAATCGACATGAGTAATTAGTACACCGGAGTTAAATATATATTTATCCCAACCCTCTTGCTGACGATTTTCGATAATATAATATTCATTTGGATTAGCATTGTTCACCACCTTGTAGCCTACTCCACCCGATGTAACTGCCTCCATTGTATACTTACCTTTCTCGTTTATCTCTTGTAAACTGCGCCAACCCATAAAATCGCGCTCGTATGCACCATAGGCGATTGGCACATAGCCTTCTACATTGTAGCAACCATAATCCATAACATCCCAATAGTCCATACCAAAAGCAGGGATGTCCGCATCGCTTGTATCATAGAAATCGGGAAGTCCCAGACTATGTGAGAATTCATGACAACACGAACCTATACCATTGAGATTGTTCGCATAGGCATCACCACTCTCTGCAATGACTTCTTCACTGAAAGCAAGTTCACTACTACATGAGTAAGCATCTATTTTTACATTATCGAGTTTAATTGATGATGCGCCTACCGACAGATACCATTGGTGAGGCCAGATTGCTTCACTAGAAGCACCTGCTGCTTCGGAGTATCCGGCATATACGCAGTGTAGTAGTTCTATTACTCCATTGTTATCATTGTCGAACATGGAAAAATCTACAGATGAATCCAATTTTCTACATGCATCTATTATCATTTGGCACACATTGCTATCATTGCCCGAATTATTATTCTTTCCATAATATGAAAGGTTTTTGTCGAGAGTAACAATGTCCATCACAACAAAATTGGGTTGGAAAATGCCATCACTCTGCGAAACGAAATAGTCTCTTACACTTCCTTTTGTGGAAGATATTCCCATCTTTTTTAAGTATGGGGTGTAAGGGCCTGCATAATTCTCGGCTATGAACATTGGCTCAATATCATCCTTCGAAAAAGAAAATTTTTTATCGGCAAATTCAACCAAAAGTATAGGAATATTTACAACACCTTCGAACTTTGCGCTTCGTGTGCTACGTGTTTGATTTATGATGGCAGAACGTCTTCTTGCCGACTTTCTGATATCGGACTGAATATTTGAGAAATCGTTAGCATCTATTATAGCCTGCTCTTTATAGGAGCGCATGCCACTATTGTGTGCCAGACAGTTTGTTGAGACCCAATTTCCTTCAGCATCTAATGTTGCATAGGAGAAGTCGCCATTATCCTCTTTTACCAATGGGATATTATCCATGGTTACATAGTAGTGAAAAGCCTCGTCTCCGACAAGACGTACAACAATTGTTGTACCATCGGACTGATTATTTGTAAAGAATTGTCGTCTGGCAGGAACTGCAAAAGCACTCAGCACAAATACTAAGATTGTGAAGAGAAGTAGAATTTTCTTCATAGTATAATTATGTGTTTGTTTTATAGTACAATACAATTACATATAATGAAAGCATATATAATATATTTGACAAAAGTACTATTTTTTTATCAATCTATAAAATTAGCATATTTTATTTGTGTTAAAGAATATATTTATTCTGAGGAACTTTCGGCTACACTAACCCAATATATACTGAGACACATCATTGCTAATGCCGACAGTTGTATATCGTCGAGTTTATCTTGTCCTAACATAACAGATGCCACTGTCGCGACAAAAAGAGTCATATAGCCATAAATGGAAACTGCTGTTGCATTAAGGTATTTAAGACCGATAGGTATGAGTAAATAGCTAAGCACTGTTGGGAACAGCAAGATATAGACAAATGCGACAATAGCTTTTGCATTCACGTGCAAAGAGAACAGCGGTGCGTCGAAACCTACGACAAACGTCATTATCAAAGAGGATACAGAGGCACCTAGGAAAGTATATCGCAACATTGTCATGTTGCTCACTCTGCGTAATATTTTTCCCGATAATATGATGTATACGGCATAGCAGACCGAACATGAGAGCCCCAATATATTGCCCAATAAAGGATTGGTTGCTAATCCCTTTTCGGGTTGAGACAAAAGACAAAGTATCGCTCCAATGAACCCCACCAATATACCTATGATTTTATTCCCGGTAACTTTTTCTCCTAAAAATATTGCCGACAGAATGAAGACCCAGATAGGTTGCATGGAATTTAATATTGCCAAATTAACAGGTGTAGTCATACTAAGACCAACTGCATACAAAGACATATAGCCGAACACAGCAACAGCACCTATGAAAAATAGTTTCACTCTGTCGGATATTGACGATGTATCGGGTTTCTCGAATATTCCAATTGTCCAGAAAAGCAACAGACCGAAGAGCAGACGTAGAGTTACACAACTAAGAGGAGCTATCCACAAAGGAAGCAGGTACTTTAGTGCATTTATATTCAACCCACTAAACAAGCGAGCGATAAAAAGAGCTGTATGCCCCTTTAAACCATTACCGATTTTCATTTGTACTCCCTTTTTACTCCATATACTAACAAAACAAAAAACACGGCAAAAGAGACTAATGTATTGAAGGCAAAGGGAAAGCGTTCAGACGGCTGATTTAACCACTTTTGAAAGAGGTCCATTAAGAAGGGTGCCACAAGAATCGCAACATAGTTCATTACCATTACCAGAGCCATTGCAAAAGATACTTTGTTGGGCGAGGCTACAGATGATGTCCTATCGTATATATATGGCTGAGCTATTCCATACCCAACACCTGAGATTATACATCCCAATGATATTAGTGGCAAAGAACGATATAAATATATAATGAGCAACCCCAAACCAATCATCAAAAGTGAATAGGCTGTAATCCTCTTTTTCATAAAGTGTACTATTGAGTTCAAGAAAAAGCCCGGCAACATCATAGCAAGAAAAAATAGGGAAATAATAAGCCCCGAACTACCGCTATCGTGTCCATATTCGCTCATTAAGAATGGTAAATTCACATTAACCGCCACAATGAGATATGTTATAAGGAAATAGTAGAGCATGTACCTAAGAAGAGGCATATAATTGATATAACTGCTTACAGAGATTGTTTTGTCAGGAACAGCAACAGTATCAATATTTTTTATAGCACGAGAAACAGCTGGCATTAGAAGTATTGAAAAGATGGGCAGCAAATAGACAACAAAGGGCAAACGCCATTGTATATCGGCCAAATATCCTACAGTAGCCGTAGCAATTACCAAAGTAATATTGGTTATTGCCGAAGCGTATCCAAACTGTCGTGTTCGATATTCTCCAATAAAAAGACGGGATATTAACGAAGTAGACAATGGAATGATGATACCCGCCCCTACTCCAAGCAAGGCACTGACAAGGATTAGTTCTTTCATGCTTCTACAAAAGAGATATAAAAGACCGCTAAGCAAAAAGAGCCATAATCCCCAATAGAGAAGACGCATGTAGCCTACATGCTCTGTGAACCAACCTGACAACAAAACAAATGGTATTATCATTAACGAAGGTAATGATGTGAGCATCTGAATATCTAAATCGGTTGCATGGGTAAAGATATGTGTCAGATTAGCTAAGATTGGCGATACTGCAAGGCCCGGCAACGATGTTAGCGCAGAGACAGACCATACTCCCAACAAAGCGACAAGACTAATATTGCCTTTTCCTGTTTTATAGTTCATAATTTAACGGATTATTTATTCCGTTAAACAAACACGCAGGCTGTTGGTTCAATTTTTTACAAGAAAGTGGAAAAAAGATTTATAATTTAGACTTTATTTTGGGTTTAATTATGATTGACAATACAACAATTATCGCTACGCACATTGGATAGTATAGGTGCGGTATTATTGCTATTGGCGAGATTGATGCAAGACCCGATGCCATGAGCAATTGTGCACCATAAGGTATTATGCCTTGAACAACACACGATGTTGTATCGAGCAAACTTGCCGACCTGCGTGGCGAAATCGCAAACTTGGTAGCAATGTCGTGCGAGATTTCTCCAACAGTTAAAATTGCTATTGTATTATTTGCTGTACACATATTGGCTAATGCTGTAATAGATACGATTGCAAGCTCGGCAACACGTTTTGAGCGTAGACGAGAGGTTATTATTCGTATTACAAAATCTATACCACCATTAATACGAACTATTTCCAACAAGCCACCGGCCAACATGGTTACAATTATTAGTTCTCCCATTGAAACAATGCCCTTGCCCGAAGCGTCAAAGAATGTAAGAACATCAAATGAGCTACATGCAACACCTATAACAAGTGTAGAAACAGTTCCTATAACAAGCACCAAAAGTACATTCACGCCACAAAGAGCCGCTATAATAACTATTACATATGGGATTACTTTTATCCAATCGATAAAAGTAATATCGGGTGGAGTTGTTGCAGACAATGTTGTTGCACTGAATGCATATAAGAGCAATGTTACAATGGCGGCCGGTGTTACAAGCAAGAAGTTCTCACAAAACTTGGAGCGCATAGAACAGCCTTGTGTTTGCGTTGCAGCAATGGTTGTATCTGAAATAAAAGAGAGATTGTCGCCAAAAAATGCACCACCGACAACTATTGCCACAAGCCATGCAACATCACAGCCTATTTGTGGTGCCAAAGCCGTTACAACAGGTGTTAATGCAACAATTGTACCAACAGATGTGCCTATGGACATGGAGATGAAACATGTTGCAATGAAAATACCTGCAGGAAGGAAATTGCTAGGTATAAAATGTAACGTAAGATTCACTGTGGAATCGACTGCGCCCATGGCCTTTGCAGTAGAAGCAAAAGCACCTGCAAGCACAAAAATCCATACCATGTACATTATACGCGAATTAGAGGCACCTGCAGAAAAAGAGTCTACCCGTTCATCAATGCTCTTTCCACGTAAAATGGCAATCGCATATATCGATGCTACAACAAAGGCTACTGCTATTGATAGTTTATAGAAGTCGCCGGCTACCATTGCACCGGCTAAGTATGTAACAAGTAGCACAATAACCGGTGAAACAGCTAACAAGCCGGCTAATAATTGTCTTTTATTCATAGTAAAAAGTATTATTTATACAGCAAAAAGATACAGGGTATTTTGGAAAGTTCGGGAACTTTACCCTGCCACTCTTTTACAGTACGTGTACGCACATATTCGTTGGGACAAGTGAGGTTGGCAGCTATACATAGTTTTGTTTGCTGACGGCAAGTTTTCAAGATATCCTCAACCATTTTATCGTTGCGATATGGAGTTTCGATGAAGAGTTGTGTTTGGTGCTCATTGTATACTCTTTGCTCCAATTGACGAAGTTTTTTTGTTCTCTCTTCGGGTTTAATTGGTAAATATCCATGAAATGCAAAACTCTGCCCGTTAAACCCCGATGCCATTACAGATAGGATGATACTAGAGGGACCAACCAACGGCACAACTTTGAGTCCCTTGCGCTGCGCAATAGCAACAACATCGGCACCCGGGTCGGCAACAGCAGGACAACCGGCCTCGGAGATAACACCCATTGGTTTACCATCTATTAGTGGTTTTAAGTATTCGGCTACAGCCTCAGGGGTTGTATGTTTATTGAGTTCAAAAAAATGAGAGCCATCTATGTCGAATTGTGAATCGACACTGCGCAAGAAACGACGCGCAGTACGTACATTCTCCACTATAAAATGGCGTATCCCTGATATTATCTTTGCATTATATGAGGGTAAAACATTCTCAAGAGGAGTATCGCCCAATGTAACCGGCAACAGATAGAGTGCGTTTTCCATTTACAAAAAAACTATTATAAATATTATTTTGCGAAGATAGCGAAAATAGAGCAAAATATAGTTATCTTAGCATGCAAAAAGAGGAAAATAATGAAGGAACTATTTATATTCGACTTAGACGGTACACTGCTCGATACCGTTAAAGATTTAGGGAAAAGTGCCAATCATATACTATCCACAGAGGGATATCCAGCTCATCCAATAGAAAAATATTATGGTTTTGTTGGAAACGGAATAGCTAAATTAATAGAACGTGCATTGCCTGCTGAGAAGGCCACAAAAGAGGAGGTTGAACGCATATTGCCAAAGTTCCGCGAATATTATAATATACACAAAGCAGACGAGACGATTCCATACGACGGCATACCGGAAATACTAGAGAGATTACAAAATAAAGAGGCGATGATTGCTGTTGCATCAAACAAATATCAACTAGCTACTGAGGAACTTATAAAGCATTTTTTCCCACAAATAGCATTTACCGCAATATTGGGGCAACGCGAAGGTATTCCTATTAAACCCCACCCTGCAATAGTGGAGAATATACTGACTATAGCCCAGTGTACAAAAGAGGATGTTATGTATATTGGTGATTCTGTTGTAGATATGACTACTGCAAAAAATGCCGAAGTAGAATCTGTTGCTGTTTCTTGGGGGTTCTGCAAACGCTATAAGTTGGTTGAATGTACACCAAATCACATTGCAGATAATGCGATGCAACTTAATGATATTTTATTTTCATAGTACAAGCATTATATCATACTCATCACACTATCTTTTAAAAATATTGAAGTAAAATTCATATTTCTCGCCCGTTTCTTGTTATCTTTGCGGTAACCGCAAAGATAGAAAACAAAAACTTTAAATTAAGAAGATATGTATATAATAGGAATAGCAGGTGGAACTGCATCGGGAAAGACAACAGTTGTGCGCAAAATTGTTGAATCAATGCCTCAAGACGAAGTTGTTGTAATTCCTCAAGATTCTTACTATAAAGACAGTGGCCATATTCCGGTAGAGGAGCGTCAGTTTATAAACTTTGACCACCCCGATGCGTTTGATTGGGAGTTACTCTCAGAACAGATTACGATGTTGCGTAGTGGTAAACCAATCGAACAACCTACTTATTCATATATTACATGTACGCGACAACCCGAAACTATACATATTGAACCGCGTAAAATAATTATCATTGAGGGTATTATGGCTTTTGTAAACCCAGAGCTACGTGAACTGATGGATTTAAAGGTTTTTGTTGATGCCGATGCCGATGAACGTTTGATACGTCTTATAAGACGAGATATTGTTGAGCGTGGACGTACATACGAAAAGGCTTTGTCGCGTTACGAGCGCAATGTTAAGGCCATGCACAACAAATTTATAGAGCCGACAAAACAGTATGCCGATATAATAATTACACAGGGAGGAAACAACGAAAAAGCTATAAAGGCACTGCAAATGGCTATAAGTTATTTCCTCAACAAATAATTACATGACAAGAAGGCTTGCTTATCCTCTATTACTGATAGCAATATTCACTATTGTTGTATCGAAAGGCGATATCATTTTTCACAAACCTACCCAACCCATTAAAGAGGAGGTTGTTATGAAAAAAAGATATGTATCGCCGTATATAGAAATTTCTCCATTTGACAAGCATTTTAGGAAAGCGGCCGATAGCCTTAAAATCGACTGGAAGTTTATAGCAGCTATAGCATTCACTGAATCGCGTTTCGACAGTATGGCACGTTCAGGTGTAGGAGCATGTGGTGTGATGCAGGTAATGCCACGAACCTTGCGACAACAAGGTGTGCCCGATTCTTTGCACATGGACCCTGAGAGTAATATAATGGCCGCGTCGGGGCTTATTAAAGATTTAAATCATATTTTTCGCAGAATTAAGGATTTCGACGAACGTTCAAACTTTATTTTAGCATCGTATAATGCCGGTATTGGAGAGGTTAGCGATGCTATGCGCCTTGCAGAGAAATATGGGAGAAACAGATATGTTTGGGAAAACAGTGTGGATACATTTCTTATTCTAAAAAGCGAACCTGAATATTACAACGACAGTGTATGCAAAAATGGTAGTTTCAAGGACTGGAAACAGACTTTTCAGTTTATAAAAAAAGTGAAACGTACTTGGGAAAAATACAAAAGATTGCAAGAGATATATAACGACTCCATTTTTGAGATTCTACAAAACGACAGTACAGTGGAGGTTTTTAGAGAGAGTGCAAAGAGATGACTGCAAAAGGATTTCTTAGAAAACAGATAATATTCAAAAGCTATGATGGAGTTTATCTGCATGGCATAGATAAAAATGGAGGACCGGTTAAAGCCATTCTACCCCAGATATCGTCATATAAGACTCTCCCAACCATACTATACGATGGATGCAAATTAAATCTTCTATCGAGTGCAATTAACGAGGAGGATGTTTTATACCCTAAAGATGTTATTTTTGAGCCCGACTATTTGATAGATGTTTCATCGCTTGCACGTTGCGTACAACCCTATGGTGCACCTGCTATTGGATTTATTCTTAACATGTTCGAAAATAGCGAAGAGAGTGCTCCGCGATTATTGGGAGAAGCCGCCAACCTTTTTCTCGACGATTGTGCAAATGAAAGCATAGAGGAGCCGGCTACATTCCAACGTTCTACAGCTAAGTTTTTTCGCGAGTACTCATTACAACTATCGGCATGCAAGGATATTGATAATAAATTCTTTGAGCAGTTGGCTACACAATTTGCCAATATACAGATGAAGATTGGCAATGTTGGCATTGAGACTGATGGAGGATATCGTCGCGATAACACTCAACTAGAACCTTCGTTCTTTTGCGAAGCATTAGGTCTACAAGGTCGTATAGACCTTTTACAAAACAACTTTCAACACTTGATTGAGTTGAAATCGGGTAAAGCTGATGAATTCCGAGGCGGAGCCAAAGAGGAACATCGATTACAGATGACACTCTACAAAGAGATGCTATGCTATAATCTTTCTATACCACGCAATAACATACGAGTACATCTATTCTATTCGCGCTATCCACGTTTCTATAACGAAGAATCAAATTCAACAGATATAAGCAATGCTCTGATGTTAAGAAACAAGATTGTTGCTTTGATATACAGAATGGCACAAGATGGCTTGCGCACAATGATAGAGAGCATAACCCCGGACGAGCTAAACGAAAACGGCGATACATCGCGCCTATGGACAAATTACCTTCGTCCAAGATTTGAAAAGATTTTAACACCTATAAAAGAGGCATCTTTGCTTTTAAAGGACTATTTCTTTGGTAACATTGCTTTTGTGGCCAGAGAGATGTTATATGCAAAAACCGGAGAGATAAAACGCGAAAGCGGACGTTGCTTTGCCGATGTTTGGCGCTCTTCGGTAGAGGAGAAACAGAGTAACGGGAATATTCTTACAGACCTAGAGATTATACGTTTTGACGAAGATGAGGGTATTTATAATATTATTTTGTCAATTCCTGAATATTCCGACAACTTCTACCCAAATTTTCGAGCCGGAGATACAATATTTATGTATCGTCGCGATACAGAATATGACACAGCGATTAACAGACAGGTAACAAGAGGTACACTAACTGAGATAACTCCTACACAATTGACATTGCATTTACGCCATAAACAACGCAATAAAGTAATATTCCCCAAAGAGGGACGATATGCTATTGAGCACGACCACATGGACAGTACATTCCGCGCTACATTCCGCGACATTTATAGTTTGCTGACCGCGCCACAAGAAAGAATTGCGTTGTTGCTATCGCAACGTGTGCCACAATTCGACTATGAACGAACACTTTGTGGGAACTATGGCAATGAATATATAAATGATATTATACTTAAGGCAAAGCAGGCGAAAGAGTTATTTATGCTGGTGGGACCACCGGGAACCGGCAAAACATCTCAGGCGCTTAGTGGAATGGTACGTGAATTTTACAATGATGGTGAAGATATTCTCTTAGGTGCTTATACAAACCGTGCTGTTGATGAGATATGTCAAACACTTGAACGATTACCGGAAAAACCCACATATATTAGAATTGGTAGCGAGCAGAGTTGTTCGGCAGAATACCGACATAGACTATTGAAGAACGTTATTGCACATTGTAAAAAACGTGATGAGATACACGATGTTTTGAAGGAAAAACATATTGTGGTTGGAACATTGGCTTCACTTACATCGCGCAAGGAACTATTTACACTGAAGAAGTTCACAACAGCAATAATAGATGAAGCATCGCAAATTCTGGAGTCGCAAATGGCCGGATTAATGACAGCGACAACACCTAACGGGACATGTGCCATTGAACGATTTATTCTCATTGGCGACCCCAAACAGTTGCCTGCAGTTGTAACGCAACCGGCAAGTATGTCTGCCACAAAGAGTGAAAGGTTGCAAGAAGCAGGGATTGTCAACTATGGAATATCCCTTTTCGAAAGACTCTATACATGGTATCACAAACACCCGGTTAAAGGAATTATAGCAACATTGAACAGACAAGGGCGCATGCATCCCGAAGTTGGCTCGTTTGCTAATAAACATTTTTACAAGAGTATTCTGCAATCTGTTCCACTGCAACACCAAACAGAGGAACTTTCTTTTGAGCAATACGACGAAAACGATATTTATCAAAGTACAATTGCAACAAAACGAACTGCATTTATTGCAGTTGAAAGAAGCGAGGAGAAAGAGCAACAAAAAACAAACAAGCACGAGGCTGTAGCAATAGCCCGTTTTGTTGAAGCATACCACAAACTACACCATCTAAACGGAATAGAATGTTGCCCATCGAAAGATATAGGAATAATAGTACCTTTCCGTAACCAAATTGCAATGGTTACACGCGAAATAGCTAAACTTAATATTCCTAATAGCAAGGATATTGTTATAGATACAGTAGAACGGTTCCAAGGCTCACAAAGAGACCTTATCTTATTTGGAACAACTATATCCAATCGAGAAGAACTAGGAATGTTATCATCCCTCACAACCGATGTCGATGACACACCAATTGACCGTAAATTAAATGTTGCTATTACCCGTGCACGTAAACAGATGTTTATTTTTGGTAATTGCTACGCCCTATCCGAATCAAATATATACAAGGAACTGATTAAAGAACTTGGCACTATAGTAATTGAGTAGATTACTTTAGTCCTAGGATATCGCGTACCTGAACATTCATACATGTTACATTTTCTGCATCACCATTAATTACCTGCCAAAGATTATTTAACGCAGTATTCTCATGAATTTTAGTAGAGAGAGCTATGACATCAGAATTTCTACCAGCGTAATCGAGTTCTTCGAGGAACTCCTTAACTGTAAACTCGGAATATTTTGGATTCAGATATAGTGTACCTTTACTTCCATTAAAAAGAACTTTATGCAGACGAAGATGTTGCAACATATCCATAACAACATGCGATGGTATACCATATACTTTATAGACATTTTCGGCCAACAAATCGGCATCGAATTGCCCAGAGAAGGGATAGACCGATTCTACACGCTCTATTATGAGCAACATTATGAATTTGAAATATTTATAACTTATTCCGTTATACTTGTTCTCTTCCTCTTGCTCATCGGCTTTTTGCAAGAAGTAGTTCCATCGAGAACCTGCAAGACATATTGTCCATGACAAATATATCCATAATAGGAATATTATCATTGTTGCAAGGTCGCCATATACATTTCTATAACTACTGAACATGGAGATGATTGTGTAGCCGAAATATTGCATTACACCAAAAATTACTCCACAAACAACTGCAGAGAGTGCTGCATATTTTAATTTTACATAGGTTTTAGGTATAAACTTGTATACTCCAAGCAGAACTAATATATATGAGGCTACTGATATAATGAATATGTGCAGTTCTTTTATTGGGGTATCATTAAAAATTGATGAGATGCTCCACCATAGTCCCAACGCGATAATTACCACAAATGGTATTACCATGACAAAAGCGAATGTCTTTAGCAGGGTTTTGAAGCTACGGCCACTCTCGTTCCACAAAAGATTGAATGTAACATCAATTGTTTGGAATATTGAAAAAACAGAATATAGAAGCAAAATAATACCTATTCCGACTCCCCACCATACACTCACTTGCGTATTACTGAGATAACTGCCCGCGAAATCCAATAATCTGTTGGAAACCTCTTCTTGACCATGAAAAAAAGATTGTAACTGCAATTTAAACTGCTGGTCGTAACCAAGTCCTTTTGCAATTGCAATCATTAAAGAGAGAACAGGGACTATTGCAAATATAGTGTGATAAGTGAGTGCTGCCGAAGCCTGTTTCAAATGTGAAAAACCCGATATTAAATTGAATATAGACCACATAAAACGGTGTTCGCGCACCTGACGATAATATTTAACACGCATCTTCTTCTCAAAAGAGCGTAACATATAATATATACGTTTTACTATTTGCATACTCCCTATCCTATAGATTTTATTCTAAATACTTCGATATGTTTCCACTTAATTGCAACAGAGAAATCTCACACAATTTTGTATTATAACGAGCAACCAAAATACGTTCTTCGGCATCGAGAAGACTCTTTTGCGCCTCTCGCATCTCTATTCCCGATAGGTCGCCAAGCATGTAACGCTCATAGGCTATTTCGTAGTTCTCTCGTGCTGCAACAACGTTTTGGCGCTCCAATGAAAGCAGACGTTTGTTATTCTCGAATGCCTGCCACAAGTTTGATAAATCGGCATATAGCGAAAGTTCTATATCTTGTTGCTGTAGTTCGGCATTCAAGAGCGACAATTTAGCATTCTTACGTTCATTGCTACGTGTGCCGTCAAACAAACGGAAACCCAATGTAAGACCAAAGTCTGCCCCCCACTCTTTTCTGTTATCTATCGCTCCGCCGTCGTATATATTTTGTGTATATCCATACCCTGCATTAAGGCGCAAATAGGGATAATCGCGTGAACGTATGCTACGCAAGTCTATTTCGGCAAGACGTTTATTTTGTGAAACCTCTATGAGGGTTGTATTATGTTGTAAGGTTGCACTCCATAATTCATCGAAACTAAGGGTGCGGTCTACATGTATAGAGGAATCGGCAACACAGAAACTATTATCAATTTCTCTTTTTGCCATAAGTTCATGCAACCTGATACGGGACGTTGCAAGTAATTCGCTTTGTTTAACACTTTCTGCACTATCGGCATTAAAATCGACACGGGCTTGCAACAGGTCAAGACGCGAATTCTCACCTATTATATAACGTTCTTGAACAATGCGCATGCGTTCACGTGATAGTTTTACTGCATATTGAAAGTTCTGTAAACGTAACAACTGTTGCACATAGTTGTAATATTCTGCTGTAAAGTTTGCAATGAAGTCCTCGACTGCAATTCGTGTTTGAGTTTGACTCATTAAGCGTAATTCACGCAAACGTGCATAATCGGCCTGCATCTTAAAGCCATCAAAAATTGTCCATTGCAAATCTATTCCGGCTCTTAATGTATTATCGTTCACATTGCGTTCCGAGGTTGTTTCACCACCACGTGCTTTTGAATCGGTGTTATCGATAGTTCCGCTATAACCAGCTGTAACATCAATCTTTGGTAACATTCCGGCATTGGCCCAAGTCGCATCATTTGTGGCCATCTGCTCCTCGTTACGCACGATGCGCAGAGAATAGTTGCTCTGAAGACCTAGTTCGAGGCACTCTTTTAATGTTACTGCGTTCTGTCCAAATATATTGACAGAGGAAAGTATGCAGAGTGATATATATATGAATTTTCTAACCATCATTCTTGTTCTTTATTTGCAAGGTTTGTTGAAACGTATGAATATATTGCAGGGACAACATACATTGTCAGCACTGTAGAGAAGAGCATTCCACCAACAACTGCTGTACCCATTGCTATACGGCCATTACATCCTTCGCCCGAAGCAAACATAAGTGGTAACAAACCAAGTATCGTAGATGCACTGGTCATTAAAATTGGACGAAGACGCTGTACCGATGCTTCGCGTATGGCAGTCATCTTATCGGCACCGGCCTTTTGTCTTTGATTGGCAAACTCCACAATGAGAATACCATTTTTTGCTACAAGACCTATGAGCATAATAATTCCAATCTGGCTGAATATGTTCATTGTTTCTCCTTCAACAGCCATAAATATCAATGCTCCACAAACTGCCAAAGGCACTGTTAGCATTATCACAAATGGGTCTTTGAAACTTTCGAACTGTGCAGCAAGAATTAAATATATGAGCAAAAGAGCCAAGGCAAATGCAAAGAACAGACTCGATGAACTCTCACGGAACTCTTTGGAATCGCCCGACAACGCTGTGCGGAAGGTATCATCGAGGGTTGATGCGGCTATCTCATCCATCGCATCCAAACCATCTCCAATTGTCTTTCCTTCGGCAAGACCTGCCGAGATTGTAGCCGAGGCAAAACGATTATATCGATACAACTTCGGAGGTGCAATGCTCTCTATGAGATTTACAAGGTTAGCTAATTGAATCATCTCGCCATTACTGCTACGAACATAAATAGCTTTTAGATTTGATGGCGAATTACGTTGCTGTCTGTTAATTTCACCAACAATCTCATATTGCTTTCCATTGAGATAGAGATAGCCAAGTCGCTGACCACTTAGTCCATACTGCAATGTCTTTGCAATATCACTTGTGCTGACACCCAAGAGATTGGCTTTTTCGCGACTTATCTCTACTTGTAGTTCGGGTTTGCTGAATTTTAAATCGACATCGGCCATTTGGAAGATAGGATTGTCATAGACCTTTGCTAAGAAGGTTGGCAACACCTCTTGCAGTTTTTCTATATTTGTAGCCTGCAGGACATATTGTATTGGCATACCACCTCTTTGACTACCAAAGGTAGATTGTTGCTGTACAAAAGCACGAGCATCATTCTTTGAACGTACCGCTTTAGATAGTTTCTCGGCAACCTCCATTTGAGTGTAATCGCGTTCCCTTATATTTTTCAATGTTATCTGAACATTACCGGAGCCACTTGATACACGTGCTGTAATAAATTCCGCATCGGGAACTATAGAATCGGCCATACGATTTATATCTTCGGTGTAATCGCGCATATATTCATATGTTACACCTTCGGCACCCGAAGTACGTATTGTAATCATTGAACGGTCTTCGAGCGGAGCCATTTCGGCAGGAATTGCGTTCCACATCCACACACTTGCAATAAATGCAATTATCATCACTATTATTGAGATGAATCGATACTTTAGGAAGAAATCGAGAGTAACAGAATAGCAATGATTAAGACCTAAAAAGAATGGTTCGGTCTTTCTATAGAACCACCCCTGTTTTTCGCGACGTACCAAAAGTTTCGTTGCTAACATTGGGGTTATTGTAAGAGCAGCAAATGATGAAATAATTACAGAACCTGCTACCACAAAACAGAATTCGCGGAAAAGGCGTCCTGTAGTTCCCTCCATAAATACAATAGGCAAGAAAACCGCCAACAAGGTTATTGTTGTAGAGATGACTGCAAAGAAGATTTCTTTTGCACCCTCTATACCGGCTGCACGCGGACGCATACCACGTTCTATTCGTATATATATGTTTTCGGTCATCACAATAGCATCGTCAACAACCAAACCCACAGAGAGCACTATTGCAAGCATTGACAATACATTTATTGAGAAACCGAGAATGTACATTATGAAAAAGGCACCAATGAGTGATACAGGAATGACAATACATGGTACCAACGTAACTCGCCAATCACGTAAAAAGAGGAAAATAATTATGATAACGAGTACAAATGCCTCATAAACAGTTGTTTTTACTTCGTCGATAGAGGCACGAATGAACTTTGTGTTATCGAAACCATAGCTGTAATTTACATCTTCGGGAAGGTCTTTTTTCATAGACTCCATACGCTCATAAACAGCCTCAGCTATATTAATATGGTTTGCTCCCGGTTGAGGTACAACAACTACACCAACCATGGGAACACCATTCATTTTCATATAACTCTTTAAATCACGTGCACTGAGTTCAGCACGACCAATATCGCTAAAGCGAACTACCCTACCTTCATTAACTTTAATCACAAGGTTGTTAAACTCCTCAGTTGTATGTAACAGACCTAAAGTTCTAATGGCAAGTTCAATATTATCGCCTTCAATGCTTCCCGATGGTAGCTCAACATTCTCTTTGTCGAGTGCATTTTTCACATCCATGGGAGTAACACCATAGCCTGCCATCTTTACAGGGTCGAGCCACAGACGCATACAATAGCGCTTTTCACCCCAAATAGTTACACTACTAACCTCGGGAATTGTCTGTAGTTGTTCCTTTAGCGTCAAATCGGCTATTTCGCTCAGTTCCAACAACGAGCGCTTGTCGCTTCTTATTGCCACCATGAGGATTGGCATAGCATCGGCATCTGCCTTAGAGACTGTAGGAGGGTCGCAATCGCGAGGCAAATTACGTTGTGCACGAGAAACTTTGTCGCGAACATCGTTGGCTGCTGTTTCCAAATCGACAGAAAGTTCAAATTCAACTGTTATGCGACTTTGCCCTTGCTGACTTATACTTGTGAGTGAGCGAATACCCGGAATACCGTTTATATTTTGCTCCAACGGCTCTGTTATCTGGTTCTCAATAACATCGGCATTTGCACCGGGATATGAGCATGAAACCGATATAATTGGTTTATCAACGGATGGATATTCACGAACTCCAAGGCCGATATAACCAACAAGACCAAAAAGTACTATTATCAGCGTTAAAACTGTTGCTAGTACCGGACGGCGTATACTTAATTCGGAAATATTCATAAATACAGATTATTCAATTACACTATCCAATTTCACTTTTTGACCTGTACGCAACTGCATGGTACCTGTAGTGATTACAGTATCACCAACTTCAACACCTTGCAACACCTGAACATATGTTTCGTTACGCATGCCCTTAACTATCTCTACAGGTGTAGCTAAACCACTCTTGTATAGAAATACTTTATCTATACCCATCTCGGAAACAATAGCCTCACTGGGTACTAGCAAAGAATTTTGGAATGTTTGTGTTACAAAATTCACAGTGGCAAAACGTCCGGGATAGAGGTCGCCTTCGGAATTATCATACAAACCACGTACAGTAAATTTACGTGTTTCGGAATCGACATACGAATCGAATGCGTAAATTTTCATTTCACGCGATTTTAAATCACCATCAACAGTGAAAGAGAGAACTGTACCCTCTTTAACTATTCCTGCATAGAGTTCGGGCAGAGGAAATTCTATTTTAAGAGGATTTGTTTTTGTCAATTTTGCAACAGTAGTTGTTGGAGATGCATAGGTGCCGACACTCACTTGTCGCAAACCTATAATGCCATCGAATGAAGCACGCAGTTCTGTTTGAGCAATTTTCGCTTTCACACCGTCTATTTCGGCTTGCAAACCGGCAAGATTAGTTTGTGCTTCCTGAAATGCCTCTTGACTGACAGCCTCTTTCTCGAGCAACACATTCTGACGATGCAATCGGTCGGTATATAATTTTAATTGTGATTCCAACTTGCGAAGTTCTGCTTGCAGAGGTGCATCATTTATTTTTGCGAGCAAATCGCCTTTAGCCACTCTTGAGCCTTCACGGAAAAGGATATCTGTTATCTTTCCCGATGTTTCGAAAGAGAGATTTACCTCTTCGTCGGGAAGCACATTTCCACTGACATAAAATTCATCGGTAATTCTTGACTCTTTAAGAACTACAGCTTTAACATTAAGAACTCTGCTTTGCTTTCCCTGCACCGAAACCGGAGCCTCTTTTAAATCCTTGTTTACTTGTGGAACAAATGCGCGTATTCCCAAAAAAATTGCAACAGCGAGAACAATAACGCACACTCCTCCTTTAATCAAATATTTTTTCATATTTTGTTAATTTAATTTCTGCCATTAATAGAGTACGATAATTACCACAGAGGGCTCATATAGTCTCTATACTGTATAATATAATTACCATACAAAATAAACATAATTATTTAAGAAAATCCAATTATAGACAAAAATAATTTAAAAATAGTTTTTATATATAAGCGAAAACCCGACATTAAACAGTGCGAGCCCCAAAGTTTCTTTGGGGCTCGCACTGTTTAATGTAAATGCATTATGAATACATAAAACGGCGAATACTCTGTTTTGGAGTCTTTTCGAATGGTTCATGACGCAATTCTGTCAAAGCTATCTGGCTGTAATTGGGAAGTTCAATGTTAAGTCCTTTAACATTTGCATCTATCATCTTATTAAGTTCCTCTTCTGATATACCATCTTTTGAAGCACCTTCGTAATCTGCTACTACAAGAGCAACAATTGCATTCTTTCTACCTACAACAAGCGACTCCACAACATAGGGAAGATTGTTTACCTTATCTTCAATTTCTTCTGGATATATATTCTGCCCACTACCGGTAAGAATCATGTTTTTGCAACGACCCTTAATGTATATATTACCCTTTGAATCCATGATACCCATATCACCTGTTCTCAACCAGCCATCTTTTGTAAATGTAGCTTTTGTAGCCTCTTCATTTTTATAATAACCGAGCATCACAGCATCACCTTTACACTGTATCTCGCCAAGAACACGTCTTGGGTTAGATGAGTCGATACGAACTTCCAAAGGTGTTGCAGGCAAACCACATGAATATTTTGCATATTTAGAACGGTCGCAATAAGAGATAAGTGGACCAACCTCGGTCATACCATATCCAACTGTATAGGGGAACTTCATTTTCTTCATTATATCCTCTATCTCTTTATTCAAAGCGGCTCCACCAATGATTACACCCGTTGTAAGGCCACCTCCCAACGCGGCAACCAACTTCTTGCGGATTGTGCTGAGAAGCAGAGTATTTATTCCCGGTATAGCCATTAAAACACGCATTACAGGCTTGCGAAGGGTTGGTATAACCTTTGATTTGAATATTTTTTCGATTACCATAGGTACTGTCAGGAACATGAAAGGCTTAACAGCAGCTAAACCAGCAAGCAAACGCACCGGAGTAGGTTTACCATTCAAAATTGTTACATGACAACCACTTGAAAGTGGGAATAGGAAATCGAATGTCTGTCCGAACATGTGAGCCATTGGCAAAACAGAGAAAATGGTATCTCCGCTACAAGCAGGGATTTCGCGTATTGCAAAATCGACATTAGCTGAAAGGCTGCGGGAAGGTAAAACAACACCTTTAGATACAGCACTTGTTGTACCCGATGTAAAACTGATTACAGCAATAGACTCTTGGTCGTCATTACTATAGTCTATCATATCTGCTTTTAGGCCATTAGCATACTGCGAATTATACTGCGACTGCATTTTTTCATTAGCATTCGCCATACTTTCATCCACTGCATCTAATATACTGTAATCCTTTACATTAACTACAGCAGTAAAACCCGAAGATGCTTTTAATTTATCGAGCAAAGCATCTCCATTTTGCAAAGCATTAAAAGCAGGTGTGTCTACAATTAACATTTTGCATTCTGAGAATGTACCTAGTTCAACAACTGCACTTGCAAGGAAATCGGGAAGGAATGGCACTACTGTTGCATTATATGTAACAATTGCAAGATACGCTATACCCCATTCTGCCGAGTTACGGGCATACAATGCTACGTTATCTCCTTTCTTTATTCCACACTCTTTAAAAAGGATATGATATTTTTCTATACCTTCTGCTAATTGACCATAAGTATAGGTTTCTGCACCAAAATTTGATAATGCAGGGTTATCCCAATGTTTCTTAATAGAATCGCTAATTTGCGTCAAATAATGTTTCATAAATAGTAATATTTAATGATAGTTATTTTTACTTTTATTTATTAAAATATTAAAAATATAAACTCTTGTTTTTCATGTCGTAAAACAACAAGAATGTGTATATCAAGAATTTTAAGGTACTAAAATAATTATATTTTTTTTATTTATAGTTTATATTTTTGCAAATATGTTTATTATTTTTTTCTAATCATAACAAAACTGAACAAATTAACAATTTCTGCTCCGATTTTAAAGTAAAAAAAGTCATAACTGAACGCCTATTTAACAAATATTTACATATTGGACGATAAACCCAAAAGTATTAAGCAGATTAAAGACGAATGCCGACCAACCATCACGGCTCGTCGGCATCCTAAATTTAACAATCTACAATCAATCATCTATACATAAATCTTTTTATGCTTAGTTTAGGTGTTTTCTCAAATGGCTCTTTCATTATTTCGCACGATGTAATTTTGCTATAAACAGGCAATTTATCATTCAAAGCAAAAATATTCTGTTCAATTATTCTGCCTAGCTCATCCTCATCTATTCCAACCTCTTTAGCTGTATCAAAATTGGGAACGACTAATGCTATAAGAGCATTTTTTCTACCCACCACCAAAGATTCCAGAACATAAGGTTCTTGGTTTATAAGCTCTTCAATCTCTTCGGGATATATATTTTGTCCACTAGCAGTGAGAATCATATTCTTGCAACGACCACGAATTACAACATTTTTGTTTGCGTCCAAAGTGCCCATATCACCTGTACGAAACCAACCATCGGAAGTATATGCATCCTTTGTTGCTTTTTCATTTTTATAGTATCCGATAGTAACAGAATCGCCCTTTATTTGTATTTCACCGGGAACGTTTGCTTGGTCTTCGGAGTCGATACGTGCATCGACATAGGGCTGAGCTACAGCACCACATGTACGAGGTATAAAGTCTTGCCAACGTGTATAACTGACTAGTGGAGCACACTCTGTCATACCATAACCGACAAGATAGGGGAACTTAATTTTGCATAGTACCTCTTCTACCTCTTTATTTATCGCTGCTCCACCTATTAAAAGTCCACCGTGCTCTACATTTCCACCAAATACATCTATGAGGGTTTTACGCACCTTGCTCAATATTATATTTTTAAGTCCCGGAATTGCGAGCATTACACGCATTGATGGCTTGCTTAACATTGGTATAACTTTCGATTTGAAAATTTTCTCAACCAAAAGAGGCACAGTAAGAAACATAAATGGCTTTACTTCGCTCAATGCTTTTAAAAGGCGTGCAGGAATCGGTTTTTCCGTGTATATGTATATGTGGCATCCTTTTGAGAAGGGAAATATAAAGTCGAACGCTTGTCCAAAGATGTGCGCCAAGGGCAATATAGAGAGGATTTTGCTGTCATCGTTTGTAAGCATGTGCGCACGTGCAAACTCCAAATTGGCAGAAATTGCTCGCGCAGGCAACATTACACCTTTTGGTGAACTGCTCGTACCCGATGTGTAACTTATAACAGCAAGAGCATCTAAATTACTCTTACTATAGTTTACACGTTTAGGAGTAACACCATTGGGGAAGCGCACTGCAAAAGTTTTTTCAACATCTTCGAGTAGATTATCGAGAGAGGAATTACAATTCAGTTCTACGTTCAAACCTGCAATATTAACCAATCCGCAAAAGTCTTTAATCGTTGAGAATTCAGGAGTTACACCATTCTTGCTCAAGCCTTGCATTATGCTTTTGTCTACAAGCAAAAGACGACTATCGGAGAGTTTTGTTAAATCGAAAACATTTCTTGGCAAAAAATCGGCTAACAAAGGAACCGCAACTGCATCGTATGTTACAATTGCAAAATATGCTATACACCATTCGGCAGAGTTTTTTGCACACAAGGCAATATTTTCGCCTTTTTTAATGCCAGCTCTTTCAAACATGACATGCATCCTTTCAATTAACGACGCAACATCACCGTATGTATAAGTGTTTGCTCCATAATTGGTTAAAGCAGGCCTGTTCCAGTTCTGCTTAATAGAATCATCTATGTACGAAAGAAAATGCTTCATTTATATTATTTATTGATACATAAAACGTTTGATACTTAGTTTAGGAGTTTTCTCAAAAGGAATTTCGCGAAGTTCACATTTAGATATTTTGCTATAAACAGGCAGACTGTCGTTCAAAGCAAATATATTCTCTTCTATTACGCGTTTTAATTCCTCTCCAGCAATACCTGCGGCTTTAGCCTCTTCGGCATTTACAACAACCAAAGCTACCAATCCATGTTTGCGACCAACCACTAAAGACTCCAAAACCATTGGCTGACGATTTATTAGTTCCTCGATTTCTTCGGGATATATATTCTGACCGCTACCGGTGAGAATCATATTTTTGCAACGACCTCTTATGATGACATACTCACCCTCCATTGTACCCATATCTCCGGTTTTAAACCAACCATCGTCGGTAAAAGCGGCCTTTGTTGCCTCTTCGTTCTTATAATAGCCAAGAGTTACATGATTTCCACGTACCTGAATTTCACCGGGTATTTCTGCGGGTTCGGTTGAATCGATGCGAACTTCAATATCGGGACGTATAATACCTGCATCATTTTTTAATGCAGGATGGTTCCATCCTTTATAGCTGATAAGAGGACCACACTCTGTCATACCATAGCCAACAGCATAAGGTATCTTTATTTTTCTCATAACCTTATCTACATCTTTGCTTATGGCTGCGCCACCTATAAAAAAGCCGGAAATATGCAAATTACCACCAAATGCCGACAATACAGTCTTACGAATCTTATTATATATTATGCTACGAAGACCGGGTATCGCTGTCAGAATACGCATTGCAGGCTTATTCAATACAGGGATAACCTTTGCGCGGAATATTTTCTCTACCAGCAATGGAACTGTAAGGAACAAGAATGGTTTTACATCGGCTAAAGCTTTTAGCAACAGTGCAGGTACCGGTTTTGCACTGAATATATGTATATGACAACCTTTAGAGAATAGGAATAGGAAATCGAGAGACAATCCAAATATGTGTGCTAATGGCAATATAGAGAAAGTGTTACCACCCGGGAGCGTAGGAACATAGTCGCGTGCAAAGCGCAAGTTACCGGATAACGATTTAGCCGGCAACATAACGCCTTTAGGCGCACTACTGGTACCAGATGTGTAGCTGATTACAGTCAAAGCCTCTAAATCCTCCTCCCTATCTTTTCTATAGTTTACATCATTTGCTGTTACTCCTGCCGGGAAACGTTTAGCAAATTCAGTATTGATATATTCTGCGACACCATCTAAACTACCATCGCAGTCTAATTCGGTTACAAAATCTACAACATTTACCAAACCACAAAAGTTTTCACACTCATTAAATTGTCCTAAAATATCGCTACGTTTAAAGCCATTTAATACAAATTTATCGAGCAACAGCAAACGACTGTCCGATACTTTTGTAAGATAAACCAAGTTTTGAGGCAAGAAATCGGCGAGCAAAGGCACTGCTACCGCATCGTATGTTACTATGCCTAAAAAAGCAATACACCATTCTGCTGAATTTTTGGCACATATTGCAATTTTATCTCCTTTTTTAATACCACACTTTTCAAAAAGTATATGATAACGCTCTATTCCGGCTGCAATTTCACCAAATTTATACGTATTACTACCATAATTGGTTATAGCAGGTAAATCCCAATGCTTTTTTATAGCATCGTCAATAAACGTTAGATAATGTGTCATAACTGTATTCGGGTTTCAAAAAGTAAATAATCTACTCTATTTTATAAAAAGTATTGTAATATACATTATAAATATTATGGCATATTAATCATAATAAAACAGTAGCAACTTTATTCTATTGTTTACATATAAATACTCCATCTACAACATTCCGATGCAAAGTTGAAACTTTTTTCTCAAATTGAGGAATTTACTACATACAGAGGGGTTTATAGTGGCAAAAATCGAAATACTGTGGCGAAATTTTACATATAGTGGCAAAAATTAAAGAGTAAAAATGGTGAAAAAGTACAAGACAAAGGCGGTTTTTTCAAAATAGGATATTTTCAAAAAAAAGATTATCGGAAAAATAGGAAATTTAAATTAAGAGACTAACTTTGCAACTATACCATATATTAAATAAAATCATTTTCACTTGTAAACAACTTTAAAAAATAACATAAACAACCAAAGCTATGGGAAAAGAGATTAAATTCAGCTTAGTGTATCGCGACATGTTTCAATCGTCGGGTAAATTTCAGCCATTAGCAGATCAATTAGAGAAGATTGCTCCTGTGATAGTTGAAATGGGATGTTTTGCACGTGTAGAGACCAACGGAGGTGCCTTTGAACAGGTAAACCTAATGGCCGGCGAGAACCCCAACAACGCAGTACGTAAATTCACTAAATATTTTAACGAAGCCGGTATACAGACTCACATGCTCGACAGAGCATTAAATGCACTCAGGATGTTCCCTGTACCTGCAGACGTACGTCGTTTAATGTACAAGGTAAAGAAAGCACAAGGCGTAGACATCACTCGTATATTCTGTGGTTTGAACGATACACGAAATATCATTCCTTCTATTAAATATGCCCTCGAAGCAGGAATGATACCGCAAGCAACACTCTGTATAACTTCATCACCAATACACACTGTTGAATACTACAGCAACATGGCAGATGAGTTGATATCGGCCGGTGCAACAGAAATTTGTCTAAAAGACATGGCAGGAATAGGACGTCCCGATTTCCTTGGCAAACTTGTAAAGAGCATAAAAGAGAAACATCCTGAAATTATAATACAATACCATGGACATAGTGGCCCGGGGCTTTCTATGGCATCTATCCTAGAGGTGTGCAAAAATGGATGCGACATAATCGATACTGCTATCGAGCCATTATCATGGGGTAAAGTTCACCCGGACATTATAAGTGTTCAAGCGATGCTTAAAGATGCCGGTTTCGATGTCCCGGAGATTAACATGAATGCATACATGAAAGCTCGTAGTTTGACACAGGAGTTCATTGACGAATGGCTGGGTGTATTCATGGATAACAACAACAAGCTTATGAGTTCACTTTTGCTCACCAGTGGATTGCCCGGCGGAATGATGGGTTCTATGATGTCCGACCTAGCAGGTGTACATAAAGGTATAAACGGTATTCTAGCAAGCAAAGGTAAACCAACTTATACTCTCGACGAACTTATGGTTGAGTTATTCAACGAAGTTGCCTATGTGTGGCCACGTGTAGGATATCCCCCACTTGTTACACCGTTCAGTCAATACGTGAAAAATATTGCACTGATGAACCTGTTAAGTAGCGCACAAGATGAGCCTCGATTCAGTCGCATGGATGATAGTATGTGGGGTATGATTCTAGGGAAGAGTGGCAAACTACCGGGAGAGTTGGCACCTGAAATTGTAGAACTTGCGAAAGAGAAAGGATTTGAGTTCACTACAGCAGACCCACAAAGTTTCTATCCCGATGCTTTGGAGAATTATCGTATGGAGATGGAAAAACTTGGATGGGATGTCGGAGAAGACGAAGAAGAACTATTCGAGTTTGCTATGCACGAACGTCAATATCGCGACTACCGTAGTGGCATTGCCAAAGAACGTTTCTTAGCAGACATTGAGAAAGCAAAAGAGGCAGAGATGGCAAAACAAGGTGTGAGCATTGACGATATCAAAGCTATCAAACATGCAAAAGCCGACCCAATTGTTGCCCCTGTAAAAGGACAGTTAGTCTGGGAAGTTGCACTAGAGGGTGAATCTGTTGCTCCTGCAATAGGAAAGCAATTTGCGGCCGACGAGCAGTTCTGCACAATAATTACATCTTGGGGAGAGTTACAACCCGTTGCGACAGGACTTGGTGGTCGTGTTGTTGAAATATGTGCTAACCAAGGTGCCCATGTTAATCGTGGAGATATTATCGCATACATACAACGCGATGAACTATTCAATTAAGATTAATATCTGTAAGTAAATTAATTGACGATAAAAAAAGATTGTGCTTTTAAAAGCACAATCTTTTTTTATCGCTCTAGCTCTTTAGCAAGATAAGGAGCAGTGTATCCAATACCGGCAGAGGCCACCTCTTCGGGAGTTCCTGTTGCCACAACTACTCCACCCTCTCTACCACCTTCGGGTCCCATATCTATGATATAATCGGCCATTTTTATGACATCCAGATTATGTTCTATTATCACGACTGTGTTTCCCTTGTCTACTAATCTGTTTATCACCTCCATTAGAACACGTATATCTTCGAAATGGAGACCTGTTGTAGGTTCGTCAAGCAGATAAAGCGTTTTTCCTGTATCACGCTTAGAAAGTTCTGTGGCTAATTTAACACGCTGACTCTCTCCACCCGACAACGTAGAGGAAGGCTGTCCTAATTTTATATAACCCAGTCCAACGTCTTGCAACACCTTTATTTTGTTTAGGATTGTAGGAACATTCTCGAAAAACTCAACAGCCATATTTATTGTCATATCAAGGACATCGGCAATAGATTTTCCTTTATATCGCACCTCTAATGTTTCGCGGTTATATCGCTTACCATTACAAACCTCACAAGGCACCATTACATCGGGGAGGAAATTCATTTCCAATGTTTTGTAGCCATTTCCACTACATGCATCACAACGTCCGCCTGACACATTGAAAGAGAAGCGACCGGGTTTATATCCGCGTATTTTTGCCTCGGGCAAATCGACAAAGAGATTTCGAATATCGGAGAATACACCGGTATAGGTGGCAGGATTAGAGCGCGGAGTGCGACCAAGTGGAGATTGATCGACATCCACTATTTTGTCAATATTTTCTATTCCCTCTATTCTATCGTATGGCAACGGTTCTCGCAGGGCACGATAAAAATGTTTTGCAAGAATAGGTTGCAACGTATCGTTGATGAGTGTTGATTTTCCTCCACCTGAGACACCTGTTACACATATTAATTTGCCTAGTGGAAACTCTACGTTAATATTTTTAAGGTTGTTTCCACGCGCACCAAATAGTTTAATATATTTTCCATTGCCGGCACGTCGCTCCGATGGAACAGGTATAACTTCTATATTTTTTAAATAATTGGCTGTTAGCGTGTTGCTAAGCATCATCGCTTTGGGTGTACCGGCAAATACTATATTTCCTCCTTTACGCCCGGCTTTTGGACCTAGGTCTATTATATAGTCGGAAGAGAGCATAATATCGCGGTCGTGTTCCACCACAATTACAGTATTTCCACTATCACGCAAAGCCTTTAACGAAGATATTAGCCTGTCATTATCGCGTGAATGTAATCCAATACTCGGCTCATCGAGAATATAAAATACATTTACCAACTGTGAACCAACTTGTGTAGCCAAACGAATACGTTGCCCCTCACCACCCGACAATGATGCCGATGCACGATTAAGAGAAAGATATCCCAAGCCAACGTCGAGAAGAAATTTTAGACGAGATTTTATCTCTTTAATTATTTCACTCGCAATATTACGTTGTTTATCGGTGAGATGATTGTCGAGTTCACCCAACCAAGCATACAATTGCGAAATATCCATTGAAGCCAATTCGTAGATATTACGGCCATTGATACGATAGTGTAGCGCCTCTTTGTTAAGACGTGCTCCGCCACATTCCGGGCAACTATGTAACATTGAAAATTGTTCTGCCCAACGTTGCTCTTTAACAGAATCGCTTGTATCTTTTTGTAGTTGTATGTATTCAACCAAGCCATCATAGGTTGATATACTATCGTAGAACACCTCTGTGCTATCGGTAAAATGTAGCGGTGTTGTTGAACCATATAGTATTTCATCTATTGCCTCTTCGGGTAGTTCATTTACTGGAGTTTTTAAGTCGGCATCGTAGCGAGCAAGCACAGCCTCTATCTGTCGGAATATTGACGAACGACGATACTTGCCCAATGGAGCCAGAGCACCATCATATACAGATAATTCGCGATTAGGAATAACCTTGTCTGCATCTACCATACTGACAACACCCAATCCCTTACACTTTGGGCAAGCACCCTGTGGAGAATTAAATGAAAAGTTGTGAGGGTCGGGCTCTTTATAGGAAAGACCTGTTACCGGGCACATTAGACGCTTACTATAATGACGTATATTACCCGATGGCATCTCCATTATCATTACCAAGCCATCTCCTTGATGCATTGTTGTTGCAAGACTCTGCTTAAGACGTTGGGTATCTTGTTTATTTACCACCATCTTATCTACAACAACCTCAATATCGTGATTCTTGTAACGTTCGAGTTTCATGCCACGAACCATTTCGCACATTTCACCATCGATGCGCACATTTAGGTAGCCCTTGCGCATCAATTGCTCAAACAACTCCTTATAGTGTCCTTTACGTGCTTTGACAAGAGGCGCCAACATGTATATGCGTTTTCCGTCATATTCATTCAGAACAAGTTCCAAAATTTGCTCTTCTGTATATTTTACCATTTTTTCACCCGATAGATAGGAATAGGCCTCGGATGCACGAGAATAGAGCAAACGTAAATAGTCGTATATTTCAGTTGTTGTTCCAACGGTAGAACGTGGATTCTTATTTGTTGTTTTTTGTTCAATGGAAATAACCGGTCCCAAGCCTGTAATTTTGTCTACATCGGGACGTTCCATGCCACCTAAAAAGTTTCGCGCATAGGTGGAAAATGTCTCTAAATAGCGTCTTTGCCCTTCGGCAAATATCGTATCAAAGGCTAATGAAGATTTTCCACTGCCACTGAGCCCTGTTATAACAGTTAGAGAGTTATGCGGTATCTCAACATCTATATTTTTGAGATTATGTACTTTTGCACCATATACCTCTATATTGCTTTTAATATCCTTTTTCATTCTGTTACAACAGTTGTTTATGGATTTGTATTTTCTGTAAACCCTCTAAGCAGATTCACATCTTTCTTAAATTCATATTTTATGCCATCGGCACCACGTGCATTAACAACAACAAAATATGTACCATCTTTTACCGGTTTACCTTTATATGTGCCATCCCAACCACAATCTTCGCAGTTTATTTCGTCTATACCCCATGAATATAATTGTTGCCCCCAGCGATTGTATATAGCAGCATTAAATGACACTATTGACTTAACATCATATACATTGAAATAGTCGTTTATGCCATCTCCATTGGGCGAAAATGCATTAGGAACCTTTAGCGACGATTCACTGATTATTATAGTAAATGGGTCGTTTTCGAACTCCCACACAACGTCGGAATTGTCTCTACTTGTATATGTTACTATAGGCAGAACCGTATATGTACCCGACTCACGAAATTCATAATCGACATCGGCATCGTAACGAGTGAGAAATGGCTCTTGCTCATCGTTGCGTATGAAGCTCCAAGTACAAACAAGGGAGAAGCGCTCATACTCATCGGCATTCATTTTAAACAATATACTAAATGGAGCCTCCCCGGTGTATTCATATCCCGGAACAAGTTCTTCACTATTACCATCCTTGTCGATTAGCGTCGCTACAGGCTGCGGTGCTTGAGGCAGAACACTCTCTTGCGAATGGAGATTAAATGGTGTCAGGAGCATTAATATCAAAAAAATAATGCATGTATAATATTTACTCATATCAGGTACTATTATTTATAAATTAAACGTGTAAAGCCACAAAATAGTGCATCGACACAGATAAAATTGTTCAATATCGATACTCATTTGCATTATCCGTAAATTTTTGCAAAAATAGTGTTTAAACTCGAAATCACAGCTCTTTTTTATGATTTTGAAAAGTAAAATAGTATATTTGCATCGAATATAACTTTTAAAATGAAAATACATAAATATATATCTATACTGCTGCTATTTCTATGTAGCTCAATAGTTACACTTGCACAAAGTAACGACTATTTCATTCACACCGTCAGCAAAGGGCAAACGCTATATTCAATATCGCGTATGTACAACACTACGGTTAAGGAGATTATCGATTTAAACCCGGAAAGCACAACAAAAATTGCTGTTGGACAACAACTAAAGATACGTCAAAAGCAAAGTATCGAGGAGCTTGATACACAAAGCAATAGCAACGAGGGAAGGTTTCACACCATTAAATCGGGAGAAACACTCTATCGTTTAGGGCAGATATACAAGATTACTCCTCAGGAGATTTGCGCGGCAAACCCCGGATTAAATATATCTAATTTCCGCAGTGGTGAGGTGATATTCATACCCAGACGAAAATCGCAACCCATAGTTGAGCAAACTGTTACTCCACAAAAGGAGATTGTTGAAGAAGATAAATTAAAGATTCGTACCACACACAAAGTGGAGCGTGGAGAAACCATATATAGCATTACACGTAAATATGAAATAACAGAAGAGGCTCTTAAAGAGGCAAACCCAACAGCAGAACTTGGGCATAAAAAACTTAAGAGAAAAACGATACTTAACATCCCCTACCCCAAAAAAGTCCAAATTGTAAAAGAGGTTGAGAAGGCAGAAAAGAGCAATGCCGAGATTTTCAAACAGATACAGGAGATGAAAGATTCCATTGCTTCTGTAAGCACATTCCATGGGATTAAGGTTGCGCTGATATTGCCATTTCTACTGGATAGCTACTCCCCAAATGAGCAAGCACGCATGATTGAGTATTACGAGGGTTTCTTGCTCGCAGTAAACAAGCTAAAGCAATATGGCTATTCATTTGAAATAAACACATTCGATTCCGGTAGTGAGAACAAGAGTTTGGCTTCACTCCTAAATAGTGGCGAATTGGATAATATGGATATCATAATTGGTGCATTGTATCCTTCGCACAACAAGGAGTTGGCAAAATTTGCCAAAGAGAAAGAGATACCATTGGTCATTCCATTTACCTCCAAGGAAGATGAGATATTCCGTAACCCAATGGTTTATGTTGTAAACACCATGCAATCATATTTTTTCTCTGAGGTTACAGACCATTTCTTTAAAGCCTTTCCAAATCCAAATGTAGTGTTTGTGAGCGATGGTAACGACAATAAGAAGGAGTTTGTCAATGCTCTAACAGAGAAGTTGGACAAAAGAGCTGTAACACATACAACCATTCACATAGACTCGCTTACAAACCACGAGACTAACGAAGTGGCTTTATCAGAAATTCTACAAGAGGGTAAAGATAATATCTTTATACCAACCTCTTCGAGCGAAGTTGTGTTGAGCACAATGCTCCCCACATTGATACTTTTAAATAACGACACAATTAACCTACCGGAGTACAAACTGTTTGGATACCCCGAGTGGCAAATATATGCCGGTAACATGGATAGTAGAATATATGAAGTAGATACATATTTCTATGCATCATTCTTCAGCCACCCGACATTGCCCGAGACGTCAATGTTCCAAAACGACTACATAAAATGGTATAATCGTAATATTCAGAATATTTACCCCCGATACGGGATGTTAGGTTATGATACCGGCTATGTTTTCTTGCTTGCTATAAGCAAGTTTGGAACAGAGATGCCCAATCGCATAAATCAAGTCTCATTCAATCCGGTTCAAACAGGATTTAAGTTTGAGAGAGTTAATAATTGGGGTGGTATGATAAACAAAAAAATATATTTTATACACTATACACCCGATTACAATATCGAGAAAATTGATTTCGACAAGAAATGAAAAAATTTATTCCCTTCATAGCAATTTTGTTTCTATCGTTAAATGCATATGCACAGATAGAATCGCCTCGTAATATATTGGAGATTGGCGTTGCCGGTGGATTGAACATGAGCAAAATGGATGTTCAACCAACGATACGTCAAAACCTGCTAAACGGCATAAATGGAGGCTTAAGCATACGCTACACAAGTGAGAAATATTTCAAAATGATATGTGCGGCACAATTGGAAGTGAATTTCTCGCAACGAGGTTGGGATGAAGATTTTGATGATGAAACAAAAAATGGATATAGTCGCACTCTTAACTATATAGAAATTCCATTCTTTGCACATTTGGCTTTTGGAAAAGAGCCTCGTGGTGTGCAGTTCTTTATAAATCTGGGTCCTCAGATTGGATTCCTGATTAGCGACAGTGAAGATTACAAAGGCGAATGGGCCATTGAGAGTCGTCCTTCGACAATACAGCCAATATATGGCAAAGAGATACAAAACAAATTTGAATATGGTATTGCCGGAGGGTTGGGATTGGAATTAAAAACCAAGGCCGGAAACTTTTTTATTGAAGGAAGATATTATTATGGTCTTAGCGATATATTCAGCAACTCCAAAACCGATGATTTTGGACGCTCCGCTAACACAACCATTTATGCCAGACTAGGATATTCAATACCTATATTCAACAAATAGAATATAAAAGTCTTTTATTTGAAAAGATTCTTACGTAGAAACGCTATTAGCTTCACCCTATTACTTTGATAAAACCACATCAAATTTAAAAGGGCGACTTTAAGAGAAGCAAATTTGCGATATCTTCTAGTATATGCTACACGTCCATCATGCAACAAGCCCAACTGACGTAAAAAAGAAGCCTCATCATTAATTGTTTTTGAATGGTCGTGAATAAAATGACAATCCAACAACAGATAGTTGCTACGACCAATATCTTTTAGCTTACGTGCAAGAAAACGCTCTTCACAGAAGAGGAACGTATCTTCAGAGAAGAATCCAATGCTCTCAAATAAAGCATAGTCGATAAAAATGAAACAGCCCGGTATAATACCAACTTTTCTAACACCCTTATAATCGGTATTTTCCACAATATCGAGGGAATCCCGCCATAGTCTATAATATATATATGTATATGAGAAAAAGTCATTTATAAAGTTGGGAATAGCCAATCCTCTTTTGTCATATTGTCCCGAGGGATAACATTGTAATGGAGCCACAGCACCAACATTATTGATACTCTCATAAACCGTAACAAGTTTATCCAAAATAGATGTATCAAAATGCACATCATTATTTAAAACCAAAGCATAATCAGGACTATACTTTGCAAGCAGTTTAAGACCGAAATTATTACCACAAGCAAAGCCTGAATTTTCATTATTTTTATTTACATATACGTCGGGAACATCTTTAAACTTATCCCACAAATATGAGAAAGAGTCATTAGGAGAGGCATTGTCAACAATTTGAATTATTAACCTATGTTTTGTTTTATTACTCAATAGTTCAAATACCAAAGTCTCAGTATCGACATAAGACTTATAATTCAATATAACAACACCTATTGTTCGTTCCGGTATACTACTCATAGTTTCAGTTTATTTAATAAGGGTTGCAACAACTTAATAAATACAGCATTCCTATTCAACACGAAATTAAGCACAATAAACAACATTATATTTGATAGCAATGCAAGCCAAATACCTATTGATGGAATAACTGTTAAATACAGAAATAGATCAAGAACTATATATGGTAGGCACCAGAATAGAGCATTCAATAAGTTTTTGTAGTTCAATGTAACGGTTGTACATATTTTCATAAAATATACACCTACAAGCAGTACCATAACCTCTGAAACAGACCAAGCAATTGCAGAGCCAACAGCGCCCAATGATGGAGTAAATAAAATATTAATTCCAACACCAGTTATTGCTCCTATGGTAGAGACCATCATAATAGAACGATTAGATGATGACGCCATTAAAAATTGTTGAATAACAATTTGTTCCATCCCTATTATAGTAAGCAAGAATATAACTATTCGGAAAGGCAAGACTGCTCCTTCATATCCATCACCTGCAACAATATCAATTATCTGTGAAGCATAAAAGAGAGCAAAAAATATTACAGGTAGTGTAATCGAAAATAGTATCTCAAAAATTTCATCTGATAAACGTTGTAATTTTGTATATTCTTTTGATGCCAACATAACACTAACGCGAGGAATCATTATTGTTGTAAATGCAGTAAAGGCTGCCATCAATATTGTATATAGTTTTGTCGCCGTAACAAAATAACCAGCTTGAGCATCACCCGAAACAAAACCAAGAAATATAACATTAAACGTTGTATACATAGATGTCAGAATCTTATAATAACCAAATGTAAGTACAGGTTTGAGATAAGTTCTGATGTCTATTGACTTAAAATTCCACTCTCTAAATCTTCTACTATTATACCAATTAAGTAGAGCATTAACAGCAACCACAAGTGTTGTCAAGAAGTAATATATCAATGTATCACTACTATTTCTCACAAAGAGTAATACAGACAAAACATATAAGATGTTTACAGTTACAGAGCGAAGTGTTATATACTTAAACCTTTCAACACCTTGAAACAACCACTCTATAATGAAAACACTGAATACTATTTTTATAATACCTACTCCCAATAGTTCCTTATGTTGTTGCAGCTGTGGGATATAGAAGGTACATACTAACAATATAGCAACTGCAAATATTGTTAGTATGATGTTTATAAGCATTAGATTTGTAAAAACAATATTTCGTTGTTCTTTATTATCGCCACAACGAGCTATTTCGCGTATCCCGTAGCTACCTACACCTAGCATAGAGAAAATAACAAAATAGTTCACTATAGCATCGACAAAGCCACACACACCCACCTGTATCTCGCCTAACACACGCGACACATATGGAAATGTTATAAGGGGACATAGATAGTTACATAGAGTAAGTATCAGATTGTATCCAAAGTTTTGTCTTATACCCATAAAGAGGTTATTACAACTTTATCTGTTTTTATACATATCCTCGTAGTACTTTTCGTACTCACCACTTGTGATGTTATCGACCCACTCCTGATTATCGAGATACCAACGTACAGTCTTTTCTATTCCCTCTTCGAACTGCAGGCTTGGTTCCCAACCCAACTCTTTCTGTAGTTTAGAACTATCAATTGCATAGCGCAAATCGTGTCCTGCGCGGTCGGTTACATAGGTTATTAGGTTTAGAGAAGTTCCCTCGGGATTGCCCAGAAGCCTATCTACTGTTTTAATCATAACCTTTATGAGGTCTATATTCTTCCACTCATTGAAACCACCAATGTTATATGTATCGGCAACTTTTCCTTTGTGGAAAATTACATCTATAGCACGAGCGTGGTCCTCTACGTATAGCCAATCACGTACATTCTCGCCCTTGCCATATACCGGCAGTGGTTTACGATGACGTATATTATTTATGAACAGCGGAATCAGTTTCTCAGGGAACTGATAGGGACCATAATTGTTTGAACAGTTGGTTACCAATGTGGGCATGCCGTATGTATCGTGATAGGCACGAACAAAATGGTCGCTACTTGCCTTTGATGCAGAATAGGGGCTATGTGGATTATATTTTGTCGTTTCGTAGAAGAAATCGGTGCCATAGGCCAGATGGTGTTCGCTCGATGATGCTGTTGTTGTGAATGGCGGTTCAACACCTTCGGGATTTGTGAGTTCCAGTGCACCATACACCTCGTCGGTAGATATGTGATAGAAGAGTTTACCAGCATACTTATCGGGAAGCGACTCCCAATAGAGTTTTGCTGCTTGCAGAAGCGACAATGTACCCATTACATTTGTGCATGCAAAGGTAAAGGGGTCTTTAATCGAGCGATCGACATGACTCTCTGCTGCGAGATGTATTACACCGTCTATTTTATGCTCCTCCATCAACGAAAGTATAGTATCAAAATCACAGATATCTGCTTTCACAAATGTGTAGTTAGGTGCTTGCTCAATATCTTTAAGGTTGGCAAGATTGCCGGCGTATGTTAGTTTGTCGAGGTTAATGATATTATATTCGGGATATTTATTAACAAACAGACGCACAACGTGGCTTCCTATGAAACCGGCTCCACCTGTTATTAGTATGTTACGTTTCATGATATAACTATTTTTGTTGGGTTAATATTCTTTTCATGCAATATACAAGTGATTCTCTCCAATGAGGGATATCTACCCCAAATGTATGTTTAATCTTTGTCTTATCGAGTACTGAATATGGCGGACGTGTTACCGGCGATGGGAACTCACTGCTATGACATGGATTGATTTTACAATTCCTGTGTCCGGCAATGCACGCAATTTCTACTGCGAAATCGTACCACGAGCAAACACCTTCGTCGCTGAAATGGTAGATTCCCTCATTGCCGTTGTACACGTCTCCCTCTATGATTGAGAAGATTGTTAAAGCTAGATCTCCTGCATAAGTTGGTGTACCCACTTGGTCGAACACAACGTTTAGGCTCTCCTTTTCGGATGTAAGACGTAGCATTGTTTTTACAAAGTTATTGCCAAATTCGGAATAGAGCCATGCTGTTCGTATTATTATTGCTTTGCAACCAACCTCTTTGATAGCCTCTTCGCCTTGTAGTTTTGTGCGTCCATAGACCCCCAAAGGGTTAATTGGCATATCTTCGGTGCGCGGAATGTTTCCTTCGTGCCCAAATACATAGTCGGTAGAGACATGAAAGAGTGTGGCATCAACCGACTTTGCCGACTCGGCAAGATTGCGCACTGCAGTAGAATTTATCAACAGAGCTACAGCCTCATCATTTTCGGCCTTATCGACATTTGTATATGCGGCACAATTCACAATAACCTGTACATTGTTATCAGTAACATACTGCATTACAGCATCTTTGTTTGTAATATCAAGTTCCGCAACGTCTGTGAACAGGTAGTTATTTGACGAAAGCATACCCAGACGATGCATTTCGCTACCAAGTTGCCCGTTTGCTCCTGTTATGAGTATTGTTTTCATTTATATAAATCGTCGTTATAATCAAACAAGTAATCGGCCTCTGCCAAACATTTATGATATTTGTCTTTTTCGGAGAGGATTACTTTATCAAAAGGTATTTTCCAATCTATTGCCAGTTGTGGGTCGTCCCATGCTACAGCGCCTTCACTCTCTCGACAATAGAAGTTATCGCACTTATATTGAAATATTGCCTCGGGGGTGAGAACAGAGAACCCGTGAGCAAAACCACGAGGAACAAAAAACTGACGATGATTATCTTCTGTAAGTTCTACTGCTACATATTTTCCAAAGGTTGGAGAGCCTTTGCGTATATCTACTGCTACATCGAGAACAGCTCCTTTTATCACACGAACAAGTTTGCTCTGTGCATGCTCTCCTTTTTGGAAATGCAAACCTCGCAACACTCCGTATGACGATTTTGACTCATTGTCTTGTACAAATTTAATGGGACGTACCTTTTCTTCAAATTCACGTTGTGAAAACGACTCAAAGAAATAGCCTCTATCATCATTAAAGATTCGTGGCTCTATGATTACCACTCCATCTATCTCGGTTTTTATAACTTCCATCAATCTATTTCTAAATATTTCGGACTATTTTTTATCTTTGAGCTCTTCAACTACTTTTAACAGATACTGTCCGTATTGGTTTTTTATCATAGGTTGTGCTAACTGACGCATTTTCTCATCGTCAATCCACCCTTTACGATAAGCAATACCTTCGAGACATGCAATTTTCAAACCTTGACGTTTCTCTATCACTTCGACAAAGGTAGAGGCTTCGCTAAGCGAATCGTGTGTTCCGGTATCGAGCCAAGCAAATCCACGACACAATTTCTGCACCTTTAGTTCTGCATCGTCGAGGAATTGCTGATTGACGGTTGTTATCTCCAGTTCACCACGTGCCGATGGTTTAATATTTTTAGCAATATCAACCACCCTATTGGGATAGAAATAGAGGCCAACCACTGCATAATTTGATTTTGGAGACTGGGGTTTCTCTTCTATAGAAAGGCAATTACCCTCGTCATCGAATTCTGCAACGCCGTAACGCTCCGGGTCATTTACCCAGTAACCAAAAACTGTTGCCTTAGCATCCTCCTCGGCTGTGCGAACAGCCTCTTTGAGCATGGCAGTGAAACCCGCGCCATAGAATATATTGTCGCCCAATACAAGGCACACGCTATCGTTACCTATAAACTCCTCGCCTATGATAAATGCTTGTGCCAAGCCATCGGGGGAGGGTTGTTCTGCATACTCAAAGCGCACACCGTAATCGCTACCATCGCCCAATAATCGTTTAAAGCCCGGCAAATCCTGTGGTGTCGAGATTATGAGTATTTCGCGTATTCCTGCAAGCATCAACGTCGATATGGGATAATACACCATAGGCTTATCGTAGATTGGCAACAACTGCTTACTTACACCCTTAGTAATGGGATATAAACGTGTTCCGGAACCACCGGCCAATACAATTCCTTTCATCTTATATTTAATTAAATTATTGTGCCTACATGGAGTTCCCACCCCATGTAGGCTAAAAGTTAGTTATTAATTAACTTTTATGAGTTCAAATTCTGCACCGGAGCCAAAATCCTGACCATTTTGCGAATTCAAACCGGTGAAACGCACATAGCGTGCTTTAACAGGTTTTGAGAAATTGACAACCTGTATCTTGCTGTTGTTCTCGAATGTTCCTTCGGCAACAGGGTCGCTCCATGTCTTACCATCGTTGCTCACCTGAATTCTATAGTCTTTGATGTTACCGTTGTTTCCACCATCCTGACGTGGCAGATATTTAAATCCTTTAATCATGGTTTCATCGGCTGCATCAAAGTCGATATAGTGAGGATATCCTGCAACAGTTACAGAATACATTGTGTGCCAAATAGTTGAAGGGTCTCCATCTACAAGTTTTGCACCTTCGCTTCCTAATTCCTGACTCGATGTGAATACAACTGTTACAGGTATTGCGGTAACCTCGGCATAACTGTATGTAGCGGCCAGTTCGGGTGTTGCTTTTTCCCATACGACAATGTCGCCACCCTTGCTCATGTCTACGGGCTCTGTATATTTTGTTTTCTTGCCACGTTTACCAATCTTGTAGTATATTTCTGCCCCCTCTTTTTTGCATGTCATTGTTACCAAACCCTTCAAACTGCGTGAGAGCACTACCGGTACAACACCCGAAGAGAGTACATTTGCCTTTTCTACATATTGACCGGCTTTTACGGGACGCATAATGAAGCCCATTGTATTCTCTACCGATTTCGCACGGTCATACTCCAACGGACCACCCTGTCCACAACTGTTTCCACCGAGTCCGGTTACTTTTTTGTCTAAGTGCAACCATGTACCCGATGATTTTGGCAACTGATAGGGATGCGCGGCAAGAGTAAGTTCAACATCGTTCCAAGGTAATGCTGTAGTAGACATGCCCTCTGTTGCTATAAAAATAACACCTTCGCCATTGTCATTTGTCAATGCGGCCCAACGTACATTTTCGTGGTTTGCCATTTCTTGTGGTTTAGGGAATTTCTCAAATTGTTTATCAACTGTTGTACTGTACTGCTCAATGAACGAGCCTGTGCAACGGTCGTTGTAGTTATTCCAAGGACCACGACCATAATAGGTGTAGTTTTTATACTCTGTTGGCAACTGTAATTCATATCCTACACGTGCCATATCAACTGCCTTGCTACCCGATAGACTACTGTTAAGTTCAATTGAACCGTCGGGATATACAGTATAGATGCGATTAGATATTATATGAAAATCTCCGGCGCCAAACTCACGAGAATCATCAACCAAAGACCAGCTGTTGTCATCATGTTTAACACGACGTACTGCATTGTCGGCCTGTGAATATACGATGTATTGAAGAACTACACTGCCATCGTTCTTATTCACTTTTGAAACAAACGACATTACACTGTCTTTGAGGTTGTGCAAGCCATTTGAATACCAATTATTCCATGCCCAGTTGTCATTATCGACAGGTGCGCGATATGCGCCAATTTTCATAACGTTACCGGGAGCAAACACCACTTTGCCATCATATGCTACACTGTAAAGAACTCCCTTGTTGTTGTCGAATACTATTTCGAATTTATTGTCAGCACCTTTCAATACCGACATATTGTTTTGGGTCGCTTTCTCAAATGCTATTTTACCACCTTGTGCCACATTTGCTATGTATATATTCTTAACAGCCTCTTTCAAAGATAGTTGCTCTTCCATTTGAACATATCCTTTCTTTGCCCATGGCATATCTTTCTTGAGCAAGAACTGTACTTTTAGGAAATACTCTTTGTCGGCTTTGAGCGATGAAGCATCAAAATCGTGGTTTATAACCTTGTGTTCACGTGGAGCAATAGCTAAATCGGGAAGGAAAGAGTGTGCAATTTCTTTACCATCTTCCCACAAAGAGAGACGTATATCCATGTCGCTAAGAGTGTTGAAATAGCGTTTGTTAAAGATTTCAACCTTGCCATCTCCCAACAACTTAACACCTACATTCTGATATACTTTCTTCACCTCGCGATACTGAGGTTTGGGAGTGTGATCGGCAAATACAATACCGTTCATACAGAACATGTGGTCGTTTGGACGGTCGCCGAAGTCGCCACCATATCCCATATATCTATCGCCTGTTTTTGAATCGTAGTTCCAGAATGATTGGTCGGCCCAATCCCAAATAGCACCACCCATAAAGAAGTTAGTGCTCTCCATTGCATCCCAATAATCTTTGAGGTTACCAACAGCATTACCCATTGAGTGTGCATACTCCGATATGTGGAAAGGATATTTTATGTTTGCCTTACCTTGAACAGCGTACTGTACCCAGCCCACCGAGGGATACTGGTTAGAGCCCATGTCTACAATGTCGTTGTTACGTTCATACTGTACCGGACGCGAAGTATCGAATGCATGCAAAGCTTCGTATGCCTTTACAAAATTCACACCGGGACCTGCCTCGTTACCTAATGACCATATAACAACCGATGGGCAATTCATTGTTGCGTATGCCATTTCCATTACACGTGCAACATGAGCATCCTCATATTCGGGAACGTGTGAGAGCGAAGCATCGCCATAGTAATACTCATGACTCTCGATATTGGCCTCATCTTCAAGATAAATACCATACTTATCGCACAAATAGTACCAATAGGGAGCATCGGGATAGTGAGAATTACGTACATGGTTAATGTTTCCTTGCAACATTAACATGACCTCTTTGAACATTTGCTCGCGGGTAACAGCATGTCCGCGCTCGAGATTGCTTTCGTGGCGGTTCACTCCCTTCATTTTGATAGGTTTACCATTGAGATAGTAGTAGCGACCCGCCAAGCCAAACTCATCGTCCTCTGCTTTTGTATCGCGTATCTCAACTTCGCGGAAACCTATATATGTAGATGCAGTCTCAACAACTCTGTTCTTTTTATCGAGCAATTGTACAAGCAATGTATATCTGTTTGGTTCTTCGGCACTCCACTTTGCGGGGTTTTCAACCGCAAGAGCCAATGTTGTGGTGTTTTTTGCACCTGATTCTACTATTGCCACATCGGTAGAGACGTTTGCATTGGCAACTAATACGTTATCATCGCTATAAAGAGTGTTTTTATAGAGTTGTGCCTTTACTTTATAGCCCTTAGCTTTTTTCTCTGACAAGTTTCTTACATCTACTGCAATATTTGCAACAGCATCGCGATAGTCATCGTCGAGTTCTGTTGTTACACGTATATCGCGTAGTTCGACAGGGTTGGTTGATGTCAATGAAACTGTACGGAAGATACCCGGCAGACGGAACATATCTTGTGCTTCGAGATACGATGCATCGCTATTGCGATAAACCTCAACAGCAACAGAGTTTTCTCCTTCCACCAAATATTTTGTAATATTAAATGCCGCGAGATTACGAGAGTTTTTTGAGAAACCTACATATCGGCCATTTATCCACAAATAGAAGAATGAGTCTACACCGTCAAAATTTATATATACCTGACGTCCTTCCCAATTTTGAGGAATAGTGAATGTGCGACGGTAGGAACCAACCTCGTTACGATACTTATAGGTTGTATGATGCTTAGCCGGTTCACGCATTACACCACCCTTCCAGTCGCCAACAGCAACAGAGTGTTTAAAAATGACCGGTTGATTAACGTAGATTGGAGTACCATATTTTTGGCTACCATCTTTTTGCAATCCATAGACATTCCAGTTCATAGGCACTTGCACTTTATCCCAAGCAGAAACATCGTAGTCGGCTTTAAAGAAATCAACCGGACGTTCCCAAGGGTTGGCAACCCAATTAAAACTCCATGTGCCATCGAGCGACAAATAGTATTCGCTGTTTTCTGGCAACACTTTGCGTGCGTTCTCTTCACTTGCAAAAGTAAAGAACCACCCTTTTGGTTGTTCTTTGTTAAGAGCAAGTTCTGTTGGCGACTCCCATTCCACAGCTCCTGAAGGTTGTCCCTGCTGATAGTTGTAACCTCTGGGTGCTTCAACATCGCCATAAGCAAATCCCTTTAGGTTTTGTGCCATAGAAGCAACAGAAACAAAAAGGCATGCTAAAGCAATAGAAATAGATTGTTTTCTCATGATTTGGTTTGTTAATTATTTTAGATTAATTAGAAATTTTCGTAGTTTAGATATCAAAAAGTGTATAACCGATTAAAGATTAATTTTTTATATTAAAATTTTATATTAAAAATATTATATATAATAAGCACAACTTTGTAAAGTTACAAAAAAAAGCATTATGGATACCTAAAAAAACACTCTAATTTTCACAGAAAAACATCAAGATTGGGCAGACAACTCAGCATGATAGTAAATATTTTTTACATAATCAGACTTGTATAAAAAAAGAAATAAAAGTCGCTAGCGACTTTTATTTCAAATGGAGAGCAGAATAGCACTCCAATAACCCTTTTTCGAGGCAGAATTAGTTTTTAGCAGCCTCCAAAGAAGCTTTACGGAAGCTCTTCATCATTTTCTCGAGCTCCAAAGAAGCCTTACGTGCACGAGTACCAGCTGCTTTGTTACCTTTTTCTACTTGTGAATTAGCGTCAGCCTCAAATGCAGCGTAAACTGCCTGAATTTTCTCAATAAGTTCTTTCATAATATTTATTTGTTAATGGTTTAACGATGCACAAAGATAACAAAAAACATTATAAAATATAATCTCAACCATTTTTTTTTGCAAAAACAGCAAAAAAGTTCACATATAGACCAAAATATTATACCGTTTTGTACATTTTTATATACCAAAAAAGGATAAAAGGAGTAAAAGAACCCTCATTTATAGGAGTATAAACAGAGCGTAAGCAAAGAAACAGGCAAAACAAAATGAACATATACAGCCCAAATGGATAAATTTCTCTAACATTTTACCTTATTATAACATTCCGCGGAACAGGCCGTATCAAGCACAAGAACAGGAGAGAAGAGAGCACAACCGGTGTTTGGTAAATTTATTTTACACAACAATATTTTCACAAAACTTTATAAAAGGAACATTCGTTTAATAAAAAACAAAGTTCACTTATTATACCTTAATAAAAAAGAAAATTTATTTTGTGTTGTCAAAATAAAACAATAACTTCGCAACAGAAAGGCTGCAAACACACAAATGCAGCATCATTTTTTGCGGGAGAAGCAAGGTTTATGACATCACAACAAAACCACTCGCAAAAATAATTTACAGCTAACTAATTGATAATGAATTACTTATACCATTATCAATGTCCCCAGATTATACAATTTAGTTAAAAACATATTCTTCTTTTTGAAAAACAAAACAAAATTAGATATGAAAAAATTAGTTATCAAAAGGCTAATAAATTCTGCATGCAAATTTATTACTGCCGCCACAGTTTCATTGGTAATGATTCTACCAACATCATGCCAGTCAACAAAAGAGATTGCCTATTTTCAGGATGCCCAAAATGGCAATCGAGTCGAAACAACTCCCAAGCACATCACGTTGCAACCCGAGGACAAGATTACCATTGTGGTTAATTCCAGAAATCAAGAACTCTCTAACATGTTCAACCTACCCTACATATCGCGACAGTTAGGAAGCACTAACAGCACATATTTATCTTCGCAGGGAATATCTTGCTACACCGTTGACAAAAATGGCGAGATAGATTTTCCCGAATTAGGAAAAGTGAAAGTTGCCGGAATGACACGTCAGGAAGTGGCAGAGCACATTAAGAACAAGCTAACCGCATCGAACCTGATAAAAGACCACATTGTAACGGTAGAATATGCAAATCTATCCATTTCGGTTCTGGGTGAGGTTAAGTCGCCGGGACGTTACAAAATAGACCGCGACGCATTAACACTGCTCGAGGCTATCAGCCTTGCAGGCGACCTGAACATACATGGCCGTCGCGACAACATACGAGTGTTGCGTAACGAAGGCAACAGCCAAAAGACATACACAGTGAGCCTATTGTCCCTCGAAGAGTTGTACAACTCCCCTGCCTACTATTTGCAACAGAACGACATTGTTTATGTTGAGCCCAACAAGATGCGTGCCCGTCAATCAACCGTAAACGGCAACAACGTGCGTTCATCATCGTTCTGGATTTCATTTGCTTCGCTACTAACTTCAGTTATAACACTAGTAACCCGATAAACACCATGGATACAAACAACACATACAACAACGTCAATCGTCAGCACGAAGAAGATCAGGTATTATCGTTCTTAAAAGATTGCCTTGGCAGGTGGTATTGGTTTGTAATTTCACTTGCAATCACTCTGGGAATAGCAACATATAAAATTGCGACAACCCACCCCGGATACACCCGTTACACCGATATTATGATAAAAACATCGGAGCAGGGAAGCATGAGCGGACAAATGGAGAAGTTCGCATCTATGGGAACATATTCAGGCAACACATCGGTTTTCAATGAGATGTATGCAATACAATCTCCTGCAAACATAGCCGAAGTAGTAAAAAAGCTCAATTTGGACATGAATTACGCTTGCGACGGAATGTTCCACCGCACAGTTCTCTATGGTAGCACTTTGCCAATCAAAGCAACCATTTGCGACATTTCCGATGCTGTTTCGGCAAAATTCACAATAGACCTGCACAAAGACGGAACATACACACTTTACGATTTTGCAAGCAGTGCCATTGAAGATGAGATAGACGAGAATGTCAAAGTAAAAGGACAATTGTCTATAACTCAAGAGGACGGCACCCTGTCGCAGGACACCGTTTCCACCCCAATAGGTAATATACATATAGCACCCAGCCCGCACTATGTACAAGGCGACGACATCACAATATATGTAAACCGCTACAACATGTTTGGAACCACATCTATGTATTCCGGAAAATTGTCATACAATTTGAAAGACAAAGATGCCGACATTATAACAATTTCCATAAGCGACAACTCCATTGAGCGTGCCGACGATGTACTGAAGACCCTCATCAACGTATACAACGAAAAGTGGATGGAGGACAAAAACACCGTTGCAGTAGAGACCGAGCGTTTCATTAACGAACGTTTGGAATACATTGGTCGTGAATTGGAGACTGTCGATAGCAACATTTCGAGTTACAAGAGTAAGCACTTGTTGCCCGACGTATCTGTTGCAACAAGCCTCTACATGTCGCAAACACGCGAGATTAACAGCAAGATACTCGACCTTAACAACGAACTCGAGATGTCACGTGCGGTGAGCAAATATCTCACCGACGAGACAACAAAGAACAAGATACTTCCTGTAAATGTAGGAATTAAAGACAACGGAATAAACGAGCAGATAGCAAACTACAACCGTAACATGTTGCAACGCAACAACCTTGTGGCAGCCAGCAGCAGCCAGAACCCATTGGTCATTGAGTTGGACAACACTTTGGCATCGCTTCGTCAGGCAATCATAGCATCAATCGCCAACCAGATACAGGCATTGAGCACACAGATGGCCAACCTGCAAAGAGAAGAGGAACAGACCAACCAACGTATTGCACAAAACCCCACACAATCGAAATATCTTGTATCGGAGGGACGTGAGCAGAAGGTAAAAGAGACTTTGTACCTGTTCTTGTTGCAGAAACGCGAGGAGAGCCAATTGTCAAAAGCCTTCACAGCCTACAACACGCGTATCATCACCCCCGCAACAGGTAGCATTTCACCCACCTCTCCTGTACGCAAAAAGATATGGCTCATAGCATTTGCCATTGGTTTGGTTGTTCCTGCCGGTTTAATTCTGTTGCGCGAGTACACCGACACCAAGATACGCGGACACAAAGACTTCGAAGGTGTGAACATTCCCATTATCGGTGAAATTCCTCTTGCCATTAGCGAGAAGAGCCGTTTCAACTTCAAGAAGAAGGAGGAGAAACTCGACATTGTTGTCAGCGATGGAAACCGCAACATCATTAACGAGGCGTTCCGCGTGCTACGTACCAACCTCGAGTTCATGAGCAAGGACAACAAACAAAAAGTTGTAATCACCACGTCGTTCAACCCCGGTAGTGGTAAGAGCTTCACAATCATCAACCTTGCGAAATCACTTACACTCAAAGGCAACAAAGTGTTGCTCATCGATGGAGATATGCGCCACGCATCACTGTCTACATACATTAATTCTCCAAAAGAGGGACTCAGCAACTACCTTGCAGGCATGAACGACAACTACGAGCAATTGTTGGTAGAAGACAAAGATACAAAAGGCCTTCACGTGTTGCCCGTTGGAACCATTCCTCCCAACCCCACCGAGTTATTGGAAGACGACCGTTTTGCAAAGTTGATACAAAAGGTGCGCGAGCAGTACGATTATGTGCTCATCGACTGTCCTCCTATTGACATTGTAGCCGACACAAGCATCATTGAAAAACAGGCCGACCGCACCCTCTTCCTTGTACGTTGCGGATTGTTGGAGCGTAGCATGATAACCGAAATGAGTAATATCTACAACCAAGGTCGTTTCAAGAACTTCTCAATAATCATCAACGGTATCGAGGCAAGAAACGGACGTTACGGCTACCGCTATGGCTACCGTTACGGATACAGTTATGGTTACGGATATCACTATCATGATAAAAACTAAAGATATGAAGATTGCAGTAGCAGGAACAGGCTACGTAGGCCTTAGCATAGCCACATTGTTGGCACAACACAACGACGTAACAGCAGTAGATATCATACCCGAAAAGGTAGATATGATTAACCGTCGTCAATCGCCCATACAAGACGAGTACATCGAGAAATACCTTGCAAAAGAGGATTTACGCCTCACAGCAACACTCGACGGAGCATCGGCCTACCGCGATGCCGACTTTGTGGTGATAGCGGCCCCCACCAACTACGACCCACAGAAGAATTTCTTCGACACAACGGCCGTAGAAGCAGTAATAGACCTTGTGATAGCAACCAACCCCACTGCAGTAATGGTCATCAAGAGCACCATTCCTGTAGGTTACTGCAACAGCCTCTATGCAAAATATTCCCAACGCTTTGCATGCAACGAGCAGTTGAAGGGTAAGAAGTTCAACCTACTCTTCTCGCCCGAGTTCCTGCGCGAGAGCAAAGCGTTGTACGACAACCTTTACCCAAGCCGCATAATAGTTGGCTATCCCAAGGACGACGAGCAACTGCAACAAGCAGCCCACACCTTTGCCGGGCTGTTGCAACAAGGCGCCATTAAACAGGATGTGCCCACGCTGTTCATGGGACTCACCGAGGCCGAAGCCGTAAAGCTGTTTGCCAACACCTACCTAGCATTGCGTGTAAGCTACTTTAACGAGCTGGACACGTATGCCGAGATAAAGGGACTGGACACACAAGATATTATAGAAGGTGTAGGACTCGACCCGCGCATTGGCACCCACTACAACAACCCATCGTTTGGCTACGGAGGCTACTGCCTGCCAAAAGACACCAAGCAACTGCTTGCCAACTACCGCGATGTGCCCCAAGACATGATGTCGGCCATTGTAGAGAGCAACCGCACACGCAAGGACTTCGTTGCCGACCAAGTGTTGCACAAAGCCGGCTACTACGACTACTACAGCCAAGGCAACTACGATGCCACACGCGAGCACCACTGCACCATAGGCGTCTACCGTTTAACCATGAAGAGCAATAGCGACAATTTCCGTCAATCGTCTATTCAAGGTGTCATGAAACGCATAAAAGCCAAAGGTGCCGAGGTAATTATCTACGAGCCCACCCTGCCCGACGGAAGCACCTTCTTTGGCAGTCGCGTAGTAAACGACATCGAGCAGTTCAAACAACAGTCGCAGGCCATCATAGCCAACCGCTACGATACCATACTCGACGATGTGAACGAAAAGGTTTACACACGCGACATATTTCGTCGCGACTGACATACCTTATATATATAAGGTGTACACTCCACATACAGCACAAGCACACAATGAAGAAGATAGCGATATTAGGCAACGGTTTCGACATCGATTTGGGGCTTAACACCCGCTATAGCGATTATGCCAAAAGCACCTATTGGCCTTTTAGCGAGGGCAATAGCAAAAGCGGTTTGGGAGTGGAGTTGGACAAAGCATCGTCGAACAGCAACTGGTTCGACATAGAGCAGACACTGGAGAACTATTCCCGTAAGTTTTTCAGGCAATCATTGCCCGTCAGATACTCACAAGGCTATTTCAACAACTGCATTGCCGACTATCACAGCCTTGTAACATCGTTGCACGATTATCTGAAGAACGAAGAGGCACAAGCCTGTATAAATAAAGATAGCATAGCCGCCATGGTGTTGCAAGCAATAGTTAAAAACGGGAAATACGAGAATATATACACATTTAACTATACCGACCTAGCCACAATAAAACAGAAATTGGACTTGCCGGCCAATACAGGTGAAAAAATAACCCACGTACATGGAAGCATAAAGGAGAACAATATAATAATAGGTTTCAACGAACAGACCGATGTTCCCGACGACCTTCAATGCATGTACAAGACCTTTAGCCCCCACTACCGTTCGAACACCCTTCGCTACGACATTGCCGAGGCCGATGAGATAACAATTTTCGGGCACTCGTTGAGCCCCATCGACTACACCTACTTCAGCGACTTTTTCGTGGAGTTGTGCCGTAGCAGTAAAAGCCGCAAGGAGAGCAAGCGAGTTACCATATTCACCTACGACAATGCATCGCGCATAGAGATAATGCGCCAACTGCGCAACATGAACGAGAAAAGCACCGAACTGCTGTTTGGCCTTAACAAGTTCGAGGTCATTTGCACAAAGGACGGTGTAACAGAGCAGGTTAAAAGGTTCATAGAATATGAGTGGCAAACAAGTAGCGAACGAGAGAGTATATTGTTTTCACATTACAGACAAAACAACAATCTCTATTAGAAGAATAAGAAAGATAAATACTCTCCCGTCTCGGTTAGTTGCAATGCGGGAGTGGCTGTAAAAAATATTAGATACTTAAATAACATTATTATTTTTTTTCATTTTAAGTAATAACAATTAACCTATATTTGTAAAAACAATAGTACAAGCAACATACGTAAATTGTTGAATATAAATAAACAAGTGTAATAGCACACAAAAAAGCATATTACACACAAATGCATATATTGTCATGAAAAAGGAAATCTTATCGAACAGCAGCTCAAAAAAAATTAATGAGTTAATCCCTGCTCTTGAGTATGTTTGCCAAAAAGAACGAGGCACACTCGATGAACTACACGCAAGCATAACCGAAAGATGTATAACAGAATTAGCGGCCGCAGGCTTCATAGCTTATGGTGCAACCCTAACATCCTCGACATGGAAAGTTACAAAATATGCAATAACATTCAACGACGATTTAAATCCACGTCTAACGATAAAAGAAAAAATACATAATTTCATCTTTAAGTATATACTTGGTATATAAGTTCCTTAGCAACCAGCCTCTATGAAAGACATAAAAGAGTCGTATTGTGTATTATGGATGCCTTGTTCATCACATGGAATACATAATATATTGGACAAAGATAAAGTTATTAAAATTAACGATTTTTCCGATGGCATGGAAAAGTCTATCGATGAAAAATTATTCATAGAAATTTCACTCATTAACGAGGACAGAGAAGATTTCAGAATAATAGTAAAAGATGGAAATGGAGCGCCCACCGAATATTCATTCGACTTTTTACTTGACAGTAAAAGTGGCAATGGATTACACCAATACAAGTTTTTACGTAAAATAGAGTCTCCACTTTTTCGTAATAACACATTTCCACCTGCCATTTATCACAAACTCAAAGAGTTCTATCACAATCACGAGTTCAACAACGACCAATCGGCCGATGGCAATCTCAGAGTCTATGTAAACGATAAATGGGAAAAGATAAACCTAAACGCAACAAATAACCCGGCACTACTATTCTATTTAACTCAATACGAAATTATTTTCGATACATACAAAACGAGGATAAAAGAAATATCCAATAAATTCTTTGATAAAAGCGATTCTAAGAACGATTTCGTTACACGCGGTAAACATATTAGAACCATTGAGGGATTATATTTAAATGCAAAGGGAGAAGAATTATATTTTAATGCATTATATAATTCCATATATAATGAACGATTCTCACTTGCACACAATAATGAGGAATATAAGGTAGAGCGCCAATGCTGTTTCAATATAAAAAATACAATTGAAAGTATTAACCATTTACAAATGAAAGCCCTTGCAGAGTGGCAACATACCGTAACAGAAAAATCCATTAAATATAGTCTTAAAGGCATACAAATTGGTTGGGCCGGATTTGTCATTGGAATTCTGGGTATAATAATAGGTTATATAGTTTCGCAAAAATAAGAAGAATAAGAAACACATTATAAAATATAAGAAACATAGTATTTGCTTCTTAGAGGGTAGTTTACCGGTTAAATTCGCCAAATTTAAACAGACAAAAAACTATGCACCCAAAGAGAGTGAATGCCTACATACGAGGTGTAGGCATCATTGGTTGCGTAGTTTAAGGGTGTTTGGCGATACCCACCGGTAAGCAACCGACGTTTGTCTACACCTCTTCTTTAGGAAACGATTTAAAGAGGATAAAGCAATTAGCCATTTTTTGGCTAACAATGATAAAATAAAGAAAATGGATAGATACCGCATTGGTAAGTGCAGACTAATTATATTATAATACTAATTAGCAATAAATAAAAGATATATTTATAATTAACAAACATAGTGTTTACACTTAGAGGGTAGTTACCGGTTAAATTCGCCAAATTTAAACAGACAAGAACTATGCACCCAAAGAGAGTGAATGCCTACATACGAGGTGTAGGCATCATTGGTTGCGTAGTTTAAGGGTGTTTGGCGATACCCACCGGTAAGCAACCGACGTTTGTCTACACCTCTTCTTTTGGAAACGATTTAAAGAGGACAAAACAATTAGCCATTTTTTGGCTAACAAAAAAACAAAACCGAATAAATATTTAACATGGAAGAGTATTTCGGTATAAAATACGAATTCGATAAAAATAGCATACACAATAATATTGCAGAACATATACGAGAGGAAAAAGCCGGCTATATATGTGTTGCCGATGGTAACATATTAACCATGGTTCACCAATCACCGACCTATCGTAATGAGATAAACAAAAGCATTTTTTCTATTTGTGATAGCAGTTGGGTGCCTATTTTCATCAAATGGATATATGGCAGAAGCTATCAACATTATTGTGGAAACGATATTTTCAACGATATTATCAGCAGTAAAAAATATCGAATGATATTTCTTGGCACATCGCAGAACACATTAGATGCTTTACAAAACAACCTGCAAAGCAAAAACCCCGATGTTGCCAACATGCTATTTCGCGAACTACCCTATTGTAATGTCGAAGATTTCGACTATCCCACAATTGCGCAGGATATACAAAACGATGGAGCCGACATTATTTGGATTGCCTTGGGAGCACCCAAACAGGAGAAATTCATGCACCACCTGTTGCCCCATCTAAAAAAGGGAGTGGCTATTGCTGTTGGTGCAGCATTTAACTTTAACAGTGGTGCAGAGAATGCACCAAACCGAGCCCCAGCATGGATGCGTCGCTGTCATTTGGAGTTTTTGCATCGCATTTTTGCCGAACCTAAAAAACAGATTAAACGTTGTGGCAACATACTATTAACACTGCCACAAATACTATACAAGGAGATAAAAAAGAAGAGGGGAATTGTTACCACGCGCGATTAGCCATTTGTGGCTAATTAATATTATATTCCGCCCTGTTAGTTACAACGTGGGAGTGTCGGGCAAAGCGCCGACGGGGCAGTGAAAAACAAAAAATAAATTATATATAATTAGAAACTGTTTAAATTTCTTTCGAAAAAAATGATTACATTGCCCGCGAGTTGTTCTTGCCTTTTTATGCTCTTTTTTGTCTGTTTTCCCCTTTTTCGCAGTTACATAGCCTGCTATGCGCCTTTGAAAAATGAAAAAACATCCTAAAAAAGACCTATAAAAATTTCAAGGACATAAATTTAAACAGCTTCTTAAAATAGTATAAGAAACATAGTATTTGCTTCTTAGAGGGTAGTTTACCGGTTAAATTCGCCAAATTTAAACAGACAAAAAACTATGCACCCAAAGAGAGTGAATGCCTACATACGAGGTGTAGGCATCATTGGTTGTGTAGTTTAAGGGTGTTTGGCGATACCCACCGGTAAGCAACCGACGTTTGTCTACACCTCTTCTTTAGGAAACGATTTATATCTACATAAATAACTCATTCAATTAAAAGGCTTTACGCATGAATATTTTAAAAAAAATAAAAAAACAAATAAAAGAAAAAATAAATAGCGATACATTATTCTCACTACTCGTTATAAAAAATAATTTTTGGAAGATTAATTGGGTTAAGACCATTTGGTACAATCTAAAAACACAAACATTCAAAGATGCAATCAAATGTCCAATAATTATATCCTACAATGTTAAAATAAAAAATATTGGAACGATTATTTTCGATGTAAAGCATATACACCCCGGTATGCTGTCTATTGGAGTAATTAAAATAACACAATGGGAGACAAATTATAAACAAACACTTTTCAATAATAGAGGAACTCTTTCAATTGGTGGAAATGTAAAATTGCATCCCGGATGCACATTATATATCAATAACAATGCAACTATGAAAGCAGGCAACCATGTAGGTTTTGGTGCTGACAGTAAAATTATATGTTATAAAAACATATCAATTGGAAATGATGTACGTATTTCGTGGAATAGTCAAATCTTTGACACCGATTTTCATTTTCTACATAACATAATTACAGATAAATACTACCAAAGGACAAAACCCATTTATATTGGGAACAACGTATTTATTGGCAACGGTTGTACAATAGGCAAAGGAACTGTTATACCCAGCGGATGCGTTGTGTCATGTATTTCAAAGGTTTCTGGTAATTTCAGCGAAGAAGGGGAAAACCTTTTACTCGTAGGCAACCCTGCAAAAGTAAAAAAGAAAGGGGTTGAGATGAGTAATGGTTGGAGACCTACAATAGAAGCAGAAATAGCAAAAATTATAGAATCATGAGCACCGGTAAGCAGGTTACAAAAAATATTATATGGAAGTATATCGAATCATATTCACATACTGGTATACAACTATTGACAACATTTATCCTTGCCCGTTTTCTTAGTCCTAGTGATTATGGAATAATGGGAATGGTGGTAGTATTCTCCTCGTTTGCGAATGTTATTATTGACTCCGGATTTGGGCAGGCACTAATTAGAGAGAAAGAGGTAACAAAAACCGACTATTCCACAATCCTATATTTTAATCTGCTTGTCTCTCTGTTGCTATATCTATTACTATATATGATGTCTGGAGTAATTGCCGATTTTTATAATCAGGAAATACTTAACGATGTATGTAAAGTAACATTTTTAGCCCTACCTCTAAGTGCAATTTCTATAGTACAAAGTACCAAACTACAGAAAGAGATAAGATTTAAAAAATTGTGTATAATCACACTTATTTCATCACTATTGTCATGCATCATCACAATTATATTGGCATATATATATCGTAATGTATGGGCATTAGTATTTCAAGGCATAATAATGAACTTGCTAAAAGCAATTCTGTTATGGTTGACCGGAGATTTTATCCCTAATCTAAAGTTTTCTGTTAATTCTTTAAAGAAGTATTTCGGTTTCTCAAAAAACTTGTTGATATCGGGATTAATAGGTACTTTTTTTAACAACATTTATACACTTACAATAGGGAAAATATATACACCTGCAGAATTGGGATTTTACTCGCAGGCATATAGAGTCAAATCGACCTTGTCAATTACCATGACATCGGTGGTACAAAGTGTAACATACCCGATACTAGCAAAAATCAATAATGAAACCGGCGATATCAGAGAAGCATACAAGAAAATTATATGTATAACACTGATGTGTGTTGGCTTACTCATGGCACTTTTCATGGGATGCGCATGCGACATTTTTGAGTTGCTCATGGGTAATAAAATTTGGCGAGTAGCAGGAACTTTTTTTATCCTTTTAGGTATAAATGGTATTCTATTTCCATTACATAGTATTAACCAAAACATTTTAATGGTTAAGGGGGACTCTAGAACCGTTTTACTATTGGAAATAATACGAAGAGGTTTCATGATATTGGTTATTGCCATAACATCATTTTTTGATATACATATTTTTATATTAGGGTTAAGTATTTATTCTATTATATTACTGTTCCCCAATCTTTACTTTTGTGGTAAACCCATCAATTATACTATAAAAGAGCAGTTAAAAGATTGTTTGCCTATCTTTACAAGATTAGCTATCATAATATCCGTTCAAATACTAACAAATTATTTGACATCAGACATACAAATAATATTAAGGGTTGCTATTTCATTAACTGCCGGCTGTATTACAGCATTCATTATGTTTAGGAACTATATATATTTTAAGTTAACAATATCACTATTGAAATCAATATCACATAGATAATATTTAAAATATGGATTTAATACTATTTTTAATAGCTGTAATTCTCATTATTAAGCAAAGTAAGTTTGAATGGGTATTGGTCATAATAATGGCACTATCCACTAATATTTTTTCTACAGCGTCATATTATACAGGAATATTTCTATTTCCAAATATAAGCGATGGTGCACTTGTACTTATTATTGTCTTATACCTCTACAATTATAAAATAAAAGAAATATACTCTGAAGAATACCAAAGTTTTAAGCAGATAATAAAGCTATTTCTTATATATATCGGATTAATTACAATAATTGATTTGTTTATAAATGGAACATCAATTATAAGCATTCTAAAGACTTCACGACATTGGATTGCATTAATATTTGCCTTTACCATTACAAAGTTGCCGATAAATAGTATAAAAAAAGCAATCGATATTGTTTTTAAAATAACATTGATACTTTCTACTATTATTGTAGTAGAGCATTTTACAAATATACATTATTTTACACCGGAAAGCAAAGAACACATGGGAATTATTAGGGGTATATTACCGAGTTATTATGCTTTCTTTTATGTAATTTTATTGTACTCAAACTACTACAACAACTCTAAAAGAAAGAACATTTTATACTTTACTATATTATGTACTTCTTTATTAATTTCATCTACACGTTCAATAGCATTAGGTTTGATTGTTGCAGTAATTATTTGTACTTGGTTTATTTCGAAAAATAGAGTTAAATCAATTTTGAAAGTAATAGGAGTTATATCTATTATGTATCTTTCTTCATTTTTTCTAACAACGCTTAATCAAAGATTTAATGAAATGTTTGAAGAATTATCAACTACTAAAGATAGTTCTTCACAAGTAGAAGGAAACGCTACATTCAGACTATATATGCTTAAAGAAAGATATGACTATTTGAAGACTGATGCACAATATTACTTATTTGGAATAGGAAATATAATTGAAGAAGATTTTCCACAAATATTTCATATAGGATTGGGAGACTCTAAAACTGGTCGTATAACACAACTTGATACAGGAGATATCACATGGCCCTTAATAATATTAAGACTAGGAATAATCGGTCTAATTATTTTCCTTATAATTCATTACAAAATTGCATATATTGCTATTAAAGCGAAATACACCCCATTATCACTTGCATTATTCACGTATATATTTGTCTGTATTTTAATTAATTCATTTGCTGGTAGCAGATATGCAACATCATATTTTTTAATATTACCAATATTGTGTACAACACTTATATGTTATAATAAAAAATAATAGAATCTATGAACAAACAAACAAACACGAATTGAATATATAGATGCTTTAAGAGGATATACGATGTTCCTAGTTGTATTAAATCATGTTGCAGCTGATTTATTTGGGATTAGAGGTGTTGATGATAGCTCCCTTCATAGTTTTATAAAACATTTCAGAATGCTATTATTCTTTTTTATAAGTGGTTTTGTATTTTTGTTATAAACATATTTAGCCATACACTTAACGACATTATATACCTAGCAGGAAATGGTGAGAAAATAATTATTAGAATTAAAGAACTATTACTTGGAGTCTTTGGTATTATAATATTATTTACCTTCTTTTATAAAAACGAAAAATATTTTATTAATGATAACATAGTGCAAAAATCTTTAAAATTTATTGGTAAAAGAACTTTAGACATTTATTTTATACATTACTTTTTCTTACATCATGATATGAAATTGATATATCCATATTTTAAAGATTATAATATACCTCTATTTGAATTTAGTTTCTCAACATTCTGTAGTATTATTATAATTATAGCATGTCTATGCATTGGATATATATTACGACTTAGTCCTACTATTGGATATTATCTGTTTGGTGCAAAAATTTAAAAAACAACAAATTAATTATGAAAATAGTACATGTTATAACTGGATTTAAATTAGGAGGAGCCGAATCTCTTTTAGTCGATATTATTAATGAGCAAATAAAGACAAATGAAGTAACTCTAATCATTATTAATAATGATTATTCACAAGAACTCATTAATAGTATCGACAATAGAGCGAATATCATATTACTAAATCGTAAATGTGGTAGCCATTCAATAATACCGTTTATTAAACTAAATTGGCATATATGGAAAATAGGCCCTTATTGTGTCCATGTACATAAATATAATACAATTCCACTGATTTTTCCCAAGTTTGGTCGTAAATTGTTTCTAACAAACCATGCTTTAAATAATTCAGTAAGATTTGTGTCTCGTGCTGATTGTATTTTTGCTATATCCGATGCTGTAAAAGAGGATATGCTAAAACGAGGTAAATTTAATGTAAGAACCATTCCAAATGGAATAGCATTACATAATATAGTTAAACGCTCAAAGCATGAAATTGTACCGAAAGAACGAATGAGAATAATTGAAGTTGCACGAATTAATTATAATATCAAAGGACAAGATATTCTTATAAATGCTATAGCAATCTTAAAAAAACGTGGATACTCAAACATAGAGGTCGATTTCTTTGGAACAGGTGTGCATGAAGAAGAGTTGAAACAATTAGCAAAAGAAAGAGGTGTTGCAGAACAAATACATTTCAGGGGTTTAAAAGATAGGGAATATATTTATAAACATTTAAAAGACTACGATTTAATGTGTCATCCGGCACGCCATGAAGGGTTTGGCTTAGCCGTTGCCGAAGGTATTGCGGCGATGCTTCCAACTCTTGTTCCAAACGAAGGTGGCCCATACGAAATAATAAAACATGGAGAATTAGGATATACATTTGAGATGGAAAATATTGTTGATTGTGCAAATAAAATTGAATATATATATAACAATTATTCCGAAACATTTGCATACACAGAAAAAGCATTTGAATATGTAAACAACAGGTTTTCAATAGAGAAAATTGTAAAGGATTATTTAGATGCATATAAATCTTAAACATTGTAGATATGAAAATAGTACATATTGAATCAGGGCTAGGAAATCAAATGCTTAGTTACTGCGAATACTTGGCTCTACGCAAAATGAATCCAAACGATGATATTTATTTAGAGACCATCATATACGACATTCCGGAATGTAATGATTATATATGTCAATGGAATGGTTATGAACTAGAACGTATATTTGGTATTAAAGAGCCTAAAAATATACGAGACATAATCCCCAATGATAAATGGCAGGAGTTGATGAGAGAGATACGTTCTAGTTATTTTTGGGTACACAATTGGAACTATCCTATTGCTTTTACCAATGCATTCAAGAAGATTGGTATTTATTTAGAGAATATTCGTGGAGATTTCGATCCTAACAATAATATTATAACAGGAGAGCCTGAGAAACTGAATATTATAAAAAAAATATTATATTCTACACCAATTGCGTATACCATAAAACGTTGGTACTATAAATTTAAAAAGGATGAGATTATTAAGTCCCAAAACAAGCGAGATATTTTATTTATAAAAACCGATAAAAATATATTTACCGGTCAATGGCTCAGTTTTAAATTAAAAGGCAACGATAGATTTCTCATTGATGATTATATTAGAAAGGTATTTACATTTCCCCAATTTACAGACAAAAGAAATCTTGATTTAGAGAGAGAATTAAAGAGTTGTAACTCTGTTGCCATCCATGCACGTCGTGGCGACATGGAATCTAGCCTTGCATGGTGTTACAAATATGGATATTTCAAAAGGGCAGTATCGCATATACGTAAAAATGTAGAAAATCCAGTTTTTGTATTTTTTACAAATACGGGTAGTATTGAATGGTGTAAAGAAAATGAAAAGATATTTGGATTGAACTTCAAAAAAGATAAAGTAATATTTGTTGATTGGAACATTGGAGAAGACAGTTATAGAGATATGCAACTTATGGGATGTTGCAAGCATGCTATAATTACATCAAGTTCATTTGGTTGGTGGGGAGCATACTTTATTGAAAATCCAAATAAAATAACTATCTCACCCGAAATAACAATAGATACGACATATCATTGCTAATAAATTATAATAATATGATACTACAAATTATTATTTTCTCATTTAATAGAGCATTACAACTTGATACTCTTGTTAATTCTCTAATAAGCAATTGGGAAAATCCTAGATACGAAATTGACATATTATATAACACAACAAATATTGAGTTTCAAAAAGGATATGAGATTTTAATTAAGAAATTATCAGGATATAAGAACATTAGGTTTCATAAAGAAAATCCTATACCCGACCAATGGAGCTTTCAAGAGTTAAGCAACATTCATAACTTTATTCGTTACTTTAAGTATGGCAATAAATTTAAGCCTAAATCAAATTTTCGCTCTTTATGTATAGATATAATTAAAGGGAGTAATTCTAATAATGTCATGTTTATGACTGATGATGCAATGTTTATACGAAAGGTAGACATAACTGATAACACTTTAGAATGGGTAAATGAAGGGGCAAAAGATAGACAATATTCACTTCGATGTGGAGTGGACATGAATAGTTTCAATGAAAACAAAATAGAACAAAATGAGCATACCTTAGATTGGAATTTTTATGAATGTGCAAGTAATACTAATTGGGGATATCCATTTTCGGTCGATGCACATATCTACTCAAAAGAAGTTGTCTTATCATTGTTTAAAAAATATATATTCTGTAACCCAAACACATTAGAGGGTGCAATAAACTCGCAAGTCTATAGAAAAACACTTTTAGGTAGGGGAAAAGCGTCTGACAAACCATACTTATTAAGTTATCCTATTAATATGGTGCAAACTGTTGCAAATAATGAGAGTTTAGGGGTAAGTTGTGAAATGCTTAATAAAATGTATCTTGATGGTTATACCTTAAATTATCCCATTCCTGAAATTATCCTAGATTTTCAACAATATCCACGAAAACTATACTTCTATAAAAATGGAGAGATTGTAATAAAAAAACTAGCATAAGAATATTGTTATGATTAAATACTCAGTAATAACTCCCGTATTCAATAGAGCCGACTGCATAACAAGGTGCATCGAAAGTGTAATTAATCAAATAAACACAAACGAACTAGAATATGAGCATATCATAGTAGATGACGGTTCTAGAGATAATACAGCTAACATTGTATCAGAATATACAAAAAAATATAATCATATAAAATTCATTAAACTAGCAGAGAACAAAGGTACGAATACAGCTAGAAATACAGCAATAAAAGTTGCAACTGGAAATTATTGTATTATATTGGATAGTGATGATTATTTTATAGAAGATGCACTTTACAAGATAAACGAGTGTATTAAAAATAAAAACTACAAACACTATTTATTTACTCCTGATGACAGATATGAGGTGTTTTGTAATAGTAGCATATTTAAAGAGAATAACATATTTAAATATGCAGACTTTTTATCAGAAAAAATAACTGGTGATTTTATTCATATTATTAGAACAGAGATAATGCAAAATAATTTATTTGATGAAAGTCTCAGAATACATGAAGGAGTTTTTTTCTTGCGTTTCTACAAAGAAGCACAAGAAATTTATTTTAACAACACCATTGTAACAATAAGAGAAAGAGGTAGAAACGATAGTGTCAGCAAAGAGTATATTACAATAAATAAAAATATTATACTTAATAATATTAAAGCTATTGAAATTAAAATTAATTGGTTTGAGAACGAATATATTAGATTAAAACAAACTTATATTCTATATAAGCAATATACACAACTCTTAAATTATTATTTAATCCTTGGTGAATATAATAAATGCAAATTAATTTTTAAGAAAATCGAACAAATAGGTTTTCATGTTAGTAATAAACAAAAAACTATGTATATGTTTCGCCTAGGAGCAATATATCGCAGTATGTTATTTCTTTACTTTACGATAAAATATAAGTATTTAAATTTTAAAACCAAATAATTTTGGTAATTATATATTTATCAAATAATTATACAAATACAAATAAATAAAATGAATGCTATTGAAAGTAAAAATAAAAGAATCGATTTTATAGATATAGCGAAAGCCATAGGCATTATTACTGTTATAGCATCACATAGTGTATATGCAAGCTACACATCTTTTGCATATGCTTATATGATACCGATATTCTTTATTCTAACTGGTTATACCTATAAATATCAAAATCTATCATATAAAGAAGAATGTATTAAAAAATTTAAAAGGCTCATAATTCCATATTTCATTTTTAATCTTATATTAGTTTCTTATACATATATAATTAGAGAAATAAAAGGGGGGCAAATATCTTTAATTGATATATTTGGTTTTCTATATTCTAGATATACAATATGCGATGATATATATTTATTTACATGTTATAACGGACCAACATGGTTTTTAACAGCATTACTTGTGTCATTCTACTGGTTCCTAATATTTATACACTATGTAAAAACCTTGAAAAAAGCCGTTCTACTTTGTATATCCTTTTTTGCAATTACATATTTATTTGAATATAGTCCATTATTTTTACCTTGGAGTATTGATTCTTCATTTTTATTTGCATTATTTATTCTTGCAGGGCATATTATGAATAAGAAAAATATTCCATTCAATTATTTCTTATTTTTTATAACAATATTTATATATATAATCTATTATTTTCTTGCATCAAACTATACAACAAATTTATCATTGGGTGTATATGGAAAGGGAATAATATATATATTCATTGGAGGCATTGCATCATCATATTGTATAATATTTCTATCAAAAAAAATAGAAAGAACTTATTTTGGAAATATATTAAAGCATATAGGTAAGCGTTCATTAACAATATTTTGCTTACAAATGCCATTATTAGGAATCTCCAAAAATATTTTCAATCTATTTTCATCAAATATTTTTGGAACATTTATTTTCCAATTATTATTCACAGTAATTATAGGCTATCTAATTGCAATATTATTACATAAATTATTACCTAAATTCCTATAATATTTTACTGAAGAATTCATATTAACAAATTCATATGAAACATATAACAAAGCGATTAACCTACCTCGATTTTTGCAAATTCTTTGCTATGTTGATGGTAACATGGGGACATTGCGCCCAAAGCATAAGTGGTGAAACATTTCCATGTTTCTTAGGTGGGGGGGGCAAATTGATAGCTTTTCACATGCCGTTGTTCTTCATTGTATCGGGTTATCTAATGAATACGGATAAAATTAGGAACAAGCCCTTTTTAAAATTCATACAAGAGAAATCGCAAAGGCTCATAGTTCCGGCTGTCTGT
>JAFWYF010000011.1 GCA_017522785.1 Bacteroidaceae bacterium | reverse complement strand
GTTGCCATTGTCTGTTGCTGTGTAGGCTGTTACACCCTCGGGAACCACTGTTGCAAATGGTGCGCTGAATGTAGCCATGCTACCATCGATGTTAATCAATGTCTGGTCTGTTACGTTGTTCAGTACAGGAGTATTGGCATAAGCAACCTCTTCTAAGTAGAACACTGAACTTAGTGCACTCTCGTAGTAGAATGCAGTAGAACTTCCGTTATGGAACTGATTTTGACTGCTATGTTTTGCTAGCATATAGTACATTGCATTACCATCACCAGCACTGTTCCATGCTTGCATAGCGAAGCCACCAAATAGTTGTTCTGCTGTTGCCGAACCATTTGTTATGGACACTGTTGATGCCTGTTTGAATGTAATCTCTGCATCTTTATCGCCAAGTTCATAGCTGTCGGCAAGACCATTGGTTACTCCACCTGCGCCGGTCTTTCCATCGGCATAATATACAAGATATTTACCACGATTGTTAACCAATGCATATTTACCCTCGCCAAGAGCGCGGAAGATAAATATATCGCTATTGTCATCCAATGCAGTGTTAGCTGTTATGTTTATGGCAATTTTGCTACCATTGTCATAGAGGTAGTAGTAATTTCCATTATTAACACCATATTTTATTTTATACGCTTTTCCATCCTCGGGCATATTCACGTTTGTGCTTGCATAGAGAGATGCCTTAGCGGCCTCTATTTCTTCAACTCTTACATTTTCTGCATTAACTATAGATTTAAATGCTTCTAGTTCAGATGCTACAGGATAACCTGCTTTACCTTCTAAGTTGTTTGCAAATGCAATGGCTGCCGCAATATCTTCGTCGGAAGCAATAACCATCTCTTCAAATATAAAGTCGGTAGACCAAGTAGCATTATTATTACTTGTACCAGTACCTCTTGCAGAACTATTAATGCCGACTACAGGTACATTATTCTTTATATATGCCTCGTTAGTGAATCCCATATATTGCGAACCAGTATTATTTGGATCTTTTAAATATACGGTACCATTCTCAACACCTGCACCTACTTCAAAATCACATGCGGTTGCACCAATTGAAAGGAATGCCAATGCTTTATTTGCAACATTATAACTAACGAACTTACGGCGATTTTCTGTTGTACCCTCCTGACACAACCATACCGTTGTTTCGTCTGCCGCATCAACAGCTGTGTAGGTTGCACTATTTGCCGCTACATAGTGATATTTATATGACTCCTGAGTAGCATTCTTAATATAACTCTTTATGCGATAGAGTTTTCCTGCAACAGGAAGATTAAATTGAGTCAATGCCAAAGTATACGCTTCTTGCAATGTAGTGGTTGCAGCAGTCAGTTCCTCTGTACTCTTTTGCTCTGCATTTGCCAACACCTCTTTTGCTGCATTAATATAAGTGGTAAATTCATCTAGCTTTGCCTGCGAATAGCAACCTTTACCTATTGCGTCTGTAGGAACGATGCTATTCTTTGCCGTTTCTATTCTTGTAATCTCACTATTTAAATAGTTCTTTGCTACAAGATGATTTACCTGAGCAATACCCTCGGTGTCATCGGTTGAAAGCACTATCAGTGTGAAATCTATCGCAGCACCATCAGCCGATTGGAATTGGCTACCACCTTGTGGCTTTATACTGTTCCAATCGCTCTTTAGACGCACACGATAAGTTCCTGCAGTAGCAGGTGCTGTAAAGTTGGGAGCATCCTGTTTATTATTATTGTTCAAGTTTGTTCCAAGACTATTATACCATGTTCCACCGCTGGATGCAGCGTCATCGGCCTGAACAGAATTATAGCAAGAGTACGAAACCAAGTCTTCTAGAGGAGTATATCCATCGGTAGCATCTATCGATGCGCTAAAGCCATCACCATCTTTATCTATATATACATAGGTGTGCATCCAATTGATTGCAGTACATTGCAAATCGACACTCTCGCCTGCTACAGCATACATTGTAACACTCTCTGTGAGGTCGGCATAGTATGAGTTTTTCTCAGAGTCTGTCAATGTGTAGTTATTTATAGCCGTTGTACCAAACTGAGAACCTGCCAATGTAATGAGACTTATCTGACGACTATCTTTTGAAGCAAATACAACAGGACTATATTTTGGTTCTACATAATAGAATTTAAAAGAAGAACCGTCGTCGTTAGTAGCATTTGCACTATTCCAATATGCCAAATTATTATCGCGATGATTCCAATAGTTGTTTCCATTGTTATGGTCTTTAATTATGATGTAGCCTGCTTTCTCAGAGTTTGCTATATCGAACTTTACATTGTCGACATCGGTGCTTTCACTCATTATGAAACTTGCGCTACCACTATTGGAACTACGAGAGCCACTTAATGCTTTTGAAGTACCTTCGCCCTTGTTGTAGAATTTGAAACCATTGGTTACATCACCAACAATACACCATAAACCATAATCATCGTTTGGCTCGTTTCTGTTTGTCAAAACAAGATAATTTCCTGTATTACAATAAGCTACAGAAGTAGAAAGCCATTCGCTCTCCTTTTTATTTTGGATTTTATACCATGTGGTATTTTCGGCCCAATTTCCATCGACAGGAGCATCGGAAATTTTCAAACCGGCAATGGTTGCTTCAACCTCGTTTGCGTATAATAATGAATAAGTGTAAGTTTGTGCCATTGCTGTCAGAGTACATAGCAATAGCGAGAGAAGAAATGTAATTTTTCTCATAAATGTTTAATTTTTAGGTTATTTAATTTAAATTATTTGCTCGCCATGCCTAATAAGGCAGTCTACAAAAATGCACTAAAAATGCGTCGCAAAGTTAATACATTTTCGTAAAATATGCTGTTCATCAAACAACTTTTTTCTAAAAAAATATTTAAACAAAGATAAATTAACCTATGTATATTGGTATTTTCTAAACCAAAAGCAGAAATTACGCCTCAATTACAATATTTTTAGAAAGAAAAGTAGACAGATGCGAAAAATATAAGTGAAAATCTTGTAACTTTGCAACGATTTTCGGAAATGGGGTTACAAAAATGCCATTTGCCCCATTGAGAATTGGCAAAGAGACTGTTTTGTTCTATTATTAAGCGCAGTTTCTATTAGAAAACATTATTTAGAAATTTTTAAAAAAGTAATAAGATGAAAATTGCAATTGTAGGAGTAAGCGGAGCAGTAGGACAAGAATTCCTGCGTGTTCTCGATGAAAGAAATTTCCCCTTCGACGAGTTGGTGCTATTTGGCTCGGCTCGAAGTGCCGGACAGGTGTACACATTCCGCGGAGTGGATTATGTTGTTAAAGAGCTACAGCACAACGACGATTTCAAAGGCGTCGACTATGCCTTTGTATCGGCCGGTGGCGGTGTATCAAAGGATTATGCCGAGACAATCACCAAGCATGGAGCTATAATGATTGACAACTCAAGCGCGTTCCGCATGGACAACGACGTGCCTTTAGTTGTTCCCGAGGTGAACCCTACCGACGCATATAACACACCACGTAACATAATTGCCAACCCCAACTGCACAACCATTCAGATGGTGGTTGCACTAAAGGCTATCGAGAACCTATCGCACATCAAGCGCGTACATGCCTCAACCTATCAGGCTGCGAGTGGCGCAGGTGCATCGGCAATGGCAGAGCTCTATGAGCAGTATCGTCAGGTGCTTGCAGGTGAAGAGCCCACAGTAGAGAAATTTGCCTATCAGTTGGCATTTAACGTAATACCTCAGATTGATGTGTTCACTGACAATGGTTACACAAAAGAGGAGATGAAGATGTACAACGAGACACAAAAGATTATGCACTCCGACATTCAGGTTAGTGCTATGTGTGTACGTGTACCGGCATTGCGCTCACACTCACAAGCATTGTGGATTGAGACAGAGCAACCTTTGACCGTTGAGCAGGTGCGCGAGGCTATTGCCGGTGGCGAGGGTCTTGTGCTCATGGACAACCCTGCAGAGAAAGAGTATCCTATGCCTCTGTTCCTTGCCGGTGCCGACCCTGTATATGTGGGACGTATACGCAAGGACCTAACTAACCCCTGCGGTATTACATTGTGGGTTGTAGGCGACCAGATTAAGAAGGGTGCAGCGTTGAACGCTGTTCAAATAGCGGAGTTTCTTATTAAAAACCCTAAGAAATAGGTTTTAGTTTTGAAACGGTTGTTTCCGGTTAGATATTCTCCCCAAAGCCTCCAGACTTTGGGGAGATTTGTTTTTATTTATTGAGAGTTGGTTGTGCGAAGCAACGATGAAAGTGGCGATTTGGTAGTTTATTTTGATTGAAATAGAAGTTAAATTGGTTTTCTCCTTTAAATCCTCGGAGTTCAAAGAGTTGTTCTTGCTTTAAATTATTTATCTTTTGTCTTTCCTTTTTTAAAAAAGGAAACGAAAAATTCGGCACGCGGGCGTTCGAGTTGCTCGCTCCTCTGCTCGTGAATTGCCATTTCATGGCAATATAACTCGTTTGTCTCTCGCTTGTCGTTTGTGGCTTAACGATTAATATTTGGGGTT
>JAFWYF010000010.1 GCA_017522785.1 Bacteroidaceae bacterium | reverse complement strand
TTTACTGAGACCGTCAACGAGTGGACTCAGGTCGTGGTAGATCTCACGGAGTACGATGAGGATAAGAACAAACTGGATTTCACTCCCACCAGCATGTGTATCGAGATAACTTCAAGTCTCTCTAGCATGAGTGATCACACCTATTCGGAAGATTTGAGCAATGTGAAACAGGAAGGTTCACAACTCTATATCACCGACTTGGCTTTCGAATATCATGTCGCTCCTGCCATAACTGCCGTTTCTGTCACCTCCATGGTCAATGGCGAGGTTGTGGTAGAGAATTTACCGAACACGTCCACTAAAGTACAGGAAACCACTCCAATCACTGCGCTTGAGGTGCAATATTGGCAAGCATCTACCGAGGGCGATGTCACTTCCGTACAGATGGACTATTGCCTCACACTGGATGGTACTACACCCACTTCTGACGATTGGAAAACGTTGCAAGCTACCAAGCAGAGCGATGGCCTTTGGGTCTATGATGGTCCCTCACTCAATTTACTCAGTGGCTTGGAGAGCAACACTGCCTATCGTTTGGAGTACCTATTCTACACTAATTATGACGAGACGGCTCAGTCTCATGCCTACTATCCAACTAGCCATCAAGGCTTTGTGCTTAAGTTCACCACTGGTGGGATTCCCACGAGCATTGAGTCTCTTCAGGCTGTAGAGTCTCAGTCTACCTCTGGTGTCCATTACAATCTCCAGGGTCAAGAGGTTGGATCTGACTACAAGGGTATCGTCATCGTGAATGGCAGAAAAATCGTGAATAAGTAATTATTCATGCACCAATTATCATTAGGGGATGGAGCAAATAAAAATGCTTCGTCCCCAAACTTGCACACCGAGGCCAGATTGTATCCGTAGAAAACAGCAACAAGCTATCGCATTTTGACCCTCCATCCTAAAAATAATCTGAATAAGAAATAGCAACGACTCAAAATCTGCACATTTGTGTGCTTTTTGTGGTTTACAAAAGTTAAATACGTTAAATCTTCATCCTTTTCTCAATCCATAAAATCTTCATCACCACTTTTCTACCGTTTAGCATGCAAACCATTGATATAAAACGACTTGCAAATACTATGATTGCACCGGCCTTACAAATATTACAATTCTAAATAGTGTAAAAAGTATTGAAGATTGGGCGTTCAGTTATTGCGACGGTCTTACAAGCATAACAATTGGCAACAGTGTAATCAGCATTGGAGATGGTGCGTTCTATTATTGCGACGGTCTTACAAGTATATACTGTATGGGGGAAGTTCCTGCCTCTATTCTTTCAAACGGTTATTTCTATGGTTCATATACTTTTTCCGATGAACAATACGAAACTGTAGTATTCTATGTTCCAACCGGCTCATCGGAAAAGTATAAAGCTGCTTATATTTGGATGAAATTTATAAATATTATCGAGTTTGATACGACAAATATTGACGACATAGTAGAAGGAGAATTAAATGGCGGTGAGAATGTGTATTACGACCTCAACAGTCGCAAGGTTGAGAACCCTACACATGGTATTTACATTGTCAATGGCAAAAAAGTTTTTGTGAAATAATAGAGAATAACTGAATCGAAAATAGGATGACCCATTTAATTTGTGGTCATCCTATTTTGTTCTTATGGCACAAATGTGGGTGGTCTTACTCCTCCGCCGGCTCCTCCAAACCCCGGTGGCCTCGATGGACGGTTCATCGGTGGCATGGGTCTAAAACCTCCCGGTGGGCGACCAATCATGGGCGGGGGTGGTGGAGCAAACCCCGGAGCCATGCCTCCAAAGAAACGCGGAGGTGGTGCAAGCCACAAAGCGGGTGAACCGAAACTACTCAGTCAGTAGTATGATGTAGTACCCTGAAACACCCCCGCGTTGTCGTATGAATAGATATATCCGTTCATGGTAATAGTGTTGCCACTGAAATTGGGGTCTATTCGTGCGCTTGCCTCATTGCTGTTCGCGGCCAGAGTGATATAAACGACAGCAGATAGGTTTGGACCTTGAATAGTGTAGCTGTAATAGATGTTCCCATCGCCATCTTGCGACATGCGCTCACCCGACACCGAACCCTCTAAAGTTATCCCGCCAAGTCCATTGGGCGATGAAATGTTTACATTGTCAAAGGCAGTTTGTATTGTTCCTGTACCATCATTTATAGACACATAATTGGTGCTTTCGGTTACAAAGCGTGTAACCCCATTACGAAATGTTATATTCGATGCCTCCAAAGCCCACGAACCACTGCGCAGTGCCTCTACAGCCTGCACAAAAGCAATTGAGTCCTGTGCATGCTCTTTGGCTTGTTCAGCCTCTTTCTTTTTCAACCTTTCGGCACGCCACGCTGCTTCGCGCTCTGCTTTAGTCATTTTCTTCTCCTGTGCAAACATTTGAGTCTTCCACCCGAGTGAGAGCAGTAAGACAAGGAATAAAAACTTTCTCATATATCTATCATTTTATAACTTTAAAAACTAAACAATGCAACAGCCTTTTCTTCTCCTGAATAAAATCTAATAAACCTAAGATTATGTAAATGATGCTCGAAACAGACTCAAAGAACACTTAACCGATATTTACCAACGATTAGAAATAATTTTTAATAAAATTCAAACTGCTTCCTATTATTATTGCAATAATTGATTATCTTTGCAATATTGAATATTTGCTCACATGTTTGTGAAATAAAAGATGAAGTTTCTTTTTTCAAATATATTGTTGCTTTTGTTTCTGTTCTGTTCTTGTGTTCAGAACAACAAACCGGCAACAGAGGAATGGACGTTACGTACTCCGAATGGTATATCGGTACAAACCGTTAATATAGATACCATGGAGTTGAGCAATCCGTTTATATATTTGGATAGAGATAATCTTGTTTATTACATGACCGGCGATGGCGGTTATGTGTGGACGAGCAAGAATATGCGTATATGGAATGGACCATACAATGTGTTGCAGTACGACACGCTAATGTGGATAGGTAACAATCCTATAGTGGAGTCGCCCGAAATACATAAATATAAAGGTCGTTACTACTATTTTGCAACCTTTACACGTCCCGATGTAGTGATAGACAATGTGAATGGAAAAGATATAGAGCGTCGTTCGTGCCATATATTCGTTGCCGATAGCGTACAAGGTCCATACAAACCTTTGTATGCCGATGAACCGCTATTGCGTGCCGACCATGCGACACAAGGAGCAACATTTTGTGTAGACGAATATGGTACAGGCTATCTGATATATAGCCACGATTGGCGTCAGAGAAAAGATGGTACGGTTCAAATAATAATGTTGAGCAAAGAGTTTAACATGCAAATTGGCGAGCCGTATATAATGTTCAGAGCCTCGGAGAAAATGTGGGATGATATAAAGGGCGGTGATTCTCCACAAATGGATGGGCCATTCATTTTTAAAACAGGCGAAGAAGAGGTTGGGATGTTGTTTGCCACAGAGGTCGATGGAGAAAATGTGTTGGGCGTAGCATATAGTGAAACAGGGCATGGACTGGATGGTCCTTGGCACATAGAGCATCAACCGTTTTTAACAGGTGGATATGGACAGGCAATGATATTCAATGATTTTGACGGTACATCGCTTATGGTACTTCACAAAGATACTGTAATCGATAACAAAAGAAAATGTGTACCGCAAATAATGGAAATAGATACTCAATACGAGAGACTGAAAATTAAGAGATATTAATAATTTTAATTACAAAAATTATGCGTTTAATTATCGAACCCAACTACCAGCAACTTTCAAGCTGGGCTGCGTCTTACGTAGTAAAGAAAATTAACGAGTTTAAACCTACAGAAGAGAGACCTTTTGTTCTTGGTTTGCCTACCGGTTCAACACCTCTTGGAACTTACAAAGAGCTAATTCGTCTTCACAAAGAGGGATTGGTTAGTTTCCAGAATGTTGTAACATTCAACATGGACGAGTATGTAGGTCTTCCCGAGGATCACCCCGAGAGCTACCACTCATTTATGTGGAACAATTTCTTCAGCCATGTAGATGTTAAAAAAGAGAATGTAAACATTCTTAACGGTAATGCCGAGGATTTAGAGGCTGAGTGCGCTCGCTACGAGGCAAAAATTGCTTCTTACGGTGGTATTCATCTTTTCTTGGGTGGTATCGGTCCCGACGGCCACATCGCATTCAACGAGCCGGGTTCTTCTTTGACATCACGTACTCGTATCAAGACATTGACAACAGACACAATCATTGCCAATTCATGTTTCTTCGATAACGATGTAAACAAAGTGCCTAAGACATCACTCACAGTGGGTGTTGGTACTGTTATGGATGCAAAAGAGGTTCTTATCCTTGTAAACGGCCACAACAAGGCTCAAGCTCTCTATCACGCTGTTGAGGGTAGCATAACACAAATGTGGACTATCAGTGTATTGCAGATGCACAAACATGGTATCATCGTTTGCGACGATGCCGCTACAGCAGAACTTAAAGTTGGTACAGTTAATTACTTCAAAGACATTGAGAAAGACAATCTATGTCCTTGCTCAAACTTAAAGTAATGTAGATAAAAAGATATGCCCCTTGTTACATTGTAGCAAGGGGCATATCTTTTTTTACGTGTGAACAAAACATGTAATATTATAAAAAATAGTATCTTTGCATTTGTGAATAGCAAATACATTATTGTTGGCTATAATAACTTTAAAATATATACTCATGAGAAAACACCTTTTAATGCTAATCTTGTTGTTTGTTGCTGTTGCTGTAAGGGCAAACAACAACGAGATAGAAGAGATGCTGAAGAAGATTGATGCTGTAACTGGTTTCGAGCAACTCGAAAAAGTTGATACAACACGCACATATTATCTTTTGAAGTTTCGTCAGTTATTAGACCCTAAAAATGCCGATGCCGGCACATTTGAACAACGTGTTATGTTGGGTCATCGTGGCTACGACCGTCCTACAGTGCTTGTAACAGAAGGTTATGGTGGCGACTATGCGTTCAAAAACAAGAAATACATGGAAGAACTTACTCGTATACTCGATGCAAACATCGTTTTTGTTGAGTATCGTTACTTCCTCGAATCTCGTCCGCAACCATGCAATTGGGATTATCTGACAGTAGAGAACTCTATGTACGACTATCATGCTATTGTTTCGGCGCTAAAACCTTTCTATAATAAGAAATGGGCTGCAACAGGTGTTAGCAAGGGTGGCTCTACAACAATATTCTATCGTGCCTATTTCCCCAACGATGTCGATGTTTCAGTTCCCTACGTTGCTCCGTTGAGTTGTGCATTGGAAGATGGACGTCATGAATCGTTCCTTGAGCAGGCATCGACAAAAGCCGACCGCGATGCTATACGCAACTTCCAGTTCCTGTTGCTACAGAACAAAGATAAGTTCATGCCAATGTTCGACAAATATTGTTTGGAAAAAGGATATACGTTCCATGTACCTACATCAACAGTATACGACCTTTGCGTTTTGGAGTATCAGTTCTCATTCTGGCAGTGGGGCTCATCGGTAGAAAAGATTCCTGTAGGAACAGCAGAAGAGAGTGAAATATTCAACTATTTTATTCGCAGTTGTGAACCAAGTTACTTTGCACGTCAGAACGGGTTAGACTCTTTCTCGGTGCAGGCTGTAAAAGATTTCGGTTATTATGGTTACAATGTAGAACCATTTAAGGAATATATCGATGTAGAGGATATCGAAGGCTATTATAAACGTGTTATGCTTCCTGCCGAATGGGCCGACACTGTTTTCGATGATTATAACTATCGTTTTGTTACCGATTTCCTTACTGATAACGACCCTAAAATGATTTTCATTTATGGAGAGTGGGACCCATGGACTGCAAGCGGTGTAACATGGTTGCGCGACCGTAACAAAGAAAACATACACATCTATGTAGAGCCGGGCGGTAGCCACAAAGCACGTATCGGCACCATGAGCAAAGAGGTACAGATTGAAATTCTGAACAAGCTCAACGAATGGATGCAATATAAATAAGTATGAGAAACAGGGTAGCGCTTGCGTTAAACAATTTAGAGATAGGTTACACCCATAACAGGCTAAAAAGGCCTGTTATGGGTGCTATTAATGCTACGCTATATGCCGGTGAGTTTGTTGCTCTCATTGGCAAGAACGGTGCGGGAAAATCTACTCTTCTTCGCACCTTGTCTGCTTTTCAGCCACCTCTGTCGGGAACTATTACATACCCCGATGGCTGCTCTACACTGCGCACAGCAAAAGAACTGTCAACCATGCTTGCAGTGGTGCTTACCGATAATAGCAGAATATATAATTTATCGGTCTACGAGGTTGTAGCGCTTGGTCGCACTCCTTACACCAATTTCTTAGGTCGCAAGCGTAAGCACGACGAGGAGATAATTTTGCAGGTAATGGCACGTATGAACATAGAGCATCTTGCCAATAGAAATATAAATACACTTAGTGATGGAGAACGTCAAAAAGTGATGATAGCAAAAGCTTTGGCGCAAGAAACCGAAGTTATTATGCTCGACGAACCAACATCTTTTCTCGATTTCAATAGTCGTGTTCAACTGTTCCGACAGTTAAAACAGTTAGCTGCAGAAACAGGAAAATCAATTCTTGTATCTACTCACGATTTGGAGCTTATTCTTAAAATGGCAAATCGTCTGTGGGTTATGCACGACAATCGACTTCACTCGGGTAGTGTAGACGAACTTGCATCTGCAGGTTTGCTCTCCAACTTTATCGATAATCAGGGTATTCGATATAATATTCAACAGAACAGTATAGATATTGTTGAATAAATTGAGATAATCAAACAGTCTTTTATTTAAGATTTATATTCTCTGATACACAAAATAGCCACCTCGACGGGTGGCTATTTCTTTATGGATAACAGAGATTCTATTCTTAATGTTTTATCTCGAAATGGAGTTTATTGTTCTCTTTGTCGGCATCAACCAAAATTTTGTCTCCTTGTTGTAATGCTTCATCGAGTAGCAGCTCCGAGATTTCGTCTTCGATGTAACTTTGTAGGGCACGTTTCAACGGTCTTGCTCCAAATTGTACATCATATCCCTTTGTTGCAAGGAAATGTTTTGCTTCATCGGTAAGCTCAATTGCGTAACCCATCTCGTTTATGCGTTTAACAATGTGTGTGAGTTCCAAATCGACAATCTTTGTTATAGCATCCATGTCCAATTGGTCGAAATTTATAATTTCGTCTACTCTGTTTAGGAACTCGGGAGCAAAGCGTTTGTTCAAAGCCTTTTGAATGACGTCGCGTGAGTGTTGTTTGTTATCGACACGCACTGCATTTGTGAAACCAATGCCAACTCCAAAATCTTTCAGTTCGCGTGTACCAATGTTGGATGTCATAATGATAATCGTATTGCGAAAATCAACTGTTCGTCCATAACTGTCTGTCAGGCGACCTTCGTCCATAACCTGTAGCAACATGTTGAATACATCGGTATGAGCCTTCTCAATCTCGTCGAGAAGAACAATGGAGTAGGGGCGACGACGCACTCTTTCGGTAAGTTGTCCACCCTCTTCGTAACCAACATATCCCGGAGGGGCACCTACAAGACGAGAAACTGTAAATTTCTCCATATATTCACTCATGTCAATGCGTATAAGAGCATCGGCTGAACCAAACATTATTTTTGCAAGCTCTTTTGCCAACAATGTTTTACCAACACCGGTAGGGCCTAGGAACATAAATGTACCAATCGGTTTCATGGGGTTTTGTAATCCTACACGACTTCGGCGTATCGCTTTTGTCAATTTGTCGATAGCATTGTCCTGAGCTATTACCTTGCCAACAAGTTCGTTTTTCATGTTCTTCAGGCGCGACCACTCATCTTGTTGCATCTTTTGTACAGGTATTCCCGATATTAGAGCCACAACTTTTGCTACCTCATCGACATCTACAGTCTGACGCTTGTCGCGTAATTCCTCGAGCCATCGGTTTTTTTCAATCTGCAACTGCTCTTTCAATTGCTTCTCTTTGTCGCGATGTCTTGCCGCAAGCTCAAAATCTTGTGCCTGTACAGCCTTCATCTTTTCATCTTCGTACACCGCAATTTGCTCTTCCAACTCCTCTATATCTCTTGGAACAGTAATATTCGAGATGTGCATTCTTGCGCCGGCCTCGTCCATAGCGTCTATCGCTTTGTCGGGGAAACATCTGTCGGTAACATATCTCTCTGTCAATTTGACACACGCTCTCAATGCTTCGTCGGTATACGATACATTGTGGTGCTCTTCGTATCTCTCTTTTATGTTCTCGAGTATAGTCAGCGTATCTTCTGTCGATGTGGGCTCTACAATCACTTTCTGGAAACGACGTTCCAATGCTCCATCCTTTTCTATACTCTTTCTGTATTCATCGAGTGTGGTTGCGCCTATGCATTGCAACTCGCCACGTGCCAAAGCCGGTTTGAGTATGTTTGCGGCATCCATGGAGCCGGGAGATGAACCTGCACCAACAATGGTGTGTATTTCGTCTATGAATAGTATGATGTTGGGGTTCTGCTCCAACTCGTTGAGTATTGAGCGCAAACGCTCCTCGAACTGACCACGATACTTTGTTCCTGCCACAACGGCAGTCATGTCCAATGCAATTATTCGTTTGTCGAACAGCATGCGCGATGTCTTACGCTCAACAATACGTTGTGCCAATCCCTCTACAATGGCCGATTTCCCAACACCCGGCTCTCCAATTAGTATAGGGTTGTTCTTTTTGCGACGGCTCAATATCTGCGAAATACGTTCTATCTCTTTTTCGCGTCCAACGACGGGGTCCAAACGTTTCTCTTTTGCTGCCTTAGTCATGTCTGTTCCAAAGTTGTCGAGAACAGGCGTGTCATTCGATGGCTTCTTCTCTTGTGTCGTAGAGAATGAGTGCTTGCCGGCCGAAGAGCAGTTGCTGTGCATCATCCTATCCTCTTCTTCATCCTCTTCGTCGGTGAATCCCATGCCGTTTCTAATCTCGTTGCTATTGTTGCTTATTGCTCTTATGGCATCTTGAACTTTGTCGTATGTTACATCGTTCTGCGAAAGGATATTTGCCGCCACACTGCTCTCGTCGCGTAGTATGCCCAACAGAATATGCTCGGTGTTGGCAATGCTTCTAAGGTTGCGCGCTTCCAATGCGCTAAAGCGCAATATTTTGGCAGTGTTCATGTTCATCTCCAAACTATCGCCGGCAGGTAGGTTCTCGTTGCTTTGGCTACGGAGCACCTCTTCGATGTTCTCTATAACTCTATCGGTATCAACATTCAGATACTCGAAAATCTGCTTTGCCATACCACTCTCTTTGCGTATAATACCAAGCAATAGATGTTCGGGAGCAATACTGTTGCTGTTTAAACGGTATGCTTCCTCTTTGCTTAAAATTAAAATCTCAGACATTTTTTGCGAAAATTCATTGTTCATAGCATCTTTTCCTCCTCAATCAATTCATGTTTTGAAAATTCGTATTCGGGTTGCAAAAATATAATTTTGCTTCTGTTGTTACACAATTATTTTACATAAGATTTCTTACAAAAATCGTGCCAAATATTAAAATTTTATAAGTAATAGTGCCAAAATGTATAAAATTAAACAGTTTCTTGTTTTAAAAACGATTTTATAACGTTTTATATAGCAAAAATATTTGATATCCGCGTAGCTTTAACACAGCAGGCAAATAAATATTAACTCTTTCTCGCATATTAGGATTTTTTTGATTACTTTCGCACGTTAATTTCGGAATAAGAATATAAAATAAGATAAATATGTATCGTACAAGAACTTGTGGCGAATTGCGTATCGCCGATGTTGAAAAAAATGTAACGCTTAGCGGATGGGTGCAACGTGCACGCAAAATGGGTGGTATGACATTCGTTGATTTGCGCGATCGTTACGGTATAACCCAATTGGTGTTTAGCGAAGATGCTAATGCCGAACTTTGCGAGAGAGCATCAAAACTGGGACGCGAATATGTTATTCAGGTAAATGGAGTAGTGCGTGAGCGTCATAGCAAAAACAATAACATACCTACCGGTGATATTGAAATTATTGTAGAAACACTTAATGTGTTGAATGAGGCCGAAACACCTCCCTTTACAATAGAGAATAACACCGATGGTGGCGATGACCTCAGAATGAAATATCGCTATCTCGACCTGCGTCGTGAGTGTGTCAGAAAGAATCTGGAGCTACGTCATCAGATGACAATGGAGGTACGTCGCTATTTGGACTATCTTGGTTTCATCGAGGTAGAAACACCTATGCTCATTGCATCAACCCCCGAGGGTGCTCGCGATTTTGTTGTTCCTTCGCGCATGAACCCCGGTCAGTTCTATGCATTGCCTCAGAGTCCTCAGCTCTTCAAGCAGTTGCTCATGGTGTCGGGTTTCGACCGCTATTTCCAGATAGTGAAATGTTTCCGCGACGAAGATTTGCGTGCCGACCGCCAACCTGAGTTCACTCAGATTGACTGCGAGATGAGTTTTGTAGAGCAAGAAGATGTGATAACAATCTTCGAAGGCATGGCAAAACATCTCTTCAAAACAATTCGTGGAGTGGAACTCGAAGGCACATTCCCCCGTATCACATGGCACGATGCCATGAAATATTATGGTAGCGACAAACCCGATACACGCTTCGAAATGAAGTTTGTAGAGTTAATGGATATAATGAAAGGACATGGCTTTGGTGTGTTCGACAGCGCTGAATATATAGGTGGTATATGTGCCAAAGGTGCCGCAACATACACTCGCAAGCAGCTAGATGCTCTGACTGATTTCGTTCGTCGTCCTCAAATAGGTGCAAAAGGCATGGTATATGCGCGTGTCGAGTCCGATGGCACAGTTAAATCGAGCGTCGATAAGTTCTATACACAAGAGGTGTTGCAACAAATGAAAGAGGCTTTTGCCGCAGAACCCGGCGACCTCATTCTCATTCTCAGTGGCGACGATACCATGAAAACACGTAAGCAACTATGTGAGTTGCGTCTGGAGGTGGCAAGCCAATTGGGTCTTCGCGACAAGAACAAATTCTCTTGTCTGTGGGTGGTGGATTTCCCGCTATTTGAATACAGCGAAGAAGAGGGACGCTACATGGCAATGCATCATCCGTTTACATCGCCAAAACCCGAAGACATTCCTTTGCTCGATACCAACATGGGTGCTGTACGTGCCAATGCCTATGACATGGTCATCAATGGTGTAGAAGTGGGTGGTGGTTCAATACGTATCTACGACAGCGCATTACAAAATAAAATGTTCGAACTGCTGGGCTTTACTCCCGAACGTGCGCAGCAACAGTTCGGTTGGTTGTTGGATGCCTTCAAATATGGTGCACCTCCTCATGGTGGCTTAGCATACGGACTCGACCGTTGGGTAAGTCTCTTTGCAGGTCTCGACAGCATACGCGACTGCATCGCATTCCCCAAGAACAATTCGGGACGCGATACAATGATTGATGCTCCTTCGGTACTCGAGCAGGCACAGTTGGATGAATTGAATATTGCATTGGATATTAAAGAAAAATAATAAACCAAATACTATGGCTCAAAAGAGTAGTGTAAAAAAGACTAATAAGAAGCAAAAACGAAACAGACAAAAACGCCTACGCGAGTGGATGGTGCGTATTGGTATTATTATTTTCGTAATAGTCTTTTTAATGTATATGTTTGTTGCTTTCTTTAGCACTCCGGTACAAATCGGTTGATAGCATAAAATAGAGCCTTCAGGGGCTCTATTTTTGTTATATTTAATTACGCTGTTTTCAATAATCTTAATTCGGAAAACAAATTTATTGAGATAATTTTCTTTACCTTTGTTCTCGTTATGAATAAATTTGTACCACATAGTATAGATTACGATAATTCGTTCGAGGGCGAGCATTTGGGTGATGTGAAAGCCGGTTTTCCTTCGCCGGCAGAGGATGTTCGCGAAAAGTTGGACCTAATTAAACTGCTTGTAAAACATAAAGCATCTACTTTCTTTTTTCGTGTAAGTGGTGTTTCTATGGTCGATGCAACAATGGACGAAGGCGATATTATTATAGTAGATAGAGCCATAGAGCCATACAATAACTGCAAGGCAGTGTGTTACATCGATGGTGAATACACTGTAAAGCGAGTGGAAATTGGTGATAACAAAGTGCGTCTTATGCCTGCCAATGAAAACAATTCAACTTACAAACCAATTGAGGTAACAGCAGAGAACGATTTTATAATTTGGGGAGTAGTAACATACACAATAAAAAAGATGTAGCAAATGTTTGCTCTTGCCGACTGCAATAATTTCTTTGTGTCGTGTGAAAGGGTGTTTCGGCCCGATTTACGAGATAAACCTATCATTGTTCTATCGAGTAATGACGGATGTGCAGTAGCACGTAGCAACGAAGCAAAAGCATTAGGCATACAGATGGGGGCTCCGCTCTTCAATATTAGAGACATAGTAAAGAGATATAACGTTACTGTATTCTCCGGGAATATGCCCCTCTATGGCGACATGTCGCAACGTGTACGTTGGGTGTTAGAGGAGTTTGCACCAAACATCGAGGTCTATTCAATCGATGAGGCTTTTCTCGATTTACGCGGAATTAAAAATGTCGATTTCGATGAATATGCAAAGAAAATATCGGCAAGGTGTTGGAAGATGACCTCAATACCTGTTTCAGTGGGTATTGCACCAACCAAAACTCTAGCCAAGATTGCCTCTAAACTCTGTAAGCAATATCCACGACTAAAAGGCGGTTGTTACATGCATCGTCCGCAAGACATCGAAAAGGTGCTACGTAAATTCCCAATAGAAGATGTGTGGGGCATTGGACGTCGCTCAGTCCCAAAGCTCAAAGCAAAAGGGGTTAATACAGCATTCGACTTTACCCAACTGCCCGAAACTCTTGTACAAACAATGTTTGGTATAACAGGTGTCAGAACATGGAAAGAGTTACATGGAATACCATGCATTGAGTTTGAAGATGGCTTCGAGGCAAAGCAATCTATCTGCGTGTCGCGCAGTTTCTCTACCGAAATATATGATATAGAGGAGTTGCAGGAGCAGGTGGCAAATTTCGCCTCTTCGGTGGCCGAAAAGTTACGTACACAAAAGTCCGCAACAGCAGAGATTGTTGTTTTCGCCTATACCAACCGTTTTAAAGAGTTGGCACCGCAAACGCATGCCAATGCTCTTGTGTCGTTCATCACACCAACATCAGACCAACGCGCCATTGTCGTTCAGGCTGTAAACGCCACGAGAAATCTATATAAATATGGATATGGATATAAAAAAGCAGGAGTCATTGCTACAAAGATAGTTGCCGAGAGAAACGTAATACATTCTCTATTCGAAGATACAAAGGCAATTGAGCGCGAACACAAAATTACAAATGCTCTGGATGCCATCAATGCTACATTCGGAAAGGGGACCATCAAGTTTGCTGTTCAAGGCAGTGGAAAAATAAAATCATCTAGCGACAATCAATCACCACACTACACAACACTGTGGAGCGATATTCCCAATGTAACAGTGAAATAATAGCAATCAACCAATCACTTTTTCTCTAAAGCGAGTTTATATCTGTAAGTGTAATACCCAAAATCGAAACAATCCTCGTGCTTTGGGTTCTCGTTACCAATCTCAAATGTTGGACTATACGAAGAGTAACAAAAAGTTCTTCTCAGAACCAGCTTGCTCTCGCAAACTTCAACAATATGAAAATTAAAGTCGGGGTAGATGGTTTTTTCATATTTTGAGCAATCGTCTTTAATAGTCTTTGGTGAAAATAACCTAGTGCCTTGCTCAATATTTATACTGCCGAGATCACACTCAAATGTCTCTATAAGCTCTATATCATTACCTGTTACCTCATTCTCCGAAGAAGCACATGTCCAAAGGGTCAGTTTGTAATTGTTGAAGTTCATAATATCAGAGTCCTTTATTGTCGCAAATGTAGTATTATATTTTTGTATTACAACTATTTAGTTAAAATTATTGCCATATTGTTGGAAAGGTGGCTAAAGGGCCTACTCCTTTTGAAACTAAGCCTTTCGTTGTCGCAAATATGGAATATAATCCTTTTATATATTAAGCCCATACCGAACATTAAGGAGAAGATACAGAAGATGATTGCAAAGTACCGTGCCGAAACAATAGACATTGAAGATGTGGAGTACGAAGAGGCAGACTTGGAAGAAGATGTGCTGTTTACAGAAGATAAAGACAAAAAAGATGTTCCCAAAGATTATTGATTTCAAACTGAGACCGAGTCAAAATTACTTTTGACCCGGCCTCAGTTTTGAGCGGTAAACGGGGCTCGAACCCGCGATGTTCCACATCGCAAACCTTATTTATGGGTCGCATGTTCTCGCCACCATGTTTGAGCGGTAAACGGGGCTCGAACCCGCGACCCTCAGCTTGGGAAGCTGATGCTCTACCAACTGAGCTACTACCGCAAATGCTGTGCAAAAATAGTAATTTTCTTAATTATTAATTGCTATCTTATATTATATTTTGTTCGATTTGTAAATATTTGTTAAAAAGGAAGGTTATTTTTTGCTGTTTATTAGATTAAGGTTGTCTGTTGTTTGTATTTTCGATGAAAATTAAAAACAAGTTTTATGAGAGTATTTTATAATCTATTATTCTTTTTAGGTATTTTTTTAATCTCTGTTTCTGTTGTTTCTTGTAGCGACAACGATAATAACCGAGAATCTAATCCTTTTGCTTTGCTCATGCGCGGAGCATATAATGGTGGTATGTTTATAAACGAGAACGTTGATGGTGAGAGTGTAAATGCAATGCTGGTAGACAATATGGTTAGTTTGCAGGGGATGCCTTTTTCTACTGTGTATGAGGCTTTGTCGGGCTACATAGGCAATAGCGATGCTTTGCAAGGTATTGAATCGTTGGATTACCCTGTATTCTTTACTCCTACTTTTGCAAATGAGCAGAATGGTGATATTTTAATGGAGCTTGATGTTGATGACATATATTTATCGACTGATGATAGCCCTGTTCTTTGTCTCGATATGGAACCGGGTAGTGGGCGCTTTTATAATAGTGAGAAATTGATGTTATTCGATATTTACATAAACAACATATTTTATGTGATAAATGACGAGAATATCCCTGTAGAGGGTTTTATCCCCATGCAATTAACCTTTGAGCTGTATAAAAAATAGTCTTTACAAGCATTATTTTTTGAAATATAAACCGTTTCTTGATAAATTTAGTGTAACTTCGCAACGTTTAATTATAAAAACAAATTTGTGTAATTTAAACGGCGAAAACTATGTCTAAATATATTGTAGAGGATACCCGCAAAGTAACAACACATCGTTTCATTGAAATGAAACGTAAAGGGGAGAAAATAGCTATGCTCACTGCATACGACTATACTATGGCTTCTATTATTGATGGTGCCGGTGTAGATGCTATTCTTGTGGGTGATTCGGCTTCGAATGTTATGGCGGGTAATGTAACTACTTTGCCAATTACTCTCGACCAAATGATTTATCATGCAAAATCGGTTGTAAGAGGTGTTAAGCGTGCTTTGGTTGTTGTAGATATGCCCTTTGGAACATATCAGGTGAATGCCGATGAGGCTGTCAAGAATGCTATACGTATAATGAAGGAGACACATGCCGATGCTCTAAAACTCGAGGGTGGTGAAGAGATACTTCCTTCGGTACGTAAGATTTTGGATGCAGGAATTCCTATTATGGGACATCTTGGACTAACACCACAAAGTATAAACAAGTTTGGTACATATTGTGTAAGAGCAAAGGATGAGGCTGAAGCAGATAAATTGAAACACGATGCTAAATTACTTGCCGATGCCGGCTGTTTTGCTATTGTGTTGGAGAAAATCCCTGCTTCGTTGGGCGAGCAGGTGGCAAAGGAGGTTGAAATTCCTATTATCGGTATTGGTGCCGGTGGCAAGGTAGATGGACAAATATTGGTTTGTACCGATATGCTGGGCATGACTGCCGATTTTACCCCGCGCTTCCTACGTCGATATGCCGACCTTAACACTATTATCGGCAATGCTGTAGGTTCGTACGTTGGAGATGTAAAGGAGTGTGATTTTCCCAACGATAAAGAGCAATACTAAATAGGTTGTTTATTATATAAGGAATATTCTAATTCGCTATTATTAGCAATAATTTAAACAGTATATTCTATAACGTTATATAAAATAAGTGGTTCACATTTGAAGTGAACCACTTATTTTATTGAGTGAATAATATTTATTATTATTCTTCTTTCATTAATTCTTTTTCTATCTCATCGTTATATCTTAAATCGTCTTTGTTTCTCGGGTCGTTTATATCGCTGACAATCTCTTGCAATATATCGTACAAACAATTGTTTTCGCGGTCGCAATTCTCCTTGGGAATGCTTGCTGCAAGTTGTGTCAGCTCGTCGGCATCAAATAGGTCGTAGAACTGAACAATGAGATATAGTCCAAACATCGATGTTATATTATCTCGTATTAACTCTCTGACATAGGCCATTGAATTTGTCTGTTTTTCATAGCCGTCAAGCGAGAGCATTGAACGTACACTGTCAGACATCAGAGAGTCGGAATATAACCTGTTTTGTATTTCGTATATCTCTTTTATCTGTTGTGTAAGGGTCTCTTCAAAGGATGTATTAAGGTCGTTTGTAGGTGTTCCTGTTATATGATATCGTTCCTGAGACAATTCAACATTAATATTACCTTCCTCTAGAAAGAGTGGTGCATATATTTCGTTGTTGTCGTTCTCGTATGCAATATAATATATTTTACAACCATTTACATTGCCATTGAACTCGAACTGCTCGTTCTTTATAATTGCAACATCGGTTTGTGTGAACTCGTCGCCGTAAATAGAATATCCCAATGCCACACTATCTCCATCATTTGCTCCTTCTATTTTTCCTGCGATTCTATATTCGGCAGTGCTACATGAAACAAATATAATGAGTAGTGTTAGTATGTAGAAAAATTTTCTCATATTACGACTTACTTGCTCTTATTAATTTAATTAGCAAATATATTGTTTGCTGATTGATTCGTTGTTCAATACGCAATTGATTGCCTCTGCAAAGATTTTCGCAATTGATAGTTGCTTAACTTTGGGACAACCTTTGTCGTAAGGTATGCTGTTTGTGAAAACAATCTCGGTCAATGAAGACTCGCGAACACGCTCCGATGCATTACCCGACATGATGCAGTGAGATGCTATGGCACGAACCGATTTTGCACCATTCTCAATCATAAGGTTGGCTGCCTTAGAAATTGTACCTGCTGTGTCTACGATGTCGTCTACCAATACAACGTTCTTGCCTTTTACATCACCAATAATTTGCATGGTGTCTACAACGTTTGCTTTAGCACGTGTCTTGTGGCAAAGTACCAGAGGTACACCAAGGCACTTAGAGTATGCACTTGCACGTTTTGAACCACCAACGTCGGGAGTTGCAATAACAAGATTGTCGAGCTTCAATGAATTGATGTAGGGAATAAATACCATAGAAGCATAAAGGTGGTCTACAGGAATATCAAAGAATCCCTGAATTTGGTCGGCATGAAGGTCCATTGTGATGATGCGACTTACACCTGCTACGCTCAAAAGGTCGGCAACAAGTTTCGCACCAATAGAAACACGTGGTTTGTCTTTACGATCCTGACGAGCCCAACCAAAATAGGGCATTACTGCGATAATGCTGTTAGCCGATGCACGTTTTGCTGCATCTACCATGAGCAACAATTCCATTAGGTTGTCGGAATTGGGGAATGTAGATTGAACAAGGAATACATTCTTACCGCGAATAGACTCTTCGTAAGATACTGCAAACTCTCCATCGGCAAAATAGGTCGTGTTCATTTGACCGAGAGGACAATTCAACTCTTTGCAAATTGCTTCGGCAAGGTAACGAGATTTTGTTCCCGAAAATACCATGTAAGGGGTATTGTTCATGTTGGTAAAATTTAATTTGTTATTTATTTGTTTGTGTCTGTTCTGTAAAACTTTGCAAAATACATCTTTTTGCTTAAAATACGTATATTTGTTATAGTTTTTTAGCAATTTTCTGTATTCTGATAAAACCATCTACAAGTTCACTGTAGTCGGTAGAGCGACATGAGTCGAAACGGTTCCACACTTGGCCATCTAAGATTATACCACCGAAACCGTAGTTTGCAAGACGTTTCATGTTTGCTTCGTCTAAATCTCCAAAAGCCCACACACGTTTGTTTATCACCTTTTTACCATATTCGTTTAGTTCCGAACTTTGGTGGAATGTACGTCCCATGGGGCCAAAGCATATAATCTTATATATATCTTTTAACTCTTTGAGCTGCTGAAGGTTGTCGGCATATCCAACTAATTTCCCCTTCTGTTTCTCTTTTGGAACATTTGAACCTAACGGAAAAAACTGTCCTGCAAGGCTGTAGTCTTGCATTAATCTGTTGTTGCAAGTGAATATACGTTTATGATATTTCTTGGGAATAAGGTTCAACAATCGCTCTATATATTGAGGATGTGGATTTGCTTTGTCAAGAAACAGGTAATCCAACCCTTCGTCAAAAAGTCTGGTAATTATCTTGTCTTCTTCTATGAAGAATGTCGGTTTTGTTACTACGGCAAGTTTCATCGCTAAAAGTTTAGTGGATTGTAGTTCTATTTTGAGTGCAAATTTAGTAAATTTTATGATATGAACATAAAAAGATACAAATTTGATTTAATTACTGATATAATTTCTAAATATTATTAAAACGAACACTGTTTACAGCTGTTTTCATATTAGAACATTTTTCGCTTTTGTATGTTTAGATTATATCTTTAATATTTATTTTATGGCGAAAGAGAGTGTTTTGATTTTGAGGAAACGTTTAGACGTTCCAAAATTGTTGGCGCAGTTGAATGCTGCGTTAAGCGAAGAGTGGTTGGCCTATTATCAATATTGGGTTGGCAGCCTTGTGGTAGAAGGAGCTATGAGGTCCGATGTGCAACGCGAGTTTGAGGAGCATGCCGAAGAGGAGTATATTCATGCAAAGATGCTCGCCGACAGAATAATTCAATTGGAGGGTGTTCCGGTGCTCGACCCGGCGCAATGGTTCAATCTTGCCCGATGCAAATATGCTGCTCCATTGAACAACGATGTTGTGAGTCTGCTAAAGCAGAATATTTCAGCAGAGAGATGTGCTGTAATTCGTTACGAAGAGATAGCGAGCTATACCAACAACATCGATTATACAACGTGCGATATAGCTAAGCGTATTATGGCCGAAGAAGAGGAACATGAGCAGGACCTGCAGGACTTTCTACGCGATGTCGAGTGGGTGGTACAATCTATGGAGTGTAAATGTTAGTAATAGAGACTGATTAAATAAAGAAACTCCAAAAGTTGGACGGATTATTAAAAAAAATCACAGGTAAAGAGCTCGGTATTGTACCGGGCTCTTTCCATTTAGTTTTAGTTTAATTCTATCATTGTTGTAGTAGCGTATATACTAACCAGTTCTCTTAAGAACTGTTCTACGCTGTTCCACTCCTGCAAATATAGCAATTGTTATTTACCCGGCTGAATATGGTTATGTAGATGTGTTGTCTGTTGGCTTTATCCTAACCAAAGGTGGCAAAACTCAATTTGAGAGAATGTGACCTTGCTGTGCTTTCGGCCTGCGAAACAGGTCTTGGTAAACTTGGTGACGATGGTGTGTATGGTTTGCAACGTGGCTTTAAGAATGCCGGGGTGAACAGTTTGCTTATGAGCCTTAAAAAGGTACACGATGCATCTACTGCCGAAATGATGATTTTGTTCTACAAAAATATGATGAGTGGAAACTCTAAACGAGAGGCTCTTGTAAATGCTCAAAAAGAGATGCGAAATAAGGGATACAATGCTCCGGAACATTGGACTCCGTTCATATTATTGGATGCGCTCGATTAATATTTTGCCTTGAGTGATAGATTTGCATAGAAGGATTGTTCTTTAATTGTAAAATAAAACAATAATGGATAATAGGATGGATTATGTACCTCAACCCATTGATACAAGCAATGTGGAGATACCCGAGGAACTAAGTGGCCTGTTGGAGGCTATGGCAAAGAATGTTCACGAAGTGTGGGCGAAGAATTGTATTGATGAGGGGTGGGTTTTTGGCCCCGGCCGCAACGATGAATTAAAGACACACCCTTGCCTTATTCCCTATGAGGAACTACCCGAAATAGAGAAGGAGTACGACCGCGATACCGCAATGGAAACACTTAAACTCATTATAAGTATGGGGTTTAAGATATCTAAATAGCAAAATCACGGAGTCACAATTGTGACTCCGTGATTTTGCTATTGTTGTGGTACGTTATTTTTTGAGGGGTGCCTGTTTCCACTCGTCATTCACCTTTACAAAATTGAATTTGTTGTCCTCGTCAACTTCGCCGCTGCCATATGTTATTTTGGCATTTACAACAGCTGTGAGGCCATCCTCGCTTATTGTTTCGTCGATAATCTCGTACGAGGCTATGCCTTGCCCTTGTTCCATTAGGGCTTTGCCTTTTTTCTCGAACATCTCCTGCAGTTGGGCTTTCTCCTCATCGGTGGCATCGAAGGTGCTTACATAGGCTGCATAATCGCCTTCTTGGATGTATTCTATGCAATCGGCGGTGATGTCTGCCGGTGTGGGCTTGCCACAACTTGCAAATGCAAGACTCATAACAACTATTGCCGATAGAATGAACGATAACTTTTTCATAGTCTTTATTATTTTAGTGGTTAATGATAGCTTACCTCTGTACAAATAAAGTGCTTTTTTTAGAATTTATAATAACTTTTCAGCTTTTTATTTTCATAAATATCGCAGGGGAATATTATCTCTTCGGGGAAACTTAGGATCCCAACAGGCGTGCGGCGCCCCTCTGTTATATCCACACCGCTGTTTTTGTATAAAAAGTAAATGAGTTCGGTGCAGTATAGCCTGCTGTTGTCGGCAGTGTCGAATGAGGCGTCGAACCGAACGCTGTCTTTCACCAGCCGAAGGGCTTGCTGCGACATTCTTGCAATTGTCTCCTCGTGCAACCAGGTATGCATAATCTCGCCGTTGGTGGCGCGGGTGGGAGCAAAGAATTGCTCTATCTTTTCGATCTTCACGCGGTCGAAGTCGGCGGGGTGGTCGGGTTCATCGTTCACCGAGTGTATAACGCACCAACCGCTGTCGGTCTGCTGCACCATACCTATGTGGCTGTAGCTGTGGCTATCCTGTCCGGCAAGCACTATGTAGCTTGTGTAGCTGCATCCGCGGCGAAAAACTATGTCGCCGTTGCGCAGGCTGTCGTATGGTATTTGCGCTACTTCCCTTTGCCGTGCCGTGGGTGTGCAGGCAGGCAGCATAAGGAAAAGCAGTGCGTATATTATATGCAGTAGTCTCATATGGCCTTTATGCCATAAACGATATTTTACTCAAAGAATTCAAGATTTCTGAACGAGGGTGTCAATTCGCCGTTTTCTATGCGGTGTATAATAGAGACAATGGTATCGTTCGCGGGGGTGGGTACTCCCACCTTGCGACCATATGTGCCCACAACGCCATTTATAGCATCCACCTCGGTCTTTTTGCCCTTTTCAAGGTCCTGAAGCATACTTGCCTTCAGCTTGGCGTGCTTGCGTATGGCAATGGGGATTATAAAGAACGAGAATGCTTTTTTTATGCGGTTCTTGTAGTCGAGCAGTTTCACTATGTCTTTGCCCTGCACTGGCTCTATTTTTATGTTGCCTGCAGCACACACATCTATGCACTCTTTTATGATGGCCTGTACTATGCGGCGTGAGGCCTTATTGCTTGCAGCCTCACCAAAAGTGCAACCAAGCACCGCGCTCATACCCGAAAATGCCGAGTTTATGAGCAACTTGCTCCAGCGCGAGCCTATGAAATTGTTGTCTATCTCAACGGGGCCCATTAGCTCAAGCAGCGCCTTCACCTCGTTTATGTGAGGGTTGGGGATGGTTTGCAGTGAACCAAGCGAGAAGGTGAGCGAGTCGGGGGCGCTGGTGAGTTCGCACACACCGGGCTCCTTCATAGTGGCACCCCAGGCTACGGTGCAGCCAAGCACGCGGTCGTCGCCCACAATTTCACCTATCTCAATTTCGGGGATACCGTTTTGCAGTGTAACAATAACGCCGTCGGGTGCAAGAAAATCCTTGATGTAATTCACAACTTCGCCGTTCTGCTGTTGCTTGGTCATAAGAAATATTATGTCGTATGTGCCCGACATCTCGGCGGGTGTATAAGCCTTCACGGGTTGCGAAAACTCCACCGTGCCTGTGACTTTGGCACCATTTTTCTGCAATGCTTCAACGTGTGCCTTGTTGCGGTTTATCAACTCTATTTTACCACCGTTTTTGGTAATGTATGCGCCTAAAATGGTTCCCAAAGAGCCGGCACCGTATATTGCTGCCCTCATAATTTAATTCTGTTTTATAGTGTTTGATGAACACATCAAAGATAGTTAAAAGCGTTTATTTAACTGCAAACATTAGTTGAAAAATAGTTAAAATGCGCTTATGTGCATAGTAAAATGCTCACAGTCAAGAGTACGGCGAAAAGTAACAGATTGGCGGCAGTGCGGCCAAGTAGGGGATTCAGCGCTGCACCCGTGGAGTGTGTGAGTGCGCGCCAGGTGAATGCGTGTGCCAATAGGTAGATAAGCGGCACCAATAGTGCGCAGGCAGGCAATTCCATCCACAACGGTGCCATTATTGCCATTGCTGTGATGCCGGAAAGAAGATATGCGAGGCTCATAACCTTGCGCCCAAAAATCACAACGGTTGTACGTTTGCCCACAGCCTCGTCATCCTCCATATCGCGGTAGTTGTTCACAATAAGTACATTGGCGGCAAGGAGCCCTGTGGCGGTTGCGGTGGCAAAGAGCGTGGGGAACTCTTGCCAAGTGCCTGTTTGCAGGTGGCAGGTGAGCGTTACCGGCACTATGCCAAAAAACACTATCACGGCTACATCGCCAAGCCCGTGGTGCGACAAGGGGTAGTGGCCTGCGCTGTATGCTATGGCAAAGAATAATACGGCACAACCAATTGGGAGAAGCCATAAACCGCCAAACAGCAACAGCGAGCAACCAACGAGGGCTGCAATGCCAAGCATTGCAAACGTGGCGCATTTCATTGCTTGCGGTGTGATGTCGCCCTCGGTCACTCCGCGACGGAATCCGTTGCGTCCCTTGCGGTCTATTCCGTTTTTGAAATCGAAATATTCGTTGCCGAAATTGGATGCAATCTGCGCAGAGACGGCGAACAAAAGACAAAGCAGTGCCGGCAACCAACGGAAGGAGCCCTGCCACAGAGCAGAGGCGCACCCTGTAATCACACCGGCAATGCTCACGGGGAGGGTGCGCAAACGCATAGCTTCAATCCATTTTTTCAACATATTCTCGTGTTATTTGATTCCCACATACATACGGCATATACCAAGTGTGAAGGCTTTGTGTTTTACTTGAGCGAAACCGGCTTCGTGCATCATAGGGATGAATTTATCGGGGGTGGGGAAGTGCAGTACCGATGCCGGCAGATATTCGTATGCTCCACGGTTGCCCGATATCATACCGCCTATAGCCGGCAGTATGTTCAGGAAATAGAGCTTATAGCACCAGCGTATAAAGGGGTTTGTGGGTACCGAAAGCTCAAGAATGACCAACTTGCCGCCCGGCTTGAGCACGCGGCACATTTCGCTCAACCCTATATCAAGGTGCTCAAAATTGCGCACACCAAACCCCACCGATACGCGGTCGAATGTGTCGTTCTCATATGAAAGAGCCTCGCAGTCACCCTGTTCAAGTGTGGCGCTCAACCCTGCAGCCTCTATCTTTTCGCGACCTATCTTCATCATACCCTCGGAGAGGTCTATGCCCACAATGCAGCTTCCTTTGGGTGCTTTGCGTGCAATTTCAATGGTGAAATCGCCTGTACCGCAGGCTACGTCGAGCAAAGAGAGCGAGGCGGTGGTATCGACAAGCTCGCGCACAGCCTTTTTGCGCCATCCCTTGTCTATGTTGAGCGAAAGTATGTGGTTCAGTCTGTCGTAGTCGGGGGCTATCTTATCAAAGAGTTTCTCTATATATTCTTTCTTTGCCATAGCTTGTTGTGTTATTTAGAGTATTTGAATTTTAGAATATAAAGCAAGAGAATTACGTTCATAAGCAGTGCGTAGATGATTGCCGGGATAGCCATTTCGCCACTGTTGAAGATGAATGGTGAGCAGGCTATGGCTATGGCTTGCGCTGCATTCTGCATTCCCACCTCAATTACAATTGTGTGGCGCACAGCACTTGTGAGCTTGCCTATGCGTGCCAGCAGCGAGCTGCAAAGCATACTTGCCATAATGAGCGTGCCGCAGGCAATGCCTGTGATAGCGAAATTGTCTATAATTTCCCGGGTATATTGCAAAAAGAAAAGGAATGCCAGCAACATAAGTGCCGGAAAAGCTATCTTGTTAAGCGCTTTACCTGTTACGGCAGCCTGCGCGGGATATCGCCATCTGAAAAGCCACCCTGCCAACAGCGGAACAAACAGCAGTACTATGTTCTGCAGCAGCAAACGGCCTATGGGCAGTTCTATTGTTATTCCTGCATTGTGAGAAACAAATTGCGAGGTAAATGCCATAATTAAGGGGAGCGTGAAGAGTGTAATGATGCTGCTCAATGCAGTGAGTGTAACCGAGAGGGCTACGTCGCCACCGGCAAGCATAGAGAAAACGTTTGAGGAGCTGCCGCCCGGGCAACAGGCAATGAGAACCAAGCCCATAAAATAGACGGCAGGCATATCGAACAGCCATGCAAGCAAAAAGGCTATCAAAGGCAGTAATACTATCTGTCCTGTCATTCCCAGAATAACTGCTTTGGGGTGGCGTACTACGTTTATAAATGCCTCCTTGTTGAGCTCGGTTCCCAGCAGGAACATAAGCACAATAAGAATGGGCATAACTATCCAAATTGTATTCATCTGCTGCAACTGTTGTTTTTCCGTCGCAAAAATAATGAGAATTGCCAATTTGCCAATGCATCTTGAGAATTTATTTAAAGGTAGTATAAAACGAAAAAAGGAACTCTTTTGAGTTCCTTTTTGTGATCCCGGCAGGATTCAAACCTGCAACCTTCTGATCCGTAGTCAGATGCTCTATTCAGTTGAGCTACGAGACCGTTGTCGTTTGACAGTGCAAAGGTAATGCTTTTTTTTATACTACCAAAACATTTGCACTTTTTTTTCACTTTTTCGCAATATTTATTCGATAAATCGCTCGTTCAACAAGAACCATCCCAAAGTTAAACCAATATTTACTGCACTTCTGTTGGAACTATAATAGTCGATAAAGGTGCTAAGTTCTAATTTGGAGAACTTGCATGCCAATGCCAATTCTGTTATATATTGAAAGTTATTAAAACGTTTCTCGCTAAAATAGGCTGTTCCATCACTCTTTTCGCGAATCTCGCGATAGGGGACAAAGCCATACATTCCCCATTTGAGTTGTATGAAATTATTTATCTTGTATATTGGGCTAATACCTCCGGCTACATATTGGTTTGCTCTGTACTTTGTATTATAGTTAAAGAGGCTGTTCATTGTGGGTGTAAATGCTCCTGCCTGCATCATTGTTGTCTGATATGTTGATGATAGACCTCGTGTGGAATAAAAAATATCTACCATAGCACCCAATACAAAATGATTGTTTAACTGAAAATATTCCTTGCGGGTATAACTCATTTGCAGCCACGACTGTTGCTCTTTGCTCAACACGCCTCGTTGTGGACTATGGAATTTCTCTTTTCCTAAAAAAAATTGTGCTCTTAACGATTCGCAAGAACCACTTGTGGGGAATGCCTGATGATCGAGTGTATTACCTTCGAACTTAAGTGAACCACCAAATAAATAGTTTCTGTTTCTATCGAATTGAGGCAAATTCAAATCTATGATATTTGAATTTATATATTCGTCTTTCATATATGCGACTCCAACACCAAACTCTGCTTTTTTGCGCATGAGAAAGGGTAGTGTCATCTTCATTTTTACGAACATTTCTCTTTGATGGTTCAAAGCAACTGCATTCTCTTTTGTAAACATGTATTCCATGTTGTAGTAGTCGATTGTGGATAGCGAACCTATCAGTTTTAGAGAGAATGGAACCTCTGTAGCAAAGTCGAAACGCCCCGACAGTTGAACATTGTTATAGATTTTTCCTAATTGACCATCTAATATAAACTCCTTTGAACGTTTTTTGAAGTTTCGGTAATGTAATCCGTAATATATTTGGTTTGAATTGTTTGTAGATAGTGCTCCACCCATTTTTAGGGTAAAAGGAGGCGCCATCTCAACATCGAGATGCAACGTATATGTGCTATCTGTTCTGTTATAGGTAGCATGTGGCACTATTGCAATTATTGAATTTCCGGACAGCAGACGGTAAAATGCTTTCTTGCATTCGGGATAGTCGAATATCTCGCCTTCGTCGTGAAACTCTTTCTTGATAAATCGTTGCTGTTCTGCTGTAGCACCGTTAATTTCAATATTTTTGAAGCGCAACGGAGGCAAACGCTTCTTGAACTCTGCTCGTCGGTTGGCAAGGTAAGTGCTATCGACACGTCGTGAAACAGAACGTTTGACAGAATCTATCATTTCGTTCATGGCATTGTAGCCGACCTCGCAGACCTCGTCCAATTTATGAAAGTCGAGTAGTGCAATCCTGCTCAAATCCATAGTAAGAAGCACACCATTACTATCGGGCAATGTGTAATTGCTTTTATCCATAGCCAGATTTAGAACCTGATTCATGAGATTAGTATCATCGGGTTTTCCGGCATTTTTACTAACCACGCTACCAATCATGAAATCGGGGTTAAAATCGCGCTTCATTACATCGGCTGGGAAATTATTAAAGATACCACCATCGTACAAAAGTACGCTATCTTTTTTTATTGGTTTGAATACCAATGGGAATGTCATTGATGCACGAACAGCATCTCCCAAATCTCCTTTATCGAATATAACCTGTTTTTTATTATATATATCGGATGCTACTGCACGAAATGGGACAAACAAACTATCGAAATTGTTGTTACACAATGCTGTATATTGTGAATATGTTTCCAAAAATCCCAAACTCATTGGGTTGGGATTTATAAGGTTTATAGATGGTTTGTAGATGCGAATAGAGTCCTTTAAATCGAAATTAAGGCTCAACAGTTCGGGAACCTCTTTGTTGCGTCTGAAATAGAACATATAGTTCTTGTCCATATTTCCGGTTTGCCAGTTGTGAAAATCTTCTGACGCTAAGATATCCTTCATATCTTGTGGCGAATAACCCATAGCATACAATGCCGCGACAATTGCTCCCATAGAGGTTCCGGCAACATAGTCTATTGGTATGTTGTTCTCTTCAAGTGCCTGTATCACTCCAATATGTGCAATACCACGTGCTCCACCACCACTCATTACCAAGCCAACAGTTTGACTCAGCATAATTTGCGGAAGAAGCAATGCCAGCAGTATCGATAATATTATTTTTTTCACTCTCTTTATAATCTTAAAAGAATAATTGTGCAACTCGATGCAAAAATAATCTATTATTATATCTATTTATGAATTTATGGTTTAAAAAATTTTAAACGAGTTTGTCAATAACTGTTATTCGATATTTTTGCCATAAACATGGAGGTAGAGTTGATTTTTAATTTTATCGAACTCTTTTTCTATATCTACATTGCCATAGTACATTATGTGCATGGGCAACTCATTCCCTTCGGGACGATATGCCGGTTGTATATACTGTTTCTTGCACAAAAGAAAGCCGTTTCTTGTATAAAAATCTATACGCTTTTGTGCAACTTTATTATCGGGTATCTCAACCTCTAGGACAATACGGGGCTCTTGTTCTTTTACTTTATCCAACACCATAAAACCATAGCCTTTGTTTCGCATTGTAGGCTCTATTGCAAAATGCTCTACATAACTAAAATCATGGAATTTCCATATACTTATGAAAGCGATAGGGGTCCCTTTATCTTTTGCAACGTACAGATGGAATATATCCAGCGTCGATACATTCTGTTTTTGCTCATCGAGGTTTCGGTATTCATCAATGGGAAAAGATTGTGTCAGCAACATCTCTGTAAAAAGATATTCGTTGCTATTTATGTTTTTTATTCTTTCGAGGGTAATCATACAACATTGGTTTATTTCTGCGAATATATATAATAGAAAAGACATCGGCAATCTATATAGAAGCAAATTACCGATGTCTTTTCTGTTGTATTCAAATTATTTCATCATTTCTATGCTACGCTTAACAAAGTTGCTGAGTGCCTCTCCTGTGAGCATATTGTTTTGCAACAAAGTTAAATCTATCAATTGTCGAACCTGTTTGTTGTTTGCGGCATACTTGCCAAGAACAGCCTCTTTGTTGCCTTTCTCATCGGCAATTGCCTTTTCGGTATCGGCAAGTTCGTCTTTCTCGCTCTGAGGAATATCCTCAATCTTTTTATCCTTACTAGCTTCGTTAAGTTTTGCTCTGTGGGCCTCTAATGCTACCAATTTGTCCTCTATTGGTTTAAGTTCATCGGCGCATGCGCCGTTTGCCTCTTCGAGAAGATGTTTAACTATGGGATGGTCTTCGTTGAGCAACACATTGAACATGTCGGGCATTTCGCCATAGAAAGCCATACCGGGTTGTATAGCCGCCATCTCTTTCATACGACGCATATATTCAGCCTGTGTTATTGTTACCGGTGCTGCATTCTCTCCCATTGCTTGAACCTGAACATAGAACTCTTTTTTCTCCATTTTGGGCAATTGGCTCTGGAATATACCGGTTAGTATATCACGCTCTTTGTCGCCAAGTGAAGATACTTTTCTATCCTCTTTTACAATGAGATTGTCTACAATATCACTGTCTACACGTGTGAAACGAGTTTTCTCAAATTTACGCTCCAACATACTTATTAACGCTACATCAAGCTGACCATCCATGAGTAGTACATTGTAGCCTCTGTTTGTTGCAGCCTCTATGAAACTATATTCTTTCTCTCTGTTGTTTGCATAGAGATAAATCAGGTTACCATCTTTGTCGGTCTGTTCGGCACTGACAAGAGTTTTATATTCTTCAAAGGTGTACATCTTTGAATCGGTATCTTGCAATAGAGCAAATTTACTTGCTTTATCGTAGAAATCCTCTTCGGTGAGCATACCATAGTTTATAAATATCTTAAGGTCGTTCCACTTTGTTTCGAACTCGCTCCTATCATTCTTGAATATCGATTGCAATCTGTCCGATACTTTTTTGGAGATATACGAAGATATCTTCTTTACGTTAGAATCGCTTTGCAGGTAGGAGCGTGATACGTTCAAAGGAATGTCCGGTGAATCTATTACACCATGCATCAGTGTCAAGAAGTCGGGAACAATGCCTTCGACCTCGTCGGTAACATACACTTGGTTACAGAACAATAAAATTTTATTCTTTTGTAAATCGATATTGCTCTTTATTTTGGGGAAATAGAGTATTCCTGTGAGGTGGAATGGGAAATCGACATTCAAATGTATCCAAAAGAGAGGTTCATCACTCATAGGGTATAGTTTGCGATAGAACTCTTTGTAATCCTCGTCTTTCAATTCGCTGGGCTTGCGGGTCCATAGCGGAGTTGTATCGTTTATTATATTATCCTCTGCTGTTTCTACCTGTTTGCCATCTTTCCACTCTTTCTTTTTACCAAAAGCAATGGGTACAGGCAAGAAACGACAATATTTGTTGAGTATAGCGCTTATACGCTGTTCTTCAAGAAACTCTTTGCTGTCGTCGTCGATATACATTATGATGTCGGTTCCACGCTCTTTGCGGTCGCCATCACTTAGCATGTATTCGGGACTGCCATCACAACTCCATTTTACCGATTTTGCATCCTCTTTATAGGATTTGGTTACAATCTCTACTTTCTTTGATACCATAAATGCAGAGTAGAAACCAAGACCAAAGTGTCCTATAATGGAATTTGCTGTATCCTTATATTTCTCCAAGAAATCTGTTGCTCCCGAAAGTGCAATCTGATTAATATATTTTTCTATCTCTTCGGCAGTTAAACCTATACCATTATCACTAACGGTGAGTGTGCCGTCTCCTAACGAAACTGTTACTTGCAAATTACCAAGTTCGCCTTTGTACTCTCCTTTTTCGTAGAGTGTCTTAAGTTTATGTGTAGCATCTATAGCATTAGAAACTATCTCACGTAAGAATATTTCGTGATCGCTATAAAGAAATTTTTTGATGACGGGGAAAATGTTCTCTGTTGTAACCCCGATATTACCTTTTTGCATATTATAAAATTTTTAATTATTAACTCTATTGCGAACATTATTGTTCTGTACTATATAAAACAAAAAAAATGCCAGATGTTTCCATCTGACATTTTGTCATAAAGGAGTGTTGTGTTATTCAATAATAATCTCATCAACGAACAAGAATGCGCCTTTTCCGGTAGCACCATGCCATGCAGGCATACAATGTTCAACAAGTGCCTTAACTTTTACAAAACGTGCCTTAGAAGCGGGGAATGTATATTTATGAATATATATTCTGTCTTCGTCGCTCTCGCTCATTGTATCGTATTTCTCATTTACAAGCTCTTTATACTCTTTGCCATCTTCTGATACAGAGATAATTACTCCACGAGTATCAAAAACCCAATCGAGACGATTTACGCTGGTGTTTAGAGTTAAAGTGCTTACATCTGTTGCTGCACCAAGGTCAATAACAGCCTCGAAGTCGTTTCCTGTGAAACCAAGCCAACGGCCAGTACGATAGTTAGGACTACCTTGCAAACCATCTATGAGTGTGAGAGGACCATCGAATGTGTATTGCGGATTTATCTTTTGCAACATCTTTATGGGGCGTGCTGTTGCTTTGTTATAAATAATATTCTCTGTAAAAGTCTTGGTTTCACCTATTTCTCTAAAGCCTTTTGCTTTGAATGTACAACTCTCTTTAATAGATATTGGAGATTTATAAAGAGGAGATGCTGTTGTAGGTTCACTGCCATCGGTTGTGTAGTGAATAGGGGAGTTGTCGATAGTATTCAATTTTACAACTACTGCATTGTTCACTGTATCAGTTGAAAATGACGCATTTACCTGAAAGATGTGTTTAGCATAGTTATACTGTTTGATATCGTATAACTTAACTAAATTGATAAGACGTTGTTTGAAATCTTCATAATCCTTTTTAGCAGGGTTAGTCCATTGTACCTCGCAGAGTGCAGCCATACGAGGTAGTTCCATATATTCTACCTGAGAATATGTGGGAATATACTCTGACCAAAGGTTTGCCTGAACACCTACAATGTGCTTAGCATGCTCGACAGCAAGTGTATCGGGAATAGGTTCAAAACTATAAACTTTTTCTACAGGAACATAACCACCAATTGCAAGAGGCTCATCATCGACATACTTTGTTTGATAGTAATCGAAATACATGAAATCGGTGGGCGACATTATACAGTCGTGTCCCTGCTTTGCAGCTTCTATACCACCTTGAACACCACGCCATGAATGTACTGTAGCATTTGGAGCAAGACCGCCTTCGAGAATCTCATCCCAACCAATTATTTGACGTCCTTTGCTGTTAAGGAATTTTTCGGCATGTGAAATTACAAAACTCTGTAAATACATTTCGGCACTATGCTTACTATCATCTTTTAGACCAAGTTTCTTTATGCGAGCTTGACATTTAGGACATTTCTCCCACTGTGTTTTAGGACATTCGTCGCCACCTATATGGATATATTTAGATGGAAACACCTCTACAACCTCGGCAAGAACATCTTCAATGAAACCCAATGTTGCATCGTTTCCTGCGCATAACACATTGTCGGAAACACCCCACATTTTCCAAACCTCGTATGGACCACCGGTGCAACCAAACTGAGGATATGCAGCCAATGCGGCTTGCATGTGTCCGGGTAAATCAATTTCGGGAATAACTGTTATATGACGTTTTGCAGCATATTCCACAATCTCTTTACATTCATCTTGAGTGTAGAAGAATGGGCCATATTTCACACCATCATACTCGCCACTGTTACGTCCTATAACGGTTTCATCGCGTTGAGCGGCTATCGTAGTCAGTTTAGGATATTTTTTTATTTCAATGCGCCAACCTTGGTCGTCGGTAATATGCCAATGCAGACGGTTAATGTTATGCAAAGCAAGCATATCGACAAAGCGTTTAATCTCGTCGGTATTAAAGAAATGGCGTGAAACATCGAGGTGAGCACCACGATAAGAGAAGCGAGGCTCATCTGTAATCTCTACATAAGGAAGTTTCACTTCGCTACATATTTTTGCAGGTAGTGATTTGCGTAGTGTCTGCATGCCATAGAACACTCCTGCATGAGATGCACCTGTAATATTAACTCCATCGGAAGTTACAACAAGTTTATACGCTTCGGGATTATCCGATATTTCACTTGTTGAGAGAACAATGTCATTACCGGTTTGTACATCGCTGATTTGCAAGTCAAAACCAACCTTTTCCTTAATAAATTCTTTAAGGAATTCGGCATTTTGCCTCATAACATCATCGTCTTGAGAACAAACAATGGTGGTAGCACTGTTCATTACAAATCCCGACCCGCTGACATCATTTACCTCTTGTGGCAATGGCACAACACGATAGTCGGCTGTTGGTGTGTTTTGGGAGCATGATAACAATCCACAACACAGGAATAAGATACCATAAACAATCTTTTTCATAATCATATTGTATTTAAATTACTTTATAAGTTTCTCTGTCAATCTGAATTTGGATAACACCCACACCAAAGTTATTGCAATTGTAAAGGTGGTGATTGCCGACAAAATTATGCGCACTAAATAGGGCAGTGTCGGGATGTTATAAATATCGTAACTAAGGAATGTGAATGTAAAATGGCACAAATATACTCCAAAGGTGAGCGATGCAATTTTCGATAGTATAGGCTTAGATGGTGGGGCTAATTTTTGTATTATAACAAAGATAGGGAATGTCATCATAAAGACATTTATACCCGAAAAATACCACACAATTTCGAGGTAGGCGTAGTTCCCCGGATAATATTCATTAGTAATTACATAACCTAAGGATGTTATCAGATATCCTACTACAAACAGAGGCACACATATTAGCAATGTTTTACTCCAGTTCCAGCTAAGAGGGTATTTTTTTAGATAATATGCCAAAATTAAATAACCTACAAAGCCCGATAGATAATAGAATGTTCCATACACGTTCCAATCGCACTCTCCAAGCAATCCCAAGTGTCCATAATTCCCCTGATAGCCAAGCATTGGAGCAAACATTTTTACATATGGGAGAAACAGCGACACACCCCATACCATTAAAACTGTCTTTATATCCTTTTGCTGTGCCTGCACCAGCCATGCGTTGAGTATTGGCATAATCAGATATAGCCCGATTAGCATATAGAGATACCAAAGCGGTATTGTATCAAAATTAAAATTAAAAACAAATGTGTACAAACGTTGCACCAGCGACGAGGCAGTATAGTCATCTACCGACAATTGTGGGTTTGTAGTCTCGGGATTAACATAATTGAAATAGCAAAATGCCATTAAAGGTAATAGCAAGGACCAAAAAATAAGTGGGGTGGCAATGCGTCCAATTCGTTTCTTATAGAACTGCCCAAGTGTTGCGTTATGCTTTATCGGCAAAAGCAGAACAGCGGTCATCATGGTAAAAAGTGGAACACATGGGCGAACCAAACTGCCAAAAAACACTCCTGTTATAAAAGAGTCCTCATTATTGAAGTCGGCTATGAATGCATCACAACTATGCGAGAAGACAACCAAAAAACAGGCTGTAATACGCAAAATATCAATCCAACCTATATTATTATTGATTTTATTCATTAACATTTAATCGTATTTATACAAATTAATGCGAAAATAATAAAAAAATATATAGGTTTTAATAGCCCGGACAATTTATTAAAAATATTTTTTCATATTATTCCGTTTGTTTATCTTTGCATTCCAAGAATGAAAATGCCACCGGGCTAGCAGTGTAGAGAATTATGGCAAAATATACATACGAAACAATTCTTTCGGAACTCAAAAAAGGAGTCTACCATCCCGTCTATTATTTGATGGGAGAGGAGTCGTTTTACACCGATAGAATAACTGATTACATTGCCAATAATGCACTCAACGAGATTGAACGCGAATTCAATTTAACTGTATTCTATGGCATAGACACAAATATAGACGATGTCATCTCTTCGGCAAGACGCTATCCAATGATGGCCGAAAGGCAAGTTGTTATAGTGAAAGAGGCTCAAATGATAAAGAATATCGACCAATTGTCAAACTATCTAAAGATGCCACAACCATCTACTGTGCTTGTTTTTGCACACAAGAATGGCTCTCTCGACAAACGCAAAAAAATAGCGACCGAGCTGGAACGTGCGGGTGTAGTACTCGATAGCAAAAGATTACGAGATGACCAACTGCCTGCATTTATCAACGGTTATTTGAGAGAAAAAAGCCTTGTTGCAGACAACAAAACATTTCAAATGCTTGCTGAGTCAATTGGTGCAGACCTCAGTCGTATGGCAGGCGAAATTGACAAATTGTTCATCGCTCTGCCTGATGGAGCAAATGCAATAACTCCTGAATTGGTTGAGGAGCATATTGGCATTAGCAAAGAATTCAATAATTTTGAGCTTCAGAATGCGCTTATACACAAAGATATTTATAAGGCAAATCGCATAATTAACTATTTTGCTCAGAATCCTAAAAAGAACCCAATACAATTGACTCTGGCGCTTCTGTTCAGTTTCTTTTCTAATGTGATGATGGCATACTATGCACCGGAAAAGAGTGAACGTGGGGTAGCAGAATTTTTAGGATTAAAATCGGTATGGGGGGTAAAAGACTATTTAATTGCAATGCGCAATTATAAAGCTATGCATGTATTGGAGATTTTGCACCTTATTCGATTGGCCGATGCTCAATCAAAAGGAGCTGAAGGAAACCAACTCCCCGATAGTGAGATTATGCGAGAACTTATGTATAAAATTTTGCATTAACACATCGAAATCCCTAATTTCACATAATTTTTCTATTTTCACTTATAAATACAACAAATTATTTTCTTGTAATTCGTTGTATCTCAAACTTATACATATAATTTAACCCTTTTAGAATCGAAAATTTCCAATTGTGCCGTATAATAGGGTGGATTTTTGCAATAATTTTTAAACAACTAATTAAGTTGCTTAATTTTCAATTTACAAAGTACAAATTTTCTATTTCTACGCATATTTAAAATAAAATATGCAATTTTCTTATTGTTATAATTGTAAATTTCGTGCAATTAGTATTATTAAAATCTGTAAACAAAGTTGTATGTAGTAGTTCATTCTTGAACAGGAATAGGCTTGTTGTTATTTGTAAATTCGGTTTGTTTGTATTCATGATAAAAGGGGTGGTGGAGTATCTGTTGATAACCTTGTTGATTTCAACAAGGGGTGTTTATATTGCGTATTCAAAAAATATACATTTTATAAATATCATGTATAAGTTACTGAAAATAATAATATTATATTCATTTATATAAAGCAATAATTTAAAATAACATGCTCTCAAATGGTGATTTTTATTAATATCTTGCATAAACGCAGTTTTCTATAATGTGTAGTAACATGTATATCAATTAGTTACATCATTTGAATTAAATGGATTTATATGCTTGGTGTATTTGGGTGGACAATCGCAAAATTGAGCAATATAGTTTAATTTATTATTTCGGTCTTAAAGATATAGACCGTCTGTGCGAGTTTACATTTCTATATACATTTGTATGGTCATCAAAAAATCACAAGGCAAAAACGACTTGTATAATTAATAATTTGTTTATATCTTTGTAATCTCAACATCGTATTAACGAATACCACAATTGTAAATTACAAAAACTGCATAAATTATGAATGAACGCGAAAGAGTCGAAATGATTATGAGATGCTACAACCTCACTCCATCACAATTCGCCGATAAATCGGGAATTCAGCGAGCATCTGTATCTCACATTTTAAGTGGAAGAAACAAATTAAGTCTGGACATTGTACTAAAAATACACGACTCTTTTCCCTCTGTAGATTTAGAGTGGTTGATGACCGGCTCAGGAACAGCTCCTACAGAGCATCAAAATAGTGTTGCGCAGGCTGAGGAATCGACTCTGTTTACTCTTCCCGAAGCGCCAAAGTATGAACCAAATAATCTTTTGCAACATCCAGTGGAACCTGTTACTAAAGTAGCAGCACAGCCACAAGCAATAAAACAACAAGCAGTTAGAACTACACGCAAAACAAGTGCCAATCGTAGCACATCTACACCTGTAGATAACGGAAAACGCATTAAAGAGGTAAGGATATTCTACACTGACGGAACTTACGAAACTCTGATTCCTGAGAAATAGTATTCACTTTATTTTGTTTATACATTTTAAAAGTGCTATCTTAGCACACAATAAATAATAGACTCTATTTAGTTTTAATACTATGAAAAAATTTCTAGTGGATTTAAAAATAAAAGAGGTTGAAAAATTAAACGACACTTGTGTATTGCTCACAATGACCGATGAAAAACCTCTTCCGGAATGTCGTCCGGGGCAATTTGCCGAGTTAAGAGTAGACGAAACCCCCTCTGTAATGCTACGTCGGCCTATTTCAGTTCATTCTTACGATGCAGAAAAGAACGAAATAGGCTTTCTTATACAAGTAGTTGGCGATGGAACTCGCTGGTTGGGAATGTTACAAAAAGGAGATACTGTGAACGTATTACTGCCACTTGGTAATGGTTTTACTATTCCCGAAGATAGCAATGCGCGTCTGTTGTTGATAGGTGGTGGTGTTGGCTGTGCACCATTGTACGGCTTGGCACAAGAACTGAAACGTCTTGGACGCAATTTTGCTATTCTGATTGGAGCCCGTTCGGCAAAAGACCTATATCGTTGTAATGAATATAGTGCTCTTGGACGTGTAGAATACACTACAGAAGATGGTTCATGCGGAGAAAAAGGATATGTTACAAATCACTCTATCATGAGTGAGAAATTTGACTATATATACACATGTGGTCCAAAGCCAATGATGATGGCTGTTGCAAAATATGCAAAAGAGCATGGCATTGGTTGCGAGGTTTCTCTCGAAAACAAAATGGCTTGTGGCCTTGGTGCATGCCTTTGTTGCGTAGAGGACACCACAACGGGTAATAGATGTGTTTGTACAGATGGTCCGGTATTTTCAATAGAAGAATTAAAATGGTAAAAACAGATATAAAAATAGGTGGACTGAATTTAAAGAATCCGGTTCTGACAGCATCGGGAACATTTGGTTATGGCCTTGAGTTTGCCGATTTTGTAAATCTTGAGAAGCTAGGTGGTTTCATTGTAAAAGGTACTACATTAAACCCACGCGAGGGAAATCCCTATCCGCGTAGCGCAGAGACTCCTATGGGTATGCTGAACGCTGTAGGGCTACAAAACAAAGGAGTTGATTATTTTGCAGAGAATATATATCCCAAATTAAAAGACTTGGATACCAATGTAATAGTTAATGTTTCCGGAGCTTGCATTGAGGATTATGTAGCATGTGCCGAGAAGGTTAATGCTTTAGAGAAGATTCCTGCTATTGAATTAAATATCTCATGTCCTAATGTAAAGCAAGGTGGCATGGCTTTTGGTGTTCAACCAAAATCAGCAGCAGAGGTTGTTGCAGCAGTACGCAAAGCATACGACAAGACATTGATAGTTAAATTGTCGCCAAATGTTACAGATATTACAGAAATTGCTCGTGCAGTAGAAGATGCAGGGGCTGACAGTGTTTCGCTAATAAACACATTGCTTGGAATGGCTATCGACTCAGAGAAGCGTCGTCCCATCCTCTCCACTATCACTGGTGGAATGAGTGGGCCTGCTGTTAAACCTATTGCTTTGCGCATGGTTTGGCAGGTAGCAAAGGCTGTTAAAATACCCGTAATTGGTATAGGTGGCATCACAAATGGGCGTGATGCTGTAGAGTTCCTGCTTGCAGGTGCAAGTGCTGTAGAAATCGGTACTGCAAATTTTATGAACCCTGCAGTTACAGGTGAAATTGTCGATTATATTGAGGATTATTTGGTACGCCACAATATGAGTTCTATTGATGAACTTATTGGTGGATTACAAATCTAATTGATAATTTACAGTATATCATAATAAAAACGAAGGTAACGGTGAACCGTTACCTTCGTTTTTGTATGTCTATAATTTACAATGTTACATCTGTAAATTTACATTTATTCTGTAAAATATTTTCATCTCACTTTAATAAGTCGGGACGAAGTCGTTTAGTGCGTTCCATAGATTGCTCAAACTCCCATTGGCGTATCTTTGCCTCATGGCCGGAGAGCAGAATTTCTGGTACTTTCCATCCGTTATACTCTGCAGGACGAGTGTAAACAGGAGGAGCAAGCAAATTATCCTGAAAAGAGTCGGAAAGAGCCGAAGTTTCATCGGAAATTACACCCGGAATAAGGCGAATAACAGCATCGCATATTACTGATACCGCCAATTCGCCACCAGTTAAAACGTAATCTCCAATGCTTATCTCTTTAGTAATCAAATGTTCACGTATTCTGTGGTCTATTCCTTTATAATGCCCACAAAGAAAAATCAAATTTTGTGCCATTGAAAGGGAATTTGCCATAGGTTGGTCGAAAACTTGGCCGTCGGGAGAGGTATAAATGACCTCGTCGTACTCTCTTTGAGATTTCAACTCAGATATACAACGATCTATTGGCTCAATTTTCATAACGAGACCAGCGCATCCACCAAAAGGATAATCATCCGTTCTACGATGCTTGTCATTTGTATAATATCGTAAATTATGTAAATGAATTTCGGTATATCCGTGTCGCTGTGAACGACCTAAAATAGAGGTGTTGAAAAAACTTTCCATCATCTCTGGAAATGTGGTCAAAATATCTACTCGCATATATTATTTAATTTTGTAAACAACAAATATCCTAAAAAACTATTACTGCGTTTGTAACTACACAAGACGTAGCAACATTTTATTTATTAAATTTTTATTGTGCAAATTTAGAACATTTATTTGGTTACTCTACAAAATTATCTTTTTTATTACAATTTGCCTCTGTATATATAAATCTGCAACCCGATATTTGGTAAGGATTTTAAATTTGCTCTAAAAAATTAAAATGTCAAGAGGTTTAAAAAACAATAATCCATTGAATATCAGGAGAAACAACACAGAATGGAAGGGGTTGGCAAAAGTACAAACAGACAAAAGTTTCTTTCGTTTCGTTGCACCGGAATGGGGCTATCGTGCTGCATTCATTACATTGAGAAACTATCGTAAGATACATAAACTTAAAACGCTTCGTCAGTGGATAACGCGTTGGGCGCCACCGGTAGAAAACAACACCGAGGCATATATTTCGTACGTTTGCAATAAGTGCAAATGCTCTCCTGACGAAGAACCGGATATTAACAATAAACATCAAATGTGTGCAATAGTTTCGGCAATGTCTTTTGTGGAAAATGGAGTGAAAGCAATTGCTGAAAATGTGGAAAAAGGTTGGGCTATGATAGAATTATAACAAGCAAAAGAATGTGTTCCTTATAAATACTCTGCATGAATAAAATTCTGCGTTTTTCATATATGTAAAGAGGTTATTTTAGTATTAAAAGTTTGCCTGTTTCGGTATTTTTTTGTAATTTAGCATGGTTTTACAATCGCGATATACGGTTGTCTAAGATTGATAAATTAAACTAAATAATAATTGAAATTTAAATGATTGAGAACGACAGAATTTTAAAAATCAATGTAGAGGAAGAGATGCGTAAATCTTACATTGATTACTCTATGTCGGTAATCGTGGCACGAGCATTGCCCGATGTCCGTGATGGTTTGAAGCCTGTACAACGTCGTATTCTTTACGGTATGATGGAGCTTGGAAACACATCGGACAAGGCATACAAGAAATCGGCTCGTACAGTTGGTGATGTTCTTGGTAAATATCACCCTCATGGCGATTCATCGGTTTATGGAGCATTGGTGCGTATGGCGCAAGATTGGCTTATGCGATATCCGCTCATTGACGGACAAGGTAACTTTGGTTCAATAGATGGCGACTCGCCTGCCGCTATGCGTTATACCGAGGCACGTCTTAAAAAGATTGGCGAGGAGATGGCCGAAGACTTATACAAAGAGACAGTAGACTTCAAACCCAATTATAACGAGGAGTTTATGGAGCCGACTGTGCTCTCTACCCGCATTCCCAACCTGCTGGTGAACGGTTCTTCGGGTATTGCAGTAGGTATGGCAACAAATATACCTCCTCATAACTTAAATGAGGTTATAGATGCCAGCATTGCATACATAGACAACCCCGACATTGATACCGATGGACTTATGGAGCACATTAAGGCTCCCGATTTCCCAACAGGTTGCGATATTTTTGGTTTGAACGGTGTACGCGAAGCATACGAAACAGGTCGTGGTCGTGTTGTCATGCGTGCTGTTGCAGAGATTGAGACCGGTGCCACTCACGATAAAATTGTTGTTACGGCAATTCCTTATAATGTAAATAAGGAGGAACTTATTAAGTCTATAGCCGTAATGGTCAATGAAAAGAAAATAGAAGGTATATCTAATATCAACGACGAATCGGACCAATCGGGTATGCGCATTGTAATAGATGTAAAACGCGATGCAAACGCAAATGTAATTTTGAACAAACTCTACAAAATGAGTTCATTACAGACATCTTACAGCGTAAACTGTATTGCATTGGTAAGAGAAGGACGTGCCGGCGGTTTAAGACCAAAACTGTTATCTCTAAAAGAGTGCATAGGACAGTTTGTTAATCATCGCCACGAAGTTGTTATACGTCGTACACAATACGAATTGCGTAAAGCACAAGAGCGTGCACATATCATAGAAGGTCTCATAATTGCATCGGACAACATCGACGAGGTTGTACGCATTATTAAAGCGGCAAAATCTCCTGCCGAAGCAAGAGCGGCTCTCATGGAGCGTTTCTCGTTGAGCGAAGCACAATCTGCAGCAATCGTAGATATGCGTCTTGCACAACTCACAGGCATACAGCAAGATAAATTACATGCAGAATTTGAGGAATTACAACGCAAGATTGAATATTACAACGAAATTCTTACAAACGACGAAAAATGTAAGCAAGTTATAAAAGACGAGCTTAACGAGGTAAAAGAAAAATATGGCGACGAACGTCGTTGTCATATCGACTACACTGCTTCTGAGGATTTTAACCCCGAAGATTTCTATGCCGACGATGAAATGGTTATAACAATATCTCACATGGGATATATCAAGCGTACTCCTTTGAGCGAGTATCGCAGCCAGTTAAGAGGTGGCGTAGGCTCAAAAGGAAGCGACACACGCGACTCAGACTTCATCGAGTATATTTATACAGCCACTATGCACAATACAATGCTCTTCTTTACACAGTTGGGTAAATGTTACTGGCTCAAAGTATACGAGATTCCCGAGGGTAATAAGAATTCAAAGGGACGTGCAATACAAAATATGCTGAATATTGCTCCCGACGATGCAGTAAATGCTTTCGTACGTGTCAAGACACTTTCGGACGCAGAGTTTGTAGGCAATCATAACATCGTATTCTGTACTAAGCAAGGTATTGTTAAGAAAACAAGCCTCGAACAATATTCTCGTCCACGTACTAATGGTATCATTGCTATCAGCATTAAAGAAGATGACCGTGTTATTTCTGTTGCATTGACCGATGGCGATAGTGATATTATTCTTGCAAACAGAAAAGGACGTGCAGTACGATTCAACGAAACAACAGTTCGTTCAATGGGACGTACAGCAACAGGAGTCAAGGGTATGACACTCGACGAAAACGATGAAATAATCGGTATGGTAGTTCTTCCAAAAGAAGAGGAAAACGCTGAGCACACACTGTTGGTACTGTCGGAGCAAGGATACGGAAAACGTTCTAAGAGTGATGACTACCCAACTGTAGGCCGTGGCTGTAAAGGTGTTAAGACTCTGCAGGTAACAGAGAAGACCGGTTCACTTGTAGCCATAATGGACGTAAATGACGAAAACGACCTTATGATTATAAACAAATCGGGTATAACAATACGTACCGGAGTAAATCAGATTCCAGTACAAGGACGTGCTACACAAGGAGTGCGTGTAATTAACCTTGGAAAGAAGAACGATTGCATCGGTTCTGTATGCAAAGTATCTCGAGAAGAGAGTGTTGAAGAACCTGTAGAGGCTGAGAATAGTATAGAAGCACCCTTAAATGAGTAAAAGTATTATAAAATTTGTTATAAATAGATGAAAATAAAGATTAATATATATCTTTGTCTCATTCGTATGATATAAAATTTAATATTATGAAAAAATTATTTTTAACAATGACATTGTTGCTGTCTGTTATAATTGCTTTTGGACAGACCTTGTCAAAAGAAGAACTCAAAGCACAAAAGAAACAGATTAAGGCTCTTATGAACTTGGTTAAAGAGGCTGAAGCTTCTATCATCGAGGACCCCAATATTGCATTGGCAAAATTAAGAGTACCTAGCGAAAGCCCATTGGTAAATAAAGACCCTTATGTATGGTATGTAATGGCAAAAGCAAAAAAGGCTATTATTGATACAGAAAACAACATGCAGTTGCTAAAACAGGCTTTTGATGCAAACAAACTATATTCAACAGCCTATGGTATTTACGGAGACATAGCACTATGCGACTCTTTGGACAAGCTTCCCAATGCAAAAAACAAAATTGCTCCTAAATACACTGAGGAGTTGAAAACAATGATGGCAGAATGTCGTTATATCCTTTACAATGGTGGTATTCATTACTATTCAAGTGAGGATGTTGTTTCTGCAGGAAAATATTTCGCAAAATTTGCAGATTTGAGATCTTACAGACTTCTCGACGATGTACTTAACAACGAACAGGATATTAACATTCTTAATGATGCTACATTCAACGCTACAATGTGTGCTATGATTAACGAGGATTACAACATGGTTCTCAAATATGTTGATAATCTCAAAAACGATCCTAGTCGTGTTGAATACTACTACGACTACAAAGCCCGTTCATTGTCTGCTACCGGCGACACTGTTGCATGGTTAGCAACATTAAGAGAAGGTGTAAAAGAGTATCCCGCAAATGAATACTTCCAGAACTCTCTCATACAGTATTACAATGAGAGAAACATGCAGGACGAATTGGACAAACTCATGGACGAGATGATTGCCAACAATCCTACAAATGCTCTTTACTACTATGTAAAAGGATACATTCTCCACAATCGTGAGAAGTATGACGATGCTATCACATGGTATAAGAAAGCTGTTGAATTAAAATCTGACTATGTAGAGGCATACGCAAATATGGGAAGATGCTATATTACTAAAGCACAAGACTATAGTAATAGCCAAGCATCTACAAAGATTACAGACAAAGCAAAAATAAAGAAAGACAACGAAATTATTCAGGGATATTACAAAGAGGCTCTTCCTCATATGCTAAAAGTTCGTGAACTTGCTCCCGACAACAAATCTCTTTGGATGTATGGTTTGGCAAACTGCTATGCAAACCTTAACATGGACAAAGAATTTGAAGAGATTAGAGTAATGATGGAAGAATAATAAAGTATATAGTCCATTATAAAAGAGAAGCCGGGGCAAATTTGCCCCGGCTTCTCTTTTATACGTCACTGGTGTGGCAGAGCAACGACTAAGGTGGCGTTTAACTAGTTCTTTTAGACTATATTGTTAAACAGAAACCCCTGCTAAAATAACTCTAGCAGGGGTTTCTCATTGTAGAAATGACTCTTTGGTCATCCTTATATCCAAGTTCGTTCTATTATTTGTTTGTACGTCCGGGATATTGCTCAAGCGCCTTTCCGAGAATAAACACCGCACGTTTCAAATCCGATTTATCGAGAGCATAAGCAATGCGCACCTCGTTTTTACCATATCCCTCTTCGGAGTAGAAACCCGACGCTGGAGCAAGCATCACAGTTTCACCTTCGTAATTAAATTCCGACAAACACCATTCACAGAATTTATCACTATCGTCTATTGGTAATCGTGCAACTGTATAAAATGCTCCCATAGGAATAGGGGAGTAAACTCCCGGTAATTTATTCAATTCATCTATAAGGCAATTGCGACGCTCTATGTATTTCTCATAGGTGTTTATAGCATAAGAACGTGGTGCGTCGAGTGAGGCTTCAGCTGCAATCTGTCCCAACAGAGGAGGACTCAAACGTGCCTGACAGAATTTCATAACAGCTTGACGCAGAGTCTTATTCTTGGTAATGAGAGCACCAATTCTAATTCCACACTCAGAGTATCTCTTTGAAACAGAGTCAATTAGAACAACGTTTTCTTCTATTCCTTCGAGATGACAAGCCGATATATATGGTGAGCCGGTATATATAAACTCTCTATAAACCTCGTCTGAGAATAGAAATAAATCGTGTTTCTTAACCATGTCGCGAATTTGATTCATCTCTTTGCGAGTGTACAAATAGCCTGTAGGATTGTTTGGATTACAGATTAGGATACCGCGTGTACGCTCATTTATGAGTTCCTCGAAACGCTCTATGGGAGGAAGCGCAAAAGAATCCTCTATAGTAGAACGTATTGGACGAATAACAGCTCCTGCAGAGATTGCAAAAGCCATATAGTTTGCATACGCCGGCTCGGGAACAATAATTTCATCACCCGGATTTAGACACGACATAAAAGCAAACAAAACAGCCTCTGAGCCACCTGTTGTTATAATAATATCTTCAGCCTTAAGTTTTATCTGATATTGATCGTAATAGCCCACGAGTTTCTCTCGCAACGAAAGGAAACCATCGCTAGGACTATATTCCAAAATAGTACGGTCTATTTGTCTAACGGCATCAATTGCAACGGCAGGAGAATCTAGGTCGGGCTGTCCAATATTAAGATGATATACATGAATACCGCGAGCTTTTGCAGCTGTTGCAAATGGTGCTAATTTCCTAATTGGAGACGAAGGCATTAGAATTGCACGTTCCGATAGATTGGGCATAATTTTATGTAGATTTATTTATTTTGTAAATTTTTCGCAAATGTATTAAAAATATAGCAATTTTTTTGCAATACCGGTAAATTTCTATCAAAAAACAAATATTTATAACTCCTAAAATCCATTCTATATATGTTACGACGCTAAAAAACGGTCGATGCATGATAATAAATATTATGTTTAATAGAGCATTTAGAAATTATTCTCACTACTGCTTAATCAATTATTAGGGATAAGACGGGATAAATTAAAAGAAAGAGATAAAAAGAAAATATTTTGATAAAAATGAGTAATTACAATAACTTTAATTCATTTACTGCATTTAGGTAATTCTTTAGATTTCCACTTTTCATTATTTTCTTATATGGTTTACGTCCTAACAAAGATTCTGTATATTCCCAAAATGTACGCATCTTATTGAGCATCTGTGTATCTCCATGCAATATACGAGAATATTCATCCATTAATGAATTATGAATATCAAGCATAAGTGCAATTCTTTGACTTGTTGTCCATTCATTTTGTTGTTGATATTCAATTGCCATCGATGGGCAACCTAGCAACCCACGCCCTATCATAACTCCTTTTAAGCGTGGGAACTCCTGTTCTAATTTTCTTATATCATTTAGTGATTGAATATCTCCATTATATATAATAGGATTATTGCTCATTTCATACACGTAACGGAATTTCTCCATGTCCACACTACCCTTATATTGTTGCTGTCCGGTACGTGGATGCAGTGTAATATGCTGTAAATCAACACCATTTAGAAGTTCTATTATTCTTTCACATTCACTGTTATTATCCCATCCCAGACGCATTTTAGCAGAAAACTGTAACGTTTCGTGCTCTTTTATACCCTCAATGATACTCTCTACAATATCGGGATGCGACAATATACCGGAACCGCGCTTGTGGCGCGCCTGCAGTGGGAATGGGCAACCCATGTTCAGGTCAATCTGTTTATAGCCCAAAGCCTCTACCCTATTAACAAGATATTCAAACTCCTTTCTACTGTTGAATATTATTTGTGGAACAACAGGGACCCCATTGTTATTATCGGGAGCAATATCACGTACATCCTTAGAACGTATAATGCCAACCTCTACACGCACAAAAGGTGTATAATAGTACTTTACACCTCCTGCAATCTTATGATGTACACGACGATAGACGTCATCGGTAAATCCTTGTATAGGAGCGAAATATATAGGTAACATGGTGCGAATATACAAAAAATATATAAAATAATTCGATTTGTGCCGATATAAGAAGTTGTTTCTATATATTTACACTCTGTTTAAATATAAAACATAAATAAGATGAAAACTAATATTATTCTTTTTACAATCCTTATTCTTTTTTCTTGCTCAAACAATGCAAAGAACGCTCAGAGCGAAACAGCAAAACAGCAAGAGCAGACAGTCTACGAACACGATTATTTGGTTAAGGTTGGCGATATTGCACCCGACTTTACTCTAAAACTTACCGATGACACCGACTTCACTCTATCAAAACAACGTGGTAAACTTGTTATGCTTCAATTTACAGCCAGCTGGTGCGGTGTGTGCCGTAGAGAAATGCCTCATATTGAGAGCGATATATGGCAAAAGCATAAAGATAACGAAGATTTTATTCTGATTGGTGTAGATAGAGACGAGCCAAAAGAGGTTGTTGATGAATATACCAACAAGATTGGTACAACATATCCAATGGCGCTGGATGTAAATGGCGATGTCTTCGCAAACTATGCATTGCGAGGCGCTGGGATAACACGTAACGTTCTGATTGACAAGGATGGTCGTATTATTAAACTGACGAGAGGTTTCAAAGAGGATGAGTTTAATGAATTAACATCGTTAATTGATAGCATGCTTAACAACTAAGCAAAAATATAATTAGTATAGTATAAAAAAACAGCACCCGCGGGTGCTGTTTTTTTATTGGTTTGTTATTCGGTTACTCTGCGCTTTTTGCACGACGAATACCGCGACGTTTTACAGGTGCTTCAACCTGTTGCTCTTGCTTAATACCTGCCAACTCAGGGTCTATCATAATACGGCCACAGTGTTCACATACAATAATTTTCTTTCTCATTCTGATATCCATTTGACGCTGTGGGGGTATCTTGCTAAAGCAACCTGCACAAGCATCACGCTCTACGTATACGATACCTAATCCGTTACGTGAGTTTTTGCGAATACGTTTGAAAGATGTAAGCAAACGAACTTCAATTGTTTGCTCGAGGTTGCGAGCCTGTTCGCGCAACTTCTCTTCCTCGGCTTTTGTTTCTGTAACAATTTCGTCGAGTTCCGATTTCTTAAGTTCCAAATCTTTTTTGCGCTCCTCGAGTTGGAATTTTGCCTTTTCGAGTTCCTCACTCTTTTGTTTCTCAAGGTTTTTAGCCTCATTTATCTTTTTATCATCATGCTCAATAACCAATTTGTTATATTCAATCTCTTTGTTCAAGAGGTCGAACTCGCGGTTATTGCGAACATTGTTCTGGTCTTCGGTATATTTTTCAATGAGTCTTTTAGCCTGCTCTTTTTCCTCATTGAAACTAACAATTTTCTCACGTGTGGTTTTAATATCGTTGGTGATATTCTCCATACGTGTACCCAAACCGATAATTTCATCTTCAAGGTCTTTTACCTCCAAAGGAAGTTCGCCACGAAGAATTTTTATCTTGTCTATCTCTGTGAGAATTGTCTGCAACTGATATAAGCTTTTCAATTTCTCTTCTACTGTAAATTCAGAAGGGTCTTTCTTTGCCATTTTACATCTATTTATTTTGGTTAAACTTTTTACTATTTATAGATAGTTCAAAGGGTTAGTGTTTACCGTTGTGGTTTTAACAGGCACCCCCGGGAACTCTTTCTTTATAATCTCATCAAATATTTCTGTAGTGAATTGTTCGCTTTCGTAGTGCCCAATCACTGCATACATCATTTTATCGGTATTGTCAAACAGGTCGTGGTAACGTGCTTCGCCTGTTATGAATATATCTGCTTTTTCACTCAGTGCCGCACCGGCAAACGATGCTCCTGCTCCACCACATAGTGCCACTCTTTTGATATTTTTGCCACGCAACGCAGTGTAACGAACCGAGCCAACACCAAAAATTTCCTTTATATTGAATAGGAACGATTTCTCATCAATTTCCGACTCCAATTCTCCAACAATGCCCGAACCGGCGCCGGCCCAACTGTTTTTCAGAGGATAAATGTCGTATGCTGGTTCTTCGTATGGATGTACTTTTAACATTGCTGATATCACCCTATTCTTTAAATATGCCGGAAGTATTGTCTCTATACGAGCTTCGGGTTCCTTATGCAGTTCCCCAATATTTCCGCAGTAAGGGTTGCACTGCTCTCCTGCTCTGAATGTACCAAATCCTTCGACATTATAACTGCAACTGTCGTAATTGCCTATCGCTCCACAGCCTGCATCGAATAGTGCTTTACGTACATCATCGGCATTTGAAACAGGCACATAAACTGCAAGTTTAAGCAGAGAATCCTCTTTTGGTTGTAGGACGCGAACATTTTTCAGCCCCAATTTTTGTGCAATTCTGTAGTTTACACCTCCTATTGCATTATCTAAATTGGTGTGAGCTGAATAAATTGATATACCATTGCTTAATGCCGATATCACACAGCGTTCAACAGTATTGCTACCTATAATTCTTTTTAGAGGTTTAAATATTAGCGGATGATGCGACACAATGAGATTACATCCCAACGCAACAGCCTCATTAACAACGCTATCTGTTACATCAAGACATAATAAAACCCCTGTAACTTCCGCTTCTGTTAATCCTACTTGCAGGCCGGCATTGTCAAAACCATCTTGCAAAGGCAGAGGCGCGAACATTTCAAGGGCAGTCGCTATCTCTTTTACTTTAGCCAACGATTGTATATTTATTTCGGACGCGAAGATAACACTTTTTTGTGAATTTCAAAAACAAAAACTTTACAAACTACCTATTTTATTTAAAAGGATTGTTTATACGTCCCATGTCATCAAAAGTAATACGTTTTGAAAGGTTTAATGTAAGCATCAACGATATCATCGATGCCGATATGGTAATAACTATTATCATCATCTGATATTTAATCGCAACATCGGGAGTGCTTCCACCCAATATCTGACCTATCATGGTACCGGGAAGTGCTACAAGCCCCATAACAGCCATATTTGCTATTGCAGGACTGAATGCACGTATCAATGCCTGCTTCACAAAAGGAGCAGTAGCCTCGTCGGTGGTTGCCCCGTTTCCCAGCAAATAGTAGTAGCTGTTTTTTTCACGCATCAAATTGTAATAAAAAACATTTAGGCCTATCACATTAACACCAAGCATGTTACCCATTAGAATGCCGAACACCGGTATAAAATATTGTGCGTTAAACACATTATCAAGTTGCAACACAACACCAAGAAAATAGAGACCGATGGTTACAGATGCAACAAAAAAGCCTATTATCAAAGGTAACATCATCATTTTGCGTTTGAGTTTTGTACGTGTAAGCGATGTTTCCGATGCAACATATATCATTATAACAACCCATGCAGTATTGAGCCATGGATTGTCCCATATAAAAAGGTATTTTAGATAAAGTCCAACTAAAAACATCTGTACAACCATTCTTACAACAGCGGTAACAGTGCTCCTGACAATACCGGTTTTGTATTTCCACAAGAAATATACAGGAACGGCCATTAACAACAATCCGAGTAATAGATGTAAGGTCGATATATCAATTGTTCCCATTGTACATATATTTTGAGATATCTACTACCCTACTGCAATGTGATGCGAACTCTGCATCGTGTGTTACAGCAATAATACCGGGCTTGTTATCTAATGAGTTTAAGAAATCGAGTACCTTTCTTGCCGATTCTTTGTCGAGTGCCGATGTTGGTTCGTCGAGCAATATAAAATCTTTATTAGTGAGCGCGGCAACAGCAATCATTATGCGCTGACGCTGACCACCCGAAATTTCAGAAAGGCGTTTTTCGCAGATATCACTATCCAAAGAAAGTTTGTTTAGATAGGTATGTAATAGTTTTCTGTTTTCTTTACCACGATTTGCCTTAATTCCAAAAGTGAGTGCAATCATTTCGTGTACCCATTCGCAAGGAAAAGTAAGTTCTTGTGGCAGGTAGGCTGTCTTTTTGCGAAAAGCATATATATTATGTGCAGAAAGTTCCATTCCCGATAGATTAATATTTCCCGCCTTTATAGGAACTATTCCCAAGATTGCTTTTAGCAAAGAACTTTTTCCACACCCCGAAGCACCTGTAACAGCAATAGTTTCCCCTTTGCCAACCTGCAAAGAGAAATTGTGTATAATGGTTTTATCATCATACGCAACAACTATGTTATCTATGTACAATGTCTCGTTCATGCTGTTAACGCATTATTTCATTAAATTGGTATTACGTTGCGAAAATACAAAAAAAACAGTGAAAAACAGGACTGCATTTGAAAGAATAATATATTTATAAACTAAAAGGAGACGAATACTTGAAAAAAATGTAAAACAACAGATGTTGAAACGGATTTACTCGCCCGTTTTTGCAAAATTCGCTCGTTTATTATATATTTGCTATTTAAATAGCAAATATCACAATTATGATTTACGACGAACGTGAAATACGCCATCAGCAAGTTATAGAGATGGCTAAACAAATGATGGTTGCAGCGCGTACAGCTCCCAAAGCACGTGGTACAGATATTTTAGAGGTTGTGCTTGTTACCGATGACGACATTGCGGCGCTTAGCAATGCACTGAGACAATTGGGCGAGCAACGCAACCGCGCAGGCATGATACGTGATGCCGAAAATATTCTCTCGGCTGAAGCAATTCTATTGATTGGTTCGCGCGAGATGGCAATGGGGCTCAACTGTGCATATTGCGGTTCAGATAATTGCGATTTACGTGGCGAAGGTGTCCCCTGTACAATGAACACTATCGATGTTGGCATTGCTATTGGCTCGGCATGTGCAAAGGCGGCCGATTTAATGCTCGATACTCGTGTGATGTATTCTGCCGGATATGCTGCCTACAAATTAGGATGGATGACACAATGCAAATACATAATAGCCATTCCTGTTAGTGCAAGCTCTAAAAACCCATTCTTCGATAGAAAATAGACTATGGAACAAAGACGAGAACTTTTTTTACCGGCCGAATGGCATCGTCAGCAATTTATACAATTGACATGGCCACACGAAAAGAGCGATTGGGTCTACATGTTGCAAGAGGTTGAAGAGTGTTTTCTGCAATTGGCAAAAGCTATAAGCATCAGATGCCGACTGCTTGTCGTTGCACCCGACACCGAAAAAGTTAAGCAACTATTCGAAAAGGAGAGACTCAATTTGAGCAACATACGTTTATTCGAGTGTGAGACAAACGACACATGGGCACGAGACCATGGTTTTATTACACTTTTGGGAGACACAGTACCCCACTACCTCGATTTCTGTTTCAATGGTTGGGGACGCAAATTCCCTGCCGAATTGGACAATGCCATAAACAACAAATTGTATGATGCAGGAGTTGTGAAAGGTGAATACGAAGATTGCCTGAGTCTTGTACTCGAAGGCGGCTCCATTGAGAGCGATGGCAAAGGAACTTTGCTCACAACCTCTCAATGCCTGCTTGCTCCACATCGTAATCAACCACTCACAAAAGAGCAAATAGAACAGCGTCTAAAGAATATGTTGCATGTGAAGCGTGTTCTCTGGCTCGACCATGGCAACCTAATAGGAGATGACACCGACGGGCATGTAGACACCATTGCACGTTTTGCACCAAACGACACAATTGTTTATGTACAATGCAACGATGTCGATGATGAGCAATTTGCCGACATACAGGCTATGGAAGCACAACTTGCAACATTCCGAACTGAAGAGGGAGCACCATATCGCTTGTTGCCTTTACCCTCGCCCACTCCCATATTCGATGAAGATGGAGAACGTTTGCCTGCAACATACGCAAACTTTCTGATAATGAACAAATGTGTTCTCTACCCAACATATTCACAACCTCAAAACGACAGTTTGGCTGCAGAAGTGCTTGCAAAGGCCTTTCCATCGTACGAGATTGTAGGAATAGATTGTCGAGCATTAATTAAACAACATGGTTCTCTTCATTGCGTAACAATGCAGTATCCATGTATCGAAAAATATTAAAATTCAAGTTGTATAGCAAATGAAAAATACAATTAAAATAGGTATAATACAGCAGAGCAATAGTGCCGATGTTGAAAAGAACAAAGAGAAACTGGCAAATAACATACGCAATGTTGCATCGCAGGGAGCAGAATTGGTTGTACTGCAAGAGTTACACAATTCACTCTATTTTTGTCAGGTAGAAAGCACCCATAATTTCTCATTGGCAGAGCCAATACCCGGCCCTTCTACCGAGTTTTACAGCAAAATTGCCGCTGAATGTAAGGTGGTGCTTGTTACATCGCTTTTCGAGGCACGCGCCAAAGGGCTCTATCACAATACAGCAGTTGTATTCGACAGCGACGGTAGTATAGCCGGTAAATATCGCAAGATGCATATTCCCGACGATCCTGCCTACTACGAGAAATTCTATTTTACTCCCGGCGACATTGGATTTCGTCCAATAAAAACATCATTAGGAACGCTTGGCGTACAAGTTTGTTGGGACCAATGGTACCCCGAAGGAGCACGTTTGATGGCATTGCGTGGTGCCGACCTGTTAATTTATCCCACTGCTATTGGTTGGGAAAGCAGCGACACAAAAGAGGAGCAGGAGCGTCAGTTGGGAGCATGGCAAACTGTGCAACGTGGACATGCCGTAGCAAACGGTATACCTGTAATTGCAGTAAATCGTTGCGGACACGAGACCGACCCATCGGGAATGACCAACGGTATTCAGTTCTGGGGACATAGTTTCATTGCCGGGCCACAAGGAGAATTTCTTGCACACTTTGGCGAAGAAGAACAAAATGCTGTTGTGGAGGTGAGCATCGCACGTAGCGAATCGGTACGTCAATGGTGGCCGTTCCTGCGCGACCGTAGAATAGAGGAATACAACGGAATTACAAAGCGATTTCTTGATGAAGAGAAATTTTGAATAGCAAATGAGGTAAACAGGTTGTTTATATCAGATAGCTTTATATTAAAAAAATAATTAACCTCTGAAATAATACATATAATTGGGACAAACTATTTTGATAGTTTGTCCCAATTATATACTTTTCCGAAAATATTTCTGACAATTTTGATGTACAAAATAAAAGGTTGTATCATTTGCATATGAAGAGCATATAGTTCTTCCTTTACACGAAAAGCAAAAACGTTCGCAAGAAAAATCTTTTCGACAATACCGGCAGTATCAATAACTCACATTCATGCAAGCAACCTGATTGGCATAGTAAGTGGTCAGGCTATGATGTCATCGATGAAAGAGGTATATGGTTGGTGGTTGCTATTAAGTGTTTGCACTATTGTATACATAATAATGCGAAATAGCGACATACATCCTCATAAAGTTATAGAATCAACATATAACATTATGCTAAATCTTATACTTAAGAATGTAAAATAACGATTACAGATATGAAGAAAGGAGAAGATTAATATTTAAAATAGAGAGGCTGACGATTTTTTCGTCAGCCTCTTTTAATAATATAATTATCTATTCTTTAATCTTGTGGAACCATACTAACCTCTATCATATTTCCTTGTTCCAAAATACCTTTAAGGAAAAGACGAATATCCTCTTTGGTAATACTGTTTACAAGTTCTACATAGTTGCTACGTGTGTCTTCGTTGTCAAAGTGATATTTGTAGAGCCATGTAAGCCATGATGCGTTCTTGTCTTGTGCCTCTTCGAACGATTTAACAATGTAGCTGCGTACTTTTTCTATGTGCTCCTCTTTGGGGCCTTCATTTGACATTTTAACCAGCTCATTCTCAATTATAGCTGTAAGTTCCTCGCGACGCTCGGGTGCCATCTGGAATTGAACAGATAGACGATACTCGCCTTTGGGATATTTACTTACTGAGCCACCAACACCAACACCGTAGGTGCCACCCTCTTTCTCGCGAACCTCCTCGGTGTACACGATGTTCAGTATTTGGTCGAGGAAACTCATGAGTATTGCATTGCGTTGTGTACCCTCCATATCGCCGGAATAGATGATGATTTCTGTGCCGGTGGGAGTTTCCATCTTGTTCTTGAAGTTGTTGCGATAGATTCCCTTACGAATATCAACTCCATCATCTACAATGCTTTCGATACGTCCGTTTGCGGGCAATGCACCGATATATTTCTCAACCATTGGTTTCAATGTTTCTAAATTGACATTTCCAATGATGATGAATGTGAAGTCGCTAACATCGGCAAAACGGTCTCTATGCATCTCGAGTATTCTGTCGTAATTTATCTTGTCTACATCTTCTGCTAAGATAGTTTTTGCACGTGGGTGGTTGTTGAACATGGCAACTTTCAATGTGTCGCCAAGGGCTGTGTTGGGGTCGAGGTTTCTGTCTCTCAAAGAGTTACGCATTCTGCTTGTGTAGGTGTTGAATGCAGTTGTGTCTTTGCGACTTGCAGTGAAGCTGAGATAGAGCAATTGGAACATTGTCTCCAAATCTTTGGGAGCGCAACCTGCCTCTGCTCTATCGAATATGTCTGTTGCCCACACTTGCGCTGTAGCTGTGCTTCCTGCCAGTTTCTTACCAAGTGATATTGCATCGAATTCTCCTAAACCACCGTTTGCTACAACAGATTTCATTACAGAAATATTTATGTTGTCGCTATCGGGATAACGGTTTGTTCCACCACGACTGAAGCCCGATAGGATAACCTGCTCTGCTTGGAAATCGGTTGGTTTAACAACTACTTTCACTCCACTCTCAAATGTCCAAACTGTTTCGCCCCATTTGCCATTTTCACTCTTGACAATCTTCTTTCCTTCGGGAACAGATGCAAGAAGAGGTGCATCATTGGCGTTGTCTACATATTCATCTATTTGTGCTTGAGAAATGCTCTTTAGCAACATCTCCAAGTCGTTCTTTCCGGGATATTTTGCCCCTTCTTTCTCGGGAGCATACGATGTTACTACTATATTCTCGTTGCGCATGAGCGAAGGAATAACAGCGTTAATCTCTTCTAGTGTAACAGCCTGTATGTGTTCTTTTGCCAATTTATAGTCGACTTCAGGTGCCATCATGCTACTGTTGTCGAGGAAGTGTCTTACACTATTTTCCACGTAGTAGTTGTTCTCGCGGTTGTTACGCTCGGCATACCAACTCTCTATGCCGGCAAGGCTGGCTGCTTTAACACGCTCCAACTCAGATGCAGTAAAGCCATAGCGTTTTGCGCGTTCAACCTCGGTAAGAACAACGGGTATTGCTTCCCATATACGTTCGGGTTTGCATCCCATTGAGATACTAAATGCATCTTTTGTGTTTGCCACCATGAATGATGAATAGCCTACACGAGCCGACAAGAAAGGCGGGTTGTTCATTAGTAGCTCCGAGAAGCGCTGGTTGAGCATTTGTGTAGCAAAGCTACGGCAAAGAGAGGTGTAGATGTGTTCTTTGGTGTTGCGTAGTTCGCGGGGTGTTGCATCGTGCTTGTACATTATAGACAACGAGTAGTTTTGTTGCTCTTTGTCCAATGCTTGTGCAAAAATCATCTCTTTATTATCCTCTACAGGGAAATAGACACGCTCTGCGGGGTTCTTTGCCTTTTTAATCTTAGAGAATATCTTTTTTATTTTTTTCTCCATCTTATCGACATCGATATCTCCAACAATCATTATACCTTGAAGGTCGGGACGATACCATTTTTCGTAGTAGTCGCGTAGTGCCTGATAGGGGAAATTATCAACCACCGACATAATACCAATGGGCAAACGAGCACCGTAGCGACTGTTAGGATACATTTGAGGAAGCACTTGCTCCATCATTCTCATGCTAACAGTGTTTCTCTGACGCCATTCCTCGTGAATGACACCACGCTCCTTGTCAATCTCTTTGTCATCCAACAACAAACCATCGGCCCAGTCGTGAAGAATCCATAAACATGAATCGATAGCTCCCTCTACATTTACAGGAACATTGTTAATGTTATATACAGTTTCATCGATGGCTGTATATGCGTTCAGGTTTACACCAAACTTTACACCAATGTTCTCGAGGTAGTTCTTTAGTCTGTCTCCGGGGAACTTCTCTGTACCGTTGAAGCACATGTGCTCGAGGAAATGGGCAAGACCACGCTGATGCTCCTCTTCCTGTATTGAACCAACTTTCTGTGCTATGTAGAAGTCGGCCTTGTTCTCGGGACGTGCATTATGACGGATGTAATATGTCAATCCGTTCTTAAGTTTACCAATTCTGAACGACGGGTCTACCGGAAGGTCTTTGCCATCGTTGCTTTTTGCCATTGTCGGTATTGAAATGCATAGTGCCAACAAAAGCAATAGTGTTGTTTTAAAATGATTGTGTTTCATATAATTTTATGTTGTATATTATTGTCGCTCTATTCCCTATGTGCAATTTATTCTGCAAAGATAGCACAAAGGTTGTAATAATATTCGTAAATATTTTTAATTTATTATAATAATAATATTTAAATTTAAATATTAGAAAGTTTAGAAAGACTTTGTTGGTCGCCGGCAAAGAGATGTTTGCTGTATGCTTCGGACATTCTGAAATTAGTTGTATATTCGCAACAGAAACAGAAATATTATGGAGAACGAAAGAATAGATAAGGTGTTGTCCTACCTCGATAGTAAGGAGATAAAATATAGTTGGTATACTCACAATGAGGCACCTACAATTGAGATTGCTCGTACACAGTGGCGTGCTGATGGCTCCAAACATTGCAAGAACCTATTTTTTAGAAATCACAAAGGAAACAGACACTATTTAGTGGTACTTGATTGTGAGTATGATTTGGATATACACGACCTTGAACATAGGTTGCATCAGGGAAAATTGTCATTTGCATCGCCACAGCGCATGGAGCGCTATTTAGGGTTGCAACCCGGCTCTGTTTCTCCGTTTGGCTTAATAAATGATACCGAAAATCATGTCCATCTGTTCCTCGATAAGAATTTGCAGAGCCAACATTCACTAAGTTTTCATCCAAACGATAATCGTGCTACGGTTGTTATTTCACAAGAGGAATTTATGCGCTATTTGGATGGCATAGGAAACACATTCGAATTCCTTGAACTCTATTGAACTGCTTACAGAAACGAAATAATAGGGACAAGGGCTATTGTGCCGTACAACATAACAAGCAAAAAGTGTACATCGGAAACAAGGTAACCGCTTTTTGTGTATTGGGTTGAAATCCAATCGCGATTTGCGCTACGCTGTTTTTTACGAATAAACTTATACAATAGCGATGCCATTATTCCAATTGCAATACCAAAAATTACAGATAATGTTATATCTCTCGAAGAAAATTCATTAAGATATATTCCTGAATAGATATTTAAAACAGTCCAAAGCAATAGTGATGTGGTAAGCGACTTTTTCTTAATTATATAGGAGATGAACAGCACTATGCTCAAAATATCTGTTGTGTGGCTCGATATTACATTTAAATTCCACGAATTGTTTCCTGAAAGGAACTCCAAGAGAGGTGTTACAGCGAATTCACTTAGTATGACAATAAAGAATAATATACCTATAACAAGCATAAAATTCTTTATTGTATTGTTTTTTATGAGTATGCAAAACAGCACAAACAACATTGGTATCCATATATAGATATTTGAATAGGTAGAAAAGAATGTATCCCAGAAAAGGGTTCCTTCTCCTTGTAATTTGTTGAGTAAATTGTCTATGCCGAAGATTGTGTTCATACCCTACTCTTTTTATATACGTTCGAGAACAGACAAAGGAACCCACCCCTGAGTGCCATCTTCCAATTCTATCTCTTTCCAAGAGTTCATGGAGTCATCGATAATCTTAACTTTACGACCTTCGTGTATAACAAACAGGTTTGTTCCGGAATCGTTTGGGGTGCTTTTTGCTGTTACACTAGGCGAAATGATTATAGCATCTGTTCTGTCTGTCAGTTTGTTATAGTGATAATATGCCGAAATATTGGCAAAAATGGTTACTAACAACATGATAATTGCTGTGGTGAAACCTGTTTTGCGTAATGCTATGCTATTATTGAAAAAGAATATAAGTAGTGCAATGAGCAAGACAATGAATGACACTATTCCTATTACGGCCCATGTGGTCATGTTAAAAGTGTTTATCAGGGCATAGAGCCAATTCATGAAGAATATCTGATATCTCTCCGACACCTTATCAACAATTTTACTTTGTGCCAATGATAAATTGAAACGTGTATCCTCATCGCTGGTGTTTAATAACAGTGCACGCTCGTAATTCAATATGGCTTTTGCTATATTATTGTTCTTGTAGTATGCATTACCCAAGTTGTAATATATCTCAGGTGCCTCTCCACTATTAGCAAGTATTGTTTCATATAGTTCAATTGCCGATGCATAATTATTTTGAGCATAGGCACTGTCGGCAAGAGCTTTTGTTGCAACCTGTTCTGCATAGGCCGGTTGTGCTATTGCTGTGCTGTCTTGCGCCCAAACAGCAAATGGTAGTATTGCAAATATTATAATTACTAATCTTTTCATCATCTTATCTTTTAATTGTATTTTCCATTTTACTTATGACATTCATAGCCATAGTATATACATTACCCATTGCTGCATTTGCATCGCCGGGTGCATAACGAGCAAACTCACTTTCATTGAGCACATTCTCAAGTTCTTTTATAAGTTCTTCGCCAACACCTTTTGCTAAAAGTTCATCGGCAACATTGTCTTTTGTCAGGCGTGAAACAGGAATATTCAACTTGTCGCCTATATATCCCCATAGAGCTTTAAGTATTTCGTCGTAGAACTCATTCTTTTTATTCTCTTTCAACAGACGTTGTGCAACCTTCAAACGCTTAATTGCCGCCTTATTTGCTTTTTTTGTTTTCGTTTTTGCAATATTTGCATTCTCCGACATCTTTTTATAGTGAAGTGCCAGATATGCACCAAAGAGTAATAGCGGAACAATGTACCATAGATAATAACGGGTTGATGCAAAAAGATAATCTCCCTTTTTGCTCAATGTTACATCGCCTTGTTTCAGGTAACGTACATCTTGTCCCAACATTTTTAATTCCTCTTTGCTTACAAAACTTGCTACAGCCTCGTTGCTGCTCTCTTTGCCCTTGGCAACATTCATTTTGTAACTATCTGTCTCTATTGTCTTGTACTCTTTAGTATCCAAATCGAAATATGAGAACTTAATCGAAGGTATCTCATACTCGCCTGCATGACGTGGTATTGCCAAATAGTCTATTACCTTTTCACCCGAAAAACCATTTGTTTTTAATGAAAAATTATTCTCTACTTTTGGGTCGTATATCTCAAAGTCTTCGGGGAACACCACTTCGGGGGTCTTTATCAATTTCATATTTCCTGTACCCGATATTTTCAGACGCAGAGTGATAGCATCGTTTGTCTTTAATTCGTCGGGATGGTTAATTGAGCTCGATAGTTTAAAGCGACCTACTCCACCTGAGAAATCAGAAGGCTTTCCTGCCGGTAGTTTCTCGACATTCAGTTTAAGTTTAGGTGTAACAAGTGCTTTTTTTACTTCAACAACACGTGGACCACCATTCATGAAGAAATCGAATGGGTCCATGCTGGTGTTTACTCGTTGCTGCACAATACCTTCGTATGTTACAGAAGGAATCTCTATCTCGCCTGTCTGTTGTGGGAATAGCACAAACTGACGCCATACAATTGTGCGGTAGTTGCTGCCTTTATAGTGTTCCAACTGCCACTCTTTGTTCTGAGGAAGGTCTATTTCTTGTATCTGAAAACCTTTTAAGTCGGGTACTTTACCGTTGAGCCCGGCTAGATTAACCCTTGAATATACCTTATATGTCAATAGAACAGCCTCTTGCTCATACACTTTTGTCTTGTTAAGAGTGGCTGTCATAAAGAGGTCGTTGTTGTCAATGTTTGTCGATGAGCTGTTACCAACATTGCGCATCGATGAACTATTTGACGATTGTTGGCCACCCTGAGATGTGTTTGAATCGCTTGGTAAAACTTTGATAGTTACACTGTTGGATGTAATCTCTTCTCCATCAACTTTAATGGTTGCACCGGGAATTGTAAATGTTCCCTCTTTGGTTGCAAGCAGTATGTATGTGAATGTAACAGATTGTTCCGATGTCATTTGTCCATTTACAATAGACATGCTCGAAGAAGAGGAGCGGTTTGGCCCCGAAAGAATATCAAAATCGGTTATAGAATCGATTTTGGGCTCTTTTACATTGCCTCTGTTCACTTTGTAACTTAAACGGAATTGTTGGTTTACCTCTACTGCATTTGGAGCCGAGGTAACAAATGATATCTCATCGGCAAATACCGATGAGAGTATTACAAAGGTTCCTATTATCGAAAATAATATCTTTTTCATCTATTATTTATTATGTTTTTTGGTTTTGTTATTATACGCTTATTTGTGTTAGATTACCAATCTTTGTCGAGCTTACGTCCTTTAACCTGCATAAGTTTCTGAACTTTCTCCTGCACCTCTTTTTCGTCTTGCATTGCCGATTCCAACAACTGTTCGGCATTCTCTTTAGACATATTCTGATTCTCTTGTTGTTCTTGCTGACGTTGCTGTTCCTGCTGTTCTTGTTGTTCTTGTTGCTGTTGTTGATTTTGCTCTTGATTTTGCTCCTGCTCCTCTTTGTCTTCTTGATGTTGCTCCTGCTGTTGTTGCTGTTCATGTTGTTGCTGTTTCAACTGGTGCATTGCCAAGGCTAGGTTATATCTTGTCATGTTGTCGTGTGGATTCTCACGCAGAGCCTGTTTATACACCTCCACTGCTTTGTCAAACTCTTTTGCACCTTGCAAAATTACACCCATATTATGATGTATTTGTGCAAGTTTGGTTTTGTCGGTTTCGTTTCCGGCTGCAATCTGGTATTGTTTAATTGCTTCGTCTGCTTTGTTCTGAAACAGTAACGCATTGCCCAAATTGTAATTGGCAATAGAGCCTACAGAGTCTTTATCTAGTGCTTTAAGATATTCTACTTCGGCCTTGTCATATATGCTGTCTGTATATAGACTATTACCTTTTCTAATATGCTCTCGTGCATTTCTTTGTGCGACGGCATTGGTGGTAATCAATAATGCTACTACAATTAATATATATTTGATATTCTGCATATTATACTATTTTCGTTTATCAAAAAGTTTAATGTTTCTTGTAATACGGCTTTTGCCCGGTAATATAATGATATCCATAACAAGCAGTATAAGTACAATCCACGCTATAAACTCGAATTGTTCATCGAACTCTGTGTATACTTCGGTTTTTACATCGGCCTTTGCTAATTTATCAATCTCCTTCTCTAACAGTCGTTGAGCATTGTTGGTGTTATCTACTCTTATATATGCTCCATTACCAGCACCTGCCACAGCCTGACTCATCTCCTCGTTAAGTTTTGTTATGACAACATTACCCTCTTTGTCTCTTCTGTGGTCGTTGCTGTTCTCAATTGGGATGGGAGCACCATCGGTAGAACCAACTCCAAGTATATATACCGACATACCTTTCTCCGCAGCAAGACGAGCCGCCTCCTCTGCTCCACCTTCGTGGTTCTCTCCATCGGTAATAACAATTATTGCCTTTCCAACACCATCGTTCGGGCTGAAACTCTTCATTGCAAGGCTGATAGCACCTCCTATGTCTGTTCCTTGACGTGAAATGAGTGATGGACTGATTGTCTCCAAGAACATCTTAGCCGATATAAAATCGCCTGTAATTGGCAACTGTACAAAAGCATCACCAGCAAAGACTATTAAACCAACTTTATCGTTTTCGAAACTGTCAATGAGTTTAGATATTATCTTTTTAGACTTTTCCAATCTGTTTGGAGAAATATCTTCGGCCAACATGGAGTTAGATATGTCCAATGCAATAACAGTTTCGATGCCTTGACGAGTAATAGTCTCCTTTTTTGCACCGAACTGAGGGCGTGCAAGCAAAAATATAACTACAGCAAGTGCAATAAACGATAACCAAAATTTTATACCCGGACGATATTTTGAAACATCGGGCATGAGATTTTGAAGCAATTCGGGGTCGCCGTATGCTCTAAGTTTCTTTGCTTTACGATAGTTGGTGTATATATATATCGCCAATAATATCGGTAATATTATAAATAGATAAAAATATTCTGGATTGGCAAATTTCATGATACTCAGTTTTTTATGGTATTCTCTTTAAAATTGTGATACGCAGAAGAATTTCTAAAAGCAGTGCTGCGAATAGTACTATAGCAAATGGCATATATTCTTCTTCGCGTGTGCTGAACTCTTTGACATTCATCTTTGTGCGCTCCAATTTATCTATTTGTTCATATACTTCCTTTAGTTTGGAGTTGCTGGTAGCTCTGTAGTAGTTTCCGTCTGTTATTGTAGCAATTGACTTCAATGTTTGCTCGTCTATCTCTACAGGCATATTAATAATCTGTCCTCCGTAGGGGTATGGTGCATCTTCGGCATTTGTGCCTACACCAATGGTGTACACTCTAATTCCAAACTGTTTTGCTATCTCTGCAGCCGCCTCGGGGGATATTTCTCCTCTGTTGTTAGAACCGTCGGTAAGTAGAATTATCACTTTCGATTTGGCTTTACTCTCTTTGAGTCGGGTTATTGCGTTTGCAATACCCATACCAACAGCAGTACCATCTTCTATTATACCTTGTGCAGCTATATCACATTTTACAGAATTAAGCATGTTGAGCATAACAGTGTGGTCTATTGTCAAAGGGCACTGTGTAAAACTCTCTCCTGCAAATATTGTGAGACCGATATTATCATTGGGACGGCCATTAACAAACTCTGCCGCTACCATTTTTGCCGCCTCTAAACGGTTTGGCTTTAGGTCCATTGCAAGCATACTTGTAGATACGTCCATTGCAAGCATAATATCAATACCCTCCACTTCGGTATTTTGCCAACGATTATTGGACTGTGGACGTGCCAATATGAAAATCACCATTGAGAGTGATATAACTCGTAATATAAATGGCACATGAATCAGATAGTTCTTGTAGCTCTTTACAGCCTGTATATATGGCATAGTAGTAGATATTTTCATTGAGGGAGTGAGGTTACACCCTTTTAAAATATACCATGCTACATAACCAATCAGAGGTATGAAAAGTAACAAGAAACCTATTTTAGAGAAAAACATATTCATCAATTATTAACTTAATAAATAGTACAAATCGAGTATAAGTAGAACCAAAACGGTTATAGTTGCTATGGATAAAAGTATAATAGAAAGCAATAGCAGACGCTTTGCCATTACAGAACGCTCATTGACAATCTTTTTCTCGGTTGGTTGAGGGTTCTCGTCTACATCTGTTTGCTTTGTATTATTAACAAATTCCATAGCATTGAGAAGGTTGCGGTCATTCTCATTTAAAGGAGGATTGTATTTTGCAAATTTTACAAGATCGGCCATCTCTAAAAGTTCACGTAACTCCTTTATACTCTCTTTATCTTGAATTTTAAGCAGATGATCTACAATTTCCGATGTTGTCATTTCGGTTGCATTGAAACCAAAACGTTCAAACAGATATTCACGCAAAGCATCGGTGAGCATTGTATAATACTCTTTTGCATTACCTGTTTGACGCAATTGATTGTCGGCCTTAATGTCTTGAATTTTATTTAATGCAACAACGTGTGCCGGCAATTTTGGTTTAACCTTTACTATACGTATTATAGGTTTATTGTTTATGTATCTGATGGTTATCCACGTAAGTGCGATTGCTGTTACTATTAACAAAAACAGATACAAAACTGAGCCTTGCCAATCTTCCCACGCAAAAGGTATCCCCCAAACCTCTTTAGGACCAAAGAACTGCTCCAAATTGGTTGTGTCTACCGGAATTGTATATACAGCAAATGCCAGTTCCTGTGAGAAATAGGGGTCGCCCTCTACAAGTACCTCAAATGGCGGAATTACATATAGTGCAGTATCGAACGAGGTTACTACGTACTCTTGTGTTATTGAGAGTCGTTTGCCATCGTTAAGTAACTGTGTGTCGGGTTTTATCCTATCTACGATTTCAATACCTTCTATAATCTCTTTATCGAACGATGGCATGAGTAAACGTTGGTTTGCATCGCACGTTACTTTCAATTTTATTCTCGCTTGTTCACCTATAAGGCGTTGGCATGAATCTATCTCTGCATTTACAACAACACTATTTTGTGCAGTCGATGTAAATGCAAAGGATATTAAAAGAGAAAATATATATATAATCTTTTTCATTATATGCTTTATTGTACTTTGGTTCCTAACTTTTTGTTTTTGTTAGTTACGTTGTGCAAAAAGAGTCATTAGCGCTTTAACATAATCTTGGTCGGTACGTACAGATATGGAATCTACCCTGCTCTTTTTAAGTATATCATTGAGTGTGGCACTCTGTTTGTTCCACCAATCGCGATGTGCTTTACGTACTTTGCTCGACGAAGTGTCTATATACATTTCACTACCGCTTTCGGCATCGTGCAACTTCATGAGCCCAACATCGGGCAGGTCGGCTAAACGACGGTCATATACCTGTATGGCAACAACATCGTGCTTTCGATTAGCAATGGTAAGAGCATTTTTGTAATCTCCTTCTGTTATAAAGTCGCTCATCAAAAAGGCTGTACAACGCTTCTTTATTGCATTAGTAAGAAACTCCAATGGTATTTTTACATCGGTTTTGTTACTTTGCGGAGTAAAGTTTATCAGTTCACGTATTATATAAAGAATATGCTTGCGACCTTTTTGAGGTGGTATAAACTTTTCAATTACATCGGAGAAGAATATAACCCCAATCTTGTCATTATTCTGTATTGCTGCAAATGCAAGTGTTGCAGCAATCTCGGTTACCATATCACGCTTAGTCTGCTTGATTGTTCCAAAGTCGAGACTTTGTGAAACGTCTATAAGAAGCATAACTGTAAGTTCGCGTTCCTCTTCAAACACCTTTACGTAGGGCTTGTTGAAACGGGCTGTAACATTCCAGTCGATATCGCGTATATCATCGCCATATTGATACTCACGTACCTCGCTAAAAGACATACCACGTCCTTTGAAAGCCGAATGGTATTGACCTGCAAAGATATTGTGTGATAGTCCGCGTGTCTTAATCTCTATTTTGCGAACCTTCTTAATAAGTTCACTTGTTTCCATTAAGGTACTTCTACTCTGTTCAAAATCTGGCTTACAATCTCATCGGCTGTGATGTTGCTGGCTTCTGCTTCGTAGCTTAGACCGATACGATGACGTAATACATCGTGAGCAACAGCACGAACATCTTCGGGAATTACATACCCACGACGTTTAATGAATGCATATGCACGTGCTGCCAATGCCAAGTTTATTGATGCACGAGGAGAACCACCAAAAGATATCATCTCTTTGAGTTCTTTCATACCATACTTCTCGGGGAAACGTGTGGCAAATACAATGTCTGCAATATATTGCTCAATCTTTTCATCGAGGTATACCTGACGAACCACTTTACGAGCTTCTATAATTTCTTCGGGTTTGAGAATTGGTTTTACGGTAATCTTCTCGCCTGTTATGTTTTGACGAATAATGCGTTTTTCCTCTGCCAATTCAGGATAGCCAATAACAACCTTCAGCATGAAACGGTCTACCTGTGCCTCGGGAAGTGGATATGTACCTTCTTGTTCAATAGGGTTCTGTGTTGCCAAAACAAGGAATGGCTCGGGAAGGTGGAATGTCTCCTTTCCTATAGTTACCTGACGCTCTTGCATCGCCTCCAACAGTGCACTCTGAACTTTTGCAGGGGCACGGTTAATCTCATCGGCCAATACGAAATTAGCAAAAATAGGACCTTTATTAGATTTGAATTGCTCCTCTTTTTGGCTATAAACCATTGTACCAATTACATCGGCAGGGAGCAAGTCGGGAGTAAACTGAATACGACTAAAATCTGCATCGACAAGGTTTGATAGTGTTTTAATAGCCAAAGTCTTTGCCAAACCCGGAACACCTTCTAACAATACATGACCATCGGCTAAAAGACCTATCAGCAACGACTCAACCAAGTGCTTTTGTCCAACAATCACCTGATCCATTCCTGCTTGCAGATTGGTAACAAAACCACTCTGTCTTTCAATCATTTCGTTTAATTCACGAATATCTATAACTGAACTCATAATGTTTTATATGTAATTAATTTGTTTTTCTATCTTCTTGCTTTCAAAAGTAACTCTTTTAGTTAATATTCAATGTTAATTTTTTAAAAAGAGATTTAACCACTGTTACTATTAAGGAAACTTAACTTATTGGCATCACTTTTTGGGAATAAGGCGCGGAATTGACAATTCCATGCCTATTTCGAGTTGATTGTGATTTTGCATATTATTGTGCTTAACAATGTAGGGCCACAGTTTTTTATCTTTAAAGTATTTTAGAGATATCTTTGTGAGCGTTTCGTTAGCTCCTACCTTGTGAATTGCAATATTGCCAACACATTCATACATGGTTGTGTCCTTGAGTGTTATATTTGCAAGTGGCAGGCTTTCCAACTCTTTTGTAATAAAGAACTGTTCATTACCTGTAGGCTCAACATTTACAGCCTGCTTAACCTCTTCTACTGTTTTATTGTTTTGTACAGTGTCTGCTGTAACCTTTTTCTCATTTTTATCAGTTTGTCTCTTTTCTTCTACTATGTTCTTTATCTGTTTTTCAGGTTTAACTACCGCAACTACATCTGTTGCAGGTTTTTCTATATTATATTTATAGACATATATATATGTGCCTACAATCAGAAGTGTTAATAATAGATAGAACCCCCAAACTCTATATTTTCGCGAACTGTTATTTGTTACGGTTTTTATCTCTTTTTCAACTATAGGTGTAGATTTAGGTTCTGCAATATTGCTTTCCTCAACACTTTCTATTTTTTCCTCTTCTTTTTTTTGTTGTTGTTCTTCTTCTTGGCTAATACTGTTATCAACCTCTTTGTCTTCTATTTCCGTTACTGGCGCAGATGTTACATTCTCATCCTCTATCTCTGTTGTTTGTGTTGTCTGTTCCTCTGTTACAATCTCATTATTCTCGACATCTTCATCGACATAGTCGTCGTTTACTTCTACCGGTTCAAACATCGCAAAAGGCTGATTTACCTTCTCTTTTAGGCTATCGGCTGGAGTGAAACTTAATTTTCTATGTCCTTTTATTTCGAATTTCTCACCGGTGTTTACATTTACACTGCTTCGGCTGGCCACATCCACCATTTTGAATGTTCCCAGTCCGTTAATTTTTACAATTCCATCTTTTTCCAATCCCTCTATGATTATATCGAAAAAGGTCTTGGTAAATAGTTCTGCTTTCGATTGTGATAGAGAGTTGTCCTTTGCCAATAAGGCACTTAAGTCCGAGTGATTAAGCTTTGTATCCATAACCTTATTCTGCTTCTTTGAATTTATCCTTTAGTTTCACACTCGGACGAAAAGATGGCACAATCTTTGGTGGAATAAGCATGCGTTGTCCGCTTTTGGGATTTACCGAGATTCTCTCTTTACGCATCTTAGACTCAAAAACGCCAAATCCGGATATATTTATAGTATCACCATCCTTTAGGTGTTCTGTAATGACGGTTGTCAATGCATCGACATTGGTCGATGTTTCGGCAATGGTCATTCCGTTTTTTTGCGATAACTTTGCGATAAACTCTTTATTGTTCATAATTCTCTCTATTTTGCAATAGTACCCATCAGGTCAAACTCTGTTGCATCAGTTATTTTGACATTGTAGAAGTTTCCAATCTCAATTTCACCCTCATTTACGGGTATAAGAACCTCTGTATCAACATCGGGAGAATCGAATTCGGTACGACCAATATAATACTCCCCTTCTACTCTGTCTATAATGGTTTTAAATGTTTGTCCAACTTTGGCCTCATTTAATCTTGTGGATATACGCTGTTGTACTTCCATAAGTCTGTCGAGTCGTTCCTGTTTCTTTTTCTTTGAAACACTGTCTCGGTAGTTCTCAGCAGCGTATGTTCCATCTTCTTCACAATATGCAAATGCTCCAAGACGGTCGAACTTTGCCCATTTTACAAATTCAATAAGTTCTTCGTACTCTTTTTCTGTCTCTCCGGGAAATCCAACCATCATTGTTGTACGTATGCAAATTCCCGGTACTTCACGACGCATCTTTTCGATAAGTGCATATGTGTCTTCTTTTGTAACATGGCGTAGCATCTTTTTCAATATCTTGTTACTAACATGCTGAAGAGCTATATCCAGATATTTGCACACGTTGTCTCTCTCGCGCATAACACGCAACAGGTCTTCGGGGAAATGTGATGGATAGGCATAGTGTAGACGAATCCATTCAACTCCTTCTATGTCGGAAATTCTTTCTACTAATTCGGCGATAGCATGCTTTTTGTATAAATCAAGTCCGTAATAAGTGAGTTCTTGTGCAATAATTTGAAACTCTTTAACTCCTTTGGAGACAAGATATCGCACTTCGTCAAGAATATCTTCTATGGGACGCGATATGTGTGCTCCTGTGATTATTGGTATTGCACAATAAGCACAACGACGGTTGCAACCTTCGGAAATTTTCAGGTACGCATAGTGCGAAGGAGTAGTAACTACACGCTCTTTCTCAATTTCAGCCTTATACTCTTTGTTGAGGTCGGCAAGTAACTCACTCCAATTAAACTTTCCGTAGAAACGGTCTACTTGTGATATTTCTGTCTTGAGTTCATCGAGGTAGCGCTCCGAAAGGCATCCCATAACATATAATTTTTTTAAATCGCCTTGCTCTTTGCGTTGGCAAAACTCCAAAATCATATTTATGGATTCCTCTTTTGCATCGCCAATGAAACCACATGTGTTAATGACTGCAATATCTCCTTCGGGTGTTTCGCTGTCGTGTGTTACTTCGTAGCCACACTCCTGCAATTGTCGCATTAGACGCTCTGAATCGACGAGGTTCTTAGAGCATCCCATCGTAATTATATCGACACAATTTTTTTTCATTATCCGAACAATGAATCAACAAATTCTACACGATTAAAAATTTGAAGGTGCTCCATGCCCTCGCCCAAACCGATATATTTTACAGGAATCTTAAATTGGTCGCTGATGCCAATCACAACACCACCCTTTGCTGTTCCATCGAGTTTTGTTATAGCAAGTGCGGTAACTTCTGTGGCTTTAGTGAACTGTTTTGCCTGCTCGAAAGCATTCTGGCCTGTTGAACCGTCGAGTACAAGAAGCACTTCGTTTGGAGCATCGGGCAGAACTTTTTTCATTACGTTCTTAATTTTCGTAAGTTCGTTCATCAAACCCACCTTGTTGTGTAAGCGACCTGCTGTGTCAATTATCACAACATCGGCATTATTGGCAACAGCCGATGATAGTGTGTCAAATGCAACAGATGCAGGGTCGGAGCCCATGTTTTGCTTAACAACAGGAACATCTACGCGTCGTCCCCATTCAACCAACTGCTCTACCGCTGCCGCACGAAACGTATCGGCTGCTCCAAGATAGACTTTCTTTCCTGCCTTCTTAAACTGATGTGCTAATTTACCAATGGTCGTAGTCTTTCCTACTCCGTTTACACCAACCACCATTATAACGTGTGGGTTACCGGGTGTTGTGGGAAAATCGAATGTGGCACTATCCTCATTGTTATTCTCCATGAGCAACGCAGCGATTTCGTCTTTTAATAGCGCATTCAATTCTGCTGTATTCATGAACTTATCGCGTGCCGCACGTGCCTGAATACGTTCAATTATTTTAAGTGTTGTCTCAACACCTACATCCGATGTAACAAGTACCTCTTCGAGGTTGTCGAGAACTTCGTCGTCAATCTCGCTTTTACCAACTATTGCACGTGCAATCTTACCAAAAACACTCTCTTTTGTTTTGGATAATCCTTGGTCGAGAACCTCTTTTTTCTCTTTTGTAAAAAAACTAAAAAATCCCATTAAAATATATTTGTTTATAAGGGTGTTATACTTTTGAAATCACTTTTGTTGTTTAGTCGAGTTTTAAGACAGCAAGGAACGCTTTCTGTGGAACTTCAACATTTCCAATCTGTTTCATGCGCTTTTTACCTTTTTTCTGCTTCTCCAGCAACTTACGTTTACGCGATACGTCGCCACCATAACATTTTGCTGTTACATCCTTACGCACCTGCTTAATAGTCTCGCGAGCAATAATTTTAGTACCTATCGCGGCTTGCAATGCAATATCGAACTGCTGTCTTGGTATTAAATCGCGCAACTTTTCACACATCTGACGTCCCAGTCCATAAGCATTATCTACGTGTGTCAGTGTAGAAAGAGCATCTACCGGCTCGCCATTTAGCAAAATATCCAGTTTAATGAGCTTTGATGTTCTGAAACCGGCGGGATGATAATCGAATGAGGCATAACCTTTAGAAATGCTCTTCAGTTTATCATAGAAGTCTATGACAATCTCTCCGAGTGGTAACAAGAAACGTATGTCTACTCTGTTTCCTGTAATGAACTCCTGTTTTTGTAGCTCACCACGTTTGCCAAGGCATAGTGTCATAATTGGTCCAATATATTCTGCTCTTGTGATAATGCTTGCAGAAATATATGGCTCCTCTATGTGGTCGATGAGTGTTTGGTCGGGCATGCCACCGGGGTTGTGTACCTCTTGTGCTCCACCCTGCTTGTCATATACCATGTATGAAACGTTTGGAACGGTGGTAATTACACTCATGTTAAATTCTCTATCCAGACGCTCTTGAATTATCTCCATGTGTAGAAGTCCCAAGAAACCGCAACGGAAACCGAATCCCAAAGCCGCAGATGACTCAGGGGTAAACGTCAAAGATGCATCATTTAGTTGCAGTTTTTCTAATGAAGAACGCAGGTCTTCGTAGTCTTCGGCATCAATAGGATATACTCCGGCAAAAACCATAGGCTTAACCTCTTCGAATCCGGCAATTGCGGAAGAACAGGGGGTCGAAATGTGAGTAATTGTGTCTCCAACCTTAACTTCGCGCGATGTTTTTATTCCCGAGATAATATATCCTACATCTCCTGTTCGTAACTCTTTGCGTGGAGACATATCCATTTTAAGTACACCAATTTCGTCGGCGTCATACTCTTTTCCGGTATTGAAGAATTTCACTTTGTCTCCGGTTCTTATTACGCCATTAACAACCTTGAAATAGGCTATAATCCCTCGGAACGAGTTAAATACAGAATCAAAGATAAGAGCCTGCAATGGTGCGTTTTCATCACCCTTAGGTGCGGGAATTCTTTCTACAACAGCTTGCAAAACTTCTTCAATTCCCATTCCGGTTTTTCCCGATGCCAATAAAATATCATCTCTATCGCAACCAATCAAATCTACAATTTCATCTTTTACTTCTTCGGGCATGGCATTTACCATATCGCACTTGTTGATAACAGGAATTATCTCCAAATCGTGGTCGATAGCCATATATAGGTTTGATATTGTTTGTGCTTGTACTCCTTGTGTCGCATCAACAACAAGTAATGCTCCCTCGCAAGCTGCAATAGAACGCGATACTTCGTATGAAAAATCGACGTGTCCCGGAGTGTCAATGAGGTTTAAAATATATTTTTCGCCTTTGTAAATATATTCCATCTGTATTGCGTGGCTTTTAATGGTTATACCACGCTCACGCTCCAAATCCATGTTATCCAACATTTGGCCCTCTGTCACCTGTATGGTTTGTGTTGTTTCCAACAGGCGGTCGGCCAATGTCGATTTTCCATGATCAATATGTGCAATGATGCAAAAATTTCTAATTTTATCCATATATCATTAATCTCTTTCTCTGTTTTTTTAAAAAAAGCTCTTTTAAAGCTATTTTACATTTTCAGGCGCGAAGATACAAATAAAAATTTAAATTATATATTTAATTATTATATATATAAGCGAAACTATTGAACTTTGAATTATTAGTTTATAAAGATAAAAAAATGGGAGAAGTTTGTTTGCTTCTCCCATGTAAATAATTTTCAATAATATCAGAATAAGTCTTTTGCTTTATTGAACAACCCTTTTAGAACATCCTTCTTCTTGTCTTGTGTAGTTGTTGTGTCCGACTCACTGTTGCTATTGCTCTTGCCACCAAGCAACTTGTCTATTACTTTTTCTGCAGCTTTGGTTACACTCTTTTTGGCAAGTGATGCCATGTCAATTCCCACTTTTGGCGATGTAAATGTTCCGCCAATGGTCATATCTACAGTTCCAATCTCCGATAATTTGCCGGCCGAAGCGGGTATTGTAATTTCACCCTTGTAATCTATCGTTTGGTCGAGTCCTGTTGAGCCGGACAATTTCATGGTGTAATCACCCAAAGATAAATTGAATGGTTTTGTATTTATTCTACCATCACTAATTGTAAACTCAATGTCAAGATTTTTAACCTTTGTATCTTTTAATGACGGTTTCTTTACAATATCGGCTACTTGTTGAATAAATGCAACATTATTAAGACTCAAATCTTTTGTTGATAGAGAACCATTACCTTTTATTGTGGAAATAATAGGGCTCATTGCATCGTCGAGTTTGGTATCAATATTTACTTTTCCCGAGAAAGTTCCTGTTAGTCCGTTGAATATTGGTGCCAATTTCTGTACCATATCCAAATCCTTATAGGCTTGTGCAAACACTATCTCATTCAACTTAAGTCCGGCATTGAACTCGGGTTGTCTGTTCTCTGCAGTTGCATAGGAGCCGTTTACAACAACCTCGCCACCCATTGTGCTCAATGAGAGGTTTTTCATGTCTACTTTTCCATCTTTCACTACAAGTGTTCCATTCAAATTCTTAAATACCATTTTATTGAATAGAACCTCTTTGAAGTTGGTTTGCATGTTGAAATCGATGTTATGGGGAACCGTTATAACACCTGTTGATGTGGAGTCTGTTTGTACGCTCTCCTCTTCACTTTCAACACTTTCTGTCGATGTAGTGTCTGTAGTCATGAAATCGTTAAGGTTCATCCTGTTACTTTGAATATTAAGTACTCCTTTTAGGGTTGTACCTTTTAGTGCATAACCAATGTAATTCTCCAATTTACTGTTCAAAGTAACATCATTATCACCAATATTAACGGTTGTTTCACTTAATTGCAAATAGCGAGGTGTAAATGTGAAAACAGACTGTTTAATATCAATATCTGGCATATCTTTCAATTGTAATGCCATATTGTTAAGTCGTAAACTACCTGAAGCCTTTATTTTGTCATATTGCTCCTTCTCAATGTTCGACATGCTGCCATTAACGCTCATATCTGCATCTAGCAAACCGTTTAACGAAAGGTCTTCAAGCGGATAGATATCCTTAATTTTTCCAAGGTCGAGTTTTCCTTTTGCTGTTGCATTAAACTTTAAATCACTTATAGGAGTTTGCACTGTGGCAGATAGAGAAAATGGATTTCCTGCCATTACAAAGCCTATAGGAGCTATCTCTACGACTGTGTTGTCTAGTGAGCCACCGGGATTCTCAACCTTTGCTGTTATATTTATATTGCTTACACCGGCGGGCAATGATGGGTATTGAAACATAGCATCCTTAACATCAAAATCTAATTTGAATTCGGGAACAATACTATCTCCAATAAGTGAGCCTTTTGCATACGCTCCTAGTGTCGCATTGCCATCAGTTTTTAGTCCTTCGAAATCTTTTGCATATATTGCCGGTATCAACGATAGTATCTCCTTGAAACCAATAGTGTTGCTATTTAGTTTAAGGTCCATGTCAAGCCCACTTTCGGTAACGACAACCCAACCATCTATAGCTGCTGCTATTGCATTTAGTTGAATGGAGTTCTCTTTTAGAGTGAATTTGTTGTTTGCCAAATCTGCATCAATGTTCATGTCAGCAGCGATAGACGCCTTGTTCAGGAAAGGAATCCCATCCATACGGAATGTTACAGCCTTTGCGTCGGCCTCTAGCAGAAGCATTGTACGTTCATTTCCAAAGTCTCCGGAACAATCTACATCAAGGTCGTTTATCTCGGCATACATACCACTCAAACGGTCGTCGTAAATCAAATTCAGTTCCTTTACAATGAACTCTTGTAGCTTAATGCGAAATGGCGATACAGTTGTGTCTGCAGGAGCCTCTTCTAACGAGGCGCTGGTCTGTTTCATTACATCCCAATTCACAGAACTATCAGATAAAACTATTGCATTTAACGAAACTTCATCGAGCAATATTTTCTTTATGTCAATTCCTTCATCTCCAAAAAGTGACATAATATTTACTGCGGCTGTAATTTCGTTTGCAGAAACAAGTGTATCATTTTCAAATGCCCCTACCCCTTTAAGATAGAAATCTTCAAGCGATAACGATGCTAGCGGGAAATTTCTTATTAAGCTGATATCCAAATTGCCAAAATCGAATTCCGCATTCAGCATTTTGTTACCCTCTTCTTTAATAAGAGCCTCAATCTTGTCCTTGAAAAGATAAGGCACTGTTGTCAATAATAACACAAGTAGTATAATTATTGCAACTGTAATTTTAATAACTTTCTTCATAATCACCTATTTTTAGTAGTTCTTTTGTTATTTATGCATTTCGTTGAATAGATGTAATCGTTCCTCGAGCATTGCATAATGATGTGGCTTAATGTTTGATGAGCATGCACGTATTCCGTTGCGCACACTTCCTGTTGTAATTAAATCTATTCCACTGATACCGTAGTATAGTAACTCTTGAAGCAATTCTGCACCACTCATATTGCTATAACCTATAGTAAAGAAAAATCCATCACTTACAGGCTCTTCCTCGTCCTTGTCATAAACAACATGAAAACCGTTACGCAACATTATATCTTTAATCTTTTCGGTGCGAATAGCATACTCTTTGATATCTCCAACAAAGTTGTAATCTCCATCACATGCCGCTTTAAGCATTGCTGCCATAGCACATTGAGCAGAGTGAGAGACTCCCGACGAGAATGTATAAAGATAGTTATATGCGAATGATGCGCCAAAACGTGCAATTCCATAGCGCTTTGCCAAAGAATCGTAGTGTCGTTCATACAACTTATCCGATATGCAGGCCAATGCTATGCGCTGTCCTGCATAACTAAATATTTTTGAGGCGCTTATAAGAAGTATATAACTATCTGTGTATTTTGCAACAGATGGTTGGAATGGTGCTTCGAAAGGACGACTCATGTCGCGACGGAAGTCCATTGTCATATATGCGAGATCCTCTATTACCACTACATCGTATTTTTTTGCAAGACGACCTATAATCTCCAACTCCTCATTGTTCAGACACATCCATGTTGGATTATTAGGGCTGGAATATAATACAGCACAAATGTTGCCTTGTGCAAAATAGCTTTCGAGTTTAGCTTCCAATTTTTTACCTCTATAATCGGCAACATCAAATGACGCTATATTTACCCCTATCACTTGTGCCTGCATTTTTTGTACAGGAAATCCGGGGTCGATATATAGCACTGTGTCGCGTTTCTTGTCCAAATGTGAACTAAGCATTAACGATGCAAATGAGGCTTGCATTGAACCGACTGTAGGAATACATCCCGAGGGGCTTATATCTACATCCAAAAAGGCTTTTACAAATCGCGAAGCTTGTTCTTTTACTTCGGGTATACCGTCAATTATAGGATAAATCGAGGCCACTCCACGTTGCAGAGCTTCACATTCGGCTTTAACACCAACAGCCGAGGGAGAAAGCCCGGGAATACCCATTTCAAAATGGATATACTCTACCCCTGTACGTTGCTCAATTGTACGTACAATGGCTCCAACCTGACGTATAGATGCTGTTGCTATATTCTCTATTTCAAGTTCTCTCATTATCTCTCTAACAAGAGAAGGCTCAACAACATATTTACTCATGATATCTATAGTTATTTATTCTATAATTTCAAAATGGTAGTTTATTTTATCATAGTTAAATAAATCAGTTTTTGTCTATTAGTTTCTTTAGGCTCTGTGCATTTCTCATAGATTTTATCTAAACCAAGTTCTCTAACTCTACCACAAATTCTATTTATAGTTTGTGGATTTCTGTCAATTTTTATGATACAATAAAATTGATAATCTTTATTGGAAAAGATTTTAATCCTCCATTAACTTGCGGTAGCGAACCTTTTTGGGTTCTTCAATGCCTAAACGTTTCATCTTGTGCTCCTCATAATCGGAATATGAACCCTCGTAGCTGTAAACATTACCATCGCCCTCAAATGCAATGATGTGAGTACAGATACGGTCGAGGAACCAACGGTCGTGACTGATAACAACTGCACAACCTGCAAAATTCTCAAGACCCTCCTCCAATGCACGTAGTGTGTTTACATCGATATCATTGGTTGGCTCGTCGAGCAACAGAACATTACCACCCTCTTTAAGTGCCATAGCAAGGTGCAAACGGTTACGTTCACCACCCGATAGTACACCACATTTTTTCTCTTGGTCGGCTCCCGAGAAATTGAAGCGCGACAAGTAGGCACGAACATTTATCTCTTTGCTACCTAAACGCATAAGCTCGTTACCTTGGCTCATTACTTCGTAAACAGTCTTATCGGCAACAATATCTTTGTGGTTTTGGTCCACATATGCAATTTTTACAGTCTCACCAACTTCAAATGAACCACCATCGGGTGTCTCCAATCCCATTATCATGCGGAATAGTGTTGTTTTACCCGCACCATTAGGACCAATTACACCAACAATACCGTTAGGAGGAAGTGTGAAGTTCAAATCGGTAAATAGGGTTTTGCTACCAAATGACTTTGCAAGATGCTCGGCAATGATAACTTTATTTCCCAAACGTGGACCGTTGGGTATAAATATCTCCAGTTTCTCCTCACGCTCTTTTTGGTCTTCGTTCAACATTCGTTCATACGAGTTAAGACGTGCCTTTCCTTTTGCCTGACGTGCTTTAGGTGCCATACGAACCCATTCCAACTCACGTTCAAGAGATTTGCGACGTTTGCTTGCACTCTTCTCCTCTTGCTCCATTCTCTTTGTCTTTTGATCGAGCCACGAAGAGTAATTACCCTGCCATGGAATACCTTCTCCACGGTCTAGTTCCAAAATCCATCCGGCAACATCGTCGAGGAAGTAGCGGTCGTGAGTAACTGCAATTACTGTGCCTTCGTATTGATTTAAATGTTGTTCCAGCCAATCGATGCTTTCTGCATCCAAGTGGTTGGTTGGCTCGTCGAGAAGCAACACATCGGGTTTCTGAAGCAATAAACGACATAGTGCTACACGACGACGTTCACCACCCGATAGATGATCGACTAGTTCGTCGGGAGCAGGACAGCGAAGAGCCGCCATTGCACGTTCGAGTTTGCTATCGAGGTTCCATGCATCTGTTGCATCAATAATATCCTGCAGTTCGGCTTGACGAGCAAAAAGAGTGTTCATCTTCTCTTCATCCTCGTAATATTCGGGAAGACCGAATTTGTTGTTTATATCTTCATATTCAGCAAGAGCATCAACTATCTCTTGTACACCCTCTTTCACACACTCCATAACTGTTTTACCATCTTGCAAGTGTGGATCCTGTGGCAGATAGCCTACCGAATATCCGGGAGACCAAACAACTTCGCCTTGATAATCATTGTCTAGGCCTGCAATAATCTTCATGAGTGTAGATTTACCGGCACCGTTCATACCGACGATACCAATCTTTGCTCCGTAGAAGAAAGAGAGATAAATATTCTTTAATACCTGTTTATTTGTCTGTTTAATGGTCTTGCTAAGACCTACCATTGAAAAAATGATTTTTTTGTCATCAACTGTTGCCATAAAATATTTTGAAGTTTTTATTTGAATACTATTAATTATCACCTCTATTTTGAGGTAATAGAGACGCTATGCTAAATTTTTCGCGAAGATACGAAATTTTAAGCGTTTATCAACTATTTTAGTGCGTTTTAAATTAGTTCATGCTACCTGCTACGATGTCAAGCAGTTCATTGGTGATAGTCTGCTGACGACTCTTGTTATATTCGCGTACAAGCGTTGTTATAAGGTCGTCAGCATTGTCTGTTGCAATTTGCATTGCCAACATGCGGGCAGCATGCTCTGCCGTAATGGAATCGAGCAATGCAGTATAGAGTCGCATTGCTATTACTTTGGGAATTAGTTGTTCTATAATGGCCTCTCTGTTAGGTTCAACTATAAAATCGTGTGAAATATTTTCGCCCTTGCTGTTCAATGCCGATAAGTCAATAGGAAGGAATGTCTCTCTTGTCGCAATCTGTTTCGCAGGAGAGTAAAAATGTGTATATACCAATTCAATTCGGTCTAGTTCTCCATTTGCAAATTGTTGCATAAGCTTATATGCTACTTTGGATGCCTCGGCATATTGTGGAGTCGTCAATTGAGGCATCAGAGAGTCGTTCAGACTATATCCCGATTTTTTCAATGAATCGAATATCTTTTTACCAATGGGATATATCTCAATATCATTGTTCTCGAGCGATGAATATGAGTTTATCACCTCTTTTGCCAAACGAATGATATTTGCATTAAAACTGCCACAAAGACTGGAATTTGATGATATGGCTATGACAGCAACTCTTTTTGTTTCCGAAGAACGAGTATATGGTGTTGTTATATGCTGTGAACCGGATAAAAAGGTAACCAATATTTCGTCTAACTTCTGTTGATAAGGGCGCACTCCATCTATTACGCTTTGCGCTCTGCGTAATTTTGCGGCAGAAATCAACTTCATCGCCGATGTTATTTTCTGCGTATTCTTTACCGAAATTATTCGTTGTTTTACCTCTTTAAGGCTCATGCATCATCTAATTAAAACTGTTTACAACCTCTTGCGCAACACTTTCTATAATTTTTCCCACCTCTTCGGTTAAAATACCCGAAGCAAGAACGTCGAGTACATCTGCGTTGTGGCGTGTACGAATTATATCGAGGAATAGTTTTTCAAAGGCCGGGACATCATCTAGTTCTATATTACGCAGTAAGTTATGTGTACCACAATATAGAACTGCAATTTGCTCCGCAACAGGCATTGGTGTATATTGAGGCTGAATGAGCAATATATTGTTTTTGCGACCTCTGTCAATAACCATTTGTGTTACGCTGTCCATTTCGCTGCCAAATTTGGCAAAAGCTTCCAACTCGCGGAATTGCGCTTGGTCTATTTTTAACGTTCCGGCAACCTTTTTCATCGATTTTATCTGTGCATTACCACCAACACGCGACACCGAAATGCCGACATTGATAGCCGGACGCACACCTTGGTTAAACAGGTCGCTTTCCAAATATATCTGTCCATCAGTGATAGATATAACATTTGTTGGAATATATGCCGAGACATCACCTGCTTGTGTTTCTATTATGGGTAGTGCTGTTAGTGAACCACCACCTCGTACTATATCCTTTAGGCATGCAGGAAGGTCGTTCATTTGGCTTGCGACCTCTTGCTGGTTTATAATTTTGGCGGCACGCTCCAAAAGTCGTGAGTGCAGATAGAAGACATCGCCGGGATATGCTTCACGACCCGATGGACGACGCAAAATGAGTGATACCTCTCGATAGGCAACAGCCTGTTTGGAAAGGTCGTCGTATACCACTAAAGCGTGGCGACCGGTGTCGCGGAAAAACTCCCCTATTGCAGCACCTGCCATCGGAGCATAGTATTGCAATGCTGCAGTATCGGCAGCTGTAGCAGCAACTACCACAGTGTAATCCATTGCTCCATATTTTTGCAATGTATTTACAATAGATGCAACAGTTGAGCCTTTTTGACCTATTGCCACATAGATACAATACACCGGATTACCGGCTTCATAATTTGCACGTTGATTAATTATTGTATCTATTGCAATTGCTGTTTTACCGGTTTGTCGGTCTCCAATTATGAGTTCTCGCTGTCCACGACCTATTGGAATCATTGAATCCACTGATTTTAATCCTGTTTGCAAAGGCTCTGTTACCGGTTGGCGAAAAATTACACCCGGTGCCTTACGGTCGAGAGGCATTTCGAATAGTTCGCCTGAAATAGCTCCTTTTCCGTCGATTGGCTCTCCAAGCGGAGTAATCACACGTCCCAACATATCCTCTCCAACATTTATAGATGCAATACGACCGGTACGTTTCACAATCATACCCTCTTTGATTTTTTCGGTAGGTCCTAAAAGAACTGCACCAACATTATCCTCTTCAAGGTTCATTACAATGGCTTTAATCCCATTGTCGAACTCTAGAAGTTCGTCGGCTTCGGCGTTATGCAAACCGTAGATGCGCACTACTCCATCACTAACTTGGAGCACAGTTCCCACCTCTTCATACTTAAGAGTATCATCTATACCTTTTAGTTGTTCGAGAAGCACTTTCGTTACTTCGCTTGGCTTTATATTCATCAGTCTCTTTTTTCTTTGTTTAACATTGTTCACAACAAATAGCTGTTAAACCAACCGTCTGTTGTTGTCTACAATCTGTTTCTTAACTCTTTCTAATGCACCGGATATGCTTGCATCTAATCGTTTCGAGTCTGCCTCTAACAGAAACCCACCAATAATCGACGAATCGACAATGTTTTCCAATTCAACATTGTTGTATCCGTCCTTTACTATTGAACTTACAATTTTATCTTCTAAATCGAGAGATAAAGAGATAGCTGTTGTAAGTTTTACAGCCATAATATTTTTTTCTTTTCTATATAGTGAAATGTAGGCATGTGCTATATGTATAAGCAGTTCTTCACGCCCCTGTTTCATTACTAGAGAAGCAAACTTATGAAAGCAATCCTTGTTGTTGTTTACAGCATCGCATAACAGTTTCACTTTTTCGTCGCGCGACAATAGCGGATTTTGCAATACAATCAGAAACTCCTGTACATTTGTTATTGTAGCAATTAGTTGAAACATATTTTTATATATTTCATTCTCGCATTTACACTCTTTTGCATACTCCAAAAGAGCTTGTGCATATCGTGTCGAAACTATTCCGGCGTTCATCTTTTTGTTTTTAAGATTTTATGGCGATATCTTCGTCAATAAGTTCTTCGATAACAGAATGTTGTTTCGTCTCCGAGGAAAGTTCTCTACGCAAAATCTTTTCGGCAATATCAACGGACAGAATTGCAACTTGACGACGAATATCTCGTATTGCATCTTCTTTCTCCATTTCTATTATATGCCTTGTCTCAGCCAACATTTTTTCGCCTTCGAACTCAGCTTTTTTACGAGCTTCTTTAATCAGTTCATCTCTGGTATTGGCCGCTTCGCGTAATATTTTGGCTTGTTCTTCGTGTGCATTCCTCAGTATTGCTTCACTTTCTGCATTTATAGCTGCCAATTTCTCATTGGCCTCTTTGGCGTTCTGAACCGATTCGTCAATGAGTTTCTTACGCTCATCTATCATGTCAATTATAACCGGAAAACCATATTTGGCTAGTATAAAAAATACTACACCAAATACAATCAGCATCCAGAATAGAAGACCTGCATCGGGTAATAAAAACGACATTATAGAATCTATTTAATATTACACAAAAAGAACCAAGAAACAAACTACTACCGCAAACATGGCAACACCCTCAATAAGAGCTGCAGACAAAATCATGCTTGAACGGATATCACTTGCAGCCTCGGGTTGGCGTGCAATAGACTCTAATGCTGTAGAACCAATACGGCTGATACCAAATGCCGCACCAATAACAGATATGGCAGCACCAAAAGCTGCACCAACTTTTGCAATACTTGCAACTGCTACCGATTGTAAAAGAATTGTTAAAAACATAGTCTCTAATTTTATTTAAGGTTAATAATATTTTCTATTCATAATCATTTATTTATGCTCACTATGATGCTCGGGTTGCGACAAGCCAATGAACACCGACGATAGCATCGTAAACACAAATGCTTGTATAAATGCAACAAGAAGTTCCAGAAAGTTAATGAAAATTGTAAAGAGTACAGAAACAACAGTCATTGCACTTCCTATTATGGTACTTACTGTCATTGTTATAAATATTATACTAATGAATGCCAATACAACTGTGTGCCCTGCCAATATATTGGCAAACAAACGAATCATAAGGGCGAATGGCTTTACAAAAAGTCCAAACAGTTCAATAAAAGGCATTAATGGAACAGGCACCTTTAGCCATACGGGCACATCGGGCCAAAATATCTCTTTCCAATATTCTCTATTACCAAAAAGATTAACAGCTATGAATGTGCAAATTGCCAATGCCATTGTTACTGCAATATTTCCTGTAACATTTGAGCCACCCGGGAATATTGGAAGCAGTCCCATTAAGTTACTTAAAAATATAAAGAAAAAGGCCGTAAGCAGGTATGGTACATATTTTGTATAATTCTTGCCTATGTTGGGCTTTGCTATATCATACACAACCATATCAACAAGCATTTCAAATGCTCCTACAAAACCTTTTGGTGCCTCCAGCGATGTTCCTTTGAGACGGTACCAACGAGCAACACACAATACAATGATTACCAATAATATGGCATTAAGAATGACTGCAAGAACTGTTTTTGTGATAGATATATCAATTGTAGGACGTATCTCATTGCCATTTGCATCATATTCGATAATTTTACCCTCATTATTTCCACTCTTTGCTATATGGAAACCCATATATTCTTCATCATGATGGAACACTGATGAAAAGAATGTGGTCCATCCGGTTCTTGGAGAGTATAATATGATAGGAAGGTCAATTGATATATGTTTGTCGCCCAATGTGGTAATGTGCCAACTATAGGAGTCTTTTACATGTTCAAAAATAATTTTCTTTACATCCACATCTTTCGCATCAGCATCATGTGCACTCCCTGCTATTGCTTGTGTAGCAACAGGGAATAACATTGTAAAAAATAGTAATATGCGAAAAATTGCTGTCATCTCTTAAATTAACTCTGAATTATGGCTTTCTCCCGTTGTATACTTTTTTAAATAGAGGTTGTATAGTGTTTCGGGAATTATAAGTACAAAATAGTAGATTAAAAATGCTACACAAATTTTTACAACCTCTTCACGATATGCAAATAGTAATACAAGCAACAGGGATAACGAAGTCAATTGTTTTATAACTATAAACGTTAAAAACTTGTTGGTGAACTTCTTTGCATTTGGAGCAGGTTTCATAAACACTCCAAAAGAGACAAAGTAGAAAAGTGTAAAATATGCCGGTATATACCAATATGCCGAAAATGCGTAATCAGGCATAACATATTGCAAGAATGCCCATCCGGCAACGGCAAGCAATATTGTAAATGCCATGAATAATATGAATATTTTATCACTTTTTTTCATAGAATAATAATCTCTATAAAATTTCCACGCATGCAGTAATCTTGTTCTCTTTAATTTCTACAAATCCACCATTTATTGCAACATTATCCTCTTTGTCTGCTATAACCCATCGTACATTTCCTTTTGTCAATACCGAGATAAGCGGTGCATGATTATACAGAACTGTAAAGAGCCCTTTTTCGCCGGGAAATGTTGCTAAATTCACTTCTCCCGAGAATACTTTCTTGTCGGGAGAGAAAATTTCGAGTATAAAAGTTTTTTCACTCATAAATGGTTTAGTCGTTATTTTGCTTGCTCAAGCATTCTCTTTCCTTTCTCTATAGCCTCTTCAATTGTACCTACATTCAAGAAAGCCTGTTCTGGAAGGTTGTCTACGTCGCCATTGAGTATCATATTAAAGCCACGAATTGTATCTTCAATAGATACCATAACACCTTTTACACCTGTAAATTGCTCTGCAACAGTAAATGGTTGAGATAGGAATCGTTGTACACGACGTGCTCTGTTTACGGTCAGTTTGTCTTCATCGCTCAATTCATCCATTCCCAAAATTGATATGATATCTTGTAACTCTTTGTTTCGTTGTAGAATTTGTTTAACACGCTGTGCTGTCTCGTAATGCTCTTTTCCAACAATATTGGCATCCAAAATACGTGATGTTGAATCCAGAGGATCTACAGCCGGGTATATTCCCAATTCCGCAATCTTACGGCTCAACACAGTTGTTGCATCAAGGTGTGTAAATGTGGTTGCCGGCGCAGGGTCTGTGAGGTCATCGGCAGGTACATATACAGCTTGTACCGAAGTAATAGAGCCATGAATTGTAGATGCAATACGTTCCTGCATTGCTCCCATTTCGCTAGCAAGTGTAGGCTGATAACCTACAGAGCCGGGCATACGTCCCAACAGAGCCGATACCTCGGAGCCTGCTTGTGTAAAACGGAAAATGTTGTCAATAAAGAATAGTATATCATTGCTTTTGCCCTCTTTTGCACCAGCATCTCTGAACGACTCTGCAATGGTCAATCCCGATAAAGCAACAGAAGCGCGTGCACCGGGAGGCTCGTTCATCTGACCATATACAAGTGTTGCCTGAGATTTTGCAACTTCGTTATAATCTATCTTCGACAAATCCCATTCACCTTTTTCCAATCCTTTCTTGAACTCTTCGCCATAACGCACAACATTGGATTCTATCATTTCTCGTAGCAGGTCGTTTCCTTCACGTGTACGTTCACCTACGCCCGCAAATACCGAGAAACCATCGTGTCCTTTTGCAATATTGTTAATCAGCTCCATTATGAGCACAGTCTTGCCAACTCCGGCGCCACCGAAAAGACCAATTTTTCCTCCTTTGCAATATGGCTCTAACAGGTCTATGACTTTTATACCTGTATAAAGAACCTCTTGTACTGTAGAAAGTTCATCGAATTTAGGTGGCTCGCGATGAATGGGATATGCTCCTTCCTTATCGAGTTGTTTCATTCCATCAATGGCATCACCAACCACGTTCATCATGCGACCTTTAATTTGGTCGCCAATGGGCATTGTTATGGGCTGTCCTGTGGCAATAACCTCCATTCCTCGGGACAATCCGGCTGTTCTATCCATTGCGACTGTACGAACAGTATCATCGCCTATGTGTTGTTGAACTTCGAGAATTAGGGAACGGCCATCGGGAAATTTAACAGTAAGTGCTTCGTGAATAGACGGAAGTATAACCTTGCCATCTTCGCCTTTACTATTGAAAAAGACATCTATAACAGCACCGATAATTTGGGATATGTATCCAATATTCTGTTGCATATATTATTTGTTTGCAAATACATTATTTAATTAGTAATGAAAACACTAATTATAACTCTATCATAAAAAACAACATTTTTATATTTTCGTTCAAATAGTGTATAAATTGCTACTGTATAACACAATTCATTATTCAACAGTGCGAAGATAATCTAATTATTTAAAAAAACAAAATTAAGCATTGTTAATAGACATCCATATAACATTTATTGACTAAAATAAACACTCATTCCGATTATTCAAACAAAAGAAACAGCAAGGCGCGCCTTGCTGTTTCTTAGTAGTTCAATGTTTATGTAAAATAAATATCCGTTTTTTTTTATCTTTTGCTTGTCATAATAGAGAGTATCATACGGTCGGTCTCCTGCATACCGCGTGAACCAATTGAGGTTAGGTTACGAATAGATTTGTCTACATCGTCATCAATTATCCCTTCTAATGATGTAACACAACGATGTTCCATAGCCATTACTGCGGATAGCATTGCCGTTGATACACCACTTGCAAGCTTTAATGCACAACTTGGTTTTGCGCCGTCGCATATAACACCTGTCAGGTTTGCAACCATATTCTTTACCGCCATCGAAACTTCTTCGTATCCACCTCCCATCAGATAAGTTATTCCGCATGATGAACCAGTAGAGGCTACTACACAACCGCAAAGTGCAGATAGACGTCCTAAACTCTGTTTAATATATATAACAGTAAGGTGGCTTAGAATGAGTGCGCGAATAAGTTGCTCTTCTGTGGCATTTGTTTCTTCTGCATATACAACAACCGGCAAAGTCGATGCTATACCTTGATTTCCACTTCCAGAATTGCTCATTACGGGAATTTTTGCACCGCCCATTCGTGCATCACATGCCGCCGAGGTATATGATAGCATATGTAGGAATGTGCTATTACCCATAATATCTAATTTGGATGTATTGCGAAGGGTACGACCCAAGCAATGCCCCCACTCGCCTTTTAAAGATTCTTCGGCCGCATTCTTGTTAAGGTTGCGTGCTTGTAATATGAATTGTAACTCATCTACCGGAGCTGTAGTTGCAAAATCCCAAACAGTCCTAAGATTTAATGAAAGGTCGTTGTCGGATGTTTCGTTTTTCTCAGCAGATGTTCGAGAGTCCAGAATTACTTCTCCATCTTTTTCTAAATAGACAAAATTTGTGTGTGCTCCCGAAATTATCGCAACAGCATCGTGGTTGTTACCCGAAACTTTTACCTCAATGTAAAGCATGTCGCATGCACCTTGTTTTACACCAACGCTTATACGCTCCTCGTCAATCATTCTGCTTCCCTGCTCTACAGCTTCGGGCGTTGTATCTCTCAACACCTCTAGTTGATATTCAGAACGTCCAACAATAGCTCCCAATGCAACTGCAATTGGTAATCCTATCATGTTTGTACCCGGAATTCCTACTCCCATTGCGTTTTTTAGCACATTAGGACTCAAAGAGACATCTATTTTTTCGGGAACAACACCCAATATCTCTTTTGCTTTTGCAGTGCATAACGATACAGCGATAGGTTCGGTACATCCCATTGCCGGTACAACCTCACGATTTATAAGAGCAATAATCTCTTTTCTTATTTCGACCGATAACATATATGATATTTTCTTTGCAATATATTACTTTATGAATCTATCGACAAAGGTAATCTGTTTTAACTAAACAAGCAAAAATTAGTATTACAGAATGCTGAATGCAAGAGTTAATCCCGACATTACAATAGCGACCATACTCATTAACTTTATAAGAATATTAAGGCTTGGGCCTGATGTATCTTTACATGGGTCTCCAACTGTATCGCCAACAACTGTTGCCTTGTGTGTGTCGCTACCTTTGCCACCAAAGTTGCCCTCTTCGACATATTTTTTTGCATTATCCCATGCGCCACCTGCATTTGCCAAAAATACTGCCAAAAGGAATCCTGCCGACAAACTGCCTATTAGCAAACCTATAACGCCCGAAACACCTAATACGACACCGGTGATAATAGGTGCGGCAATTGCAAGCAACGATGGAAGAATCATCTCTTGTTGTGCTCCACGAGTGGAAATTTCTACACAACGAGAATAATCGGGTTCGGCCTTTCCTTCTAATATACCCTTTATTGTTTGGAATTGACGACGTACTTCGGCAACCATTTTCTGTGCAGCACGACCAACGGCATTCATGGTAAGTCCGCAGAAAAGGAATGCCATCATAGCGCCAATAAATATACCACATAGAACTGTAGGGTTCATTAGTGTAACATTAAAGTATTGCATAAAATCGGAAATATTAGCCTCCATTAGTGGCTTCCCGTTAATAAGCATGTCGGGGGTGTTACGCTCCATAGCAATACGTATCTCTTCTATATAAGATGCCAGCAATGCCAAAGCAGTGAGCGCAGCTGAACCTATAGCAAATCCTTTGCCGGTAGCAGCTGTTGTATTTCCCAAAGAATCGAGCGCGTCGGTACGGCGACGAACTTCCGGCTCCAAACCACTCATTTCAGCGTTACCTCCGGCATTGTCGGCAATGGGGCCGTAAGCATCTGTAGCAAGAGTTATACCAAGTGTCGATAACATACCAACAGATGCAATTGCAATACCATAAAGACCTATTGTAATATTTGATGGGTCGGCATTGAACCCGGTTGCAAACATATATGACAGTAATATTCCAATGACCACAGCCAATACAGGTATTGCAGTAGAAAGCATTCCTAATCCCATTCCCGAAATTATTACTGTTGCAGGGCCTGTGAGACCGGCTTCAGAAACTTTTCGTGTGGGTTTGTAGGATTGAGATGTATAATATTCGGTTGAGCGTCCAATGACAACTCCGACAATCAAACCAACTACTACAGACATGGAAAGACCAATCCAGTTCTCAATGCCAAGCAAATATAGTATCGCAAATGTGGCAATAACAATTAGCAAAGAGGATAGGTTTGTACCTCGTGATAATGCGCCAATCAGCTTTTTGACATCAGCATCCTCTTTTGTGTGTACCGAGAAAATACCAATAATTGACAATAGAATTCCTACAGCCGCAATGAGCATTGGAGCAAAAACTGCTTTTGTCTGAATTGCACTACCCTCGCTAGCAAATGCTGCGGCACCAAGAGCTGCTGTTGAAAGAATTGAACCACAATAGCTTTCGTATAGGTCGGCGCCCATTCCGGCAACGTCGCCAACATTGTCTCCTACATTGTCGGCAATTGTTGCAGGGTTACGTGGGTCGTCTTCTGGAATATTATATTCTGTTTTTCCAACAAGGTCGGCACCAACATCGGCAGCCTTTGTATATATACCACCACCAACACGAGCAAAAAGAGCCTGAGTAGATGCACCCATACCAAATGTTAGCATAGTTGTTGTTATGATACATAATTTCATCCCCGCATTGTTGGCATCAGCAGGAATAACCGCATCTAAAATAAGATACCATACAGATATATCCAACAGACCAAGTCCAACGACAATCAATCCCATTACAGCGCCACTACGAAATGCCATACGCAGGCCACTGTTCATGGAACGACGTGCCGCATTCGCAGTACGTGCCGATGCGTATGTCGCGGTTTTCATTCCTAAAAAGCCGGATAGTCCACTGAAAAGACCACCAGTCAAAAATGCAAACGGAACCCATTCATTTTGAATATGGAAAATATATGCCATTATGGCAAATACAATAGCCAACGAAACAAATACTATTATAACAATTTTATATTGTTGTTTCAGATATGCCATGGCACCTTTGCGTACTGCGGCTGCTATGTATGCCATACGTTCAGTTCCTTCACTCTCCTTTTTCATCTGCTTGTAAAAATACCAAGCAAAAACAAGTGCCAAAATAGATGCCATCGGCACAAACCAAAATAAAACATTGTAGTCCATAACTTTACTATTTTATGTTAAAAATATTCGTGATTCTGTTTGCAAATATATTAGGAAGAATATTAAGAGCAAATTTTTTGCATAAAATTTCAAAAAAAATAGAAATATTTTCTTTAACTAAAATTCATTACAAATAATAGTAAATCTTTTGAATAGTTCGTCGCGAAATCGGTTTCTAAATATTTGGCAAAAAAAGGAGATTTGTCTATCTTCGCAGAAATAATATGTAATCAATAACATCCATAATACATTATACATTTAAATGATTGAGCGTCATATAGTTCTCGAAGGAATAGACCCGGTGAGTTTTTACGGAGTAAATAATGTGCATTTACAGATGCTAAAGAAATTGCATCCAAAATTACGCATAGTTGCTCGTGATAATATCATAAAGGCAATGGGAGATGAAGAAGAACTGGAACGTTTTAATAAAGTAATAGAATTACTAAATGAATATTGTATAAAATATAATTGTATTAACGAAGAGGCAATTATAGATTCTGTAAATGGAAAGCGTGGCGATAAAGGTAGCGACAGCAACGTTATTGTTTACAATGTAAACGGACGACCCATTTATCCTCGTAGCGAGAACCAATGTCGTCTTGTTGAAGAATTTGGAAAAAATGATATGGTTTTTGCCGTTGGACCTGCCGGAAGCGGAAAAACTTATACAGCTATAGCATTAGCAGTACGTGCTTTAAAAAATAGAGAGGTACGCAAAATAATATTGAGTCGCCCGGCAGTAGAGGCCGGTGAAAAATTAGGCTTTCTGCCGGGAGATATGCGTGACAAGATTGACCCCTATCTTCAACCGTTGTACGATGCATTGGAAGATATGATACCTATGGCAAAATTAAAAGAGTACATGGATTTGAATGTTATACAGATTGCTCCTTTAGCTTTTATGCGCGGAAGAACTTTGAATGATGCAATAGTTATACTTGACGAAGCACAAAATACTACTGCACAACAGATTAAAATGTTCTTAACACGCATGGGTAACAACACTAAGATGATTATCACAGGCGACCTCACTCAGATAGACCTACCACAAAAACAGACATCGGGATTGACACAGGCATTACATATTCTAAAGGATGTTCCCGGAATTGGTTTTGTTACATTAAATAAAAAAGATATTGTACGCCACAAATTGGTAACACGCATTGTAGATGCTTATGATGCATACGACAAAGCGACAAAAGAATAAAACACAGTTTTTAATTTAAAATATATAGAAATGGCAATAGCATTAACCAACACTGAATTTAATTTCGAGAAACAGGTAAGCGTATATCATGGAAAAGTACGCGATGTATATAATGTCAATGGAGATAAATTGGTCATGGTTGCAACAGACCGCATATCTGCTTTTGATGTTGTTCTTCCCAAAGGAATTCCTTTTAAAGGACAAATGTTAAACCAGATTGCGGCAAAATTCCTTGATGCAACAGCAGATATTTGCCCCAATTGGAAACTTGCAACACCCGACCCTATGGTAACCGTAGGTGTTATGTGCGAAGGATTTCCTGTTGAGATGATTGTTCGCGGATATCTTTGTGGTTCGGCTTGGCGTGCATATAAAAATGGTGTGCGTGAGATATGCGGAGTTAAATTGCCCGAAGGAATGAAAGAGAACCAAAAATTCCCAGAACCAATTATCACTCCCACAACAAAAGCAGAAATAGGAGAACACGATGCAGATATTTCTAAAGAGGAAATTTTAGCACAAGGTCTTGCAACTCCCGAAGAGTATGCATTGTTGGAGAAATACACACTTGCCCTTTTTAAACGTGGAACAGAGATTGCTGCAGAACGAGGTTTGATACTTGTTGATACCAAATATGAATTTGGCAAACATAACGGTACAATATATCTCATGGACGAAATTCATACTCCCGACAGCAGTCGCTACTTCTATGCCGATGGTTATCAGGAAAAGTTTGAGAAAGGAGAACCACAGAAACAACTTTCTAAAGAGTTTGTACGTGAGTGGCTCATGGACAATGGTTTCCAAGGAAAAGAGGGACAACAAGTACCCGAAATGACAGATGCTATTGTTGAGAGCATTAGCAACCGTTATATTGAATTATACGAAAATATCACAGGAGAGAAATTTGTAAAAGAAGAGTGTTCCAATATTGCCGAGCGTATTGAAAAGAATGTTTCGGAATATCTGAAATAGGAGATTCAATACTGTTTATCACATTCGCTATAGCAAGAGTATGAAAAAAGAGTTTGGGATAATTGGTTATCCATTAGGACAGTCGGCATCACCAGCATTCTTTAATAAGAAATTTAAGGATGAGGGGATAGATGCTGAATATAGACCTTTTGAAATAAGCGAAATAACAGAATTACCACATATTTTGTCAGAGCATAGCGAACTTGTTGGTTTTAATGTAACTATACCCTACAAACAACAAGTAATGAATTGTCTCGACGAGATAAGTGACGAAGCTAAAGCAATCCAAGCAGTAAATGTCGTAAAGGTTACTCGTGATGTAAATGGAATTCCACATCTTACAGGATATAATAGTGATGTCATAGGATTTACTCGTTCATTGGAACCATTAACAAAAGGGGTACATTCAAAAGCGCTTATATTGGGTACAGGTGGTGTATCTAAAGCCGTATCCTACTCGTTAAGGACTCTTGGTATCGAGCATCTTTTTGTCTCACGTAATACGGGCGAAAATATCCTTACATACAAAGAACTTACTGCCGAGATTATGCGTGAACATACATTAATTGTAAATTGTACACCACTCGGCATGGTTGGACATGGTATTGATATGTGCCCGGATATTCCTTATGAGATGCTTACTTCGAAACATCTGTTGTACGATGTTGTCTATAATCCCGAAAATACCCTTTTTCTACAGAAAGGCGCAGAAAATGGTGCTATGACAAAAAGTGGTTATGAAATGTGGTATTTACAAGCTCTAGCATCGTGGGAAATATGGAATAAGTAGTTTCCAATACATATTTATTTTTAAACATCGAAGTTACATAAATGTGGCTTCGATGTTTTTTATATGTTAAAATTTAACAAAACATCTCTGAAAATATAAATATTAGCCTCTTGTATATTTAATAATATTATAATTTTATTATTTTTAGCGCGAGTAAATAATTCTTATGGGCAAATCGGGATAAATTGGCTCCGCTCTCGGTTGTCTTATATTACAATTTGGAGCCTGAGTTAAAACCAAATAATATGAGAAAACTTCTATTCTTTTTTTCTATGTTGGCCGGATTTACATATATGATGGCGCAGGACTACACACCATCATTCACCGGCACAAGAACGCGTAATGATAGAGAGATTACGTCTATTACTCTATCGAGCCCATCCTACCCTAACCATGCCACAAATGTTCTATCATTAAGTGATACTGAAAAAAAACAGTGTTGGGTGGACAAATCTTCATCTGTTATCATGAAAGTAGGTGCCGGAGAAACAGTTGCTCTTAATCTTTCCTATAATGGCATTTGGATGAACTCCTACGTCTATATCGACACCGATAAAAACGGTTTTCAGGCAAGCATTGCCGATGGAAGCAACTTTCTGCCTGCAGGTGATTTACTTTCCTATTCGTTCTACAACAATAATTCGTCAAGTGATGAAAATGGATGGAACAGTATAGGCAATACAATATCTAGTGACAACCGTTATGTAACAACATTGCCATCGTTTACTGTACCCGAAACAAAGGGCACATATCGCATGCGAATAAAACTGGATTGGTGTAATATCGACCCGGCAGGAGACAAAGATGGTAAATTTCAAGATTTCATGGAGAATGGCGGTCATATTGTAGATGTTACATTGGAGGTTGCCGAAAGATTGCAAACAGTAAGTAAAATATTTGAAAGTACCACAATAGAAAGCAACGAATTTGCAAACAACACCACATGGTATACTTTGCAAATTGGAGCAACAGGGCTTGTTATTGATAATAACGAAAATGCAACACATATTGCATTGGATGATTACATTTCCGACCCCTCTAACGATTCACATCTTTGGGCATTTGTAGGTGATAACACTGACGGATATCGCTTATACAACAAAGCAACAGGTACATCGATGGTTCTTGCCGCTCCAATAGAAATGATAGGAGAAACCGGAAAGAATTCACATCCAATTCTTGTAGATGCAGAAAAACTTCCTGTTGGTTACACCGACATGTGGCTATTTACATCTTCTACAGATGTAACAGGAGATGGGAACTACTACTATATGTATGAAAAAAACAACCCTGCTAATAAGGTAAATAACCGTGATGGTAAACTTGCATTCTGGAACAAAGGAGCCGATGCCGGTTCAACACTTAATGTTAGAGTTGCTATAACAGAATATAGAATTAACATAAACGATGGCGAGTGGACAAAATCCAATAATGAAAAGACATGGGCATCGGAATGGAAATCGACAAAGGAACCCAATCTCACATTATCGGTGTCAAAAAACAATATGACTTCGTACAACGGCAACGGAGACATTCAATTGTTTACATGCTTGGACAATGCTGCAACAAACGGAGTAAACTCATCGGTGTATACGATTTCTGCGGCAAACGAATATTCTATAGTTGGTTACAGCTTCGATTTTCTAAGTTCCGGAACCGACAATATCACAATTACTCCAATGGGTGGGGAATCAGTCTCTGCCAATGCAACAACTGCACAAAATATAAACTTTGTAGCAGAAGAAAAGACTAATGCAGTACAGTTCACTGTAAGTGCACCAAGTGCCATATTTGCCAACACTTCAAATTTCTATGTACAGGTTGTTCGTAACACACCAATTGTTGAGTCGTCGTTTGATGTATTCATCACAAACTCGGGAGCTATACCCTATCGTATTCCTGCTATTGCCACTGCTTATAACGGCGATGTAATTGCTGTTGCCGATTATCGTCATAGCGGCTCTGATATTGGAATAGTGCATAATGGACGTATCGACCTGCATGCACGAATCAGTAACGACAATGGTAAAACATGGAAAGAGAAATTCTCTGTTGTAAATGGTCAAGGTGGAAGTTCTCCCGACTTTATGCATGTTGGTTTTGGTGACCCTTGTATTGTTGCTGACAGAGAATCGAGTCGTGTACTCATTCTAAGTTGTGCCGGTAATGTTTCATTCCCCAGTGGAACACGTGATGTGCATCAAAATATTGCTCGCTTCTACAGCGATAATAATGGTGCAACATGGACTGAGCCCGATGATATTGCAGAAAGTATCTACTCTCAATTTGACAATAGTAAAAATCATGGTCCAATAAAGGCAATGTTCATTGGCTCGGGTAAGATACATCAAAGCCGTTATGTAAAAACCGATAAATATTATCGTCTTTATTGTGCAGTGTTGGCAAGAAATGTAAGCGGTACATATGTAAACTTCGTACTCTATAGTGATGATTTTGGTGGTAGTTGGAAAGTTCTTGGTGGAGTCGAAACGTCTCCCATTCCCAATAATGCCGACGAGCCAAAAGTTGACGAACTACCAAACGGAAACATTGTGATTAGTTCGCGTTGCACAGGTGGTCGTCATTATAACATTTTTACATTTACTGACGCTACTAAAGCCGAAGGCTCTTGGGGAACACGTGCCACATCTAATAGTTCGGTAGATGGTGTCGTTGCTCTCAATAACTCATGTAATGGCGAAATTATGATACTACCGGTTGTTCGCAACGAGGATAATGCTGAAATGTGGATTGCTTTGCAATCGCTTCCACTTGGTTCTGGGCGTACAAACGTTGGTATATATTATAAGGAATTGGCAACTGAAAGTGATTATAATACTCCTGCAAATTTTGCTAAGGATTGGGATGGATATTACCAGTCGAGTATGATTGGTTCAGCCTACTCTACCATGTGTCTGCAAAAAGATAATACAATTGCATTCCTATACGAAGAGAGTACATACGGGGCTGATTATACCATAAAATATAAAAACTACACTCTTGAGCAAATTACAGACGATGCATATTCATTGGATTGGAACAGACTTCCTGTTACTCCTAATTCACTTGTTCCCAAAAGTATAGTACCTGATGCAGAGAATGATATCGAAGAATTAAGAAATATATCATTGACATTTGCTAAGGATATTACAATTAATACCGGCAAATCTGTAAAATTGGTTGGCGATGATAACCAAAATGTAGAAATAACAGTCGCTATAAATAGCGAAGATAGTAAAGTATTGGATATTACTGTTATTGGGACTGTTAGTGCTGGTGAATATAAATTGACTATTGAAGAGTCTGCATTGACTGCAACCGACAACACATTCAATCCGGAGTTAAATTATATATTTAATGTAATTACTAGTACGGGTATCGAAAATGTTATAATAGAAGATTGTGAACCAACTATTTACGACCTCACAGGTAGAAGAATTGATTTTGTAACTTCTCCCGGTATATACATAATCAATGGTAAAAAAGTGATAATAAAATAACCTATTTCGAATATCTATAAAAAAATATCTCGCTTCAATTGAAGCGAGATATTTTTTTATAGATATTTCTCTAGGATTACGCTAGCCATTTAACGAAAGCAAAGTCCTGACGGTGAGGAAGTTCCTCGTTCTTAGGGAACATACGATAGCAGACTCTGAAGCTACCTGCATTGTTCATTACATATTCTGTGTGGAATGTGAAAATATCACCTTCGCGTTTTGTTACCTCAAGAGGCTGAACAGAGAATACATAATCGCGACCATCCTTGTCAGTTGCAAGGGTTACCATTTCGATACCAATTGCATCATCCAATCCTTTCTCGTCGATTTTGAATGTGATGCTGTATTTGTTACCGGCATTGATGTTACCTGCTTCAATATTAGCATCGCGCTCAACAGAGAGAACTTCAATATCGTCCCATTTAGCTGCAACACTCTCTTTCCATGCAGCAAGAGAACGTGCTGCTTTAGCATTGTTTGCCATAAGGTGATGGAAACGTTTGCCCTCTTTGTTATAGAACTTGCTATAATAATCATCCAACTGACGTTTCATGGTGAAGTGAGGTGCAATACCTGCGATTGAGTTCTTGATGTAACCAATCCACTCGTCAGAATATGCTTTCTCACCACGATTGTAGTAAAGAGGAAGGATTTCGCTTTCGAGCAATGTGTAAATAGTTGCTGCGTCTAACTGATCTTGGAACTCTTGGTTTTGGTATGTACGCTTCTCTTTCAAAGCCCAACCTGCACCGGGTTTGTAACCCTCGCACCACCAACCATCGAGTACTGAGAAATTAAGTACACCATTCATAAGTGCTTTCTCACCAGAGGTACCTGATGCCTCCATAGGACGTGTAGGAGTATTCATCCAAATATCTACACCAGACACTAGCATCTTAGCAAGTTGCATGTCGTAGTTCTCGAGGAAGATAATCTTTCCTACAAACTCGGGACGACGTGAAACCTCAATAATGCGCTTGATAAGTCCTTGACCTGCACCATCGTGTGGGTGAGCTTTACCGGCAAAGAGGAAGATAATAGGATGTTTCTCATTGTTTACAATCTTTGCAAGACGATCGAGGTCGGTGAACAATAGATGTGCACGCTTGTATGTAGCAAAACGACGAGCAAAACCAATTACCAATGCATCGGGGTTAATCTTGTTTACGATATCAACGATACGCATTGGATCGCCTTGATTCTTCAACCAGTTCTCGCTGAAAGACTGACGGATGTACTCGATAAGACGTTTCTTCAAAGTAACACGAGTGTTCCAAATGATATCGTTGGGTACATTATGAATAGCCTCCCAGATAGAAGCGTTAGATTGATCTTTCTTAAAGTTGGGGTCGAAATATTTAGAATAGAGGTTGTCCCATTCAGGTGCTACCCATGTAGGGAAGTGTACTCCGTTAGTTACATAACCAACATGATTCTCTGCAGGGAAATAACCTTTCCAAATACCTGCGAACATGTCTTTTGAAACTTTACCATGGAGACGGCTTACACCATTAATCTCCTGACATGTGTTACATGCAAATGTAGACATACAGAAACGCTCGTTTCTATCACCGGCATTTACACGACCTAAGTTCATCAAATCGTCCCAAGTGATGTTGAGCTGTTTTGCATAACCCTTCATATATTTACCGAAGAGTGCCTCGTCGAAATAGTCGTGTCCTGCAGGTACAGGAGTGTGAACTGTGTAAAGGCTCGATGAACGAACAATCTCTAATGCCTCCTCGTAAGAGTAACCATCTTTAATATATTGTGTCAGACGATAAAGGTTACAAAGAGCAGCATGTCCCTCGTTGCAGTGATATACATCTTTCTTAATACCAAGTTTCTCCAACATCATCATACCACCGATACCTAGGAGAATCTCTTGTTTCAAACGGTTTTCCCAATCTCCACCATAGAGTTTATGTGTGATAGGACGGTCATACTCGCTGTTCATCTCGAAATCTGTATCCAAGAGATAGAGAGATACACGACCAACATTTACTCTCCAAACATTTGCATGTACATAGTAATCCATGAAAGGAACATGAACAACCATAGGAGTTCCATCAGCCTCGTATACACGGTCCAAAGGAAGTGTGTTGAAGTTCTGAGCCTCGTAGTTCGCAATCTGTGAACCGTCCATTGATAGCGACTGTGTAAAGTATCCATAACGATAGAGGAAACCTACAGCACACATATCAACATTAGAGTCTGAAGCCTCTTTCAAATAATCTCCGGCAAGAATACCAAGACCACCTGAATATATCTTAAGAACATGAGTAAGACCATACTCCATACAGAAATAAGCAACCGATGCACGCTCTGCATTGGGCTTAACATCCATATAAGCACGGAATTGAGAATAAACTTCATCGAGTTTTTTGAGAACATTCTTATCTTTTGCAAGATCATCGAGTTTCTCAACACCTAATTTTTCGAGCAAAAGAACGGGGTTTTCAACACACTCATCATAGAGTTTGCTATCCAACATGCGGAATAGGTCTTTTGCATCTTGATTCCACACCCACCAAAGGTTATGTGCCAACTCCTCGAGTTTAACAAGAGGTTCGGGGATGTACGATTTTACATTAATTGCTTTCCAATTAGGTTGATTTGAATTACTGATTGCTATCATATTTATATTTTATGGTTATAAATTCTGGGTTCTTTTTTGTGCCTCACACAGAGCAAAATCATAAGCACTAAAGTATTTCTTTATAAAATGCTTCCACAGTGCTTTGTCGGCTAGTTTTAATGCCTTTTTGCGACGTTCGGCAACCTCTTTCTCCGAAAGTTTTGCAAAGGTACAAATTATTTTTGTAATTACATCGGCTACAGCGAAATAGTTACTATCATTTCTTTCAATTACCTCAACTCCATCTATAATTTCTCCTCTTCGGCCAAGTACAGAATTAACCCACAAACCAAAACCTGTAAGGTTCGTTGTTATTGTGGGAATGTGGAATGCAGCACTTTCCAGTGGTGTATATCCCCATGGCTCATAATAAGAAGGATAGATACTTAGGTCGTTTCCAATTAGTACATCATAGTAATCTTTATTAAAGATGCCATCAGAACCTTTAAGATAACATGGAACATAAATAACTTTTACACGATTTTTGCCATCATTGTTTGCAAGACCCATGTTACGTATAGCACATGCTATTACATCCTCGTTATAATTATATAGGTTATGTGTAAGATACGCATCATTCAAAGGAGTCTCCCACGATGTTGCATCCGAGGCCAAACGTTCGCATAGCTCTTCGCGTGCACTACCCGACCATGCAGGAACGTCTATAAATGCTATTACATCACGTTCTAGTTCGTTGCATGCATTTAAGCGAGCCATTGTCTCCAAAAACAGGTCGATTCCTTTATTGCGCATTTCCATGCGGCCTCCTATACCTATTATTAATGCATCATCGGAAATATTGTCTCCTGTCAAAGCACGAGCAACACGCAAACGAGCATTACGAGCCTCTTTTCTACGTTTGTTATATTCTTTTGTCGATGGAACAAAATCTTTTTCGAAGCCATTTTCAAGTATAACATCTATATCTCTTTCTATCAACTGTTTGCACTCGCGAGCTGTGAGTTCGCTAACAGTAGTGAAACAATCTACATTCAATGCACTTTGTTTCTCGATAGAGTGCTTCGAGTGAACATTAAGTTCTGCCGCCATTTGGTCACCATTATATCCCTCGAAATAGTCGTATAGAGGTTTACCGTTTGAACATATTGAACGTCCAATGCTTGTAGCATGAGTTGTGAATATTGTTCCCACCTCGGGAAGATTCTTCTTTAAATACAGTGCCGCACTACCACTTTGCCATTCATGAGCTTGTACAACAACTTTTGTCTCTTTCTTTAAATAGAAACGATGGAAACTCTCAATTACACGACCTACAACATGACCAAACATCACAGAGTCGTCATAATCGCCATAAGCATGCAATGAATCTACCTGATAATCGTTCCATAGACTTGTGTAAAGCTCCTGCTTCTCGTCGAAACAACCGGTGTAGTCTACCAACATCACTTTTGGACGACCGGGTATTTCCCAATATCCACAACGAACGGTGTATTTTTCGTTACTGATAGAATTACGCCACTCTTTCCACAGACGTTTATCCTCGCTAAATAGAGGATTCTTTTTATCTTTCCACAAATCGGGTCCGAGGTATATAGCATTCAGCCCATCTATTGAGGCCAATGTCTCGGCTTTTGTTGAAACAACGGTATATATTCCACCTACTTTGTTGCATATCTCCCAACTAATCTCAAAAAGATATTCGGGTTGCAATAAATTCTTTTTCATCGTTATATAATTACAAAATTAAAGGCACTCCACACCTGAAACGCCCTTTTATTAAAATAAGAAATAGGGAGAAGTTGCCCTCCTCTCTATTCTTCGACAAAGGTAATCATATTTTTTTAAATAATAAAATATTATTATGTAAGATGTACTATGTTTGTAATAAAAGGTCCGTCTAATAGCTATAAGACGGACCTTTTATTATAAACAATTCTTTTATACTAAGAATGTTGCTACCAAAGCCAGAATAGCATAAAACTCAGGGAAAGCAGCGTAAATCATAGTATTTGTTTGAACGTCGTGTCCTTGTGATAGACCAACAATACCATTTGCACAAACTTGTCCTTGACGTATAGCTGAGAATAAACATACCAATCCAACACCTATACCAACGCCAAACCACAATGTTCCGGTTTCTGCATTCACTCTATTAAAATGCAAAAGGAAAGCCAAGAAACCATACAAACCCTGAGTAGCAGGAAGAGCTGATAGAATCATATAACCAGCAGATTTTGAAGCGTCTTTTTTAAGAGCACCTTCAGCTGCATTTCCTGCAATAGTAGTACCATAACAACTACCAATTCCGGCAAGTCCCAACATGAGACCCATGCCTAAATAACCTAATAATTCGTTCATAATGTTTAATTTTAAATATTTAAATTATCTTTTTTTAAACGGTTTATATTCAACGCCTTTACCATCATATCCGGCGTTTTTGAAATATTCCACAAATGTCAAACGCAGTGGATGCACAAATGCGCTCAAACATGACATTGCTATATTGAGTGTATGACCAATAATTATTATTAGTCCAAAACCTATCCAACCAAGTATAGCGGCAACACCTTCACGTCCCTCAACAACCATAAGTGCAAGACTGTTAAATGTTTGTCCTAGCATACCACCAGCTAAACCTAATGCAAACAATCGTATATATGAGAGAATATCACCTAATAGTCCCGATGCCATATTGTATGTATCCCAAAGGCCGGCACCGACATTCACAAATACATTACGACGTAGGTTATTCAAAACATATATACCAAGCGCGGCAATTGCACCACCTACTATGAGAATCCATTTAGAAACCTCAGCAGGAATAATACTTAAGAAAGATAGTGTACCAACTATTGCACCACCAACAACAACGAGCCACCATCCCCATGCACTTATAGACTCCTTAAATCCAAAGAAGAATGTTGTATTTATGGCTTTAACAGTCATTGCAATAGATATATGTACAACACCAATAGCCAATGCAAGAATCATCTGCTTATCATATTCTGAGCCAAACAACTCAATTTTACCGGCAATTATAAACTCCTTTAAGGTTTCGGGAATATTAGAATCTATAAGACTCATTCCAAAGAAAGTACCAAGAAATGCACCAATTACTGTTGTAAATGCACCTAATGTAATTACCAAATTCATCATTCCTGCCATACTCTTTCCTAATTTCTTCTTAAGAATTAATCCAAGCAGGATAAGTATTAATCCATATCCGGCATCGCCCATGCAAAATGCAAAGAAGAGCGAAAAGAAAGGAGCTAAAATTGGAGTGGGATCAAAATCTGTACCACTAGGCATACCATACATCTTAGTAAGCACTTCGTACATGCGTGTGTAGGCATTATTCTTTAGTTTTACCGGAGCATCATCACCACGATGTACAAGGCGAATATCATAGAGAATAGCAGAAGAATCAAGCAGAGACTTAAGTTCTGCCACATTATCCTCGGGGACCCAACCTTCGAGTAAAACAAGTTTGTCGCCCGACACCATTTCGCCGTTTAACTTAACTTGTGAGAATTCCAGATTTTGTTGTATGTTCTTTAGTGCAACGCGGAACGATTCTATATTCTCTGTTGCAAATGATTTAATTTTATTCTCTATAGATTTAATCTTGTCATTAATATCAACGATCTCTGAATTTAGTTCCGAAAGTGTTTTAGATGGTAATTTTACTATCTCGGCATCAATATCCACAACTTCCCCAACAGGTGTAACTGTAACAAAATAGAGGCGCGATGATTGTTGCTTAACTACAATTGCGTTATAATCATTAACCCAAGTTTCGTTAAATCCTTTTATAGATGTTACATAGAAGTTCAATACATATCCTGCTTTTGACAATTTCTCTAATATAGAATTATCAAAATCACCCCACACCGACATTGTTGTTGCATCTTTCATCACAATCTGCAACTCCTGTTTCAAGTGTTCTGCCTCAAGTAACATTTCATCCAGATTATCTGCAAGTAGGAGTGTATCAATCTCCTTGGGCATTTCTACTGCATCTTCACCGGCAATTCTTTCAAGTTTCTTTATAAGCTTGGTATATCTGCCTGAAAGTGAAATCAGTTCCTGTAGCTCTTCATTTTCTGCAACACCGCTATTACGTTCTGCAATGTGAACAACTCCTGCATCACGCAAAGTCTCAAGGAATGTATTATACTCCTTGTGGTAGACAAGCATTGTCAGTTTATTCATTTTACTTATCATACCGCAACCTCCTCTCTTTGCTCTAACAAGGATTTCAAAATCTTTTGCGAAGACTTTGAAAGATTCTCCTCGTCCTCCATAAAACGTTTTATTTTACGTATTGCATCCTGATAACCGGGTATCTGTACCTTCTCAAAAAGATTTACTTTTTGAGTGGTTTTCTTACGCGCGTCTTCCAATAATTGAAGTTTTCGGTTCAATAGCTCACGACGAATAGCAGTCATAGCCATTTGCTTTAGTAACTCAATACCATCGGCAAACCATTTGGGTGAGTTGAACAAACTGTATGGAGCAACTATGAAATCGGCACTTTCAAGAACCGGTACTTGTACACCGGCAACTTTTTTACGTGCAATCGATAGTTCTCCGGTGCGCACAAGCGATGCATCGAATTCATTCCAAAGAGCAAAAAGGCTGCGATATTGTTCCAATAGCATATTATACTCTTTGTCATGTTCAGCCATTTCTGCTTTACATCTCTTTACTTCGACACGCAATGCACTCTCCTTATTCTTTATAATAGGAAGAGTTCTCATGCGTACCTTCAACTGTTTCTCGAGATGTTGAAGCGATGTTTTATTATATTGAAATGCAATCATTATGCTTCAACTGTTCTATTTTTCCAATATGTATCTACAAACTCCTGACGAATATTTACCTCCTCGGGGTTGAAGTATTTAGCAAACAGTCCCCAAGTAACATCCAACATTTCTGTTGTATTCAAGTTTACATCAATTGCAAGCAACTTATCAGAATAGTCTTTTGCAAAAGCAAGAGTACGTTTGTCATAGTCTGTAAGGTCGAAACCATTCTCCAACTTCGTTTTTGCATTTGCAGCATCGGCATATAGACGCACAGCAGCATTCATAACTTGTGGATGGTCTTTACGTGTCTTCTTACCGGCAACAAGCTGTTTCAGACGTGAAAGTGAACGGAAGGGATCGACAACGACCTTACCAATATCGCTATCACGACGCAAGAACAACTGTCCTTCAGTAATATAACCTGTATTATCGGGAACGGCATGAGTAATATCACCACCAGATAGTGTTGTTACAGCAATAATTGTTATTGAACCACCTGCTGGGAATTGTACTGCTTTCTCATAAATTTTTGCCAAATCGGAATAAAGCGAACCCGGCATTGAGTCTTTAGATGGAATTTGGTCCATACGGTTAGACACAATAGATAGAGCATCGGCATACATTGCCATATCGGTAAGAAGTACCAATACCTTTTGGTTCTTTTCCACTGCAAAATATTCCGCAGCAGTAAGTGCCATATCGGGAATTAGAAGACGTTCAACTGCCGGGTCTTCTGTTGTGTTCATGAAACAGATAATACGGTCGAGTGCTCCTGCGTTTGAGAACAGATTCTTAAAGTAGAGATAGTCGTCGTTTGTCATACCCATACCACCAAGAATAATCTTATCGGTCTCGGCACGCATAGCCACATTTGCCATAACCTGATTGTATGGCTGGTCGGGATCGGCAAAGAAAGGTATCTTTTGTCCTGTTACAAGAGTGTTGTTAAGGTCGATACCTGCAATACCTGTTGCAATAAGTTCCGAAGGTTGTTTACGACGTACGGGGTTAACGGAAGGTCCACCAATCTCAACCTCTTTTCCTTCTACAGCAGGGCCTCCATCAATTGGGTCGCCGTAGGCATTGAAGAAACGTCCTGTTAATTGCTCACTCACTTTGAGAGAAGGTGCTTTGCCCATGAATACAACCTCGGCATTGGTAGGAATACCACCGGTTCCCTCGAATACCTGCAAAGTAACTTCGTCTCCCATAATTTTAACAACCTGTGCAAGCTTACCATTCACAGTTGCCAACTCATCGTATCCAACTCCGGTAGCTTTTAGCGAACAAGTTGCTTTTGTTATGGAGTTTATCTTTGTATATATTTTCTGAAATGCTTCAGTAGCCATAATTATTAGACTCTTTAATTATTTGAAACTGTTTTTTTAGTTGCCAACAATGCCTGCAACTGTGTATAGTAGGAATTATATTTATCCGATTTATATTCAGAATAGTTCATTTGTTTGCACAAGTTGATTACCTTCTTAAAGAAATCGGTAACTTCCAAGAAACTCTCGAAATCGAATTCGGAACGGCATATATCTGTTACCATACCCAAAATCTGTTGTTGGCGTTCAAGTGGTGTAACAGCATCTATTTCGTCAAAAGCATCCTGTTGCAAGACAACAAAGTCTATCAACTCCGATTTCCAGAATGTAACATGATAATCAACAGGAACTCCATCGTCTCCAAGAATATTTATCTGCTCAGCTATCTCTTTACCGCGTAACAAACGAGTTTTTGCCTCGTTTACCATACCTAACCAATCTTCTCCAATTAATCCACTGATATATTTATCAAATTCTGGATATTCAATATATTTTGAATAGGAGTCAATGGGGTTTACTGCCGGGTAACGTTTTTTGTCGGCACGCTCTTGCTCAAGAGCATAGAAGCATCGAGCAACTTTCTTTGTATTTTCTGTTACCGGTTCTTTGAGGTTACCACCGGCAGGAGACACTGTACCAATGAATGTAATAGAACCTACATTGTCGTTGTTAAGAACTACATAGCCGGCACGACTGTAGAAGTTTGCAATAATAACCGAAATATCCATAGGGAAAGCATCGGGGCCGGGGAGTTCCTCCATACGGTTCGACATCTCGCGAAGAGCCTGTGCCCAACGAGATGTTGAATCGGCCATAAGCAACACTCTCAATCCCATAGCACGATAATATTCAGCTATTGTCATTGCTGTATAAACCGAAGCCTCGCGAGCTGCAACAGGCATGTTTGATGTATTTGCAATGATGATTGTACGCTCCATGAGTTTTCGACCGGTGTGGGGGTCAATTAGTTCGGGGAACTCTGTGAAAATCTCCACCACCTCATTTGCACGCTCACCACAAGCCGCAATAATAACTATGTCTGCCTCAGCTTGTTTTGAAATAGCATGCTGAAGCACTGTTTTTCCGGTACCGAAAGGACCGGGAATGAAGCCTGTACCACCTTCTACTATTGGGTTTAGTGTGTCGATAGTACGAACACCGGTCTCCAACAATTTGAATGGACGTGGTTTCTCTTTGTAGTCCTCCATTGCAACACGCACAGGCCATTTCTGAATCATATTCAACTGCTTCTCTTCGCCATTCTCGTTTTCTATAACTGCGATGGTGTCAGTTATACGATACTCTCCTTCTGCTACAATAGACTTTACAGTCCACTCCCCTTCCAAACCAAAGGGTGCCATAATTTTAAGAGGTTGGTTATTCTCTTCGACAGAACCAAGCCATGCTGCAGCGCCAACTTTGTCGCCTTTCTTTACCAATGGTTCAAATTTCCATACTCTCTCTTCGTCGAGTGGATTAGTATAATCCCCTCGCTTCAGGAAGACGCCCTCCATCTTGTCCAAATCGTTCTGCAAACCATCATAGTTCTTAGAGAGCATACCGGGTGCTAAAGAAACCTCCAGCATATGGCCGGTAAATTCAGCCTCTTCACCAATTTTTAAGCGTCTTGTACTTTCAAAAACCTGAACATATACTTTTGCGCCATTTATCTTAATGACCTCGGCCATTAAGCGGTCGCCACCCGTTTTAATATAGCAAATTTCATTCTGTGCTACAGGGCCATCAACAGCCAGCAACACCATGTTTGCTATAACTCCGGTTACTTTTCCTTTTGTTGCCATATATAATTATAATTTTATTCTAAACTAAAGATTATTAATTTGATATAATTACAATTTTGCTATTTGTAATTTATCACCTTTTAGATCTTCAATCATTTCCTTATATCGTTGCATTCCTTGTTCTTCGTCAAGTTTTGTCCAACGTGCTATAATGTCCAGTTTTTGAAGAAATACAAATATTCTCTCAACAGTAAAATAGTTAAATACAGAATTGTCATCTAACCAATTCCAACGCAATTCATCTAACTGATGCTCACGTTCCTTTAATTTATCATTCTCGCTTAATCGAATTACTGTGTCCAAATAGTCTAATGTTCCTGCCAAACCAAAATCTCTTGCACCGGATGTACGAATGGATTCAGCAACATCATTGTTTCCTATTATACATTCTGCTACGTTGAGCTTATATTTTCGTGCCAATAATGCAACCAATAAATTGTTCACATTTAAATTAAAATTGAACCAATCTGCAATAAATTTATTAGATGACAATGTTGCATAAGAGAAATAATGCGCAGCTAATACGTCGCTCCAAATGATGCCTTCACGTGCTTCATTCTCGAAATAGTATTCTAAAAAGTCGTATATATACGAAGGGATATTATTTCGACGAGAATCGCCCTCTTTACATGTGAAGATGATTTCGTTAAGTTCTTCACGAGTATAACAGCCCAGACGCTCTAATTTAGTCTCGGTGCCATTTTGTAGAAGTTTTAATAGGTTCTCATTATCCCATGCCAAAAAGAAGAGATCTATTTTTTCAGCATCATCACTAGACAATCTGGGATACACCTCTTCTTTGAAGTTCTCTATTGAGAAGTTCAATTTACCACCATCGAAAGCCACTTCGGGCAATCCTGCAACCAAACAATAGTAGTCGCTCATTGTATTAGAATAAAAGTTCTACCATTTGAGGACGAAGGAAAGACTTTAAGAAAACTTCAAATTCAGCCTCACCAAAATTCACTTTGTATGAACCGTCAGCAGGAGCAATAGAGAATGAAGTCTTTAGGCCATTTACCTGCTTAATTTCAACACCTTTATCAAGCAAGCCTTTTGCTTTGGTCGCAAAATATTTTTTAAGTTCTTCGGCTTCGGATGTTGATATAACCAAAGGCTCATTGATGTCCCAACGCTCAACAATCTTAACTATAATGTTTTTTAGAGCGTCTTTGTCTAATGCTTCTTTAACAGCAGCTTTAACAATTGCGTCTGTTATCATAGAGGTTGTTTCCGATTTTAATGCACCAATTGCTTGTGCACCGTATAACTTTAGCTCGGAACGTGTGTTGTTTTCTAACTCTTCGGCGCTTTTATGTGCTTTGGCCACAATCTCATTAGCTTTTTCCTGCGCCTCGTTAAGCATTGCAGTTGCCTTCTCTTTAGCATCGGCTATTATACGCTCAGCCTCGGCATTACCTTTTTCAACCCCCTCGTTGTAAATTTTTTCGGTAAGTTCTTGAATTTTATTCTCCATTACAATAATGCAAATATTATTTATTAATTTTCTTGATCTCTATGCATAACAGTTCACAACAATGAACTATAATTCATTTTGCAAAATTAAACAATTAATTCTTAATAATAAATCATATTTCTTATTATTATTAAAAAATAGACTATTTTATAAATTATTTAATTAAGAAATAAAATAATATTGATGTGAATTAAATCAAATAATAGACATAAAAAAAGACTGCCACTTTTCACAAAGTAACAGTCCCACATTTACTAAACAACTAAGAAAAAACTATACTATCATAACTGATTATGTTGTACTGCAATTCCATCACTGGAACCTCAATACGATGCAAAGTTATGTATTATTTTTTAATAACCAAAACTTTTTATATAAAAAAAGTGTACAACTTTTCTTAAATTCCACTTATTGAGAATTTTATATAACTAATACAGGATTATTGCGGTCAAAATTAGATATCTTATATATCATCGAAAAATGTCATCTCTATTATTAAATATTGAAGCCGAGATTTTCTCGGCTTCAATATTTAATAATATACACTATGTCATTTATACTCATCCCAACTCTTAACAGGAATATCGTTTAGGTCTATTTTGCAGAATGCACGTATGAATGCACTTGCCAAACGAGCATTTGTTATAAGAGGGATATTATGATCAATCGCAGCACGACGTATACGATAACCATTAGTCAATTCGCGTTTTGTATGATTCTTAGGAATATTGATAATCAAATCGAAACAATGCTCCGAAATCATTTGCATAACATTGTTTTTTGCTTCTGGTGATTCGTCGGGCCACATTACCGGTGTTGCGGTAATTCCGTTTTCGTTTAGGAATTGTGCAGTTCCCGATGTTGCATAAATATCGTAACCCTTTTCTGCCAGCACTTTAGTTGATTCCAGCAAATCTACCTTTGATTTTGAAGCACCTGAAGATACCATAACACTCTTCTTGGGTATACTATATCCAACAGCAATCATTGCATTCAGCAGAGCCTCTTCGAAGTCATCGCCCATACAACCAACCTCACCGGTAGAAGACATATCTACTCCAAGTACAGGGTCGGCTTGATGCAAACGACTGAATGAGAATTGCGACGCTTTTACACCAATCCAGTCGATATCAAATGCCGACTTGTCGGGCTGACTGTAAGGAGCACCAAGCATGATGCGTGTTGAAGTCTCAATGAAGTTGCGTTTTAATATCTTAGATACAAATGGGAATGAGCGTGATGCACGTAAATTACATTCAATAACCTTAACCTCATTATTCTTTGCAAGGAATTGAATATTGAAAGGACCAGATATATTAAGTTCTTTTGCAATGCGACGGCTTATTTTCTTAATGCGCCGTGCTGTCTCGAAATAAATTTTTTGTGCTGGGAACACCAATGTTGCATCTCCTGAGTGTACTCCGGCAAACTCAACATGTTCCGAAATGGCATACTCCACTACTTCGCCGTTCTGTGCAACAGCATCGAACTCAATCTCTTTTGTCTCTTGCATGAATTGCGAAACGACAACAGGGAACTCTTTTGACACCTCAGCCGCCATTTGCAAGAACTCTTTTAGTTCGTCTTCGTTATGGCACACGTTCATAGCTGCACCCGAAAGTACATACGAAGGACGTACAAGCACAGGATAGCCAACCTTTTCTACAAACGACTCCATCTCTTCGAGGCTTGTAAGTTCTTTCCATGCAGGCTGGTCTATTCCCAGCTGGTCGAGCATTGCAGAGAACTTATGACGATTTTCTGCACGGTCGATAGAGAGAGGAGACGTTCCTAAAATGGGTACAGATTGACGATGCAATTTCATCGCAAGGTTGTTTGGAATCTGTCCGCCAACGGAAACAATCACTCCACCGGGCTGTTCAAGGTCAATGACATCGAGTACACGTTCAAATGACAACTCATCGAAATAGAGACGGTCGCACATGTCGTAGTCTGTAGAGACCGTTTCGGGGTTATAATTAATCATGATAGATTTATATCCCAATTTACGAGCTGTTTGAACTGCATTAACCGAACACCAATCGAATTCAACCGATGAACCAATTCTATAAGCACCGGAGCCTAATACCACAACAGATTTGTCTGTTTTGTAGTAATTAACATCGTATCCTTTGGTACCATAAGTCATGTATAGATAATTGGTCAATTCGGGATGCTCCGAGGCAACAGTGTTAATACGTTTTACGGCCGGAAGAATTCCCAATGATTTACGACGATTACGTACATCGAGAAGAAGTTTTTCCATGCTTCCACCCTCTTTAAGCACAAATCGTGCTATCTGGAAGTCTGAGAAACCAAGTTCTTTTGCTCTACGCAAAACCTCTTCGGGTAACTCCTCCAATGAGTTGTATTGCAATAAAACATTTTTATAGTCTACAATATTCTTCAGTTTTCCAAGGAACCAAGGATCTATTTTTGTAAGTTCGCTAATACGTTCAATTGTATAGCCCTGCTCCAATGCACTTGCAATAGAGAATATGCGTAAGTCTGTTGGGTTGGCCAGTTCCTCATCGAGATCCTCGAAATGAGTATGCTCATTGCCAACAAAACCATGCATACCCTGACCTATCATACGAAGACCTTTTTGTATTACTTCTTCGAATGAGCGACCAATAGACATGATTTCGCCCACAGATTTCATGCTCGAACCAATCTGACGTGATACACCTGCAAATTTAGTTAAATCCCAACGAGGAATCTTACAAATCAGATAATCCAACTTGGGAGCCTCATAAGCCGAATTTGCAGTACCCATCTCGCCAATTTGGTCGAGTGTGTATCCTAATGCAATTTTCGCAGCAACAAAAGCAAGAGGATAACCTGTAGCCTTAGATGCCAAAGCCGAAGAACGGCTCAAACGTGCATTAACCTCAATTACACGGTAATCGTTTGTCTCGGCATTAAATGCATACTGAATGTTACATTCTCCAACAATTCCTAAATGACGAATACATCTTACAGAAATCTCTTGCATGAATTTAACTTGTTCATCGCTCAAAGAACAGGTAGGAGCAACAACGATAGACTCACCTGTATGTATGCCAAGTGGGTCGAAATTCTCCATGCTTGCCACAGTGAAACAGTGGTCGTTAGCATCGCGAATTACCTCAAATTCTATCTCCTTCCATCCTTTCAAAGACTCTTCGACAAGAATCTGAGAAGAGAATGTAAAGGCACTTTCTGCTAATTCTTTAAATGACTTTTCATCGCGACAGATGCCACTACCCAAACCTCCTAATGCATATGCAGAACGCACCATGACAGGGAAACCTATTTTGTGTGCGGCCGCCAAAGCATCTTCCATGCTCTCTACAGCCTGACTGATAGGAGTCTTCATTGGTATCTCATCGAGCTTTTTAACGAATAGGTCTCGGTCTTCGGTATACATAATAGCCTCTACAGAGGTACCCAACACCTTAACGCCATATTTGTCAAGTATACCGCTTTGATAAAGTTCCGTTCCACAGTTAAGTGCGGTTTGTCCACCGAAAGCAAGTAATATACCATCGGGACGTTCCTTTTTAATTACCTCCTCAACATAGTGTGTATTAACCGGCAAGAAATAGACCTTGTCGGCAATACCCTCCGATGTTTGAATAGTTGCCACATTTGGGTTTATCAACACCGATTGTATGCCCTCCTCACGCAATGCCTTTAATGCTTGCGAACCTGAGTAGTCGAACTCGCCGGCTTGTCCAATGCGCAAAGCACCGGAACCAAGCAATAATACTTTTTTAAGTTTTTCTTTCATATCTATTCAAAAGATTTCTTATTTTTTGCGAAGATAAACAAAATTTTAGAATTATTTATCCGACTTTAATATATATTTCTCATAATGTTCGATAAATGCTCTATTTACAAGCATATTACCTCCCGGTGTTGGATAATCGCCACTAAAGTACCAATCGCCTAAGTGGTTTGGACAAGCATCATGTAGACCCTCCAAACTCTGGAATACAAGTTTCACCTCTGCATTCAGTGTCTTAGGTCTTAGCAGTTCTGCAATCTTATCGGAGATCTCATCTGCAGTAAAAGGTTTATAAATGGCTTTTGTGCAGTTTTTCATTTCACTAAGTGGTTTTTTGAGCTCTTCTACACAAGCTAAGTATGTTTCATTAACCACGTTCATCATTCCACGCTCCTGCAACAAATCAAGGGCAGCAAAAAATGCCACAAAATGGTCAAAGTTCTCCATGTCAATACCATAATAGTCGGGATAGCGAATTTGTGGGCTCGAAGAAACAACAACAATTCTCTTAGGTTCCAATCTGTCGAGAATGCTCAAAATACTCTCTCTTAATGTTGTTCCGCGAACAATACTATCATCTATTACAACAAGATTGTCAACCTTTGGTTTAATTGAGTCGTATGTAATATCATAAACGTGTCCGGCCAAATCGTTTCGTTTATCGCCTGTAGTGATAAACGTACGCATCTTAATGTCTTTATTGGCAACTTTCTCTTGACGCACCTTTTTAGACAATATGGTACGTAACTCATCCTCGCTAAATTGTTTTCCCGAAGAGAGCTCTTTAATTTTCCACTCATTCATATACTCATCCATAGCCTCTACCATGCCATAGAAAGCCATTTCGGCTGTATTTGGAATAAAAGAGAACACTGTATTATCCAAATCGTAGTCTACAGTTCTCAATATCTTGTCGCGCAGATTTGCACCAAGCATTTTTCTCTCCTTATAAATATCACCATCGTTTCCACGACTAAAGTATATGCGTTCGAAAGAACATGGCAAGAATGTAATTTGAGGAATGATTTGTTCAATACGTAGTTCACCTGCCTTGTTCATGATAATTGCTTCGCCTGGTTTCATCTCAATAACCTGTTCTGCTTTTAGGTTCATTGCAGTTTGCAAAGCAGCTCGTTCACTTGCCATAACAAAAATTTCATCATCGGCATACCAATATGCAGTACGAACACCCCATGGGTCGCGCATTGCGAACATCTCTCCACTACCTGTCATTCCACAAAGAACATAACCACCATCGAGTAATGGAGCCGAAGTGCGAAGAACGTTTGCTATATCCATTCTATCTTCGATAGCTTTGGTTATATTCATGCCTGTAAGTCCTTCAGCTTCACACTCCTTAAAAACACGCTCAACCTCTCGGTCTAAGCGATGTCCCATGAGTTCCAAAAGTATATATGTGTCGGCATACACTCTTGGATGCTGACCATGTGAAACCAATTCTTTGAATACATCATCGACATTTGTAATGTGGAAATTACCACAAAGAGCCAAATTCTTTGCTCTCCAGTTATTACGACGAAGATATGGATGTACATACTGTAAACCGGTTTTGCCGGTAGCACAATAACGAAGATGTCCCATATACATATCTCCAGCAAACCCAAAATTCTTATATGCAAAATCGGCATCGCCTCTGTTTTCTACAGAGAATGGGAGCATATCTTTTTCTGCCTCTGCAAACACTTTTGAGATAGATGTGGAACCTTCGGCACGCTCACGAAACATATAATCTTCTCCCGGTTGCGATTTTAGTTTTACACATGCAATACCTGCACCTTGTTGTCCTCGGTTATATTGTTTGTTCATCAACAAAAACAACTTGTTCATTCCATAAGCCCACGTACCATATTTCTCTGAATAATAATTTAAAGGTTTACGCAGACGAATCATTGCTACACCACATTCATGTAATAGAGGTTCCATAATATTCTGTTATTAAACAATATGCAAAATTAAACAAAATAAAAAAGTCGTTTCAACGAAACGACTATGCAATATTAAATATATGTAAATACGCTATATATGCAACAAACAGAAGCCGAAGAACTCAATGACGGTGTTTGGTCCATCGTCATACTTTGCTTCTTTAATACTTCGTGTTTGTACATTTGCGTTGTTTCTCTTAAAAACGAGTACAAAGTTAGAAAAATAAATTCTACAATCAAACAATCGGAAAATAAAAAAAACAAAAAAAATATAGATTAAAAATTATATTTAAAATTGCATCAAATATATTTTATCACTACATTTGCAAGCCTTTTATTGAGACAATAATGCCGAATTAGCTCAGTTGGTAGAGCAACTCATTCGTAATGAGTAGGTCCGGGGTTCGAGTCCCCGACTCGGCTCAGCGCTGTAAGATATTTACCAACAATATTTTACAGCGTTATTCATAAATAAACTGATAAATTGTCCTCACAAATACACCTTGCATTATGTCCAATTCACAATTTACATTTAAGCAGTTTTGCATCAAGCAAGAGCATTGTGCGATGAAGGTTGGAACGGATGGTTGTCTGTTAGGTGCATGGGCCGACTTTTCAGAAAGCAAAAAAGTTCTTGATATTGGTTCCGGTAGTGGGCTGATAGCTATCATGGCTGCTCAACGTTGCAAAGCTAATATTATAGGAATAGAGATTGATTCCGATGCCACATTACAGGCCAAAGAAAATGCAAAGTTGTCGCCATGGTCAAATAGGATTGATATAATTAATTGCGACATAAAAGATTATATAACAGAAGAAAAATTTGATACAATAGTCAGTAATCCACCCTTTTTTAGCGATAGTTTAAAGTGCTCACAAAAAGAGCGCAACCTTGCAAGGCATGATGACTCTCTAGCATGTAACGAATTAATGGAATGTGCAGCGCGTTTGCTGACAGAGGATGGCAAGTTCTCGGTTGTAATTCCTAATGATTTGTTGCAAAAATGGTGCGACGAAGCATTGTATAAAGGCCTTTCGGCAACACGAATAACATATGTGCATACATTGCCTCACAAACCTGCAAAAAGAGTGTTAATAGAGTTCTCAAAAAAGAGTTGTTTAAAAGCAAAAACTAACGAACTGATTTTAGAAGATACCCCCGGTAAATATAGTGCAGATACTATAAATTTATTACGCGATTTTTACCTAAAATTGTAACTGCAAAAAATGATACTGAACAAATTATAAAATAAAGCGAATATACAATTTAATGTTATTTGCCTATTTTCTTTATGTTCTTGACAGTCAGTTTAGGTAGGCGTTCTTTTAATTCTTCAATATCAACTTCGGGCAGAGTACCACGTAGCAAATCGACTCCTTGCTGGAATATTGAAATATTAGCACCACTTCCATCCCACTGTGGCGATGCAAGGACATTCAGTCCCGATGGTACAATCTCAATAAAAAGATTCGCATCCATAATAACGGGTTCTCCGTCGAAATGAACCACTCCTCCCTCCTTTCGTTTAATTTTAATCCAACGAGTGTCAATAGTTTTAATGCGATTGTTTTGGCACAAATTTCGGCTAAATAGTTGTCCTAAAATCATTGGAATATCGACAACAGTAAAAGGCTCCAAAATAGTAACACTTAACATGCCATCACGCATGGATGCTTTTGGTGCTATATAGGCATTATTGCCATATTGCGCTGCATTTCCACATGCAATAAGGAATGCTTTATGCTTTTTATGACTCCATTCAGTTTCTACCTCGTAAACCTCAGATTCGTACTTTATAAAATCCATAAGGGTGTTATTCATATATCCGAACAACCCTCTGCGTTTGCCTTTTGAGAAACTATGGCTCACAAACGCATCAAAACCAATTCCGCAAGTACAAAAAAATGGGAAATCGTTTATTTTGCCATAATCAACACTAACAGGTAGAGCCTTATTAATGAATTCAATAGCACTACGTGGATTAATTGGAATTCCAAGATGACGCGCCAATCCATTTCCGGAACCAAAGGGCAATATTCCTAACGCTGTTTTACTGCCTACAAGAGCACGCCCCACCTCATTGACGGTGCCATCGCCACCAACTGCCACAACAGCGTCAATCTGTTGTTTTACAGCATCCTCTGCCAATTCTGTAGCATGTCCTCGGTATTCTGTTTTAGCAATAGCATATTCATATTTTTGCTTATCGAGAAGAGAAGCGATAAGTTTAGGGAGCCCAACTTTGTTTTGCACTCCCGATTTTGGATTTATTAAGAATAATATGCTCTTTTTCTCTGACACTGCCATAATTCTTTAAGCGGTTACAAAGATACAACAAATAGAAACAACTTTCTAACAAATTTTATTTTTAAAATTAATCAAACGAAATTAAATCGACATGTGAAAGAAAGAGGGTTTCATATTGCAATAATCTTCACTTCGATTGTATCACTTTTCGTTTCTTTATATTATCTTTGCAAATTATTATAATAATATATTATATTTTTTAGTATTAAACGGGTGTTCCGTTTGTTTATATGATTAAACAACAAAAAAGAGTATGTCAAATAGTGAGAATGATATTATAGACGAGTTTAATAACGAAATTTATGAGATAATGGATAACAAAGAGGATAAACCAAGTTTCTCGGTTTTTGCTGATATAGATAAAGACAACGAAATTTTAAATCAAAATAAAATGGCAGAGGATACTATTGACACAACGCCGATATTACCTCTGCGCAACATGTTTCTTTTTCCATCAAGCATACTTACAGTCTCTGTTGGAAGAGAGTCGTCGTTACGTCTCATTCACAAGGTAACAAAATCGCAAGGCTTAATGGGTGTCTTTTGCCAACGTGAACCCGAGATTGATAATCCGCGCATGAACGACCTTTACAAAATGGGAACATTGGCAAAGATACTGCGTGTTTTTGAAATGCCCGACCAATCTACCACTGTCGTTTTGCAAGGTATTCAGAGAATAGAACTGTTGGAGATAATCAAGACACGCCCATTCCTTGTAGGAAACATTACTCCAAGAAATGATTTTGCGCCAGAGCCTCGTAGTGATAAAGAAGAGGAGTTTGAGCAATTGGCAAAGGATTGTCGCGAAGGTGCAATGAAGTTATATAAAATTATTGAGCAACCACATTCCGAAACATCTTTTGCCATTAACAACATAAACAACCCTGTTACACTCACAAACTTTCTGGCTTCTAACCTAAAAACCGATACATCGGAAAAACATATATTATTGAGTACCGATAGTATTCTTGAGCGTTGCTACCATGTGATGAGCATTATTAACCGTGAATTACAATATGCGGCAATAATGCAAAAGATACGTAACAAAACACATCAGGAACTCGACCAACAACAACGTGAGTATTTCCTACAGCAACAACTGAAAAATATTCAGGAGGAATTGGGTGGAAATGTGCAGGACCAAGATGTGAATGAGATGCGCAAGAAAGCTTCGGGAAAACAATGGAGCAATACGGTAAAAGAGACATTCGAAAAAGAGTTATCAAAATTAGAACGCATAAATCCTCAAACTCCCGACTATCATGTGCAATTAAACTATTTGCAAGTGATGTTGAGTCTTCCATGGGGTGAATGTACGCAAGATAATCTTGACATAAAAAATGCAAAGGTTGTGCTCGACCGAGACCATTATGGCCTAGACAAAGTAAAAGAACGTATTTTAGAGCACCTTGCTGTGATAAAAATGCGTGGCGACATGAAGGCTCCGATAATATGTCTTTATGGTCCTCCGGGTGTGGGTAAGACTTCGCTTGGAAAATCTATTGCCGAAGCATTGAAACGTAAGTACGTTCGTATGTCTTTGGGTGGAATACACGATGAGTCGGAGATTCGTGGGCACCGTAAAACCTATGTCGGTGCTATGCCCGGACGTGTACTTAAAAATATAATAAAAGCCGGTTCTGACAATCCGGTATTTATACTCGACGAGATTGACAAGGTTGGTCATAATTCAATGCATGGCGACCCATCGTCGGCACTACTCGAAGTTTTAGACCCCGAACAGAACAATGCTTTTCACGATAATTTCCTAGATATCGATTACGACCTCTCTAAAGTAATGTTCATTGCTACGGCAAATGACCTAGCAACCATTCCATCGCCCCTACTCGACCGTATGGAACTTATTGAAGTTAGTGGCTATCTTACCGAAGAAAAAATTGAGATTGGCCGTCGTCATTTGGTACCAAAAGAGATGGAGGCTAATGGTATAGCAAATGAAAAGATAACTATACGCAAGAATGCCATCGAGAAAATCATCGAGGATTACACACGTGAATCGGGTGTGCGTATGCTGGAGAAGAAAATTGGAAAGGTGATGCGTCGTCTTGCTTGCCAAAAAGCTACAAACGGAGAGTTCTCAATAACAACAGTAAAACCCGAGCATCTCAAAGATTTATTAGGCCCAAAAGAGTTCTCACGCGACAAATATCAAGGAAATGATTATGCCGGCGTAGTGGTAGGCCTTGCATGGACTGCAGTAGGTGGAGAGATACTTTTCATTGAAACAAGCCTTAGCAGAGGAAAAGAGGAAAAGCTCACTCTTACAGGTAATCTTGGCGATGTAATGAAGGAGTCGGCAATGTTAGCATTGGAATACATAAAAGCACATGCCGATAGCATTGGTATTAATAACGAAGTATTCCAAAATTGGAATGTACATATCCATGTACCCGAAGGTGCAATTCCAAAAGATGGTCCTTCGGCAGGAATTACAATGGTAACAGCACTTGTGTCGGCATTTACACAACGTAAGGTTAAGCCACACTTGGCAATGACAGGCGAAATAACACTGCGTGGAAAAGTCCTGCCTGTAGGCGGTATCAAAGAGAAAATTTTGGCGGCAAAACGTGCCGGAATTAAAGAGATAATCCTATGCGAAGAAAACCGTCGCGACATAGAGGTTATACCCGAAAAGTATCTTACAGGACTAACATTCCATTATGTTACCGATATAAAAGAGGTATTAGACAATGCCTTAATGAAAGAGAAAGTTAAGAATCCGATAAACCTATAAAAGTATTATTGTGAAATTCGATCTTCTACATACAGATAGTAATAGCGAAGCACGTGCCGGAATACTCCATACAGCCCATGGTGATATTGAGACCCCCATATTCATGCCTGTCGGAACTGTTGGCTCTGTCAAGGCTGTGCAGATGCCTGAATTGATGAGTGATGTTAAAGCTCAGATAATATTAGGCAATACATATCATCTATATCTGCGTCCGGGGTTAGATGTTCTGGAGCAAGCCGGTGGACTACATAAATTCAACAGTTGGAGTCGTCCTATACTAACAGACAGCGGTGGTTTTCAGGTGTTTTCGTTGAAAGATATACGAAAAATGAGTGAAGAAGGCGTTGAATTCCGTTCACATATAGATGGTTCAAAGCACTTTTTCTCTCCCGAGCGTGTTATGGATATTGAGAGAAGCATTGGTGCCGATATAATCATGGCATTTGACGAATGTACTCCGGGTACAGCAGATTATAACTATGCAAAAAAATCAATGGAAATGACACACCGTTGGTTGGACCGTTGTTTAAATCGTTTGAGCGAAACAGTACCCAAATATGGTTATGAACAAGAGTTGTTCCCAATAGTTCAAGGCTGTGTATACCCCGACCTACGTCGAAAATCGGCTGAATACATAGCATCTAAAGAGTGTGCAGGTAATGCAATAGGTGGTTTGGCTGTTGGAGAGCCTGCAGAAAAAATGTATGAGATGATTGAGGTTGTAAATGAAATTCTACCCAAAGACAAACCTCGTTATCTGATGGGAGTTGGTACTCCAGCAAATATTCTCGAAGGTATAGAACGCGGAGTTGATATGTTCGACTGCGTTATGCCAACACGCAATGGTCGTAATGCTATGTTATTCACCAAGCAAGGTATAATGAACATGCGTAATGAGAAATGGAAATACGATTTCTCTCCAATAGAAGAAGATGGGGCATCGTATGTAGACCGACAATATAGTCGTGCCTACTTGCGACATCTTTTTGTATCACAGGAGTTGCTGGCAATGCAAATAGCATCATTGCACAATCTTGCATTCTACGTATGGCTCACAAATGAGGCACGCAAACATATTCTATCCGATGATTATGAATCATGGAAAAAGAGTATGTTGGAACAAGTTACACGACGATTATAAGATAGACACATGACAAACATGAAATGGTTTGACAAACTAAAACTACAAAGGCTTGACTTATACATAATAGCAAAGTTCTTAGGAACATATTTTTTTGCAATAGCTCTAATTATTGCTATTATTGTAGTGTTCGATTACAATGAACATATCGATAAATTTGCAACATCCAATGCGCCTTTCTCGGCAATAGTTTTCGACTATTACCTAAACCTTATACCCTACTATGCAAATACATTTAGTGCATTGTTTGTATTTATATCTGTAATCTATTTTACATCAAAACTGGCAGAGACATCGGAAATCATTGCAATGTTTGCAGCTGGCGTCAGTTACAGACGTATGCTACGCCCTTATATGATTTCTGCTGCACTTATTGCACTCATGACCTATGGTTTAAGTGCATACGTCATTCCGATGGGAAACAAAACACGTATTGCCTTCGAAGTTAAATATAAGCGTAAGAAGACAACAGAAACTGCACGCAATATACAGTTACAGGTTGATAACAACACTGTTGCATATATGGAGCGTTATGAAAACCGCTCGAATACAGGATATCGTTTTTCGTTGGATAAATTTGAAGATAAAAAATTGGTAGCCCACATGACGGCGCGTACCATAACATATCATCCCGAAGAAAGATATAAATGGACTGCAAAAAATTGGACAATACGTGAATTAGCAAATGACAAGGAGATAATACGTTCCAACAAGACTGTTCCTCTCGATACAATAATTAAAATTGAACCTACCGATTTTCTTGTATCCGAAGGACAGCAAGAGACTATGACAAGCCCTCAATTGAGTGAATACATAGACAAACAAAAAGCACGTGGTATTGCCAACATAAAACCATTTGAAATAGAATACCATAAACGTATAGCAATGTCATTTGCAGCTTTCATCCTTACTGTTATCGGTGCATCTCTATCATCAAAAAAGACAAAAGGAGGTATGGGATTGTCATTAGGCATTGGTTTGGGACTTAGTTTCTCTTATATTCTTTTCCAAGCAATTTCATCGGCTTTCGCAGAGCAGATGCCTGTATATTTAGCTGTATGGCTTCCTAATATAGTGTATGCATTTATAGCTGTTTACCTTTATAATAAAGCACCGAGATAACATGCAAGATAACACGACAGAAAATAAAGAGCCGGTCTATTTTACCGATTTCGATTTTGAAGATGAGGTCCTTGATGCACTCGATGCCATGCGCTTCGAGAAGTGTACACCTATACAAGAAAAGACTATACAGCCTTTAATGAATGGCAAAGACCTTATAGGTGTTGCACAAACCGGCACAGGAAAGACTGCCGCCTATCTATTGCCTGTATTAAACAAATTGTGTAGTGGAAAGTATAGTGCCGATGCAATAAATTGTGTTATTATGGCTCCAACACGTGAATTGGCACAACAGATAGATAGACAACTCGAAGGATTTACCTATTTTATGCCAATATCCAGCGTTGCCGTATATGGTGGAAACGATGGGCAACGTTACGAACAGGAACTTCGTGGAATGTCGCGTGGTGCAGATATAATTGTAGCCACTCCCGGTCGCCTAATAAGTCATATTAACTTAGGTAATATCGACCTATCACGTGTGTCATTCTTTATACTTGATGAAGCCGACAGGATGTTGGATATGGGCTTCTACAACGATATTATGACAATCGCAAAGCAGTTGCCAAAAGAGCGTCAGACAATGCTGTTTTCGGCAACAATGCCTCAGGAAATACGTCGTTTAGCATCAAATATACTAAAAGACCCCGTACATGTTACTTTATCGCTGGCAAAGCCGGCAAAGGGTATTAAACAGCAGGCATACATTTGCTATGAGGCTCAAAAGCCACAAATTGTAAAAGAGTTGTTTGCCGGAGAAAAACCGGAGCGCGTAATATTATTTACATCGCGTAAGAACAAAGTCAGAGATATTTCTTTATCACTAAAAAAGTGCGGATACAATGTAGGTGAGATGCATAGCAACCTCACTCAGAGTGAACGCGACGAAATAATGTTTCGTTTTAAAAGCCGAAAAATAGATATTTTGGTTGCCACTGATATTTTATCTCGAGGTATTGATATTGATGACATTCGTTTAGTAATTAACTACGACGTACCACGCGATTGCGACGATTATATTCATCGTGTAGGTCGCACAGCACGTGCGGGTAACGAAGGACGCGCAGTAACATTTGTGTCGGTAGAAGACCAAATATTCTTTAAACGAATAGAGGACTTTATAGAACAGGATATCGAAAAAATGCCGATATCGGATAGTCTTGGAGACGTTCCCGAATATTCACCTAAGGAAGAGGATAAAAAAGAGAAACGAAGACGCAACTATTCACGCAATAAAAAAGATAACAGAAGGAATAGTAATAGTGCTAAAAAGAAAAATACCACACAACATCGTCCTCACAATAGCAGAAGAGATAAAAAAAACGGCGAGTTTCCACACTCACATGCAAAAGGACAACAATAAAATAATTAATTTATAGGAAACAGTCCATAAAAGAGAGCTCCTAACACTCCACAAGCTATAAGCGTAAGTATTGGAGAGAACTTATATTTTTTTACTGCTATAAAAGTAAAGACAAAAAGGGTAACACTTACAATAAATTGTATTGGGTTGATTGTCGGCAATCCAAAATTCTCACTATTCATTAGCAATAAGGCTGCAGACGCTATGAGTCCAACCACTGTGGGTCTTAATACCGAAAAAAGAACTTCGACACGAGGGTGCTTACAATATTTCATAAAGAAACGGCTAATAAGAAGCATGAGAATGAACGATGGCAACATAACGGCAAACGATGATATCAATGAGCCTAGCACAGCCATAACCTGCGAACCACCACTATTTATAACTGCAGTATAGCCAACATAAGTAGCAGTGTTTATACCTATTGGTCCGGGAGTCATTTGGCTTACAGCAACAATATCTGTAAATTCCGACATATTCATCCATGCATGACGAGTAACAACTTCGCCCTGTATCACCGACAACATGCCATAGCCCCCTCCAAAACTAAAAAGGCCTATTTTGAAAAATGAATAAAACAGTTCAATAAATATTGCCATATACTATTAATTTATCTTACCCCACAAAATGCCACCTATTACCGCCAACAATATTATATAAATAGGAGATATGCCAAAAGCAACAATCAATAAAGCCGACAAAATAGGTATCCAGACATTGGTCCATGATATTTTTGCAGTTTTTGCAACGGAAAACACTGGAGCGGCAATCAATGCCACAACGGCAGGACGTAATCCCATAAAAATATTATTTACAATAGCATTATCTCTAAAACTATTAAAGAACAATGCAACAAACAATATTATAATTACCGAAGGCAGAACATTTCCTATTGCGGAGAAAATGGAACCGGGGATACCACGTAGTTTATAGCCGATAAAAATAGATATGTTTACGGCAAAAACACCCGGTGATGATTGTGCTATAGCAAGTAAATCTACAAACTCTTCTTTACTCACCCACCTGTTCTGTTCTACGACATCGCGTTCTATAAGCGGTATCATGGCATAACCTCCTCCAATAGTAAAAAGTCCTAATTTAAAGAAGGTGGTAAAGAGTTTGAAAAGATTTATCTTCTGCATGTCGTTTGCTTGTATCTACTTTATAAGGGCTGTATCAAATTTTCTTTGATACAGCCCCAAAAGTTTAACTATCTATTCTTTGTTCATTTGCTTGCAACCCATGAGTATGCATTGCGGAATATCTCAATCCATGGAGTAACATCGTCGGCCATGTGATTTTGTGGATAATTTGCGCACTGCCATGGGAATATTGCACGTTCTGGGTGTGGCATCATTGCAACATGACGACCATTCGCACTAGCCAATGCCGCTACACCATACGATGAACCGTTGGGGTTAGCAGGATAGCCATCATAGGCATAACGTGCTACAATGTTATACTGTTCTGCATCATAGGGTAAATCAAATTTACCTTCACCATGAGCAACCCAAACGCCAAGACGACTATTCGAAAGTGAGCCAAACAAAACGGAGTTGTTTTCGGGGATATTAACACCAACGAATGATGACTCAAATTTATGCGAGTTATTGTGTCTCATATAACCGCGTTTCTCATGTTCGGGATTGATTAGGTTCAACTCCATCATCAACTGGCAACCATTGCAGATACCTAATGACAAAGTATCTTCGCGTGCATAGAAACGGTCGAGTGCGGCTTTGGCTTTGGGATTGTAAAGGAAGCCACCTGCCCATCCCTTTGCAGAACCAAGCACATCGGAATTGGAGAAACCACCACAGAAGACAATGAAATTAACTTCGTCGAGAGTCTCACGTCCGCTGATGAGGTCGGTCATTGTAACATCCTTAACATCAAAGCCTGCAAGATGCATAGCATAAGCCATTTCGCGCTCTCCGTTTGTTCCTTTTTCGCGAATGATAGCGGCACGAACACCCGATTTTGTGCGTCTGTCAGCCGACATACCGTAAGAGTCGAGCATGCCTGTGAAATGTGCAGGTAGGCGGAAACGTAATGGTTGATTTTTGTAATTACGTAAACGCTCGTCGGCACAACCATTGAAACTCTGTTTGCGATCCATGAGATATGAACTGTCGAACCACACATCGCGATAGTAATCGATATCGAACAGACGTGTACGTTTCTCTTTTGCTACTGCTATATGACGTTTCTTCGAAGGAGTACCAATCTTTACATAGCATATACCTGCATCATCCAATATCTCTTTCATTCTGTTGCTGTTATTGTCGGCAACCTGAATAACCAGCGCAGGATTTTCTGCAAAAAATAGTTTCACAATATCTTTCTCAGCTATGCTGTCGAGATTGATTTCCATACCACCCTCTACGTTTGCAAAACACATTTCGAGCAGTGTTGTAATGAGACCGCCGGCAGAAACATCATGTCCTGCAAGAATGAGTCTCTCGTTCACTAGTTGCTGAACTGCATCAAATACCTCAGCAAAATATTCAGGATTTTGTACTGTTGGAACATCACTGCCAACACAATTCATTGTTTGTGCAAATGCGGAGCCACCAAGACGTAATGCATCGAAACTAAAGTCTATATGATAGAATGAACTCTTTGGTTCATTTACCATTACGGGAGAGACAACTTTGCGAACATCAGAAACTTCTCCACCTGCCGATACAATAACAGTTCCCGGACTTATAACCTTTGTTCCATCGGGATATTTCTGTGTCATCGACAAAGAGTCTTTACCTGTAGGAACATTTATATGCAAATCGCAACAGAATTCCGACAGAGCCTCTACTCCACGATAGAGACGCGCATCTTCACCCTCTTGAGAACGGCATGGCCACATCCAGTTTGCACTTAATGATACTGTTTTAATACCATCGGAGAGTGGTGCAAGGACAATATTTGTCAGTGCCTCGGCAACTGCAAGCACAGAACCTTTTGCAGGGTCGGCAAGGCCCGCTTGTGGAGCATGACCAATAGATGTTGCAATACCTTTCTTGCCACGATAATCGAGTGTAACTACACCACAATCGCTCAATGGCAACTGAATTTCACCTTGACATTGTTGACGTGCTATTTTACCTGTTACAGAACGGTCTACTTTGTTAGTAAGCCAATCTTTACATGCAACAGCTTCGAGACGAAGCACATTAGTCAGATATTCATCAATATTATCGGCATTGTATTCTACATTTTTGTATTTACGTTCTTTGGTTTTATCTACCATGTATGTTTTGGGAGATGAACCAAACATTTGACTTACAGAAAGGTCGAAAGGACGTTTGCCATCGGCCTGTTCAAAAGCAAAACGAGCATCACCGGTTGTTTCACCAACTACATACATTGGAGCACGCTCACGTTCGGCGACCTTGCGTACATATTCAATGGCATCCTCTTTTATGAGCAGACCCATACGCTCCTGAGATTCATTTGCAATTATCTCTTTTGCCGATAATGTTTTATCACCAACCGGCAATTTTGACATGTCAATGAGACCACCACACTCTTCTACAAGTTCCGACAAACAGTTTACATGACCGGCCGAACCATGGTCGTGAATAGATACAACGGGATTGGTGTCATCTTCACAGAGTGCGCGTACTACGTTGTATGCACGTTTCTGCATCTCGGCATTGGCACGCTGAACAGCATTCAACTCAATACCCGAAGAATAACGTCCTGTATCAACCGACGATACTGAACCGCCACCTAAACCGATACGATAGTTCTCGCCACCCATAACAATAACTTTATTACCCTTTTCGGGAGTACCTTTCAAACAGTCGCGACGTGTACCATATCCAACACCACCGGCAAGCATAATTACCTTGTCATAGCCATATACCTCATCGTTTTCGGCATGCTCGAATGTAAGTACCGAACCACAGATAAGTGGCTGACCAAATTTGTTTCCAAAATCGGATGCACCATTTGATGCTTTAATAAGTATCTGTTCGGGGGTTTGATATAACCATTTGCGGACAGGCAATAACTGTTCCCATTTGCGGTCATCGAATGTACGTGGATACGATGTCATGTAAACAGCAGTACCGGCAATGGGCCATGAACCTTTACCACCACCCATACGGTCGCGTATTTCACCTCCGGTTCCGGTTGATGCTCCATTGAAAGGTTCAACTGTTGTGGGGAAATTATGTGTCTCTGCTTTTAGTGATATAACAGTCTCAATATCTTTAATTACGAAATAATCGGGAATTGAATGATCGGCCGGAGCAAACTGCTCTACTACCGGGCCTTGTGCAAATGCAACATTGTCCTTGTAGGCAGATATTATCTTGTTGGGATTTTCTTGTGTTGTACGTTTTATCATTGCAAATAACGACGAAGGCATCTCCTCACCATCGATAACAAATGTACCACCAAATATTTTATGACGACAATGCTCCGAGTTAATCTGTGCAAAACCAAATACCTCGCTGTCGGTGAGTTTGCGTCCAAGTTCATCCTCTACCCTGTGTAAATATTCTATTTCTTCTTTTGATAGAGCCAAGCCTTCTGTTTCGTTATAGCTATCAAGGTCATCTATAAATTCTATAGGTTTTGGTTCAATATTTACAACGAACACATTTTGGTCGAGTCCGCGATACATTCTTTGTAGCATAGGGTCATATTCTGCATTCTCGTCTTTAACAGCAAAATATTCCTCGATACGACTTATTCCCTCAAGACCCATATTTTGAGTTATCTCAACAGCATTGGTACTCCAAGGAGTTATCATTTCACGACGAGGTCCCACAAAGAATCCCTCTAATGAATCTCCATCTATAGGTGTAGCTTCGCCATATAGCCAACACAGTTTTTGAATATCACACTCGTTCAATGAATGTGCCGTTTCGGTTGCAATTACCGTACGGTTTGGTGTACTAAAAAAGTAAATCATAAAGATTGTTATATTTTAATTCATTAAATTCCCTAAATAACTATTACTGCAAAATACATATAATAGCGCGACGCGAAGATAGTACAAAAAAATGACAGTTAGAAAAGTATTACAACAAAACTTGCAGGAATTATTATTCTAATTGGAATATTTTTCGTAAAAAGAATATTTAACAATAAAAAACGGTCATATGAGTATTATAAAATATTAAATATGTATTTTTGCACACAAACAAATAGAGAATTATGGATAATTTAATTAATATTCTTTTAGGATTTACACTACCTTTTCTTGGAACAACATTAGGTGCAGCCATGGTCTTTTTATTGCGCAAAGAGATGGGCAACCACACGCAAAAAGCGTTATTGGGATTTGCGTCAGGAATTATGGTGGCAGCCAGTTTTTGGTCTTTGTTGCAACCGGCATTGGAACAGGTCGGCAATGAATCATTTTTCGATATATTACCTGTACTTTTGGGATTGCTCACAGGTATGGGATTTTTGCTTTTCCTCGACACTGTTATACCCCACCAACACATTGATGAAACATGTTCCGAGGGCCCACGTTCCTCTTTTTCGCGTTCCACAAAAATGATTCTGGCAGTTGCACTGCACAACATCCCCGAAGGAATGGCCGTCGGTGTGGTATTTGCAGGGACACTAAATGGAGATGCGACACTCACTATTGCCGGAGCATTTGCTTTATCTGTAGGAATGGCTGTTCAAAATATCCCCGAAGGAGCAATAATTTCCATGCCACTGCACAACGAGGGAAAGAGTCGTGGAAAAGCATTTCTCATGGGCGCTTTATCGGGGCTTGTAGAACCTTTAGCAGCTTTACTTACACTTCTTTTTCTCGAAAATGTTTCATCGGCTATGCCGGCTCTGCTCGCCTTTGCGGCCGGTGCAATGCTATACGTTGTCATAGAAGAATTGATACCTGCATCACAATCCGGGGAGCATAGTAACATTGGTACCATTGGCTTCACACTAGGTTTTGTATTAATGATGATTTTCGACGCTACAATTGGTTAGAAGCTATATTATTAATATACAAGAAGATGCACAAAACAACAAAATTTAACATTAAATATCGGCAAAATTCAAGAGATATAAAATTATATTTTTACTACTTTTGCTAGATATATTTTTAAGCAAGAATAAGCCAAAAACTATAATTTTAAATTTAAAACACATAAATAATTGATATAGTATGAACTACATACTCTTATTTACAATGATTTTGGCCTCACTTTTTCTTGTATTTGCAGGAATGATGACTGCCAGTCTGATTTCTCCACGCAGCTACAACAAACAAAAAGGTGAGACATACGAGTGCGGTATTCCCACACAAGGTGCAACATGGGTACATTTTAGAGCCGGTTATTATCTGTTTTCTATTCTTTTTCTCATGTTCGACATTGAAACAGTGTTTCTATTTCCTTGGGCAACCATTGTTCAAGAGTTGGGATTCAAAGCCCTTATGGGTATACTGTTTTTCTTATTTATATTAGTCTTGGGCTTGGCATACGCTTGGCGCAAAAAAGCACTTGAATGGAAATGAAAAAACCAACTATTAAATCTATTCCTTACGAGGAATTCAAAGATAACGAGACACTGGAGTCTCTCATTAAAGAGTTAAACAAAGAACGCACCAATGTTGTGGTTGGTGCTCTTGACGATTTAATAAACTGGGGACGAAGTAATTCACTTTGGTCGCTAACATTTGCCACAAGTTGTTGTGGCATTGAATTTATGGCAGTTGGAGCAGCACGCTACGATTTTGCCCGGTTTGGTTTTGAGGTAACTCGTAACTCCCCACGCCAGGCCGACCTAATCATGGTTGCAGGAACAATTACCCATAAAATGGCACCCGTGCTAAAACGTTTATACGACCAAATGGCCGACCCAAAATATGTGGTAGCAGTAGGTGGTTGTGCTATAAGCGGAGGACCATTCAAAGGCTCCTATCACGTGCTTAACGGAGTAGATAAAATTATTCCTGTCGATGTATATATTCCGGGTTGCCCGCCACGTCCCGAAGCAATGCTATATGGCATGATGCAGTTGCAACGTAAAGTGAAGATAGAGAAATACTTTGGTGGCAAAAATCATCGTGCTAAAAAAGGAGAAATGCCTAATGAGCCAATAATTGTAACTAATGCACCCATAGACATTAACGAAAACTGTTAAAAAATGAATCTTACATTTATCGACATTAAGGAGTTCCCAAAAAGAATGGAGGAGTACAGATATAGCAAAGGAATGGATTTCCTACGCGATATCATTGGTATGGATTGGGGCGAAGAAGGCTTGGGGGCAATATACATATTAGAGAACACAGCAACGGGTGAGAACATCGAGGTTGCAACAATAACAGCCAATCGTGAGAAGCCTCTGATACCGACAGTGTGCCATCTTTGGAATGTTGCCGAGTTGTATGAGCGTGAAGTATACGATTTTTTTGGAATTTACTTCACAAAACACCCCGACATGCGTCGTCTCTTTTTAAGAAACGACTGGGTTGGATATCCATTACGTAAAGATTATGATACCAGCGAAGCTATCAACCCTATTCGCATGGAAAATGAAGTAACGGAGGATGTACAGCGCCCATACGAAATAGCAGAAGATGCAGAGCAGGCTATAATAGACAAACAGACAAATAAAATTCACGGCGACCAATATATTATAAATATAGGTCCTCAACACCCTGCCACTCATGGAGTGTTGCGTTTTCGTTTGGCACTCGACGGCGAAGAGATTAAAAAGATAGATATACATTGCGGATATATACATCGCGGTATAGAAAAGATGAGCGAGAGCCTTACCTATCCTCAGATTTTGGCACTCACCGACCGTCTCGACTATCTAAGTGCACACCAAAACCGTCATGCACTGTGCATGTGCATTGAGAAGGCTATGGGCATTGAGGTTACAGACAGAACGCAGTATATACGTACTATTATGGACGAGTTGCAGCGTATAGATTCGCACCTTCTTTTCTTGTCGTGTGCAGCTATGGACCTTGGTGCGATTACCACTTTCATCTACGGTTTCCGCGACAGAGAGAAATTGCTTGATATATTGGAAGAGGTAACAGGTGGACGCCTTATACAGAACTACAATGTTATTGGTGGAGTACAAGCAGATATCACTCCCGATTTTGTACGTAAGGTAAAAGAGTTCTGCCAATATCAAAAAGGCAAGATAAAGGAGTACAACGATGTCTTTACATACAATGTGATTACACAAAAACGTATGAAAGGTGTTGGTGTCATCTCTCGTGCCGATGCTATCTCCTATGGATGTACAGGAGGAACAGGTCGCGCTTCGGGTTGGGCATGCGACGTGCGCAAACGCCATCCGTACGCACTTTACGACAAAGTCGATTTTAAAGAGATAATATACAACAATGGCGACTGTTACGACCGTTTTTGGGTACGTCTCGATGAGATTCTCGAATCGATACACATTATCGAGCAATTAATAGACAATATTCCCGAAGGCGAATACAAAGTTAAGACAAAGCCTATTATACGTATCCCCGAAGGACGCTACAGCGCAAGTGTGGAAGGTTCACGTGGAGAATTTGGAGTATACATAGAGAGTCGTGGAGAGAAATCGCCATATAGAATAAAATTCCGTCCTATGGGATTACCACTCATTGCCGCAATGCACAAAATACTTAAGGGAGCAAAAGTAGCCGACCTCATTGCCATAGGTGCGACATTAGACTACGTTATACCCGATATTGACAGATAATATAAAACTGATACTATATATGTTTGATTTTACTACCATAACAACAGCAATAGACCAATTTTTGCGTTCAATGATGCCTGCACAATTTGCCATCATTGTAGAGTGTATATTGGTTGCCGCATGTGCCCTACTTGCTTACGTTATGTTTGCAATAGTCATGATTTTTATGGAGCGTAAGGTGTGTGCAGCCTTTCAATGTCGCTTAGGCCCTATGCGTGTAGGTCCATGGGGGCTATTACAGGTTTTTGCCGATGTTTTTAAGATGCTCATCAAAGAGATTATCAGCATAAATCGCTCCGATAGTTTTTTATATCGCCTTGCTCCATACCTTGTGGTAATGAGCTCTGTTCTCACATTTTGCTGTTTGCCTTTTGCAAAGGGATTGCAGGTTCTCGATTTTAACATGGGAGTATTTTTTCTCATGGCAACATCCTCTTTTGGAGTATTGGGAATTTTACTTGCCGGATGGAGCAGTAACAACAAATTCTCGATGATTGGTGCTATGCGAAGCGGTGCGCAGATGATTAGTTACGAATTGTCCATAGGTTTGTGTATGCTCACCGTTGTAACCCTTAGCGGTACAATGCAAATCAGTGAATTGGTAGAACAACAACACGATGCGTGGTTTATATTCAAAGGACACTTGCCAGCAATGTTGGCCTTTGTCATATATCTTATTGCCGGAAATGCCGAAACCAACCGTGCTCCATTCGATCTTCCCGAAGCCGAATCGGAGCTTACCGCAGGATTTCACACCGAGTATTCCGGAATGCATTTTGGCTTTTTCTATGTAGCAGAGTTCATGAATTTGTTCATTGTGGCAGCTATTGCATCTACACTATTCCTTGGTGGCTGGATGCCATTACACATCAGTGGTTTCGACACATTCAACATGGTCATGGATTATATTCCGGGAATTGTTTGGTTCTTGGGAAAAACATTCTTCATTATATGGGTTCTCATGTGGTTCAGATGGACATTTCCCCGTTTGCGTATCGATCAAGTACCTACACTCGAGTGGAAATATCTTGTCCCGATAGGATTGGTTAACCTGCTTATAATGACAGTGTGTGTGGTTATGGGATGGACATTTTAATAGGATTTAGAAAAGATTTTTATGAAATTCAGAGATACATATATTGGTAAAATCTTCAACGGAACAAGGTCTTTGCTTACCGGTTTAGGAGTTACACTAAAGGAGTTCTTTACTAAAAAGGTTACAGAACAATATCCCGAAAATCGCAAGACTCTAAAAATTTCGGACCGTCATCGTGCTATGTTATACATGCCGTTGGACGAGAATGGTAATAACAAATGCATTGCATGCGGTTTGTGTCAGTCGGCTTGCCCAAATGGAACAATAACCGTAAAGACAAAAACAGTTACCGATGAAGAAACGGGTAAAAGCAAAAAGGTACTTTTGGAATATACCTACGATTTAGGTTGTTGCATGTTCTGTCAACTATGTGTCAATGCATGTCCGAAAGATGCCATAGCTTTTAACAACCATTTCGAAAATGCAGTTTTCGACCGTAGTAAGTTGGTTTTAAAATTGAATAAATAGAACGAGATATGGAACATTATACAAGTATCATAATTTTTTCTGTTCTCTCTTTGCTAATGATTGCAGCAGCCATAGCCGCTGTAACATCGAGTAAAATTATGCGTGCCACGACATATTTGCTGTTTGTGCTGTTTGGTACAGCAGGTCTATACTTTAGTATGTTTTATACATTCTTGGGGGCAACACAGATTACAGTGTATGCCGGTGGTATCGTTGTGTTGTTTGTTTTTGTAATTCTGTTAATAGGTAAAGGAAGTATTGATGTAACACACACATCAAAACTACGTTACATGGCGGGAGTGTTGGCATCTATGTCGGGACTTGCCATTACATTATATATCATTAAAACAACACATTTTATTGCCGACAAACTAGACCCTAATGGAGTATCAATGCGAACATTGGGAAAAACCATAATGGGTACCGACAAATATAATTTCGTTCTCACATTCGAGGTTCTAAGTATCCTGCTACTTGCCTGTATGGTGGGTGCTATTCTAATCGCACGTAAAAAATAAGAAACAATGATTATACCTGCAGAATATTATTTAGTACTATCCGCTGTACTCTTTTTTATTGGAGTATTTGGATTTTTTACACGACGCAATTTGGTTTCATTGCTCATTAGCACCGAGCTGATGCTAAATGCTGTGGATATAAACTTTGCCGTTTTTAACGCATATTGTTACGACCATTTAGAGGGTTATATCTTTACGCTCTTCGGTATTGGAATTGCGGCTGCAGAAACAGCAGTGGCAATTGCAATTATAATTAATGTATACCGAAACATGAAGACTATACATATTAAGAACTTGAGAGAACTAAAAGACTAAACACAATGGAATTAGCCATATATATATTAGCATTGCCTCTATTGAGTTTTTTAATTCTGGGGTTAGTCGGCAAGAATTTGTCGCATAAAGTAGCCGGAATTTTAGGTACTTTATCACTAATGGTTTGTACAGTTATTGCATACAGCGTAGCTGTAACATATTTTGGAGCCGGGCGTAGTGAGGATGGTCTCTTCCCCACCCTCATGCCGTATAACTACACATGGTTGCCACTTGGTGGTAATTTAAGTATCGACATGGGTGTTCTCATAGACCCAATCTCCGTTATGATGCTTGTTGTCATAACAACGGTCAGCCTTATGGTACACATATATTCGTTAGGATATATGAAAGGTGAGAAAGGATTTCAAAGATATTACGCTTTTCTTTCTCTCTTTACATTCTCAATGTTAGGCTTGGTTGTTGCGACAAATATTTTCCAAATGTATGTATTTTGGGAGTTGGTTGGTGTTTCATCCTATCTGCTCATTGGATTCTACTACACAAAACCGGCTGCTATTGCAGCATCTAAAAAGGCATTTATTGTAACCCGTTTTGCCGACCTATTTTTCCTCATCGGAATACTCATATACGGCTACTATACACAAGATTTCTCATTCACAATAAATGAGAGTATACTATTATCGGCAAGCGCTGTATTGCCACTTGCTTTGGGATTGATGTTTGTAGGTGGCGCCGGAAAAAGTGCAATGTTCCCTTTGCACATTTGGTTACCTGATGCAATGGAAGGCCCCACCCCGGTTTCGGCACTTATTCATGCCGCGACAATGGTCGTTGCAGGAGTATATCTTGTAGCACGCATGTTCCCACTGTTTGTTGGATATGCCCCCGAAACACTGAGCATGATAGCCTATGTTGGAGCATTTACAGCACTTTATGCCGCTGTAGTAGCATGTGTGCAAACCGACATAAAAAGAGTATTGGCATTCTCCACAATATCACAAATAGCATTCATGATGGTTGCTCTGGGAGTATGCACATCCACCGACCCGCACAAAGGCGGTTTAGGCTACATGGCATCGATGTTCCATCTATTCACACATGCCATGTTCAAAGGACTTCTGTTCCTTGGAGCCGGTGCCATAATTCACGCAGTACACAGCAACGAAAAAGAGCACATGGGAGGTTTGAGAAAGTATATGCCAATTACACACATCACATTCCTTGTAGCATGTCTTGCAATTGCAGGAATTCCTCCATTCAGTGGATTCTTCAGTAAAGATGAAATTCTTACAGCATGTTACGATTACTCAGTTATAATGGGAATGTTCATGAGCATAGTTGCTGCGCTTACTGCCTTTTATATGTTCCGTCTATATTATCTCATTTTCTGGGGTAAGAGCCTCTATGAAGAGCAACTAAACTCATACAACAGTGGCATTATAAAGGAGAAGCCTCACAAGCCTCACGAAGCCCCAATCTGTATGACTGCACCTTTGGTTATACTTGCTACAATAACATGCTTTGCAGGTTTCATTCCATTTGGAGAGTTCATAAGCAGTAACGGACATGCCTACGAAATTCACTTGCGCACCGAGGTTGCTATTTCCAGTATCTTGTTTGCAATTGCAGGAATTGTCATTGCCACTATCATGTACAAGAGTGGCGAAAGCAAGCTCACAAAAGCTATTAACCAAAGTTGCAAAGGATTTATAAAAGCGGCATACAGACGTTTCTACATGGATGAGTTATGGATGTTTATAACAAAGAAGATAATCTTCAATTGTATTAGCCGTCCAATCGCATGGTTCGACAAAAAAGTGATTGATGGCAGTATGGATATGCTTGCAACTATCACACAACGTCTTGCAGACTTTGTACGCCCCATGCAAAGCGGAAACATACAAAGCTATTCTGTTTGGTTCCTAAGTGGTACATTAGCACTTGTGCTAATACTTTTATACCTTATGTAATACTTGAAATTGTACAAAACTATGAATATACTTAATCTTTTTGTAATAATACCGCTTGCGATGCTTGTAGCTCTATGGATGAGTCGTGGTATAAAACAGATTCGCACAGTAATGGTCGCAGGCTCAACTCTGTTGCTGGCACTCTCGGTATATCTTACTATCGATTTCATTGCAATGCGAAATGCAGGTATTACAGATGCACAACTTTATACCGATTCGTGGAGTTGGTATACCCCGTTGAACATTTGCTATTCAATTGGAGTCGATGGTATATCTGTTGCTATGCTACTGCTATCATCCATTATTGTATTTACCGGTACATTTGCATCATGGAACATGAAACCTCTCACTAAAGAGTATTTTCTTTGGTACACACTTTTATCGTTGGGTGTTTACGGTTTCTTTATATCTACCGACCTATTTACAATGTTCATGTTCTACGAAACCGCGCTAATTCCAATGTATCTTCTTATTGGTGTTTGGGGCAGTGGTAGAAAAGAGTATTCGGCAATGAAACTTACCCTAATGCTCATGGGTGGTTCCGCATTTCTGTTAATGGGTATCTTAGGCATCTATTTTGGCAGTGGGGCAACTACAATGAACATACACGAAATTGCTCAAATGGCAAATATCCCTGTGAACATACAGTATATATTCTTCCCTCTCACATTCATTGGTTTTGGTGTGTTGGGTGCCCTATTCCCCTTCCACACATGGAGCCCCGACGGCCACGCCAGTGCTCCAACTGCGGTGTCAATGTTACACGCAGGTGTATTGATGAAGCTGGGAGGATATGGCTGTTTCAGAATAGCTATGTATTTGTTGCCACAAGCGGCAAATGAACTTGCATGGATATTCATCATACTTACAACAATAAGTGTAGTCTACGGTGCTCTCAGCGCAATAAGTCAAACCGATTTAAAGTACATAAATGCATACTCATCGGTATCACACTGTGGTTTGGTGCTGTTCGCATTGCTCATGATGACACGTACTGCATGTACCGGTGCTATTTTACAGATGCTTTCGCATGGACTTATGACAGCGCTATTCTTTGCTCTCATAGGTATGATATATGGTCGCACTCACACACGCGACATACACAAGATGCAAGGATTAATGAAGATTATGCCATTCCTTGCTGTTGGATATGTAATAGCCGGACTTGCCAATTTGGGTCTCCCCGGTTTCAGTGGTTTCATTGCAGAGATGACAATTTTTGTAGGAGCATTCTCTGTAAATGACACATTCCATCGTGTAGTAACAATTATTGCTTGCACAAGTATTGTTATAACAGCAGTGTACATTCTGCGTGTAGTAGGCAAAATACTATACGGTAAGCCCGAAAACAAAGAACACCTTGAACTAACCGATGCCTCATGGCACGAAAAATTCACAGTTATATGCCTCATTATCTCTGTTGCCGGGTTAGGTATACTTCCCATGTGGGTTAGCAACCTCATAAACAGCGGTGTTGCAAACATTATTTCAAACATACAGCCATAAACATAGATACAATATGAATTATCTGGAATTCCTATTAATGCGTCCGGAGATTAGTCTCCTATCAATATTTGTTATAATATTCCTATTCGACTTAATGGCCACCGGCCGTTATCGCAGAATTTTTCATGGCATTGTATGCTTGTTGATGCTTGCACACACATATATATGCATGACCGGTTCAGCAGAAGAGATAACTCTTTTTGGAGGAATGTACTATAACAATCCTATGCTATCATTCATGAAAGCGATGCTCACATGCGGTAGCATATTGGTTATTCTACAAGCAAACAGATGGCTACGCAGTGCAAGTACCTACTACAAGCAGGGAGAGTTCTACATACTTATGCTAAGCACACTCATAGGCATGTATTTCATGCTCAGTGCAAGACATTTCCTTTTGTTATTCATAGGTATTGAATTAGCATCATTGCCATTGGCTTGCCTTGTTGCATTCGACAAATACCGCCACCACTCAGCAGAGGCCGGTATTAAATATATACTTTCATCGATGTTCTCATCGGCTGTTATGCTTTATGGTATATCGTTCCTTTACGGAAGTTGCGGAACACTCTATTTCAGCGATATGGCAACAATACTTTCCGGCAGTCCGATTCACATATTTGCATTGGTAATGTTCTTTGCCGGTCTTGGATTTAAAATTTCACTTGTGCCATTCCACCTATGGACAGCCGACAGCTATCAGGGAGCACCAACTGTTGTAACTGCATACCTCTCTGTCATTTCAAAAGGAGCTGCAGTATTCACTCTGTTCATTGTTCTCACAAAGGTGTTTGCAAACATGATAGTTGAGTGGCAGGCGATAATATATATCCTTACTATTGCAAGTATCACCATAGCCAATCTATTCGCCATAAAACAGCACGACATTAAGCGTTTCATGGCATTCAGCAGCATTTCGCAGGCCGGTTACATTATGCTTGCTGTTATAAATGGTACAGCACATGGAATGACCGCAATGGTGTTCTATATATTAGTGTACATCGTTGCCAATCTTGCTGTGTTCGGAGTAATTGAGAGCATAGAGCACCAATGCACCGACGGGGTTAAACGCGAAGATTTCAATGGTTTCTACAGGAGCAATCCACGTTTGGCATTCCTTATGACGCTCGCCCTCTTCTCATTAGCAGGAATACCACCTTTTGCAGGCTTCTTCAGCAAGTTCTTTGTATTTATGAGTGCATTTGATGCTGGCTTCATGATACTGGTGTTCATTGCTCTTATAAACACTGTTATATCGCTTTACTACTATCTGTTAATAGTCAAAGCAATGTTCATTAATCAAAATGACAATCCCATTAAACCTATAAAGTGCGATTTGTTCACACGTATAAGTCTCACATTCTGTTTGTTGGGAATTGTATTTTTGGGAATATGTAGTTTCGTATACATAAACATCGACAAGTTGTCATTCTGATTATTGTATTAATTATTGAGTATAATTATAAGTGATTGCATCGTTTCGAAGCAATCACTTATAATTTCTTTATATGTCTCTTATTTTTTATTTATCACATAGATGCCTATTGTTACCAAAAGAGCCGATAGCATATATTTCCAATAGAATGGTTCTCCAAGGCATAAACACGAAGTTACTACGCCTACAATAGGAATAAGAGAATTGAAAATTGCGACACGTCCAACAGGGTTACAACTCAGCAATTTGTTGTACAATGCAAAACCAATGGTGGATATTGCTGTCAGTAGTATCAATACAATGACTCCGGTTGATGTAACACGTGGTAAGGTGCCTCCTAACAACAAGCCAACCACGACCAAAAGCAAGCCACCAAAGAAAAGACTATACCCGGTGGCAACAAATATATCGCACTTACGAGAAAGCCCGCGAGTCAGTAGCCCGGCAGCTACAGAGCACAAAGTATTTACAATAATCATACCATCGCCCAACAATGTAAATCTACTGCTTTCGCCATTGCCTATGTTGAGTATGAGTAGGCCTGTGAAACCTGTTGCACAACCAATTATTTTGCCAATAGTTAGTTTATCGCTCTTGAAAAAGGCACAAGCAGACAATACCACAAGGAATACTCCCAATGAATTTAATATAGCAGCTCTTGAGCCCGATGTGTTTGACAATCCAATGTAAAAGAATGCATAGTGTAATGTAGTGTTCAACAGAGCAAAGAGAAGGATATATGACCAACCCGATGTTCCAGCAACAGTAAAGTTCCGTTTTGTGAGAATAGCAACCACAAGCAACAATAGTCCGGCAAAAGCAAATCTCAAACCTGCAAACAACATCTTGGCACCGGTCATGTCCGACGTTATAGCAAATTCGGCAAATCCCACTTTGACAAGAGGGAAAGCCCATCCCCATGCCACAGCGGCAGTCAAAGCAAACAATGCTACCCATAGAGGTCGCTGAAATATATCTGTTTTATTACTCATTTTTATATGAATTTCGTTCAATTTAAGTTTATATAGTGCCAACAAATGGATGAAAATATATTTTCAGACACAATGAGTGTAACCTATTTTCGCATCCGGGATGCAAAGATAGTTCAAACTTATCATTCATTTTCTAAAAGAATAGGCCAATTACAAAAAGAAGATAAAGACTTTGTATTATTAAAAAGAATATTTAACTTTGTATCGCGTGATATTACAATTTTTCACAATCATTTTATAAATTCAGTTGAATTTATAAAACACATAAGACAGAGTAAACATTATAATTATTACTAATAAGAGTTGGGTTACAACCGGCTCGCAAAACAAAACAAAAATGAAAATCCTACTAACTGGTGGTGCAGGCTTCATTGGAAGCCACACCTTAATTGAACTAACCGAGGCTGGACACGAGGCTGTAGTAGTTGACAACTTAGACAACTCATCTCCTATTTCACTTAAGCGTGTTGCAAAGATTATTGGCAAGGAGGTTCCCTTCTACAAGGTGGACATTCGCGATCGCGAAGGTTTGCAAAAAGTTTTTGACGAGCACAAGTTCGATGCATGTATCCACTTTGCAGGTCTAAAGGCTGTAGGTGAGAGTTGCGCAAAACCTCTTGAGTACTACGAGAACAACATGAACGGAACATTTGTACTTGTCGATGTAATGCGCAAGAATGGTTGCAAGAACATGATTTTCTCTTCTAGTGCAACTGTATATGGCGACCCCGCTATCATTCCTATCACAGAAGAGTGCCCCAAAGGCCATTGTACAAACCCCTATGGCCAGACAAAATCAATGCTCGAGGAGGTTCTCATGGATATTCAAAAAGCCGATAACGAATGGAATATAGTTCTACTTCGCTACTTCAATCCTATCGGTGCACACAAAAGCGGTACTATTGGTGAGAACCCCAACGGTATTCCCAACAACCTTATGCCCTACATTACCCAAACTGCTGTTGGCAAACGTGCCGAACTAGGAGTATTTGGCGACGACTACGACACACACGACGGAACAGGTGTTCGCGACTATATCCATGTTGTAGACCTTGCTCGTGCACACGTTGCTGCACTAAAAGCAATTGTAGCAAACAAAGGTATTGCAATATATAATATTGGTACAGGACATGGCTATTCGGTTTTGGATGTTGTTAAAGCATTTGAGAAGGCCAACGGCGTTCCCGTTCCCTACTCTATCAAACCTCGTCGTCCGGGCGATATTGCAACATGCTATTGTAACCCAGCAAAAGCCGAAGCAGAATTGGGTTGGAAAGCAGAATTTGGCATCGAAGAGATGTGTCGCGACAGTTGGAATTGGCAAAAGAATAATCCTAACGGATTCGAAGAATAAAATATTCTACAACCAAGTAGAATAAGAAGAATTACTTTCAATTGATATGCCCCCAAAAGTTATACAAAGAGCTTTTGGGGGCATATCAATTTTACTTTTAGTGAAACTTCTTTGCACTTATTGCATACAAAAATTAATTTTACACATTGGTTTGTACAACTATAACCCATTTAACACTATTTTTGTATATTGCAATATTATATAAGAATTAAGCAAACCTATAAACTGTTATGGCTGTTCTATCCGATATTAATAGCAAGATACAAAGAATGGATGCCGCATGCTTCCAGCAATTTGGTGATGAGATGTTGAGAAAGTTATATCACCCTATAAATGTGGAATCACGTGGCACCAAAATTGGAGAGGTGAAAACTATTAAAGGAACACCTGACACTATATTTACTACACCCAACGGGACCGTACTTATTGAGTACACTACGCAATCATCTTCTAACAAGAATGTTTTTCTCAATAAATTGAAAAGTGATATCGATTCATGTCTCAATGAAGGAAGAACCAACGTATCGATAGAACGGGTTTGTGAAATTATTATTTTTGCAAATCAAAGAATCGCAATAGATGTACAAGAAAAACTAAAGGAGTATCTAAAACCTATTTATTCTCACATTAAGCTAACATTCTTCTCAATAGATGATATTTCTATAAAAATAAAAGACTACCCCGGATTAATGAAAGACTATCTGGGCATTGTTTCACAACCCGGTCTTATCGAAATTGACGCTTTTATAAATAAATTTACTAGTACAAAACTCTCTTTTCCCATACCACTGGACAATATTTATTTCGAAATAGAAAGCCTGCCTCTTTCACATGGAGTTAAAATGTTGGAAGATAATAATATTATTGTCATATCCGGCAGTGCGGGCATGGGCAAGACACGCTATGCAATAGAAATAGCAAAGGCCTACACGAACAAAACAGGAACAAGATTATTGGTTTTCGAGGAAAAAAATCAAAACGCCAGAGAAATACTGGATAATTTAGATTCAGACACATCATATCTATTCTTAATAGATGATGCAAATCGTACATCGATATGGGAAGAGGTTGTTGAGTATTACTCTCATTCGCCTAATAACAGAATTAAGTTTATCGCTACAGTACGAGATTATGCAAAAGAGAGTGTAATGCAAGAATGTTCAAGTCTAAAACAATTTTCACATATAGAAATTCCCGACTCAAGCGAAACGATAACTAAGAAGATTTTGGAATCATTTGGCATTACCAGCCCAATATGGCATGAGCGAATAGAAAGTATTGCAGGCAAAAATATTCGTTTAGCTGTTATGTGTGCACAGATTGCATTATCGGGTAATAAATACGAAGAACTGATAAATGTAGAGAGTATATACAACGCATACTACTCATCGGCTTTAAGTGATCTACTGAAGCATCATGAGAACCGAATATTGATAAAAGTGATTGCAATAATTTCTTTTTACAAGGTAGTTGATTTAGACGAAGAAACACTTCTACAACAAATATCAAATGTTTTTGGAATTACGGCAAAGGTGTTTATCGATACGGCTCATATACTTAACGAACTGGAATGTATAGACATTGATGAGAACATTGCAATTGTACCGGACCAGAACTTTGGGAACTACATGTTCTATCAATGTTTCTTTCTCCTAAGAGAGATTAGTCTGTGCAATCTAATCAAAAATTTGTATCATAGGAGCGACAGAATCATAGACAGCCTCTATTCCGTAATAAATTGTTTTCACAATAATGCTGTTAAAGATATCTTGCAGACATCTGTATCCGAGGCTTGGGAAGATGTTTGCGAAAATGAAAAAGAAGAAGACAAAATCTGTTTCATAAGAATATTTGCAAATATAATACCTTATAAAACATTCCTATATGTAAATCAACTGATAGAAGATTCACGTTACAAAGATAGAACATCATCAATATCATGCCACGACAATATTATTTCAATATTGTCGCATTTTTCTCATTCCAATGAATATGAAATAAACTGTGCGCTTAGCTATTTAGTCAATTACCTAAGTATAAACCCGGATAAAATAGAATTGGCAGGTAAGACAATTTCAGAAGAATGGGTATACGATATAAACGATTACTTACATTCCTATGAGCGTTCGACAACAATCATTGACACGCTCATAAGATTGGCACAAGATAGTGAAACCGGGTTTAATCTTGCAAGTATCACACTACCCCATTTTTTAAATTTTAGTTATAATATAACAAGAAACAAAGGGAATAAATTTGTTTTTGGTTGGTGTTCTGTCGTTGTCTCGGACGAATTAAAACAAAATCGCAGAAAAATATGGAAATGGATTATAGCGAACATCGCAAGATTAAATCAAGAAGTGTTCACTAAAAATTTATATTCAAATTCTTATCGTGCAAAATCCATTGCAAAAGAGCTCGTACTTGAAGAAATAGATTGCGTGAGAGAGGCATTAGAGAAAATGAACATAAAGGACGATTACAACCTTTGCCATTCAATCAAAAACCTATGCAATAGAATTAAGCAGATAATCGGCAAAGAGTGTATTCTAATAGATTGGGAGAATGCAAATTATTTATATTTATTGGATTGTAAAATAACTAATAAGCCAAAAGATATAAAGTCTAAACCACATGAAATTGTGGAGAAAAATATTCAAAATATCATTAAAAAGATGTCCGTAACAGAGATAAAGAATCTTATTGATGATATTGTACAAATAGCGAAATTAAATAAAACAAACGAGCCTTTTCGCCTATCGTATATTATTGAAGGAATTATCTCGACCGATATTGATGTAGCATTACAAACATGGCAGTACATTATTGACAAAGAATATAAATACATCGCAACACGAATCATTTACTCCTATCTTGCATCGGCAAATAACATTAGTAGATTAATTGAGTTCATTAGAGAACAAGAGATAACAACAAAATCAAATCTCATATTGGAGTTTATATGTTGCGTAGATAATCCATCCGGTCTGATAACAGTTGATGCATTTTGCAATGCATTAATTAACTATAGCGAATATTCATGTAATTTGGATTTTATAGTAAATAGATACTTTGCAACAGAACTTATTATTGCCGGCCAAAGAAAAGTAATGACTACCCTATTACTTCGTATTAGAAATAATAGAGACATCACCGGTACAGAACAGTTCTTACAAGAATTTTGCACTAACAATCCAACAAGACTAAAAATTGTTGAAAATGCTTATATTCATGGTATTAAACAAAACAACGATTACGACCACAAGAATAACTTATTAAAAAACATATTATCAAGAGATTCAAGTTTCTGGGTAAAGTGCTGTCAAAGAATAAACTACTTTGCAAAAATATCACATATCACTCCCTATGACTTTATATGGGCATTGAAGAACCACTCACAGATTATTGAATCAACTTTACTGTATTATGGAGGTAAGAGCTATATTCCATACAGCGAAGAAGATAACCTGTTCTCTTTTTTTAGTAATATTAAAGGTGAAGAAGCTGCAAAATTCATGGATTGCATGATTGCCAAATATTGTAAGAACAGAGATGTTTCATCTCTTCTGTTTAGAATTGTAATATCATGCATGGGCAATTCAAGAGTACAACATTTTATTACATTTATTACAAATAACAGCAGTATCGATGATTTCTATCATCTAGAAACAAGGCCACGTACAATGTATGGAGGAGATAGTTTCGCAAGTGCAGTGAAAGCTAATATTGATTTCATTTCAGAACTGTTAGAAACTATTACCTCTCTAAGAAACACTAAATATTTAGAGCATCTAAATTATCTTTCTAACGTCAAAGAAAGTATGACAAAAGAATATAAGAGAGAACTTAAACGAGGGCACAAAAACAGATTATACAACTAGAAGCAAACTATATTTGTGTATATTAAAAATTAGGAACCAGTATAAATGAATAATATATACGGAGAAGAATATAAGAGTGATTCAAAGTTTGTTGCAGAGTGTAGAAAACTGCAATCAATCTATCGTTATGAGATTGGAGAAGAGATCTGTCCTTATACTGATAGATATGGTAATTTACATTATTACGGTAACTACATTAGCAATGGGGAGAATACTAAGAATGGTTGTTGGAAGAATTTCTTGACTGAATATGCTTTCAAATATGCTAAAGACAGAGTTAAATACAAGAAAAAATATGAAACTATCGAATCGGACAGACTCTTTAATAATCTTCTTTCCAGCCAGCCTATGGCATTCAATCTGTTTTGCCCGTTGAGACAGATGCTTGAGGAGTCTCCTCAGGTCGTAACTAAAGTAGTAAATATGGCTCTTCCCGGTTATCCCATACGCAAGGTAACAGAAGTTGATTTGGAATTCATACCCGAAAATTACAAGGAATTGACAGGCGACAAGAGTGCGATGGATGCAATCATAAGATTTAAAGATGAAAAAGGTAATGATGGATTCATTGCCATAGAAACGAAATATTCCGAAAACCTCGGAACTAATGTGGCTTATGATAGGGATGTAAATGGCAAAAAGATTCCTCGTGCAAAAAGCATAGAGGCGGTTATGGAACTCCAGTGCTTTAAGCCCGATGTAGAAGAGCTGATGATTATTGGTAAAAAGGGATTAACTCAGATTTATCGCAATTTTCTATTGAGTGAAACATATGGGTTCAAAGAAGGATTGCAATCATATTCAATTATTCTTGCTCCCCAAAAACATCCTTCAACAGGTAAGGAACTCAAGAGTCTACACAATGAACTGCGTAACGAATACAAGAATAAGATAAAACAAGTATATTTGGATGATTTTGTAAATGCAATAATACTTAGTTGCCCCGACAAATATCGTATTATTTTCGAACGATTCTATGACCGATACCTGAACTTTGGTAAATTAGAAAAATATTGATTTGAGATTATGCAAACAGATACATTCAAAAATAAAGTAGTTGTTGTAACCGGTGGTGCCAATGGTATTGGCCGATGTATTGCAGATGAGTTCCGTTCTCAGGGAGCCGTACTTTATGTGATTGACAAGCAAGAGGGCAAACATTTCGTTGGAGATATCTCCAATAAAGAGGTGCTGGAGGCTTTTGCGACTGAGGTGCTGAGCAAGCATGACAAAGTGGATGTCATCATCAATAATGCCTTGCCATTGATGAAAGGGATAGATGAATGTTCCTACGAGGATTTTCAATATGCCCTGAGTGTAGGAGTAACTGCACCCTTCTACTTAGTAAAATTGCTAAAGAGCCATTTGGCGGATGGTGCGTCCATCATCAACATCTCTTCGTCACGCGACCGCATGAGCCAGCCACAAACAGAGAGTTATACAGCAGCTAAAGGGGGTATTGCTGCACTCACTCATGCATTGGCGGTAAGTCTGTCGGGAAAAGCTAGAGTGAACTCCATTTCCCCCGGTTGGATAGATACGTCCTACACCGTTTATGAAGGTCCCGATGCCACTCAGCAACCTGCCGGCAGAGTGGGTAATCCCATGGATATTGCCAATATGGTGCTGTTTCTCTGTAGTGACAAGGCCGGCTTTATTACGGGCGAAAATATCTGCATCGATGGCGGCATGACCAAGCAAATGATTTACCACGGCGACTACGGTTGGAAATTGGGAAATATTTAAATGTAAAGTATAATATGAAAATAGAAATAGATCCTCAAAAAACCACGCGTACCGAAGCCTTTTCGCTTTGGATGACATCTCCGATGCCAATGGTTACATTGACAAAAACATTCAATGTAACCAGGCTGCTCAGGGCAAGCAAGAGACGTGGTATCAAATTCAATGCCCTGCTATGTTGGTGTATAGGAAATGCTGCAAGCAACATAAAAGAGTTCTATATTCTACCCGAAAACGGGAAACTCTTCAAATATGACAACATTGCAATAAACGTAATTGTAAACAACAGCAAAGGGGGAATTAATTCTTGCGACATTGCATACACCGATGATGCCGAACAATTCGCCAAGGAATACAACCGGCAGACAGCGCAAGTTGCCAAGCAGTGCAAGAGTTCATTCCTTGAGGACAGTATGATTGTGGGAACATCGGCAATGATAGAGACGGAACTCGACAGCATTGTAAACCAATATACCGACAAGTTCTGCAACCCAATGGTCATGTGGGGCAAGTATCGCCGTAATTGGTTCAGTACCACATTACCCATATCGTTTCAGTTTCACCACGTGCAGATGGATGGTGGACACGGTGCCGGTTTTTTAGAGCAACTCCAAAGAGTGATTTATGAATTATAGCAGCTCCGTAAACAAAAAACTATTACAAATTTATGAAAGCATACACATACATAGAAAAAGGAAAGTTCGCTTTGGTGGAGAAGCCGAAGCCTACACTCATTGAACCCACCGATGCCATTGTTCGTGTAACAATGAGCAGTATCTGTACCAGCGACCTGCATATAAAGCATGGAAGTGTGCCTCGTGCCGTTCCGGGCATTACTGTAGGCCACGAAATGGTCGGCGTGGTGGAAGAAATCGGCTCTGAGGTTACGAACGTAAAGCATGGCGATAGAGTAACAGTAAACGTAGAGACCTTTTGCGGAGAATGCTTCTTTTGTAAGAATGGCTATGTAAACAACTGCACCGACCCGAATGGCGGTTGGGCGTTGGGATGCCGCATCGATGGAGGTCAGACGGAATACGTGCGTGTTCCCTTAGCCAATCAAGGAGTGAATCGTATTCCCGATAGTGTTTCAGATAAACAAGCGTTGTTTGTGGGCGATGTTTTGGCCACCGGTTTTTGGGCGGCTCGTATTTCCGAGATTACCGAAGACGATACCGTACTGGTTATCGGAGCAGGACCAACTGGAATTTGCACTCTTCTTTGTGTGATGTTGAAATACCCTAAACGCATCATCGTCTGTGAGAAGTCAGAAGAAAGACGTCGTTTCGTGCAGGAGCATTACCCCGATGTACTGCTCACCACTCCCGATGAATGTAAAGACTTTGTATTGAAAAATAGCGACCATGGTGGAGCTGATAGAGTGCTCGAGGTAGCGGGTGCAGATGATACCTTCCGCCTCGCGTGGGAGTGTGCTCGTCCCAATGCCATCGTAACAATTGTTGCCCTTTACGACCAGCCTCAAGTTCTTCCTCTACCCGACATGTATGGCAAGAACCTCACCTTCAAAACCGGTGGTGTAGACGGTTGCGATTGCGAGGAAGTTCTTCGCCTTATTGAAGCAGGAAAAATTGACACTACCCCACTCATTACGCATCGTTTTCCATTGAGTGAGATTGAAGAAGCCTATCGCATTTTTGAAAATAAATTGGACGGGGTAATTAAGGTGGCAATAGTGAATAAATAAAAATTGAAGATATGGGATTTAAACAGAGTGTTATAGAAGCTTTGGCATATTATGTTTATGCCTTGGTTGATCCAAGAGACAACAGAATTTTCTACATAGGAAAAGGTAAGGAAAACAGAGTGTTCCAGCACGCAGAGGCCGCGATTATAGATAAAACTCATGATTTGAAACTTGACACTATTCGAAGCATCAAATCAGAAGGAAAAGAAGTAATCCACTACATTATACGCCACAATCTCGAAGAGAAAGAAGCTCTTATTGTTGAGTCAACTTTAATAGATATGCTGACATATTCGAAATTCAATCATAGTAACCAATTGACAAATCTTATCGCAGGGCACCATCAATGGGATGAAGGCATCAAGAGTATTGATGAAATAAATGCCATATATGATTGTTCAAAAATTAATGTAAAGGAGGGAGATAATATACTCATGGTAAACCTCAATCAAAGTTATAATCAATCAAAAGCTAAAGGCGTTTTCAAAAGATTTGACATTTATGAGTCAACTAGAAAATATTGGCTTATCAGTAGTAATAAGGCATCAGATATTGATTACGTGCTCGGTGTATATAAGGGTATTGTGAGATGTGTTATCAAGGTTGAATCATATAAATTTGTTCGCCAAGCAGAGGATGGCACTCTCTTTTCAAAACCTCGTTGTTGTTTCGAAGGAGAAATCAGCCCAGACTCACTTTATATGAACACAGATGTTAGCGACTACCCCTTTGGTACCGGTGGTGCTATTAGATATATAATAACAAAATAATGAATATTGAAAAAACCCTACCACATATTTGAGAAGAAATTAGACGGGTGATTAAAGTAGCTATCATTTAATTGTAGATATTATGCAACCTCCAAAAATAGATAACTCCACCAAAGAAGAAAGGCGAGCCTATGTCTTAGAAACTTGGAAATGCTTGGCCTGTTGCGACGAGTGTGGCAAGTGTCGTATCCTTAAAGGTCGTGATGCCGAAGCGCTCTATGCCGATTACATCGAAGGCAAGCGGAGCTATATGGATATTACATTGGAGATTAGGAACGGAACTATGAGATAATCAGCATTCTTATTAAAAATCTTCATCTTAACACATTAAAGATAGGCAGATAAGAGAATACGCATATTTCATTCTGTATTGAACAATATATGGATGAAAAGAAAATTAATGAGGATTAAGTTATGAATGCAATCTCGGAACATCACGTTCTTTATTATCTTAATAAACAGATTTGAGTATTTCAACAACTTACCTATCATAAACCCATTTTCCGATGCAGAAAGTGTAGATGATTGTCAATCAGATATTTAGCACTCTAAAAGGTACAATCACTCATTTGGCAAGTCGTTGAGAATGTGTAAGTTAGTGATTTTCAACGCACTTTTCGCCTTGTACCTCCATTTTGGAATGTAAAAGTAAGTGTAATTTCTTGAATATCAAAACTCGAGGTACAAAAACTTGCAAAAAATCGCATTTTTCACCCCGAAAAGGTACAAAAACGGCTCTGAAACCAAGATTGGAATCAGAGCCGTAATTTTGTGCAGATTTTAGAATATTGTTCCCCCATGACATTCGCTACATATCTGTCATCGACAAGCCCTTTTGCGACACAATGTAGTCCTTAAACTTACCTGTGGCACGAGTAAAGACATCAACTTTCTCATTAAGAGCATCAGCATCGAAGTTTTCTTCTTTTCTCTTTACCTCAATGAATACTGCTTCGTCGTTCAATTCGTTCTCGGCAACAATATCAATCTCGTTCTCACCCTTTCGATCCCACCAACTGCCGATGCGTGTGTATGCTTTACTCTCCATAAGCACACGCTTGAAATATCGTTCGAGCATCTTGCCGCTGAAAGTCTCATAGTCGCGATTGATGATAGTCTTTACAGCGTCGAAGTTCTCAATTTCAAGCATATAGTTGTACTTATATATGAAGCGGAACCAGAAGGTGAAAAAGTTGTCCTCAATCGTATAGCGAACATTCTTTGTAGAACTCTTCTCGAA
>JAFWYF010000005.1 GCA_017522785.1 Bacteroidaceae bacterium | reverse complement strand
CGCCACTTAGTGAGGCGCGAAAACTTTGCAAAGTAACAACAATACTAAATACAATCCAAACTTTTTGGACAATATTTTGCGCATATTTGAAAAGTTTTTAATAACACTTTAATATACAAGAACATACAAATACAACAAAAAGAGAAACAAAAAACACTCATATATATTATATATAAGGTGGAGAAATAGAGATGTAAGTTACGCCAAGAAAAGAAAAAAAACAACAGCCCACGTTCTACGGAGAAAATATATAAAACTAAAAGCGCAACAGCAAATTTGCTGTTGCGCTTTTAGTAAAATTTAGATACTTTCAATATTTATTTAACAAGTACTTTTTTGCCATCTACGATGTAGATTCCGGGAGCTGTAATCTCTTCAATACGACGACCTGTCAAATCAAAGATACCCTCTTCTACAACTTCTTCGCCAAGAACAGTGTCTATACCAGTAACCATTCCCGGAACTTTCTCAAGAGTAAAGTGTGTAAGAGGAGAAGCTGAATAACCGAAACCGTATGATGTAGCCTGTACATATTGACCTCCGTACATACCATCGGTATATGTGCTCTTTACAGAGAATCCATATTTATTTGCAACTAATGAGAACTCAAATGGAGAAGCATACGCCTTATCACCCATTTCTATTGAGCCAAACCAGCCTTCGTTAGCATACAAATCGCCATTAGCATTACGTATGTAATACTCACCCACATTTGAAGTAGGATAGAATGCCCACCACTGGTTGGTGTCATATTTATTCAACTCGGCAAGTTGAATACCATAACCATCGTTAGAGAAATATGCTTTATTACCGGCTAAGTCCTCTTCAACACATTTAACATAGTACCAAACAGGCGCCTCATCTGTGCTTGCCTCGGGCAGACTAGGCACAATAACATATTTACCATCCAAAGCAGCCATTCTGTCTTGCAGCTCAAGAGCATAGAGATAAATATCAACTGCCTGGTCTTTATTAAGCACTGCTATTTCAATTGACTTAGCAAGAGCACGAACTGCATCAACCAATTCATACTCCTCAACAAGAGGCACAACACCTTCGTTGAATTTCACTCCGCTCTCGTCGTCGCTTGCAACCAACGCACCTAAAAGTTCATCGGCTTCTGCCAAACATGTATCAAATAGTTTTGCATCGGATGCTGATGTTTTATCTTCATGCATTCGGATGAACCACTTTTGAGCAGTTGCAGCAGTAACTTTAGAACCAGCAGAGGAACTTGACATATTTAAATACCAGTCATTTCCCAATGCAATATTAAAGTACGCTTCGGCTCCCTCAGCATAAGGGCTATACTCTCTTACACGATCCATATAAATAGCTGCACCCAACGCAGAAAGTGTGCTTGTTCTCACCTGTTCACCTGCATTTTCGGGTAGAATAATATAATTCTTATTCTTACTTACTATAGAATATTTACTGTTATTGCTTTGAGAAGGCACAAATGACCATAACATATCTGCTGTTAGCTCTTTTGATGGGTCAGATCCAACAAGTCTTGTACTCTCATCGGTTAGTATGTAATTACGACGTGTATAATTTGACAAGAAATATGAATTACCCTCTCTAACTCTTATGTACGCATATTCGTTTTTTGTCAAAGCAAGTCTTTCCTCTTGCAGTTTTGCAATCCAATCTACGTAAGTATCTTTCTCTTGATTCTTGATTGCAGCTTTAGCACCTTCGTATGCCTCTAACAATGACGCAGCTCTATCTTTTGTATAGAATCCTACATACTTTTTGTCTTCAGTAATAGGAACTGTGTTGTCAATTATTTCAATCTCAGACTTAAGCATATCGAGAATTTCATTCTCTGAACCTGCCTCTGCCGCTGTTGGCAATTTTACTTTTTGGCCATCGGCCTGAACAGCATACACTTCGATAGTCTTATCGAGATCCTTCTTAGACAATGATATAGTGATGAAACGGTCGGCAAAAGCCAAAAGCTCGCCATCGCCATATACCAAGAAACCAAGGGCACCGTCGGCATTCTCCTTTTCTTTAATTAGCAATTTTGCTTCAGAAGAGAGTGTATAATAGTAACCCTCAACTTTCTTTGTACGGTCCATAAAGTGTGTATAAAGACCTACATGTGCATTCTCGCCAGAACTTGTCTCTTTGTTGTCCCAATATTTACGTGCAGTTTTGCCATCGTGTCCGTATGTTGTTTCTGCCACGCAGTCGTTTATGAAGAGAGGTCTGATATTTTCGGGCCAACCTTTTGATTTTACCCAATTGATAGCCTCATCAACCTCTTCTTGTGTCTGAACATATACAGAAGTTGAATAGTCGCCACGCTCCATATCATCCATCAACACAAAGAAGCCATGTGCACGGAAGAACTCGGTGAGGTCCTCTTTTGCAGCCTCACATGCAAGACGATAGAATTTCAACATACTGCTCCTTCCATTGGTGTAGCCCACTTGTTTAGGGTTTTCGCCCTCGGGATATATTGTTGTACTACCCAAAGCATTTGAAGACAAGCGGTTATTGCGCAATAGTTCAAAGAGGATTGGATAGAAGTCGGTCTTGTTTCCGCAACGGTGGTAGTAGAGCCACAACTTGTAGTACATCTGTGTCTGTGTCCAAAGATTTTGTGACCCATTATCATGATGGAAGAATAGGTAGTTATCGCCATCTTTGTATGATTGATTCACGCGAGTAAGACTACCCTCAGCACCATTTACACGAGATGTACCACGACCCATGTACCACACTGCAATGTTAGAGAAGAGGTTGTTTGTTACCTCTGTCAAGCCATTCACTGTTAAGGGGCGCTGGTGCTGGTGTCCTATTTCGTGCGCAGGACCCCACTCAGTACCCATGCTTGTAGCCATTCTTCCAATGATATCTTCCATTGTATTATGGTTGTAGTTACAGTTGGGCCAGCCACCCGACATGTAACCGGTGTAGTTTCCGTATGCTACACCATGATGGTTGAAATAGTCGCTGTAATCGTATCCACCTTGTAGTTGATACATTTCATCGGTGTAGTCGTAAACATTTCCAGACTTTTCCCATTTCTCGTTGTATCGGGGATAGAGTTTATTAACAGAGTCCAATTCTGCTTTACTTAGCAGACCCATTGTTGCAAGCTCCGACATGTGAATTCTATCCCACGCCTCGAGCATTGTGTTAATCTTTTGGTTTTCGGGAGTGCCCGCAGGAACAGATAGTTTTTCGGGTAGATAGAACGACATACCTTCTTCTGTATATGTATAAGGACCTTCGTCATTCTCTAGATACTCGGTAAATGATTCTTCGAAACGGAAGTGCAAAATTTGGTGTCTACCCAATAGTGTTGCGCTGGGAAGAGTTGCACGCTCCTCGTAGTACAACCAATCTTCGTCGTTGTCGGGTTCGCCCCACAAAGCATCACCTACACCATTGTAATAACCATTGATGTTACCACCCTCGATGTGAACCTTCAAAGATTTGAAATCTGAAAGTTTTCTTTCGAATTGGTTATTTCTATATGTATTTACTACATAGTTCAAGAACAGAGAGTTACCATCGCCACTGAAAGGAATTACGTTAAGACCTTCGTGCAACTGTGTACCATCGTTATAGTTGCCAACCATGCCATGTCCATGAATAGTGTTGAGCCACAATTCTGAACCTGCTTTAATTTCACCCTCAACAATCACAAAGATATGTTGTAATGCATTTGCGAACAGACCGGTGGGGTTATCCATGTTTTTGTGTGCATTGATATATATCTTTTCGGTAACCTGCCCGGCAATGCTGTAAGGCTCTATCAACTGTACACGATATCTTTTTGCATATTCTGTGTTCCACTCTTTTTTAGATTTATCGAAGTTTGCCTCGGTCCAATTGCCTGTGAACACCTTTCTTACCATGTTCTGAAGCGCTGCAGGAAGAACTTTGTAGTCCTCGTCAGCCTCCATCGCAGCCTCGTCTGCAAAAGTTTTTGCGAGAACAGTGCAAGCCTTGTCTTGGAAGAGGTTTTCCAAAGCTGCGGTATATTTGCTTTTAGCCTCAGAAGTTAACACCTCATTGAAAGCATCTAGTCGTTCCCAATTCTCTTGCAATTCGGCATCGCTGATATTAGCTTCTTCAATTGTCCATTGTGATGCACCGGCTGATGCCTCCCAACCTACTACCTTGTAACCTACAGTGTTGGCACAGTGCATACACCAAAAGCCCTGAGTAGGATTTTGCACAGGTTTTAGAGTATAGGCACCTTCGGCCACCTTCTCACACAACATAGGCAAAGCCTCTGCTGCAGAAGGTTTGAATGTCCATCCTGTACTTGTTCCTTGCGGTTCCAAATACAAACCGTTTCCAACATTACGGAATGTCCATGCCGAAGAATTGTTGGGGTGAACATCCACCTGCCAAACTTGCGAAAAATCATTCGCTTTCTTTTCGGAACCATAAACATCTGTGAAAGAAGTCGCTGTAAGCACTCTTTCTGTATACGCTTTATTCACAAAGCGATACAATTTACCCTCTTCGAGTTGAGCCATCATAGGCACAGCTAGAAGTGTAGCGAGTAATGCAAAGAATAGATTTTTAATTCTCATGTTTTTATTAATTAAAGGTTAATATTATTATCTGTTTTTTTATAGTAAGTGCATAATACTTCTAATATAAATATCGTGGCAAATATATAAATTTGATAAATTTCTACAAAATTATTCCTTTGTTAAATTTTTCATCATTTAGATTAATGAGAGATATTTATAATTTATTAACACTAGGTTTTTTTTAATGAAATAACAATGGCGTAAGTATTTGTTTGTCATCGTATTGTTTGATTATTATGTGTAATGCTTGAATAAACGCACATAAGCACCGCAAACAACGGAAACACCAACAGAAGTAATTTCAAAAAAACTACACTATCAATGTTTTGAGTAAGTGAGTAAATATAAACTTGTTTACAATTGTGCAACGAACGGGAAGGAGTCAAAAACAAAAAACTCAGCGAGAGAATTTCTCTCGCTGAGTTTTTATAATGAAGACTAAAATATTATGCTCCAAAGTTATCGTACATAATAGATTTCTCCTCAACACCAAGGTCGGTAAGCATATTAACCACAGCCTTAGACATAGGACCGGGACCACACATGTAGTACTCGATATCCTCGGGAGCCTCGTGATTCTTCAAGTATGTCTCGTAGATTACCTGATGAACGAATCCCGGAGTATACTTCACGCCTGCAGCATCAGCAGCAGGATCGGGACGGTCGAGTGCAAGGTGGAATGTGAAGTTGGGGAACTCTTTTTCGAGTTGTAAGAAATCCTCAAGATAGAATACCTCGTTAAGCGCACGTGCACCATAGAAGTATGTCATCACACGGTCGGTAGTCTTCAGTGTCTTTGTCATGTGCATAATTTGCGCACGCAAAGGAGCCATACCGGCACCACCACCTACCCACATCATCTCTTTCTTTGAGTCGAAGATAGGATGGAAATCGCCATAAGGACCACTCATGATTACCTTGTCGCCGGGCTTCAGAGTAAAGATATATGAAGATGCTATACCGCAAGGCACATCCATGAATCCGGAACGGTCGGCTTTGAAAGGAGGTGTCGCAATGCGCACTGTAAGCATAATTCTGTCGCCCTCTGCAGGATAGTTAGCCATTGAGTAGGCGCGTATAGTGGGCTCTGTATTCTTACATTTGAGACCGAGCAAACCGAATTTCTCCCATGCGGGCAAATATTCGTCGGTGATAAGGCTCTTATCGATATCCTTGTCATAATCCATCTCGTATGCAGGAATCTTAATCTGTGCGTATGAACCCGGCACGAAGTCCATGTGCTCACCGGGAGGCAAAGCAACGATAAACTCTTTGATGAAGGTAGCCACGTTCTTGTTCGAGATAACCTCGCACTCCCACTCTTTAACTCCCATAACCGATTCGGGCACTTTAATAGAGAGGTCGTTTTTAACCTTTACCTGACAACCCAAGCGCCAATGGTCTTGTTGTTCTTTGCGAGAGAAATGTCCCTTCTCCGAAGGCAATATTTCTCCACCACCCTCAACAACCTGACATTTACACTGTGCACATGAGCCTTTTCCGCCACATGCAGAAGGCAGATAGATGCCATTCTCGGCAAGTGTTCCGAGCAATGTACCACCCGAAGCCACTTCTACTGTATTTTCGCCGTTGATGGTAATCTTCACATTTCCCGAAGGAAGAAGATACTTCTTTGCCACCAACAATATAACCACCAACAAAAGGATGATTACAAGAAAGACAGCAATACTTGCTAATATTAAATTGATATTCATAGCCTTTTACAATTACATTTTAATACCCGAGAAGCACATGAATGCCAACGCCATAAGACCTACAGTGATGAAGGCGATACCCAAGCCACGCAAGGGTTTAGGCACAATGCTATATTCCATTTTCTCACGAACAGCCGCAAAAAGTATGATTGCCAATGCCCAACCAAAACCGGAACCGAGTGCAAAAGCTACTGAATCCCAGAAATTGAGAATTGCTTGCGAGTTGCTCGCATCCATATTAATTCTCTGTTGCATAAATAGTGAACCTCCCATGATGGCACAGTTCACAGCGATAAGAGGCAAAAAGATACCCAACGAAGCATAGAGAGTAGGTGAGAAACGCTCCACAATCATCTCTACCAACTGCACAATACCTGCAATGACGGCAATGAACAGAATGAAAGCGAGGAACGACAAATCGACACCTTCGATAATTGCATCGGGGCCAAGTACCTTTGTCTGCAACAGATAGTTCACAGGGAGTGTGATAACCTGCACGAACGTAACGGCGATACCAAGACCGATAGCCGTTTTAACGCTCTTAGATACAGCAAGGTACGAACACATACCCAAGAAAAAGGCAAAAATCATATTGTCCACGAAAATCGAACGGACAAACAAACTAATAAAATGTTCCATAGTCTAATATCTTATCTGTATCTAAATTATTCTTGCAAACTCTTGTCTTTTGCTCTTTGCACCCAAATGATGCATGCAATGAGGAAGAACGCCATAGGCGCCATGAGCATAAGACCATTATTAATGTAACCTGCATCGTAGAGAGCTTGTGGTATAACCTGAATGCCTAACAAAGCACCGGAGCCAAACAACTCACGTACTATAGCCACAATAACCAATATTGCCGCATAACCTACACCATTACCAATACCATCGAGGAACGAAGCCCAAGGACCGTTTTGCATAGCAAATGCCTCGAGGCGTCCCATGAGGATACAGTTTGTGATGATGAGTCCAATGTACACCGACAACTGCACACTTACATCGTAAGCAAATGCCTTGAGTACCTCGCTAACCATTGTTACCAATGCAGCAACAACAACCAACTGAATGATGATACGAATACGGTTAGGAATAGTATTGCGAATGAGCGAAATGATAACGTTGGCCATTGACACAATTATTGTTACCGAAAGACCCATTACAATAGCAGGTTCCAACTTACTTGTTACAGCCAAAGCCGAACAGATACCCAAAACCTGTACGGTTACAGGGTTATTCTTTAAAAGAGGAGTGTTTAGCGCCTCTTTGTTTTTCTTTGAAAAAAGTTCTGCCATGAGATTATTCCTCCGTTACATTAGCCTCTGTTGCAGGGGCGGGTTTAACAACAGCCACCTTGCTCTGCTGCTTTGCAGTAAGGAAGCTTTTATAGTTCTCCAAACACTTTTTGAGCATTGTGTTCACACCGCTACAAGTGATTGTAGCACCAGAGATAGCATTCACTTGAGTTGCCTCTTTCTCGAGACGTCCTTTTACAGCCTCAATTGCAATTTCGCCATCGGCCATAACATTTTTACCATCGAACCTCGATGTAAACTTGTCGCTTGCAATTTCGGCGCCAAGACCGGGAGTCTCACTGCTGTGCGAATAGTACACACCGTAGATGGTGTTACCGTCGCTATTCACAGCCATGTAGCCCCAAATGCCACCCCACAAACCTTGACCGGTCATAGGAATAACATATTTCTCTTCGCCATCAACCTCGCAGATGTAGATAGGCAAGTTGTCGGGTGTGATAGCGTCGTTAGCAACATCGAAACCGCCTTCGGCAGCCACCTCGTTACCACTGATGTTTATCACAGCATCTTTTTTCACAACCTTCTCATATTCAGCCTTAGCATCGGCAACATCTTTAATGTGCAACGATGCAAGAATCTGTTTCATCTTGTCGAGTTTGATATTTGCATCCTGCATGGGTTTGAGAGCCGATGATACAGCAGCCAACAAGAATGCAACAATTACCACAACAACAGCTGCATATACAATAGCATAACCATCACTGTTAGTATTCAAACCTTTTTTCTTTTTAGGAGCATTACCCTCACTTGCATCTGCCGAAGCGTCGGCTACAACATCGAACTTGTCGGCGCCTGCCTTGCAAAGAGGACAAGCATCGGGTGCACTACTGCCTTCATGCACATATCCGCATATTTTGCAAACATATTTCTTTGTAGCCATATCCTTAGTTCTTTTTTGTTAAACGACGTGCGCGTGCATTCACATTAGACTGCACAACACAATAATCAATAAATGGAGCAACTACGTTCATGAGCAATATCGCAAGCATCATACCTTCGGGATAACCGGGGTTGAGAACGCGAATGAGTATTGCCATAGCACCGATACCGAATCCGTAGATATATTTACCTGTCTCGGTACGAGCCGATGTAACAGGGTCGGTAGCCATGAACACTGCACCAAAGCAGAAACCACCCAAAATGAGGTGTTGCCAGAAGGGAACCTGAGCCACGCTGTTTTCGGGCAAAGTGTATTGGAAGAGCAATGACATTGCTATACCACCTACGAACACGCTGAGCATAGTTTTCCAACTTGCAACGCCTGTCCACAAAAGAAGTATTGCACCAAGAGCAATAGCAATGACACTTGTTTCACCAATAGAACCGGGCATGAGTCCTGTGAGCATGTCTATCGGGCAAAGAGCAGCACCTGTAGCACCTGTAATTTCGGAACCGTTAGCTACAAACTGCAACGCTGTAGCACAGGTGTAACCGTCGGGAAGGTCGGCACCCAAGCCAAAGATAGAGTCGGTAGCCACCCACACAGTATCACCCGAGATTACCGAAGGATAGGCAAAGAAGATGAACGCACGTGCAATGAGAGCCACGTTCACAATGTTCATACCTGTACCACCGAAAACCTCTTTTGCAAATATAACTGAGAATGCTGTTGCGATAGCCAAAATCCACAAAGGACAGCCAACAGGCACAATCATAGGAATGAGAAGACCCGAAACAAGGAAACCCTCGTGAATCTCTTCACCCTTGAACTGAGCAACAACGAACTCAATACCAAGACCAACCAAATAGGATACCACAATCTTTGGTAGCATAGCCAAAAGACCATAAAGGAACATTTGGTACCATGTACCGTCGATGCCGGCAGCCATGTAGTTCTGATAACCAATGTTATACATACCTACGAGCAACGCAGGCACAAGAGCAATCACAACGAGCGACATAATGCGCTTGCTATCGATTGCATCGTGAATATTCACACCACTCTTCGCTGTGTCATTGGGTACAAAGAGGAAAGTCTCCATACCATCGAACACCGAACGGAAAGCATGCAACTTACCGCCCTCTTCGAAGTTAGGCTTAATTTTATTAAGGTAATTTCTTAATATTTTCATAAGAATCATTTATTTACTTCGACATAAATTAGCACATCTCGGCACGCAACTTATCGAGACCCTCGCGTACTATGCGTTGCAACTCCAACTTAGAAGAGTCTACAAACTCGCAAAGAGCAAAATCCTCGGGAGCGACCTCGTATATACCAAGTTCCTCCATTTTGTCGATGTTACCTGTGATTATTGCCTTTAAAAGATACTCGGGATAGATGTCCATGGGGAATACTTTATCGTACTCGTTAGACATTATCATGTGTCGTTCACCACCTTTGATGCGTGCATCTATCACATAGCTGCGTTTGGGGAACAACCAGCTGAAATAGCTACGGCTGGTGCTGAACATTGAGAAACGGGGAGCAATCCAACCGAACATCTCGTCGCCACCACGAACCTCGGGAATAACTGTTACCTCGTTAGAGAATGCACCAAGGAACGAATCGGCAGTAGTCTTTTTACCGGTAAGAACATTACCATCGATGATGCGCAATTCACCCTCGTCGCTCAAACGACCGTTCAACAAGTTTGTGAGTTGTGCACCAAGCACCATCTTGCTGTAAGAAGGATTCTTAACCTCGCTACCAACGAGAGCTACGGTACGTGTGAAATCGATTTTACCACGATTGAAGAGACGACCAATGAAGATAACCTCTTCGGCACCAATTGTCCACACCACTTCGCCCTTGTTTATAGGAGCAATGTGGTTAATCTGAACACCTACGTTACCTGCGGGGTGAGGTCCTTTGAAATGTGTCAATTTAACATTCTTAGGAACACTGAGCGCCGCTGCTGTTTGGTTCACATTTACATTCAAGTACAACGGAGCAATGCGAGACAAAGCATCGAGACCTGTCTGGAAATCCTCCTCATTACCTTTGAGAGCCACCTCGAAATCCACAGCAAGAGGCTTTGTATCGAACGCCGATACAAATATTGCACGTGGTGAGTCAGTGGGTGTAGCAATCACATCATACGGTCTTTGACGAATGAAAGCAAAGAGACCCGACGCAAGCAGGTCGGCTTTTACTTCATCACCTGAGAGTGATAACACATCTTTTGCCTTGTACTCAACAGACTCGAACTTGCCATCCGACTCAACTACAACGCTCAAGAGACGTCTTCTCTCGCCACGATTAACCGCAACGACTTTTCCGCTCACCGGCGAAACAAATCGCAATTCGGGAGCATTCTTATCAACGAAAAGAGCATCACCGGCCTTCACGCTGTCTCCTAGGGCTACAACCACCTTTGGAGCAACACGTGTAAAATCGGCTGGCATCAAGGCATACTGTTTTGCAGCCTCTACTACCGTCATTTCCTTTTCGGGAGCACCTTTTAGGTTGATATCCAATCCCTTAGAAATTTTTACGACTTTTTGCATATAATTTGGGTTACGTTAGTACATTATATGGCGCAAAATTAAAGATTTTTTTCTTTATTTTCATAATCATTTGGAATAAATATGTTTGTAAAAATAAATTTTCTTTAATTTTTGCAATTAACAGGCAATAGACTATGTTTTATTTAATATCTACAAAGCTAATGAAACTGTGGAGCATTGCGTCGAACGTATTTTGTTTGCGGTACGCTTGAAGTTTGTGTTTTTATTTTCTGGCTACTGATATAGAGCGTAGCGGTTCAAAGTAGCGACGATAGCGGAGTTTTGGTAATTTTTTGGAGAAAAAGCGAGGAGATAATGCGCTATGCCGTTAAATTTTCTACAACGCAATAGCACATGCTTCCGGAGCCTCCAAAAAATAGCTACATTTTTCGTTAAGAAAACGCCCATGCGCAGAGTTTTTCGTTTCCTTTTTAAAAAAGGAAAGACAAAAGAGTAATTGTTTAGAGAAAGAACAACTCTTTGGATTCCGAGGCTTTAAAGAAGAAAAATCATTAAAATTTTATATTCGTAATCTGCACTTCTTTGCTTTAATTTCTCGGTGCCCCACGAACAATTCTTTCTTTGTACTTTTTACTTTCTACAGCCCTTTTTTCAAAAAAAGGGCACAAAAAACCGGCACAGAACTGAAACAGTCATTTTGCGCTTTGTTCACAAGTCGCAAGCGACATTCCTCAGTCGCGCAAAATTTGTCTCAATCAACTTATCGTTCAACCAT
>JAFWYF010000040.1 GCA_017522785.1 Bacteroidaceae bacterium | reverse complement strand
GGTGTTCCCTGTACTTAATCCCGACGATGGTGATGGTAGCCTCAAGCCCGGTGATATCATTCGCCGTATACCTTGGGTTCCCACCGATGCAACAGCAGTAGAGAATGTTAATGCCACCGGTATACCTGCTTTGGGTGGTCCCGACCAGCAAGCTACCCGCTTGTGGTGGGATGTCGATGCTCCTAACTTCTAACAAATTTTCTCAAAATAACAAACAAGCCTAAATGTCATTCACACATTTAGGCTTGTTTGTTATAGTTGCCTGTTAATATTAACTTATGCTCCCATTGTCGCGCAATACATCGTTTACTACCTCAGCAAGCATAGCTTTCAGTTCATCTATAAAGGTTCGTGCATCGTACTGCTTGCGTTCAATGTCTCGTAGTTTCTTTTCCCATTGTCCGGTGAGTTCGGCACTTTTCAGCAACTCATTTCTTATAAGCGATATTAGTTCTATGCCTGTTTGTGTTGCTGCTATATTCTTTTTCTCTTTACGTATATAATTACGCTTGTATAGCGTTTCTATTATCGCAGCACGAGTCGAAGGACGACCAATACCATTCTCTTTCATCGCGTCACGCAATTCCTCATTCTCCACCAATTTACCGGCGGTTTCCATTGCACGTAGTAATGTGGCTTCGGTATATGGCTTTGGTGGCGTTGTCCATTTATCGGCTAATCCGGGAGTATGTTCTCCGCTTTCGCCTTTTACGAAATGTGGCAATATCCTCTCTTTTTCATCCTTTTCATCGTTGCTCTCTTGTGCAAAAAGTGCTTTCCAACCGGGGCTTGTTATAACCTTGCCACTGGTTTTGAACTTTACTCCGGCACTCTCGCCCAATACGGTTGTTGTGCAGAACTTACATTCGGGGTAGAACACCGCAATGAAATGCATTGCTACAAGGTCATAAACTTTTTTCTCAAAATCGGTGAGTCCTTGTGGATATACCCCTGTAGGTATAATGGCATGGTGGTCTGTAACCTTCTTATCATCGAAGACTCTTTTCGATTTGGCTAACGGCTTGCCAATTAATGGTGCAGTCTGCTGTTGATAGTCGCGCAACCCTTTTAATATGCCTTCGCATTTGGGATATATATCACTGCTTAAATATCGTGTATCGACTCTTGGATATGTTGTTACCTTTTTCTCATACAACGATTGAATAGTTTGTAAGGTGGTTTCAGCCGACATTCCGAACTTTTTGTTGCAATCGACCTGCAACGACGTCAGGTCGTATAATTGTGGTGGGTTCTCTGTACCGTTTTTCGATGTTACATCTGTTACGGTAAATGGTTGCCCGCTTATCTTTTGCAGTGCTTCTTCTCCTTTTTCCTTACTATCGTATTTACCTTCGTTTACATTGAACGTGGTATCTCGGTATATGGTTTTTAGCTCCCAATACTGTTGAGGAACAAAGTTTGTAATTTCAAGATGTCTTTTTACAATGAGTGCCAGAGTAGGGGTTTGCACTCTGCCAATGGATAACACTTGTCGGTTTTTTGCATATTTGAGCGTGTATAGTCGCGTAGCATTCATTCCTAGGAGCCAGTCTCCTATAGCGCGACTCAACCCTGCTTCGTACAAAGGCTGGTACTCTTGTTGGTCTTTTAAATTATTGAATCCGTCGCGTATAGCCTCTTCTGTCAATGACGAAACCCATAGACGCTTTACAGGGCATTTGGCTTGTGCCTTCTGCATAACCCACCGTTGTATAAGTTCTCCTTCTTGGCCGGCATCGCCACAGTTTATAATCATGTCGGCACTCTGCATCAGTTTCTCTATTATGGCAAACTGCTTTTCAATGCCTTTGTCATCGATTAATTTTATACCAAAACGGGGTGGAATCATGGGCAAACTGCCCAGACTCCACCTTTTCCACATATCGGTATAATCGTGAGGCTCCTTCAGTGTACATAGATGTCCAAAGGTCCATGTTACCTGATAGCCGTTCCCTTCTATGAAACCGTCTCTTTTGGTGCGTGCCCCCAATACGTCGGCAATCTCTTTGGCGACGCTTGGTTTCTCTGCTATGCAAACAATCATTCTACTCTCTCCTCAGCACAGAATTATTCTCTGTTCAACAACACTTCGACAAGGTCGCATGCTGCTTTGGCAACACTTGTTCCGGGACCGAAAATTCCAACTACACCTGCTCGATACAAGAAATCGTAGTCCTGTGCGGGAATAACACCACCTGCAAAAACCATAATGTCGCCACGACCAAGCTTTTCGAGTTCCTCTATCAGTTGGGGAACAAGTGTTTTGTGTCCTGCCGCCAAAGAAGATACTCCAACTGCGTGAACATCGTTCTCTACGGCCTGTTTTGCTACTTCGGCCGGTGTTTGGAACAACATTCCCATGTCTACATCGAATCCGCAGTCGGCATAACCGGTCGCTACAACTTTTGCTCCACGGTCGTGTCCGTCTTGTCCCATTTTGGCAATCATAACTCGGGGACGACGTCCCTCTTTTTTTGCAAACTCTTCTGTCAATCGACAAGCCTTTGCAAATGACTCATCGTTTTTGCTTTCTGTTGAATACACGCCCGAAATTGTTCTTATAATTGCTTTATATCTGCCTGCAACCTCTTCGCATGCATCGGAAATTTCTCCAAGAGTAGCACGCAATCCTGCTGCCTCAACGGCACATTCCAATAGGTTGCCTTCGCCTGTTCTTGCACACTCTGTTATTTTCGCCAACGCAGCTTTTACAGCCTCTTCGTCGCGGTTCTTCATGTTGCGCTCTAGTGTTTCCAATTGCTCTTTACGAACAGTGGTGTTGTCTACCTCAAGAATGTCAATAGGTTCCTCTTTCTCCAAACGGTAGGCATTTGTGCCCACAATAATCTGACGCCCGCTATCGATGCGTGCCTGTGTGCGTGCTGCAGCCTCCTCTATTCGCATTTTGGGTATACCTGTTTCGATAGCTTTAGCCATTCCACCAAGTTCTTCAATCTCTTGTATAAGTTTCCATGCTTTCTGTGCAATCTCCTGTGTGAGGCTCTCTACATAGTAGGAACCTGCCCATGGGTCTATTACTCGACAAATATTAGTCTCTTCCTGCAAATAAATTTGAGTGTTACGAGCTATTCGTGCCGAAAAATCGGTGGGCAATGCTATTGCTTCGTCGAGCGCATTGGTGTGCAACGACTGTGTATGTCCCATTGCTGCCGACATAGCCTCAATGACTGTACGTCCTACATTGTTGAACGGGTCCTGTTCGGTGAGCGACCAACCCGATGTTTGACAGTGTGTGCGCAATGCCATCGATTTGGGGTTCTTTGGGTTGAAACTTTTAATAATCTTTGCCCATAACATACGTGCCGCACGCATCTTTGCAATCTCCATGAAAGGATTCATTCCTATGCCCCAGAAGAATGAAAGACGCGGTGCAAAGGCATCAATGTCAATGCCTGCATTAACACCGGCTCTGACATATTCCAAACCGTCGGCAAGAGTGTATGCCAACTCAATATCTGCCGATGCTCCGGCCTCTTGCATGTGGTAGCCAGAAATGGAGATAGAATTGAATTTAGGCATCTTCTGTGATGTGTAAGCAAAAATATCGCTTATAATGCGCATAGAGAACGAAGGTGGGTAAATATAGGTGTTACGCACCATGAACTCCTTTAGAATATCGTTCTGAATAGTTCCGGCCATCTCTTCCAATTTTGCACCTTGTTCAAGGGCTGCGTTAATGTAGAACGCCAGAACAGGCAATACAGCACCATTCATTGTCATGGATACCGACATCTTGTTCAAAGGAATACCATCGAACAACTGCTCCATGTTCTCCATGCAGCAAATTGAAACTCCTGCTTTTCCAACATCTCCAACAACTCGCTCATTGTCGGGGTTATAGCCTCTATGAGTCGGAAGGTCGAATGCAACAGATAGTCCCTTCTGTCCCGATGCAAGGTTTCTGCGATAGAATGCATTTGACTCCTCGGCTGTTGAGAAACCGGCATATTGACGTATGGTCCATGGACGGAATGTGTACATCATGGAGTAGGGGCCACGCAAGAACGGAGGAATACCCGCTGCGTAGTCCAAGTGCTCCATCTCTTTTAAATCTTCGCTTGTATATATGGGTTTCACCTCAATGTGCTCGGCTGTTTCCCATGTTTCGTTACAACCAGAAACTGTAACGTTGTTCTCCTTTTCGTTAGAGAATATATCTATATTTCTGAAATCTCGTCTCATAGTCGGATAGTGTTAAATGCCTAACTTTGAATTTAGAGTCTTTAGTGTCTCAAGAACATTAACTCTCACATGTATGAAGTTCTCGATGCCGGCTTTTTGTAACTCTTCGCTACATGCTGGGGCACCCGCAACAATGAATATAGCCCTGTTGTTGAGCTGTTGGTATGCAGGTATTGCATATTCTGCATACTCGTCGTCGCTGGAGCAAATAACCACAATATCTGCCTTTGCCTCAATGGCGGCTGATACTCCCTCTTCGACACTCTTAAAACCAAGGTTGTCTATAACTTCGTATCCGGCAACAGCAAGGAAGTTACAAGAGAATTGAGCTCTTGCCTGACGCATTGCAAGGTTGCCTATTGTCAGCATAAATGCTTTTGGACGTTTGCCACTACGTTCTGTAGCAAGACGCAACTCCTCGAATTCAACACCCAAACGTGCCATGTTGAGAGTGCCCTCTTTGTGCTCTTCGGGTTTTCCGCAACAGCAGAATTTCTGTAATGGCTCGTGTCCTTCGGACATCTCCGAGAAGTTGGGGTATTGATTCGTACCTAACAATATTTCGCGTCTCTTAGCCAGTGCTGTTCTGCGACTATCTCCACTATCGTTAATGTTTTTCTGAATCTCCCCATTTTTTACGGCAACATGGAAACCTCCATTCTCCTCTGTTGCAAGGAATATTTTCCAAGCTTCGTTTGCAATGGAGCGTGTCAGGCTCTCTATGTAGTATGAACCACCGGCAGGGTCGGTAACCTTGTCCAAATGGCTCTCGTGCTTAAGAATAAGTTGCTGGTTCTTTGCTATACGCTCTGCAAACTCTGTTGGAGTCTCATATACCGAATCGTATGCCTTTACAGTCAGAGACTCTATTCCTGCCAATACGGCACTCATAGCCTCAGTTTGTGTGCGAAGCATGTTTACATATGGGTCGAACAGAGTAAGGTTAAACGAAGATGTCTCGGCATGTATAATCATTTTGCATGCATCGTCGTCGGTCGGTTGATACTCCTTTACAATCTTAGCCCATAGCGTGCGTGCTGCACGGAATTTGGCAATCTCCATAAAGAAATTGCTCGATACACCAAAGTTGAATTTTATCTTTTTGGCAACAGTGTCGGCCGGTATACCGGTCTCGGTCATTGCGTTCAGATACTCATTGCCCCATGCCAAAGCGTAACCCAACTCTTGTGTTATATATGCTCCGCTATTGCACAAGTCAATGGCATTTACTGTTATACAGCGCATGTGAGGCATCTCCTCGGTTGCTTTTAACAGTTGCTTTATCTCTGTGGTATACTCCTCGAGAACCTTGTTCTTTACAAGTTCTTTGTCGATAGGGTCATATTCAATAGAACCGCAAATCTTGGAAAGATTACACCCTCTGTTTTTGCAATGTTCGACAAATAGTTCTGCGAAATATGTGGTGCGTTTAATGCAAACACGGAAATTCAATTCTATTTTCTCAATGTCTATATCTTGTAGAAGCGAGGCAATGAAATCGGCCGATACCATGCGACCTTTAATGTTGAAGCCCAGTGATGTAACTCCTTTCTCCAAAAGGGTTCTTGCTTTTTCATTAGCTGCGACAACGTCGTCGGTACTTATATCCTGACGGATATGCCATTTGTTGTCGCATCTGTTGCCACGTGTATATGGAAATACTCCGGGAACACTTTCTGCGTAGCCGTCAATGTCTTCTTGACGATAGAATGGTTTTACATTAAAACCTTCTACGGTTCTCCAAATCATTTTCTTATCGTAGTCGGCACCTTTTAGGTCCTCTACAATTTTGTTCTTCCAATCGTCGGTGGAGACAGGTTTAAACTCTTCGAAGAGTTTTTCTCTCTCTTTATTCATAGTCATAAATTTAGAAATAGTTTCTTAGAATAATTCAATTTGCGAATATATAAATAATTTTAAAACAGTCTTCCAAAATAACAGATATTATAAAATAAAAATATAACTTCGCGCTGTAGAAACTATTTTATGAAAAAGAAACAATTCTATATTATGAATAAACGTATAACCATTTTATTACTCTCTTTGTTGGTATTGCAGTCTGTTTCTGCTCAATCTTCCTATTATAAATCTGTCGATGGTGTAAAAGGTGGCGAAACTCTCAAAACTGCGTTACATAATTTGATAAAAAAAATGTCTCCTGTAAGTTATGGCTCCGGCTCCAATTCTACATGGGAAGCATTCTATACAACCGATGTTGTTATAGGCACAACAAATCAGGTTGCCGACATGTACTCATCCAATGTCAGATATTTTACAAGTAAAGGAAGTGCTGTCAGTGGCATGAACATAGAGCATAGCGTTGCTAAAAGCTGGTGGGGAGGAACAAAAAACAACGCATATTGCGATTTACACCATCTGAACCCTTCCGATGCAGATGCCAATAGCAGAAAGAGTAATTATCCTATGGCTAAATTGGAAGATAAATCATGGACTAACGGTGTTATGACTGTGGGTACAGCGATAATAGCCGGTGTAAGTCAAAATGCTTTTGAACCGGCCGACCAATATAAAGGTGATTTTGCACGTACATACATGTATATGTTTACCTGCTATCAGAACTTTACATGGAAATATACATGGATGGTATATGAGAATAGCGCGTATCCAACTATGAAGCCATGGGCAGTGGAACTATTGCTGAAATGGCATCGTGAAGACCCTGTCAGTGAAAAAGAGATTGTGCGTAACAATGCTGTATATGATGCGCAAGGAAATCGTAATCCTTTTGTCGATTATCCTCGTATTGCCGAATTCGTTTGGGGAGACTCGGTTAATTATGAGTTCAAATTATATGGTGATGTAGAGAATGGCTCAGGAAACCAAACAGGCGATGTTTCTGGTGGTGGCACAGATAGTGGCGAAGAGGACAAAGAGGAAGATAAAGAGGAGGACAAAGAGAACGAAGGTGGCACTACCGACAGTGAAGTAAGCAAGTTGAATGATAAATATATACTCATTACAGATGTTTCGGATTTGACAGTCGGTGATACTTTGCTTTTTGTGTATGACAATGTTGCTATGAGCACAATGCAGAACGAAAATAACAGAGGCAAAAGTTCTGTGGAAATCGAAGATAATGAAGTAGTGAGCATTTCAAGCGATGTTCAAAAAATAGTTCTCGAAAAAGGAGAAAAGAGTGGCACATTTGCATTTAAGGTTGGCGATGGCTACCTATACGCGGCATCGAGCAGTAAAAATTATCTGCGCACACAAAGTAGTGTAGATGCCAATTCCAGTTGGACTATTACAATTAGTGATAATTATGCCGATATTGAGGCACAAGGAACAAACACTCACAATCTGTTGCGCTACAATAATACACACACTATTTTCTCTTGTTATTCATCGGGACAAAAGAAGGTGTCTATATATGGAAAAGCGCCAAAAGTATCTACCAATCTCCCCTCATTGCCTGTTGGCAATACATTAGTGAATGTATACAATGTAAAAGGTGTTTGTGTGCGTCGCAATGTTCCGGTCGAAAAAGCTGTAGAGAATTTACCTCATGGCTTATATGTCGTAGGTAATGAAAAGCATATTGTTAAGTGATAATGGTACAATGATGAGAATAAAGATACACCCTTTATATGCTCACATGGCAAATGCCATAGAAGGTATAGTTCACGATAAATACAAGTACGATAAGGTATATTGCAATAAACGTAATTTTGTTGCAAAACTCACTATTGACGGAAAAGAATTCGTTGTAAAGAGATTTAAAAAACCACATCTTTTAAATCGTTTTATCTATACCTTCATTCGTGAAACGAAAGCGTGTAGAGCCTATGAGAATGCTTTGATGCTCCTTGAACGTGATATAAAAACACCTCTTCCTGTTGCATATATGGAAATAAAGCAGAATGGCTTGTTTCACACCGGTTATCTGCTTACCGAGTACATGAGTCATCCTACACTCGAAAATTTAATGCTTAAGGATATAGAATCCTATTCTCCCGAGTTGGAAAAGTTAGAGGAGGATTTAATGCGTTTTACCATAGATGTGAATGACAAAAGAGTATTGCCAAAAGATTATAATGGTGGTAATATATTCTATATCTACGATAAAGATAGTGGACATTACGATTTTGCACTAACCGACGTTAATCGTGTTCTTTTTAATGTGAAACCTTCTAAAAAGACAATAATCAGACTTTTTGAGCAGATGGGTGTTCAATTAAAGAATTTATATCGATTTATGTCTAAGCTGGCATCTATACAAGGAGACTGCACAAGGGAGTATATGTATGAATTTCTCCGTATTCGCACTAAAAAGAGACATCGTAAATCATTCTTTTCAAAAATAGCACATCCCTTTAAAAAGCGATAAGTAAAAAATACTCAAGAAAGTTCTACGACTTCCAAATCTTTGAATTTATCGCCATCGATGGTTACTTTTACCAAAGTACGCACCTGTTGCCACCCTTGTTTGCCGGCAGCTCCCGGATTAATGTGCAAACAACCTATTTTGTCATCGAAAAGAACTTTCAATATATGTGAATGTCCCGATATGAACAGATTGGGCCTCTCTGCGTAAATATCATTGCGTATAGAAACATCGTATCGTCCCGGATAACCACCAATATGTTTCATCATTACATTGCAATCCTCTATTTTGAAACGTGCAATTTCCTGAAACTTCTTACGCAACTTGCCTCCATCGATGTTCCCGTAAACGGCCCTCAAAGGTTTGTATTCGGCAAGTTTCTCTGTTATAATTTCGCTACCAATATCTCCGACATGCCATATCTCGTCGCAGTCGGCAAAATGAAACAGATATTTATCGTCCCAATAACCATGTGTGTCCGATAATATGCCTATGCGCTTCATTTAATATGTCTTTTAACATATTCGCAAATGAAATCGACAGTACCGTCAATGCCCAAACGTGAAGAGTTAATACACAAATCGTAGCTCTTTGCATTTCCCCATTCTGTTGTTGAGTAGTAATCGTGATACGATTTGCGCCTTTTGTCTCCTCTTTCTATATATGCTTTGGCTTTCTCTTCGCTGAGATTGTCTTTTCTCATAGTACGCGATATGCGGTCTTGCATGTCGGCAGTAATGAATATGCTAATAAGGGATGGGTGCTCGCGTAATACATACTCCGAACAACGACCAACCATTATACACGATTCTCTTGCAGCGATGTTACGCATCACCTCGCTCTGTATAAAAAATAGACGGTCGCTACTCATGCAGTTGTCGTGTCCGCCAAAATAGTCGGCAACACTGTCGCGTAGTGCAAGAATATTTCCAAGCAGAGTGTTTGACTCTTTTTCGTCGGCTGTTTCAAATACGGTAGCATCTAGGCCACTCTCTTTTGCAGCCTCTTCCAATAGTCTTTTGTCGTACACCGATATGTTGAGTCGTCGTCCTATCTCTTCTGCTATATCTTTTCCGCCACTTCCTAATTGGCGACCTATGGAAATTACAAACTTTTTCATTTTTCTGTCATAATTTTTTAATTACCTATTCCCTCTTTTTTCCACTCCATGAACTGTTTGGTAAGCAATATTACAGTGAGTATTGCTGCAATGAGGTCCGATATTGGCATGCTGTACCATACTCCATCTTCTCCAAAGAAAAGAGGAAGAATCAATAGCAGTGGCACCAATATAAGCATCTGTCGTGTAAGAGATAGAAATATCGATTCTTTAACCTTGCCAATACTTTGGAAAAAGTTGGTGGTTACTAATTGGAATCCAATTGTAGGCATCACCAGCGACATTATGCGCATGGTGCGTGCAGAACTTGCAATGAGCGCCTCATCTGTTGTAAATGCTCTTGCAACAATTTCGGGAATACCCTCGCTTATAATTGTACCGATAGTTGTTACAATTGTTGCCCATACAATTGTTAGTATCAATGTTTTTCTGACACGCTCAATTTTTTTAGCTCCGTAATTATATCCAACTATGGGTTGCATACCTTGTGTAAGTCCAAGGACAATCATTACAAAAATAAACTGTATTCTATTGGCAATGCCGTATGCACCAATAGATATATCTCCATTTTCTCCGTAGTAGCGCAGTCCTTTGTTAATAATTATAACAACAAGACATGCTGCCGTATTTATAAAAAATGGCGACATTCCAATGTTTAAAATGCCTTTTACAAGCGCAGAACGTAATTTATATATACCACGTTGCAAGTGTAATAACTCTTGCGGGTTACTCAGCAGTCTAATCTGCCACATAAGAGTTATACTTTGAGAAATGATGGTTGCAAGAGCCGCACCACGTATTCCCCACTTAAATATATAAATGAAGATAGGTGCCAATATTACATTCATTACAACGGTCAATATTGTGGCATACATAGACTCCTTAGGGTGCCCGGCAGCTCTCAGGGCTGCATTTATACCCAAATATAGGTGTGTTATGGCATTTCCGTACAACAGAACCTGCATGAATTCGCGGGCATAGGGCAGGGTAGCTTCACTTGCTCCAAAGAAATAGAGTATATTATCGAGAAACAGTAACGAAATGCTTCCAAATACAATTCCAATAATAATGTTTAGTGTAACAATGTTACCCAATATGTTTTTTGCCGATTCGTAGTCGCGTTGCCCTAAACGCACCGACAATAGTGTGGCTCCGCCCACTCCTACCATAGCACCAAATGCCGCCGATAAATTCATGAACGGGAACGTTGTTGCCAAACCCGAAATGGCAAGCGCTCCTACTCCTTGGCCAATGAATATGCTGTCTATTGTGTGATAAAGCGATGCCGCTGTTTGTGCAATAATAGCCGGTATTGCATATTGCATCAGCAGTTTGCCTATCTCCTCTGTTCCCAATTCAGTGGGAACTCTTTTTTTGTTGGTGTTACTCATATAAAGACTAAAATGCTTTTTTCGAAAAATTGCTTATAAATGTTTTGTTGTAATAATTTCAAGGAGATAAATTCATCCAGTCTCTTAAAAATTATATAACTTTGCAAGTAGCAATACGGTTGCGAATTTACAAAATGTTTATATAAAAATATATCTTTATTTGAAAAAGAAACGTTTTTATTTTGTTTAAAATATAGGAGTTTGTACTAAAATGTCAGTTATAGAGAAGAGTGTATTGGTTGGAATGAGTGGGGGCATAGATAGCACTGCTGTTTGTCATCTGTTACAAAAGCAGGGCTACAAGGTAATAGGTCTTACATTCATTACATGTGATTCCTCTATTGCATCGGCCGAAGCAGCCGCATCGCTTGCTAAGCGTTTGGGTATCGAACATCATGTAGCCGATGTACGTGAAGAGTTCCGCGCAACTGTTGTACACTCCTTTATCGAATCCTATTTGTCGGGAATAACTCCCAACCCATGCGTAAATTGCAATTTACACATGAAGTTTCGTATCCTAACCGAGTGGGCCGACAAATTGGGGTGTGAAAAAATAGCAACGGGGCATTATGTAAAGGTGAAAGTTGTAAACGGGAAATATTTTCTTGTTACAGGTGATGATGACTTTAAAGATCAAAGTTACTTCCTTTGGCGTCTTACGCAGGAGCAACTGTCCCGAGTTATATTCCCTCTTGGCGAGTGGGAAAAGAGCAATGTGCGTAAATATCTAAACGATGCAGGTTTTGAACAGGTGTCGAGTGGTGGCGAAAGTATGGAGGTTTGCTTCATTCCCGGAGATTACCGCGATTTTCTGAAATCCAATATTCCAAATATAAACGATAGAATAAAACAAGGCTCATTTGTCGATAGCGAGGGTCGTGTATTGGGGCAACATCAAGGCTTTCCCTACTACACGATTGGTCAGCGCAAGGGGCTTGGAATAGCGTTGGGATACCCTGCATACGTAATAAAAATAAATGCCGAAAAAAATACCGTAATGCTTGGTAGTGAGGAGCAGTTGAAAGCCGATGATATGCTCATTGAGGCTCCCGCATGGGTGGCAGGTGTGCCAAACGATGAATTGACAGTACGTATACGCTATCATAGTCGTCCAATACCTTGCGAAAAGCCGGTATCTTTGCCCGATGGGCGTTTCTTGGTGCATCTCAAACAGACAGCTATGGCAATAACTCCGGGGCAATCAGCGGTTTTCTATGTTAATAATCGTGTTGTTGGTGGTGCTTTCATCGCATCGCAACGTGGAATTAATCAATGGCTGAAATGAACGAATTGGAACCTCTTACGTTATATTCGCTTAACAATATTGTGCGTGCCACGATAAATCGTGATATGCCGTCGCGATATTGGGTAACAGGGGAGTTGAGTGAGGTGCGAGAAACGGCTTCCGGTCATTGCTACATAGAATTGGTGCAACGTGATGAGGCTACACGAGAGCTAGTTGCAAAGGCGCGTGGAACAATTTGGGCGCGTACATATTCGCTGTTGCGACCATATTTTCTAGAACAAACAGGGGAACGCTTCTCTGTCGGTCTAAAAGTGCTTTTGCAGGTTACTGTAGATTTCCATGAACTGTATGGGTTTGCTCTTGATGTGTGTGATATTGAACCTGCCTATACCATAGGCGATATGGCACGTCAAAAGCAACAGATAATTAAACGATTGACAAATGAAGGTGTCATAGATTTAAACAAAGAACTGCCATTCCCGGAATTGCCACAGCGCATAGCGGTTATCTCCTCTTCAACGGCTGCAGGATATGGCGATTTTTGTCATCAACTAAAAAATAATCCCTATGGTTTCGTGTTTTATCCTTCGCTCTTTGCATCTCCCATGCAGGGCGCAAAAGTGGAACAGGGGATAATTGAGGCTCTTAACAGAATAGCAGAACATCTGGAACAGTGGGATGTTGTAGTAATAATACGTGGGGGTGGTGCTACCAGCGAACTATCTTGTTTTGATACATACGATTTAGCAAATAATTGTGCGCAATTTCCGCTACCAATAATAACAGGAATTGGTCATCAACGCGACGACACTGTTGTAGATATGGTGGCTCATACAAGAGCAAAAACTCCTACGGCAGCCGCAGAACTTCTGATACATGCAATGAGCGCTCAGGCTCAATATGTCGATAGTTTGAAAAATGATATAGCTCTTGCTGTAAGTGGTTCAGTAGATAATATGCGTCGTAACATTCAGACAATATTACACAATCTTCCAATGTCTGTTGCGCTATACCTGCAACAGCAACAGCATAAACTTGCTCTTTGGGAAAACACTGTAAATTCTGCGTCGCCACGTAGAATTCTTGAGCTGGGATATACGCTAACAACATGTAATGGCAAGGTGGTGCGCTCTTCTGCTAACATAGCATCGGGAGATGTTGTTGTAACTCATACAGCTAAAGGTAATTTTACAAGTATAGTAACAGATAAAAAAAATGATAATGAATAAAATTGAAACATATAACGATGCCATTAAGCGTCTCGAAGAGATAATAGCGCAGGTAAATGCAGGGGCCGTAGATATCGATATGCTTACAGCCAATTTGCGTGAGGCACAGGAACTTATAAATTTTTGTCGTAACAAACTCTACAAGGTCGACGAAGAGGTTAAAGCACTGTTGTCGAGCATAGCCGATGAAACAGCCGAATAAAAAAATCTTCTAAATACCCCCTTTTTGCGTAATTTATAGTTATCTTCGCGCTTGAATTTCAATAAACAAAGCAGAAATATAATAAAACAATAATATAATGAAATCTATCGATTGGTCTAATTTAGGTTTCGGTTACATGAAAACCGATTATAATGTTCGCTGTTGCTATCGCAACGGCAAGTGGGGCGAAATAGAAGTTTCCAGCGATGAAACGCTCAATATACATATGGCGGCAACATGCTTGCACTATGGACAAGAGGCTTTTGAAGGTCTGAAGGCCTTCCGAGGAAAAGATGGCAAGGTGCGCATCTTCCGTCTCGAGGCAAATGCAGAACGTTTGCAAAATACATGTGATGGAATACTTATGCCACAGGTCAGTGTTGAACTGTTCCGCGATATGGTAACAAAAGTGGTAACACTTAACAAACATTTTATTCCTCCTTATGAGAGTGGTGCATCTCTTTATATTCGTCCCTTGCTCATCGGAACAAGTGCGCAGGTGGGTGTGCATCCCGCATCGGAATACATGTTCATAATATTTGTAACTCCCGTCGGTCCCTACTTCAAAGGAGGTTTTTCTACAAATCCCTATGTGATAATACGTGAGTACGACCGTTCTGCACCCCTTGGTACAGGACGTTATAAGGTGGGTGGAAACTACGCGGCAAGCCTCAAAGCCAATCAGTTGGCGCACGAAAAAGGTTATTCATGCGAGTTCTATCTCGATGCAAAAGAGAAAAAATATATCGATGAGTGTGGCGCTGCCAATTTTATCGGTATAAAAAACAATACATATGTAACTCCGAAATCTACCTCAATTTTGCCCTCTATCACAAATCGTAGTTTGCAACAGTTGGCGAAAGATATGGGACTGACAGTTGAGCAACGTGCAATTCCCGAAGAGGAACTCTCTACATTCGAAGAGGCCGGTGCATGTGGAACGGCTGCGGTTATATCTCCTATCGAGCGTATCGATGATTTGGAACGTGGAACCTCCTATGTATTCTCAAAAGATGGAAAACCCGGTCCTGTTTGTACAAAATTGTATAATAAACTACGCGCAATACAGTATGGCGATGAGCCCGATACTTATGGCTGGGTAACAGTGTTGGACATTTAAATTTGACATGATGAACGTAAATTGTGCATATTTCAGAAATCTCGGCTGGGCTCAACTTAGTGGAAAATGGGCTCCGGCAGTTCTCATCACATTTGTCTATTTGTTGATAGCTATCGTGGTATCAACAGCAATAGGAGAGGTTCCAAAGATAGGCTCTTTATTGACATGGATTGTTACTATTGCATTGTTCCCAATGGACTATGCATATAAAGTGGCATTTTTAGACAATCTTCGTAGTGGAAAAGAGATAGAAGTAAATAATCTGTTTGCCGGTTACAAAGATTGGGGGCGTATAGTCTCAGCAATGTTGTTATCAAATATATTTATATTTCTCTGGACATTGTTGCTCATTGTTCCCGGAATAATAAAGTGTATAGAATATTCACAAGTTGTATATATCCTTAAGGATAATCCACAGCTAGGCCCCGATGCGGCGATAGAAAGAAGTATTGCAATGATGTATGGACATAAATGGCAATATTTCAAGCTTGTTCTATCGTTTATTGGTTGGGTGTTATTAGTAATATTGACATTTGGAATAGCAGCCCTCTTCTATACACCATATTTCTGTGCTACGGCAGCCAATTACTATGAGTACGTGAAAGAGGATTACAATAAGCGAATAGAGGCATAATTTTATGGCAAAAGGGAAATTACAGAAATTTGCTGACATGCGTGAGTACCACAATGTGGTAGAACACCCATTCTCAATAGCCGATAACGTGGAGTTTCCTCTATGTGGCTCTTGGCACAAAGACTTTTTTCATAACAACAACCAAATTGTTCTTGAACTGGGTTGTGGACGTGGAGAGTATACAGTGCAGCTGGCTCGTAAATATCCGCAAAAGAATTTTATTGGAGTTGATATAAAAGGTGCCAGAATGTGGAGTGGTGCAACTGAGGCATTGCGCGACGGTTTGTCGAATGTCGGCTTTTTACGTACCAATATAGAAATAATAGACCGTTTGTTCGCGAAAGGCGAGGTCTCCGAAATTTGGATTACGTTCCCCGATCCGCAAATGAAAAAGTTTACCAAGCGCCTCACTTCGTCGCTGTTTTTGCAACGTTACGCCAAAATATTGTCATACAATGCCCTTGTGCATCTTAAGACCGATAGCAACTTCATGTTTACATATACAAAATATGTAACCGAGGTAAATAATTTACCGGTGGTGGAGTGCATAGACGACGTGTATGCGCAAGAAAATGTTAGCGATATTCTATCCATACGCACCTATTATGAATCGCAGTGGCTTGAACGTGGCTTGACAATCAAATATATCTCTTTCGGTTTATCACAAAAAGAGTCTTTTGACGAGCCGAATGTAGAAATTGAACTCGATGAATATCGCAGTTATAACCGTAGCAAACGTAGTTCGTTACAAACAAGTAAGTAAAAAATATGGCAATATATCCCAAATTGATACTCGATGCACTTACCAAAGTGCGATATCCCGGAAACGGTAAAAATCTTGTTGAGGCCGAAATGGTCGATGATAATATACGTATCGATGGAAACAAAGTAAGTTTCTCTCTTATATTTGAAAAACCTACCGACCCATTCATACGTTCTGTAGTTAAATCGGCCGAAACGGCAATACTCACCTACGTGGGTAAAGAGGTTGAAATTGTTGGCAATATCAGTGTCGTAAGCCGTCAGCAGGCACGTCCCGAAGTTGGTAAGTTCCTTCCTCAGGTAAAGAATGTAATAGCCATATCATCGGGAAAGGGTGGTGTCGGTAAATCAACAGTATCTGCCAATCTCGCTATTGCTCTTGCACGTTTAGGCTATAAAGTGGGCTTGCTCGATGCCGATATTTTTGGTCCGTCAATACCCAAAATGTTCAGTGTCGAAGACGAACGCCCTTACAGTGAACATATCAATGGTCGCGACCTTATAATCCCCATCGAAAAATTCGGAGTGAAAATTTTGTCTATTGGCTTCTTTGTCGACCCGGAACAGGCTATTCTTTGGCGTGGAAGCATGGCGAGCAATGCACTCAAACAGTTGATAGCCGATGCCAATTGGGGTGAATTGGACTATTTCCTCATCGACCTGCCTCCGGGTACAAGTGATATTCATCTAACTATTGTTCAGAGTCTGGCTCTCACCGGTGCAGTTGTTGTTACAACTCCTCAGCAAGTTGCGCTTGCCGCGGCTATAAAGGGAGTGAATATGTTTATCAATGAGAAGGTTGCAGTGCCTATATTGGGCGTTGTAGAGAATATGGCATGGTTCACTCCTGCAGAATTGCCACAAAACAGATATTATATTTTTGGGAAAGAGGGTGGCAAACAAATGGCAGAGGCCTTTAACATTCCTTTGATTGGGCAAATTCCTCTTGTGCAAAGCATTTGTGAGAGTGGCGATGAGGGCTTGCCAATTGCTATGAAACCCGAGACTCCCGATGGACAAGCATTCCTTGCATTGGCAGCTTCGTTGGTAGAACAGGTTAAACAGCGTAACGAGCAGCAACCTCCTACAAAAATTGTTGCAACAAAATAGACAATTAATATTTGTCTCCATTTATAACAATAAAGGACAGTGGTTGCTGTCCTTTATTGTCATGTGTATGAAACAAAAATCTTTTCAGGTTACATGAAAATAAAAGCCGATGGCTATGGAAATTAAGATTAAACCTAATACTCCATATACCCATCGGCTCTTTTTGCGTCCAAAATAACTTACAACAGGTTCTGCATTCTTTGATGTAAAGAACCAATCCCAATCTCTTATGGCCGCTATTAGTGTAACAACCCCCGAGATTAGAAACAAAGTCTGTATAATATGGTGCAGAACCATAAATTCTAGTTGTTGCTATTAAGGTTCCAACCTTGTGCTTTCAACTCCATTTCAACGCCGTCGCGTGTAATCATGGCTGTGCCAAGGTTTTCTCCTACAATGTGTCCAATTAAACGAACGTCTTTCATCGATGCAACTTTTTCATAGTCGGCAATGGGCACAGTAAATAGCAACTCGTAGTCTTCGCCACCATTGAGTGCGCATGTCATGACGTTCATGTTCAACTCTTCGGCCATTATTGCTGTTTGATAATCTATAGGAATGTGCTCTTCGTAGATTCTGCATCCAACATTGCTCTGTTTGCAAATGTGCATTAGCTCCGATGATAAACCGTCCGAGATATCAATCATTGATGTAGGAACTACATTCTCTTTACGTAACATCTCTATGATATCTTTACGTGCTTCGGGCTTCAGCTGGCGTTCAATGATGTACTCCTTTCCTGCAAAGTCGGGTTGAATATCTTTTCCTGCTGTTGCAATTTTTTCACGTTCCAACAGCTGTAATCCCATATAAGCGGCTCCCAAATTACCCGAAACGCAAATCAGGTCGGTCTCTTTTGCTGTGTTGCGTTTTACAGCCGAACCTTTTCTTGCAGTACCAATGGCTGTTATGCTAATAGCAAGTCCGGTCAATGATGACGTGGTGTCGCCACCAACAATATCCACATTGTACTCTTGGCATGCCAATTTGATTCCAGCATACAAATCCTCCATGTCCTCGACACAGAATTTTTGGCTTAAAGCTACCGAAACAGTAATCTGTTTCGGTGTGCCGTTCATGGCATAAATATCCGAAAGGTTCACAATTGTAGCTTTATAACCAAGATGCTTTAATGGAACATATGTCAGGTCGAAATGAACACCTTCCATCAGCATGTCGGTTGAAACAAGCACCTCTTCGTCGTTGCCGAAATTCAAAATTGCGGCATCATCGCCAATTCCGGTTGTTGTCTCTTTGTTCATAGGTGTTATGTCTGCTGTAAGATGCTCTATCAAACCGAACTCACCAAGTTTGGCAATATCTGTTCTGTTCTGTGTATTCATTCTGCTTTTTTATGCTCTGTTTACAATTTCGCGGAATATGGTGGTCATGCGTGGTTGTGCTTCGTCGGCGGCTTTTTGTACCTCTTCGTGGCTCACCTCAACAACAACTCCTTCAATACCAAGGTCTGTTATAACCGATATACCGAACACGCGAATACCGCAATGACGTGCAACTATTACCTCGGGCACAGTAGACATTCCCACTGCATCTCCACCCATGCGGTGGAACATTACATATTCAGCCGGAGTTTCAAAAGTGGGGCCTTGTGTCCCAAGGTACACTCCTTCCACTACACGAATACCCTTCTCGGCTGCAATCTCTTTTGCCATGGCTATAAGTTCGGGACTGTATGTTTTGCTCATGTCGGGGAAACGGTCGCCGTAAGGGATGTTCTTGCCACGCAAAGGATGCTCGGGGAACATGTTTATGTGGTCGTTGATAATCATAAGGTCGCCAATCAAAAAGTTAGGGTTCATGCCACCTGCTGCATTAGATACAAAAAGAGTCTTAATGCCTAATTCGCGCATTACACGTACGGGGAACGTAACTTCCTTCATAGAATAACCTTCGTAGTAGTGGAAACGGCCTTGCATTGCCATAATCTCTTTGTTGCCCAATTTGCCGAAAATAAGTTTTCCGGAATGTCCCTCTACTGTAGATAATGGAAAGTTTGGTATGTCTTTATACTCTATTTCGTATTTGTCAGTAATCTCATTTACCAAACTGCCTAATCCTGTACCAAGGATAATCGCTGTTTCGGGATGTGTGGTCATTTTAGCTTTTAAGAACTCGGCTGTCTCCTGAATTTTTTGTAACATAATCTAAAATTATTTGGTTAAACATTTTTTGTTCATCGTTAAGGAAAACTACCTCTATGGGTAATGCATAAATATTTTCTAAAATGTTTTGTGGAATGTCGTTACGTCCGGTGAGGCGCGACGCATCTTTCTCGGTGGTAACAATAATCTTCTCGCCTTTTAATGCGTCGAATGTCGAAGAGACCTCTTCCAACTCCTTTTTACTAAAATTATGGTGGTCGGCATACTGCTTTAAAGTTACCTCTGCCCCGTTACTCATAAGTTCTGCCTTGAGTGGTGCGGGTTTTGCAATGCCGGTAAGCAATAGAACATTCTTCTCTTTTATTGTATTGCTGGTTTTTTTACAATAGTTGGGAAACAGGGGATATATCTTTCCATATCTCATAGTGGAAAAAAATATGGGCACTCCTTTTTTTGTCTTAAGTGCGTTTTTGCAATCATCTTGTTGCTCTCGGCTCATCTGTAGCGGACACTTAGTAATAATAATAATATCGGCGCGTAAAGAGCCGTTTGCATCTTCTCTCAATCGGCCGAATGGCAATTGACAATCGTTCCAAATAGGACGGTTACAGTCTATCAGAAGAATATTCATCCCTGCCTTTACATGCCTGTGTTGGTAGGCATCGTCAAGCAGTATGACACTGGGTTGGCACTCTTTGAGCAATATTTCAATGCCTTCAACACGCTTTTCATCCACTGCAACGGTTATTTCGGAGAATTTGCTTTTAATTTGGAATGGCTCGTCCCCAATCTCCTGCATGTTGCTGCTATTGCTCGCCTTAATGAAGCCTTTGGTTTTACGTCCATAACCTCTGCTTAATACGGCTACATTTTCTTTCTCTTTCAGTAAACGTATAAGATATTCTGTATGTGGAGTTTTTCCTGTGCCACCTACAGTAATGTTGCCAATGCAAATTACAGGCAGGTCAAAATTCGTCTCTTTAATATGCCCTTTGTCAAACGCATGGTTTCTAATGCGTGTAATCCAATAAAAAGGGTTTATGGCATTAAGAATATGCAATATCGTTTTATTAGTTTTGTTGGACATAATATCTGTAATACGTGTAAAAAATACCTATACTTGCAATTTATTGCAAATGTAACCAAAACTTCCAAACAAATCATTACATTTCCCCCAATTTTAATTTTTATTTAATAGTCTGCCGATGTAATAATAAGCGGTGTAATATAAACTGTAGTTTAAAATGCTAAAATCGATGATAGCACTCATGGAAACAAGATAAATGAAAATGCTACCCAAATCTGCATGTTTTTAACATTTTATGTGCATGTTTTTCTGTAAATGTTTACGAGTTTAAAAAAAAAAAGTTACTTTTGCCCGAAATTGGCGTGTGAATTATAAAATTTTTGTAACTTGCACCCGTTTAATGGTTAGATGCTTCTTGGAAAGATGCTCGAGTGGTTGAAGAGGCACGCCTGGAAAGCGTGTATACGTCAAAAGCGTATCGGGGGTTCGAATCCCCCTCTTTCCGCAGTGAATTGAAATGAAAGAGAGAAAAAAGATATATTAACTTTAAAATAACAATTTCTAAAAATTACAAACATGAAAAAGCTTTTTGCTATTGTTGCAATGTTGGGTATGTTCGTATTTACCCAGACAGTTGTTGCTCAGGATGCTGCTCCTGCCGATGTGCAGACAGAGCAGGTAGTTGATTCACTTGCTGGCGACTCAGTTGCTGCTGAGGAGGTTGCTGAACCCGCCGAAGAGGTTGCTCCCGTTGTTGAGGAGGCTGAGGCTCAAGGTTTTCACAAAACTTTAAAGACTAAGTTCATCGAGGGTGATGCAGGTTTTATGTCATTGGTTGCTATTGCAATGGTAATCGGTTTGGCATTCTGTATTGAGCGTATTGTTTACCTTAGCCTTGCACAGGTAAATACAAAGAAACTTATGTCAGCTATTGCTGCTGCTCTCGAGGCAAAAGACATTGAGAAAGCTAAAACAATCTGCCGTGAGACTCCCGGTCCCGTTGCATCTATCTGCTATCAGGGTCTTCTCCGCGTTGATGATGGTCTCGATGTAGTTGAGCGTTCTGTTGTTTCTTACGGTAGCGTACAGGCAGGTAACCTCGAGAAAGGTTGTTCATGGATTACACTTTTCATCGCCATGTCTCCTTCACTCGGATTCTTGGGTACTGTGATTGGTATGGTTATGGCGTTCGACGAAATCCAGCGTGCAGGTGATATCTCTCCGACTGTCGTTGCCGGTGGTATGAAAGTGGCCCTTATCACAACTATCTATGGTATTATCGCTGCTCTTGTACTTCAGGTTTTCTACAACTACATTCTTGGTAAAATCGAGGCTCTTACAGCAGACATGGAAGACTCTTCTATTGTTCTTCTCGACCTTCTTACAAAATATAACCTTAAAAAGTAATTTAAACAGCCTTTAAATAATATAAGATATGAAAGCAGCTGTTATAAATAAACTTTCAACCTACTTGTTCTACGTGCTAATGGCGGTATCGGCAGTGGTTTTGCTGTTGTTCTACCTCGTTGGCTACGATAACATGTCTCAGGTTGCTGCCGGCATGGTAACAGATCCTGCCAACCTCGATCTGTTGATGTACTGGTTGTACGCCCTGCTTGCAATTAGTGTAGTAGCAGTTTTGTGCTTCTCTGTAGCACAATTCTTCTCGTCGCTCAAAACAAACCCCAAATCGGCGATTAAGGGCATTGTTTCTCTCGTGTTGTTTGTAGTGCTTTTCGGTGGTGCATACGCATTGGCTGATGATAGCTCTATCACCATTAACGGTAAAGCATTTGACGAAACAGGAACTTTGATACTTACCGATGTATGTATATATGTACAGTATGTTCTTCTTGCTGTTGCTACTATATGTACTGTAGTAAGTTTGACAGGTCTTTTTAAGTTTGCTAACAAAATTAAAGAATAATAGGTAAAATGGCTAAAGGAAATAGAAAAGTACCGGGAATCAATGCCAGTTCAACGGCCGATATCTCGTTTATCTTGCTCATCTTCTTCCTTGTAACCACCTCAATGGATACAGACCGTGGTCTGCATGTACGTCTTCCGAACCCTCCCGATGAGACTCAACAGGATCCTCCAAAGATTCGTAAACGTAACAGTCTTATCGTGAATGTGAACATGAATAACCAAATTTTGGTTACTCAGGGTGATAAAGAGCCTGTAGAAGTAGTTCTCTCGGAGTTACGTGCAATAGCTAAGGAGTTTATTGCAAACCCCGAAGACCGTGTCGATTATCCCGAGAAACATGCAGTGGAGTTGCCGGCACCTTTTGGTGTGCAAATGATTACCGACAAACACGTAATCTCTTTGCAAACCGACCGTGCTACTAACTACGACACATATTTCCAGGTGGAGAATGAGTTGTATGGCGCATATAATGAATTGCGTGATGAGTTGGCTCGTAAAACTTTCGGACACCCCTTTGCTGAGTGTAACGAAGACCAACAGTTAGCTTGTCGTTTGTACTATAAGTGTATGATTTCCGAGGCAGAGCCGCGTACATATAATCAACATTAATTATGAGTAAGTTTCAGAAAAAAGGAAAGGCAGAAATGCCCGAATTGAATACCTCGTCATTGCCCGACTTGATATTCTCAATCCTCTTCTTCTTCATGATTGTAACATCAATGCGTGAGGTTGAGCTTAAGGTTGAGTTCAAGACTCCTTCGGGAACCGAGTTGGAAAAACTTGAGCGTAAATCGTTGGTTTCAAATATCTACATTGGAAGACCTACTCGCGAATATCGTGCAAAATTGGGTTCTCAGAGCCGTATTCAGTTGAACGATAAATTTGCTGAGGTTGCTAACATACGCGAATATGTTCAGGACGAACGCGAAAGTTTGGCAGAGCGTGATAAGCCTTTGATGAAGATTTCTATTAAGGGTGATAAGGATACTGCAATGGGTATCATCACCGATGTAAAGATGGAACTTCGTAAAGCATGGGCCTTGTCAGTTGTATATTCAGCGGCACAACGTTAATTATACAAAAGATATAAAAAATCAGAGAGCGATACTCAAATATCGCTCTCTGATTTTTTATGGTACTATTTAAATTTTATGCTTTTGAATATGTAACAAATGAGTAATCGTACTCGTGTTTTTCGTCCTTTTTATGATTTTCTCGTTCGGTCTCTTTCCAAACATTTTTGTCAATGTCGGGGAAGAATGCATCGGCTTCGGCAGGTGTGTCTGCAACCTCTGTCAGGCAAAGCATGTCGGCATGTGGCATTGAGGCTCTGTACAGCATCTCGCCACCAATTACATAAACTATCTCTTCGTTCTTGCAACTCTCTAAAGCCTCTTCCAGAGATGCATAGTGCTCGGCTCCAAGAAAGTCGTTTCCCTTCCTCGAAAGCACAATGTTGCGTCTGTTGGGAAGTGCCCCTTTTGGCAGTGAACGAAATGTGTTGCTACCCATAATTATGGTGTGCCCTGTGGTCAATGCCTTAAAACGTCTTAAATCATTGGGTAACCAATATATCAGTTTGTTCTTGTTGCCAATAGCGTTGTTGTTCGCAATTGCGGCTATCAATGCAAGTTTGTACATCTTTTGAATCTGTTAGGTTCCAACACTCCTTTTATACGGCAACAACTCCTTTAATGTGTGGGTGTGCTTCGTAGTTCTCCAATGAGAAATCTTCGTATTTAAAACCGAAGATATCTTTCACATCGGGGTTTATTCTCATTTGTGGAAGCGCATAGGGCTCTCTTGTCAATTGTAATTTAACCTGCTCGATATGGTTCGAATATATGTGAGCATCGCCCAATGTGTGTACAAAATCTCCGGCTTTCAGTCCTGTAACCTGTGCTACCATCATCAATAATAGAGCATACGATGCAATGTTAAATGGTACACCAAGGAAGCAATCGGCACTACGCTGGTACAATTGTAGGCTTAAACGACCGTCGGCAACATAAAATTGGAACATGGCGTGGCAGGGTGGCAGGTTCATATTCTTTATATCTGCAACATTCCATGCATTGACGATAATTCGACGCGAATCGGGGTTATTCTTCAATGTTTCAATAACTTCCTTTATCTGGTCTATATGTCCTCCCTCGTAATCGGGCCATGAGCGCCATTGATACCCGTAAATGTGCCCAAGGTCGCCATTCTCGTCTGCCCACTCATTCCATATTCTTACACCATTCTCTTGTAGGTATTTAACATTTGTATCTCCATTCAAAAACCATAACAGTTCATGAATAATAGATTTCAGGTGCAGTTTCTTTGTTGTAAGGCAGGGAAAACCTTCTTCCAAATTAAAGCGCATCTGATGTCCGAATACACTTATAGTGCCCGTACCTGTTCTGTCCTCTTTTTTACTGCCCTCTTTTAAAATTCTATCTAGCAGGTCTAAATATTGTTTCATAATCTCAACTTATTCAAATGTCTGTATTCATTGCTTCTGCTACAAATGTAACAATTGTTAGTGATATTCGCAAAGGGGTAAGCATAAATTTAAATAGTTTATATATTGCATATATTATACAAATTGCATGTCGATGCTTCGTCCGGTAATTTAAAATAAAAAGCAATTAGTTTATAAATATTTTGAGTTTGTTAAATGATTGGCTTTTGAATGTATATGCAAATTTGTGTGTATATATGTTATATTGTTGCCGAAAAACGTTTGTTTTAGTAATATTTTTTTATCTTTGCACCAGTAGTTGCAAAGGTTAACTATTTTCGTAGTAAAAGCTCGGTATGTTGGTTTGCTACGGTGGTGTAATCTTTGCATTATTTACATAGTGGGGATGCACTCTTCCTTTGTGAAATATTTTGCATGGAATTGAATACAGAATTTATTGAACGCACAAAGCAACTGTTTGGAACTGACAGATATTTGTGTTTTGAATCGGCACTAAATAGTGAGCCGTTAGTAAGTATTCGATATAATCGCTCTAAATCGTCGGCTGAACTTTGTGAAGACAAAGTGCTATGGGCTTCCGATGCTTGCTATCTTGAGCAACGTCCTATGTTCACTGCCGACCCGCTTTTTCATGCAGGGTGTTACTATGTGCAAGAGGCCTCTTCGATGTTCCTTGAACAAGTTGTAAAACAGTATATATCTACTCCTGCTCGCGTACTCGACTTATGTGCTGCTCCGGGTGGAAAATCGACACATCTGTTGTCGTTGCTTCCCAAAGGTAGCATGCTTGTTGCGAATGAGCCAATGCCACTTCGTGCCAAAGTGCTTGCCGAGAACGTGATTAAGTGGGGCAGGGTCTCGGCTATGGTTGTGAAGAACGAGCCAAAAGACTTTGCTTGTTTCAAAAACCTATTTGATGTGATAGTTGTAGATGCACCCTGTTCGGGCGAGGGAATGTTTCGCAAGGACTCATTTGCAGTAGAGCAGTGGTCTGTCTCGAATGTGGAACTTTGTGCACGACGCCAGCGCGAGATACTTGCCGATGTGTGGCCGGCACTGCGCCCCGGAGGCTTGCTAGTGTATAGCACATGCACCTTCAATCGCGAAGAGGACGAAGATTGTGTTGCATGGGTTTCGCAGGAACTTGGTGCCGAAGTGTTGCCTTTGGATATTTCCGACGAGTGGGGTATAACGCCAAATCTCACAGGTAGTAACAGCCCGGTCTATCGTTTTATACCGGGATACACTCGTGGCGAGGGCTTCTTCTTGTCGGTAATGCGAAAGAGTGGCAACGATAAGCCACAAGCATCTCGTGCGATACGTCAGCAAGTGGCACCGGCAAAGTTGCGTGAACAAGTCTCTGCATGGCTAAAGAACCCGGCAGAGTTCAACTATATTATGCAAGGCGATACCATTGTGGCGCAACCCAAAGAACATGCCGATGCAATGAGCCTGTTATCCTCAAAGTTGAATGTGCTACATGTCGCTTTGCCTTTGGCTACTGTAAAAAACAATAAACTGTTACCAACTCATGCACTTGCCATGAGTACACAACTGAACCCTAATGCCTTTACAAAGGTTGAATTGGAACGCGAAAAGGCGCTTATGTATTTGCATCGTGAGGCACTTGCTCTTCCCGATGCACCAATGGGAATCCTATTGCTCACATACAAAGGAACGCCCATAGGATTTGCCAAAAATGTGGGCAATAGAGCCAACAATCTCTATCCTGCAGAATGGAGAATAAGAAAAGACCCAATGGAATTATAAATAACAGATTATATATGAAAAAGACATTATTATTTTTATTGTTGACACTATCGGTGCAGGTCTATGCACAGTTTGTGAATCCTGTCTCAATGAAACTCGATAAGAGTATCGATGGCGTCAATGGAGTTCTTACATTTACAGCCTCCATTGAGAGTGGTTGGCACATGTACTCAACCAATATTCCCGAAGGTGGTCCCACTGCAGCCACATTCAATGTAGACAAAATCGAAGGAGTCGAGCTAGTAGGTGAATTAACTCCCGGTGAAGGCTGGGTTGAGGTAGATGACCCTATCTTCGAAATGCGTCTCCGTTTCTTTGCCGACAAGGCAACTTTTACACAAAAATTTAAGGTAACAGCTCCCGAATATCGTATAGAAGGTTATTTGGAATATGGTTGTTGCAATGACGAGAATTGCACACCTCCCACTGCATTCGACTTTAATGTAACAGGCAATGTAGAAATGCCGGCTCCTGCCAAAGAGAAGCCCACTCTCGCTAAAGAAAAACCAGCTCCAACTGTGGCTCCAAAGCAAAACACACCCGCAGTTGAGCCCGCTGTCGTAGAACCCGCAGTAGTTGAACAGCCCGCAGAATCTGCCGTTGTTGAGCCTGCCGTTGTTGAGCCTGCCGTTGTTGAGCCTGCTGAAAATGATAATCAGTATATCTCGGAGTTGTGGACTCCCGTCATAGATAAATTGGATGTTAAAGAGAACACTGCAAACCGTTCTTTGTGGATAACATTCGTGCTTGGTTTCGGTGGTGGTTTGCTTGCCTTGCTAACACCTTGTGTGTGGCCCATCATTCCCATGACTGTCAGCTTCTTCCTGAAACGTTCAAAGAGTCGTAGCAAAGCACTTAGCGAGGCAATCTTGTATGGTCTTTCTATCGTGGTAATATACCTTACCCTCGGATTGGTAGTAACATCCTTGTTCGGAGCAAGTGCTCTTAACGCATTGTCTACCAACGCAGTGTTTAATATCTTCTTCTGCCTGCTTTTGGTTGTTTTTGCAGCCTCATTCTTTGGTGGTTTCGAGATAACATTGCCATCGTCTTGGACAAACAAAGTCGACGAAAAAGCAAGTAACACATCGGGTATGCTCAGCATCTTCCTCATGGCATTTACTCTTGCTCTTGTTTCATTCTCATGTACAGGTCCCATCATTGGATTCCTGCTTGTTGAGATGGCTACCGAAGGCTCAATATTTGGCCCTGCAGTAGGTATGTTCGGTTTTGCATTGGCTCTTGCTTTGCCATTTACATTCTTTGCGATATTCCCCTCTTTGCTCAAACAGGTTCCCCGTTCAGGTGGTTGGATGAATACCGTTAAGGTTGTGCTTGGTTTTGTGGAGTTGGCATTCGCGTTGAAATTCTTCTCTGTAGCCGATTTGGCTTATGGTTGGAGATTGCTAGACCGCGAGGTGTTCCTTGCAATATGGATTGCGCTCTTCACCTGCCTCGGACTCTATTTGCTCAATGTAATACGTTTCCCTCACGACGATTTGGAGGAAAAAAATACCTCGGTTACAAAATTTTTCTTGGCACTCATTTCATTGTCGTTTGCAGTGTATATGGTTCCCGGCTTGTGGGGTGCACCATGTAAGGCAGTCAGCGCTTTTGCGCCTCCAATGTGGACACAAGATTTCCAACTTATCGATAATACAATTCACCCGGTAAGTTACGATTTCGACGAGGGAATGAAAATTGCAAGAGAGAAAGGTAAACCGGCACTTATCGACTTCACAGGACATGGTTGCGTGAACTGTCGAGAAATGGAGGCTGCTGTTTGGACCGATGACAAAGTACGTTCTATCCTAAACGATGAATTTATCCTAATATCGCTATATGTCGATGATAGAACACCGCTCGACGAAGTAATAGAGGTTGAGGAGCAGGGTACAGTACGCAAGTTGCGCACTGTGGGCGACAAGTGGAGCTATTTGCAACGCTATAAGTTCGGAGCAAATGCACAACCTTTCTATGTGCCTGTTGACGAGAATGCAAATCCGTTGAATGGCTCATACTCATATAACAAGGATGTCAATGCCTACATCAATTTCCTAGAGAAGGCTATCTCAAACTACAAGAACAATAAATAATAACCAATTATCTGTTTTTTAACACAATAATTGTTCCAGACATTAAAGGAGTGCACGAAAGTGCACTCCTTTTGGTATATATCTGTTATTATTTAATTTTTTTTTTCGAATATTCCGCTCTTTTATATTAACTTTGCCAATTAACAATAACCATTGTTAATGTTTAACACAGACAAATTTGCCTGTGAAACTAAGAGGTGTTTCATTTATTTCGAGAGACTATGGATATAACAAAGCTGGTAAGGCCTTTTCTCTGCCACAGAGCAAAAGCAATAGCAAAGTATGCAACAGAGACAGAGGCTATTCAAAACAGAGTACTTGCCAAATTGTTAAAGACTGCCTCACACACCGAGTGGGGTAAAGAACACGATTTTAAAAATATTCGTAACTACAACGATTTTGCATCGCATGTGGGTGTTCAAGACTATGAGACATTGAAAGGCTACATCGACAGAATGCGCCATGGAGAATCCGATGTGCTGTGGAAGGGTGGTTGTCGTTGGTATGCAAAATCCTCAGGAACAACAAACGACAAGAGCAAGTTTATTCCTGTAACAGCTCAGGGACTCCAGCAGGTTCACTACAAAGGTGGTGCCGATGTTGTTGCTCTCTATTTGCAGAACAATCCACAGAGCCGTATGTTCTCGGGTAAAGGTCTTATACTAGGCGGAAGCCATGCTCCTAATTTCAATCTGCCGAATGCTCTTGTTGGCGACCTTAGCGCCATTCTGATAGAGAATGTTAATCCATTTGTGAACTATGTGCGTGTCCCCGATAAATCAATTGCACTATTGAGCGATTTCGAGGAAAAAATGGATAAAATAGCACGTGCAACAGCCAATGTCAATGTAACAAACCTTTCGGGTGTACCTTCGTGGATGATGGCAGTGTTGAAACATATGCTCGATATAACAGGCAAGAACAGTGTCGAGGAACTATGGCCTAATCTCGAAGTCTTTTTCCATGGTGGAGTAGCATTCACACCCTATCGCGAACAGTATCTGCAAATGATACGTAAACCCGATATGAAATATATGGAGACATACAATGCCAGTGAGGGTTTCTTTGGAATACAGAACGACCCTGCCGACCCTGCTATGTTGCTCATGATAGACTACGATGTCTTCTACGAATTCATTCCGTTCGACGAGTTAGGCTCTCCCAATCCAACAGTTGTTCCTTTGTGGGGTGTTGAGGTTGGAAAGAACTACGCAATGCTCATCAGCACCTCTTGTGGCTTGTGGCGATACATGATAGGCGATACAGTGCGTTTTACAAGCAAAGACCCATATAAAATTGTCATCACAGGCAGAACAAAACATTTTATAAATGCGTTTGGAGAAGAGTTGGTGGTGGATAATGCCGAACAAGGTTTGAAAAAAGCTTGTCTCGAAACCGGTGCTCAGGTAAATGAGTACACAGCGGCTCCGGTGTTTATGGATGCCGATGCCCGTTGCCGTCATCAGTGGCTCATAGAGTTCTCCAAACGTCCAAATTCTTTGGAGCGCTTTGCCGAGATACTCGACACAACGCTACAGCAAATAAATTCCGACTACGAAGCAAAACGCTATAAGAATATCACATTGCAACCGCTTGAGATAATTGAGGCGCGAACAGGGCTGTTCAACGATTGGCTAAAGAGCAAAGGTAAATTGGGTGGCCAGCATAAGGTACCTCGCTTGAGCAATAGTCGTCAATACATTGAAGAACTCATTTTAATGAACAAATAACAGTATGTCAAAGAAACTTGCAATAATATATATATTATCAATCATCGCATTGTTCGTTGCCTGTGCAAGCATCGGCACTCCCGATGGTGGCCCCTACGACGAGGACCCACCGGTGTTCCTTCAAGGAACACCTGCGCCCAATGCCCTGCATGTTGCCGACAAAAAAGTCGTGTTGAACTTCGATGAATATATAAAATTGCAGAATGCCTTCGAAAAGGTGGTAATATCGCCTCCTCAAAAAGAGATGCCCGAAATAAAATCGTCGGGTAAGCGCATAACCATTCAACTGAACGACAGTTTAATACCCAATACAACCTATTCTATCGACTTTAACGATGCCATAGTCGATAACAACGAGGGCAACCCGTTAGAGAACTTCTCCTACGTTTTTTCAACAGGTAACACCGTAGATACTTTGGGCGTTTCGGGTACAGTGCTCAATGCACAAGATCTGGAGCCCATAAAAGGAATGTTGGTGGGTCTTTATACAGCAGGCGACGACTCGGCCTTCTACAAGAAATCTTTTGAACGTGTATCACGCACCGATAGTCGCGGACGTTTCAATATAAAAGGTATTGCTCCAGGAAAATACAGAATATATGCTCTTTCCGATGCAAACAACAACTTCCTTTTCGACCAAAAAAGTGAGAAGATAGCCTTTTCGGAGCAGGTCATTGAGCCATTTGCCACACGTGCCGAGCGTGCCGACACAATTTGGCGCGACAGTTTGACCATCGACAGCATACGCTTTGTTCCATACACACGTCTGCAACCCGACGATATCGTGTTGCGTGCCTTCAACGAAGATTTCTATATGCAGTCGTTGCTGAAATATCCACGTAAGGAGCATAGCAATTTCACTCTTTATTTCACTGCACCCAATGAGAAACTACCCCAAATAAAAGGGCTTAACTTCGATGCAACAGATGCGTTTGTTCTTGCTGCAAACAGTCGTAAAGATACATTGCAGTATTGGATAAAGGATAGCGCAATATATCACATGGATACTCTTGCGGTTTCGGTAACGTACGATGTTCTCGATACGCTTGGCCTTTTTGTGCCACGATGCGATACTGTTCTCTTAACACCGCGCAAGTCGCGTGCAAGAGTGTTGGCCGACGAGAAAGAGGCATTTGAAAAAGCCGAGAAAGAGTTTCTTAAGAAGGCAAGAAAACGCAAGGATTACGACGAGGATAATCCTCCGGTGTATATTCCTCCAACTAAGGAGTTAAAGATTAAATCACTTAACTCATCTACAATGGATGTCAATGCCAACTATGTCATAGAGTTTGCCGAGCCTTTGCTCTCTATCGACACCATGGCAATACATCTCGCAAGAATCGTAAACGACAGCACACAGGTCGATATGCCTTTTGTGTTCCGTCAAGACGAGAACAATATACGTCGCTATGTGGTTTATGCCGAGTGGCGTCCCGAGGAGCAATACGAGGTGAAGATAGACTCCGCAACTTTCCATGGGCTGTATGGTGGCACATCATTCCCATTCAGTGAAAAGGTAAAATTCCGTTCACTCGACGATTACTCGGTGCTTCATCTGAACATTCCCGGTACGGGGAACAATGCCGTAGTGGAACTGTTGGCTGCGGGAGGAAACCCTGTTGCATCGCAACGCACCGAAAACAATCGTTGTTCTTTCTATTTTATAAAACCCGGAAAATATTATTTGCGTCTGCTCATGGACGATAATGGCAACGCTGTTTGGGACACCGGCGACTACTCAAAAGGGCTGCAATCCGAAAGGGTATATTACTATCCCAATATGCTCGAACTACGTGCGCTATTCGAGTATTCGCAAGACGATTGGGATATAAATGCGCCGTTGGAGAAACAGAAACCATTGGAGATAACCAAACAAAAGCCCGACAAAGAACGTGTTAAGCGCAACCGTAATGCAGAACGTAAATTCCAATAAGAATGAAACATCTAATTGTTAGAACCTACATAATATTTCTCTTTCTTGTTCTGGCCTTGCCTTCTTCGGCAATAGGGCTCAAGAGAACTCCTGCCTATAAATCGGGTGAAACACTCAAATGCAACCTCTATTTCAATTGGAAATTTGTTTGGGTAAAAGCAGGTGAGGCCTCTCTTGTAATACGCGATACCATTTATAATGGACAAAAAGCACAGAGAATGACATTGCTAAGTTCTACAAATAAATATGCCGATAAGTTCTTTCGCATGCGCGACACTCTTACAACAGTCTTTGCGGCCGACAACCGTCCTCTCTACTATCGTAAGGCGTCGGCCGAGGGTAAACGCTACTATCTAAACGAGGTATGTTACGACTACCTCGATTGTGGCAAGGTAAAGGTGTTCGAGAGCTACAAACGCGACAAAGAACCGACGGTTTACAAAGAGGATATTGTCGATGATAGAGTCTACGACATGATGAGTCTTCTTGCCTATGCTCGTACATTGGATTTCTCGTCGCTCAAAATAGGCGACCGTCTCACATATCCTGTTGCAACAGGCAGGCGCATAGAGCCGCAGCATCTAATCTATCGTGGCAAAGCACGTACAAAAGCCGATGATGGCTACGAATACGATTGCTTGCTTGTATCACTTGTAAAGATGAAGGATGGCAAGGAGCGCAGTGTGATAGATTTCTATATAACAAACGATGCCAATCATCTTCCAATACTTATCGACCTTGCACTTAATTTTGGCTCTGCCAAGGCAAGGATAACGGATAAACAGGGGCTTCTGTATCCTCTGAAAACAGGGAGAAGACGATAAATTCCAAGGTGGCACACTCAATGCCACCTTTTTTATTCCTCTTTTTTGTGAGAATATCAAATGCTTCTCCTCTATATAATAAAGTGAGTAAATTACTTGTATTTAGCTTAATGAGGGTGTATACTTGCGCTAAACCGCGAATATGTAGGGCTTTTGCTGAGGATATTCTCCAAATATCCCGCTAGACAATTGAATGGATATGATAAAGAAACAGGGTAAAGTTCAAGAACTTTACCCTGTTTCTTTATCTATACAGAATAATTTTATTCTTCTGTGCTCCAGTCCATTTTTGACATGCGCTGGTAGCTTGCATAACGTTTCTTAGCCATGCCCTCTGCTGCGTTGAACAACTCCTGTGCCTCTGCTGGGAATTGTTTAGCAAGTGATGCATAACGTACCTCGCCTTGCAAGAACTCTTGGAATTTATCCCACTGAGGTTCTTTGCTATCGAGTGTGAAGGGGTTCTTGCCCTCATCCTCCAAAGCGGGGTTGTAACGCCACAAGTGCCAATAACCACACTCAACAGCTGCAGCCTGCTCAGCCTGTGCCTTGCCCATACCCTTGCGGATACCGTGGTTGATACAGGGAGCGTATGCAATTACGAGTGAAGGACCGGGATAAGCCTCTGCCTCACGAATAGCCTTCAAGCACTGGTCGTAGCTTGCGCCCATTGCAATCTGTGCAACATATACATAACCGTATGTTGTAGCAATCATACCAAGGTCTTTCTTGCGAATACGTTTACCTGCTGCGGCAAATTTAGCGATAGCACCAAGAGGAGTAGACTTAGATGCCTGACCACCGGTGTTAGAGTAAACCTCTGTATCCAATACAAGGATGTTGATATCCTCACCCGATGCGATAACGTGGTCGAGACCGCCATAACCGATATCGTACGAAGCACCGTCGCCACCGATAATCCACTGTGAACGTTTAATGATAAATTGTTTAATGCTGAGCACCTCTTTGCACTTGTCGCAGTCGCAAGCCTCGCAAGCTGCTACAATAGCAGGAGCAATCTCCTTAGTAACCTCGGCATTCTCGCGGTTCTCAATCCAACGCTGTGCAAGAGCTTTCAACTCCTCGCTACAGCAGTCGCACTGTTGCAACTCGTTGAACAGACGCTCAAGACGTGCGCGCATCTTGTTCTCGGCAAGTTTCATACCCAAACCAAACTCACAGAAGTCCTCGAAGAGTGAGTTAGCCCATGCGGGACCTTCGCCCTTCTCGTTTGTTGTGTAAGGTGTTGAGGGAACAGATGCTGAGTAGATTGATGAACAACCTGTTGCATTGGCAACAATCTCGCGGTCTCCGAACAACTGAGTGATAAGTTTCACATAAGGTGTCTCACCACAACCCGAGCATGCTCCTGAGAATTGGAACAAAGGTGTTGCGAACTGTGAGTTTTTGGGGTTGCTCTTTGTGTCTACAAGTGCCTGCTTGCTCTTAACGTTCTTCACGCAGTAATCCCAGTTAGCAGCCTCGCCTCTCTCTTGCTCCAGAGGAACCATTGAAAGAGCCTTGCCACCCAATTTGGGGTTGCCGGGACAAACATCAACACAGTTACCGCAACCAAGACAGTCGAGTACGCTAACCTGAATACGGAACTGCATGCCTTTGAACGCTGCGGGAGCTTTCATCTCCAACTTGTCTGCGTTCAAGCCGGCAGCCTCTTGCTCATCCATAACGAAAGGACGGATACAAGCGTGAGGACAAACGTATGAACAGCGGTTACACTGAATACATTTTTCCATGTCCCATTTAGGAACGAATGCGCTCACACCACGTTTCTCGTATGTCGATGTACCGCAAGGCCATGTACCGTCAATCATATCTTTGTATGCCGATACGGGAAGCAATGCACCATCTTGTGCGTTGATAGGACGAACAATATTCTTAATGAAGTCGGGCTCGTCGCGCTCAACAACGGGGTCTGCAGGAAGGTTTGCCCAAGCAGCATCTATAGTCAGTTGCTTGTACTCGCCACCACGGTCTACTGCGGCGTTGTTCTTGTCTACGATATCCTGACCCTTCTTGCCATAAGACTTAACGATGAACTTCTTCATCTGCTCGATAGCGAGGTCTACGGGAATAACACCTGTTATGCGGAAGAATGCGCTCTGCAAAATGGTGTTTGTACGGTTGCCAAGACCAATCTCCTGAGCAATCTTTGTAGCGTTAATATAATAAACGGTAATATCGTTCTTTGCAAGATAGCTCTTAACGTTGTTAGGCAAGTGTTTAGCCAACTCTTCGCCTTCCCATACAGTGTTCAAAAGGAATGTACCGCCCTTTTGCAAACCGCGAAGTACATCGTACATGCGCAAGTATGCCTGAACGTGGCAAGCAACAAAGTTAGGTGTGTTCACCAAGTATGTAGAACGAATAGGTGCATCACCGAAACGCAAGTGCGAACATGTGAAACCACCCGATTTCTTAGAGTCGTAAGAGAAATATGCCTGACAGTGTTTGTCGGTGTTCTCGCCAATAATCTTGATAGAGTTCTTGTTGGCACCTACAGTACCGTCTGCACCCAAACCATAGAATTTCGCCTCGAACATGCCCTTCACAACTGCAATCTCCTCTTTCTTGGGGAGTGAAGTGAATGTAACATCATCCTCTATACCTATTGTAAAGTGGTTTTTGGGAGTGGGCAATGCAAGGTTCTCGTAAACCGACATGATAATGGCAGGTGTAGTGTCGCATGAACCAATACCAAAACGTCCGCCAACAATAACGGGGTTGATAGCCTTCAGCTCCTCGCTACTTGAGAATGCCTCAACAACATCGAGATACAAAGGCTCACCGTTGCTTCCGGGCTCTTTTGTGCGGTCGAGAACTGCTATGCGCTTAACGCTCTTAGGCATTACAGCGGCAAGATACTTGAGAGAGAAAGGACGATACAAGTGAACAGTTACCAAACCAACCTTCTCGCCTTGTGCTGTAAGATAGTCGATAGCCTCTTTTGTTGCCTCAGTAGCAGAACCCATAACAACGATTACTCTGTCTGCATCCTCTGCTCCGTAGTATGTGAAAGGTGCATAGTGGCGGCCTGTGATAGCCGAAACCTCACGCATGTACTCGGCAACAATGTCGGGAACTGCATCGTAGTAGGGGTTCACGCTCTCTTTGTGAGCAAAGAATGTTTCGGGGTTCTCTGCTGTACCACGTGTAACAGGAGCTGCAGGGTTCAACGCTCTGTCGCGGAAAGCCTGAATACCTTCCCAATCAACCAACGGAGCAATCTCCTCTTGCTCAATCATCTCAATTTTCTGAATCTCGTGCGATGTACGGAAACCGTCAAAGAAGTTCATGAAAGGGATGCGGCTCTTGATTGTTGCAAGGTGTGCAACAGCCGACAAATCCATAACCTCCTGAACAGAACCCTCGCAAAGCATTGCGAAACCTGTTTGGCGACATGCCATAACGTCCATGTGGTCTCCGAAGATACAGAGTGAACTACCGGCCAAAGAACGTGCCGATACATGGAATACGCTGGGGAGTAACTCTCCGGCAATCTTGTACATGTTAGGTATCATCAAAAGAAGACCCTGCGATGCTGTAAATGTTGTTGTAAGAGCACCAGCCTGCAAAGAACCGTGAAGCGCACCTGCTGCACCGCCTTCCGACTGCATCTCTTGAACAGAAACAACCTCACCAAAGAGGTTCTTGCGACCCTGTGCCGCCCACTCGTCGATGTACTCTGCCATAGGCGAAGAGGGAGTGATAGGGTAGATTGCTGCTACCTCGGAAAACATATACGCAATGTGTGCTGCGGCTTGATTTCCATCACATGTAATAAACTTTTTTGCTTTTGTCATAATGCAATATTTTTTTATAAAAAACGTAATATTTCTTTGATATATACTGCTTTGCGCGACATTTGACTACTTTTGTGCGTAAAAACTTTTATATCTGTTTTTTGCTCTTTTTCTATCGCGCTCGAAAAAACGTACAAAATTACAAAATAAATGAATACGATGAACATAAATGTGTGCGAAAAAGATTACTTTTGTGATATTTTTTTCTCATGGGACACATAAAATATATAATATTAGTACTTTTCTTACATATTTCTCTTTTTATTGTTGCACAAACAGCCTCATTCCCAAAATATGAATACCGCGCTGTTTGGCTCACAACAATAGAAAATCTCGATTGGCCAAAGACTCGGGTGTCATCGCCAAGAGACATCGATGTGCAAAAAAAAGAGCTATGTTCTTTGCTCGACTCCCTGCATGCTCTGAATGTGAATACAGTGCTGTTGCAAACGCGCTTGCGTGGCGATGTTATCTACCCTTCGCAGTATGAGCCTTTTACCGATGTGCTCACAGGTGTGGTAGGTAAAAATCCCGGTTACGACCCTTTGGCATTTGCAGTAGAGGAATGCCACAAACGTGGCATGCAGCTTCATGCATGGCTGGTAACGTTGCCTCTTGGCAAGGTCGAACATCTGCGTAAATTGGGACGCCTCTCTCTCCGCTATAAAAATCCTAAGCTATGTCGTCATCATAAAGGACAGTGGTATATGGAGCCGGGCGAGCCTGCAACATCGGAGTATCTCTGTAATCTGGTTGCCGAAATAGTTGGCAACTACAATGTCGATGGTATTCATCTCGACTATATACGCTATCCCGACCGCCCGTCGGGCTATTCCGACTCACAACTCTTCTATCGCTATGGCGGTGGAGCAACACTCGACGATTGGCGCAGAGCAAATATAACACGAATAGTACGCGACATATACTCGCAGGTGAAAAGGCTAAAACCTTGGGTACGTGTCAGTTGTGCACCACTGGGTAAACATGACGACCTCACTGCCTACTCCTCCTATGGCTGGAATGCGCGTAATACCGTCTATCAAGATGCGCAACAGTGGGTGAAAGAGGGCATAATGGATATTCTTTTCCCCATGCTCTATTTCCCCGACAACCATTTCTACCCGTTTGTCCGCGATTGGCAAGAGAACATAGCCTCGCGCCATCTGGTGCCGGGAGTGGGCGTCTATCGCCTGTTGCCTTCCGAGGGCAACTGGGAAATAATAGAGATAGAGCGCCAGCTAAACACTACACGCACTGCCGGTGCCTTGGGTACTGCGCTGTTTCGCACACGTCATCTGCTCGATAACATAAAGGGTGCATCCGACAGCTATAAAAAAATCTATAAATGGCCGGCTCTTGTCCCACCTATGTCGTGGGTTGCCGAACCGGCTCCGCCAATGGTACAGGGCTTCTACGGTAGTCGCGTGGGCGACACTCTGCGTCTCTCGTGGCAAAAAGTCGCAGTGCAGGGCATGCCGGCTGTAAAGTATAATGTATATGCATCGCAAACGGCACCGGTGGACATATCTAATGTGCAGAATCTTATGGCTCATTCTCTTCCCGACGCCTCATTCGAATGGGTTGGCTCAACGCTCAACACTATGCATTGGGCTGTCGTTCCTGTAAATGCCTATGGCGTAGAGGGTGCTCCTGCTTTTTGGAGCGAGAAGGGTGCCGAACAGCAGTTCTATCGCGAGGAGATACATCTGCCTGCGGCACAAGCGTGGGATGCACGTGTGGTGTTGCGTGGGGTAGAGGGCGCAAAGCTCTACGAAGGCCCATACAGCACACGTGTAGGTGTGCGTGGCATTCCTCCCGGTGTCTATATGCTCGAGGTTGTAAATAGTAAAGGTGTGGTGCTCAAACGCATCCCATTTACCAAGTGATAACATAATAATTACTTAATAAAATTTAAGAAGTTGTTTAAATTTTAATAGCCTCTGACGTCAATTGGAAAAAATACACTACTTTTGCAGGCATAAAACCGAAAATGAATAGAAGATGGCAAAAAACAAGATAATAAAGAAAGAGTTAATCGTTGGTGTAATAGGAATTTTTGCACTGTTAATAATATACCTTTTGATAAATTTCTTCAAAGGAGTTAATCTTTTTCGCAACGATAACATCTACTATGCGCAATTCAACGATGTCAGTCAGTTGGTAAATTCCAGCCCCATCTATCTCAACGGCTACAAGGCAGGTAATGTGCGTAATATAGACTACGACTATAACAATGTGAATAAAATAATAGTTGAGATGTCTATCGACAAACGCCTCAGAATACCTGTTGGCAGTACAGCAAAAATCTCCACTCACATGCTCGGCAGTGCCGAAATAGGTATAATATTCTCCGATAGCAATGAGTTCTGCCAACCCGGCGACACAATAAAAGGTTTCATGGATAAAGGTATTGCCGGCGAAGCCGATGAGAAAATTATTCCCTCATTCACAAAAATGTTGCCTAAGCTCGATTCCATTCTGGTTGCCACAAACCGTCTGTTGTCGAACCCAGCCATTGTCTCTACTGTCGAGAATGTCGAAAAGCTGTCGGCCGAACTAAATACCACAACAAAAGAACTTAACCAGTTGCTCAAGAACGATGTTCCTCAAATCACCGAGCGCATGTTGCAAATAGAAGATGATGTGCTGGCTATGAGTTCGCAACTTAGTGAGGTTGATTATGGGAAAATGTTTGACACATTGGATAGCACGTTGGTGAATGTGCATCGTATTACTGTTGCTCTCGATAAAGAGCAGGGTACTATGGGTATGTTGCTAAAGGATACCACTCTGTATAATAATTTGAATAGAACATGTGATGAGGCTATCTCTCTTCTCGAGAATTTACGTGAGAATCCAAAGAGATATGTTCATTTTTCTATCTTTGGTAGAAAGGATAAATAATATTTACATTTACTTCTTGTTTGCTTACTCCTCCTCTTCTTTGGTTTGTGTTAATGGGGCGGAACTTGTAATGATTGGGCGATATTTTAGCAGTTCTTTGCTTTAATTCCTCGGTGTCCCACGAGCCTTTCTTTCTTTGTGCCTTTTACTTTTTAATAGCCCTTTTTTCAAAAAAAAGGCACAAAAAACCGGCACAGACAGTGCCGTATCTTTTAAATTACTTCTGCTGGTGTTTGCCTTGTTCGTGGTGCGCATTAAGTTTTTAGGAAAATGTAGCGTTCATTTTTTTGGAGAAAAAGCGAGGACATAATGCGCTATGCCGTTATCTTTTCTACAACGCAATAGCGCATGCTTCCGGAGCCTCCAAAAAATAGCTACATTTTTCGTTAAGAAAACGCCCATGCGCAGAGTTTTTCGTTTCCTTTTTTTAAAAAAGGAAAAACAAAAGAGAAATGGTTTAGAGAAAGAACAACTCTTTGAATTCCGAGGCTTTAAAAGAGAGAACTAATTGAAGTTCATTGACAATACGCAGAGTTCAATACTCCTTTGTGAAGCTAAAGCTTCAGTTGTCGCAAACGACGCTATTTTCGCGTCGTCGCAGTAAAATACATTAAAGCAAGCTTTATGTATTTAGCTCGTTTGTTGCTATATTTGAGGTAAACCTCGAATATATACTGCACTCGCTTTGAAAAATATTGAAGTAAACTTCATATTTCTCGCTCGTTTCTTTATGTATTTGCGGTAAACCGCGAATATATACTGCACTCTCGGTAAAATACATTAAAGCAAGCTTTATGTATTTAGCTCGTTTGTTGCTATATTTGTTTACAAATAACAATGGTTTGTGTAAATTTTTTTATATAAAGAAATAAAACTTAATTATTTTTTTGAGAATAGAAAAAAAAATCTAATATTTGCACGATAAAACATATTGGACATTTTAGGTACCAAGGGTAAATGGTAGTAACAAGGTACTTAAATGCACTATATAAATAAGGAAAATAAAAACGAGAGATAATAACTATATTTAATTTATTAACCTAAATCAATTGTTATGAGAAAAAATCTATTTTTCTTCTTGCTGTCTTTAGTTTTCACTACAGCAGCATGGGCAGAGGGTTATGATGTAGTCAACACTGGTAAAAAGACCCGTGCTGACCGTAATGTTACAGCCCTTAAACTCAATTCAATTTATGCGTCATATCCTGGTAACACAGTGAATTTGACAGCAGAAGAGTATGGTATGGCCTATGCCGACCTCACTCAAACAGCAAAGATGAAAGCCGCTGCAGGCGAAACAGTAACTATGGATGTTACTTACGGTGGTTCTTGGATGCACGGTTATCTTTTCATCGATGCTGATGGTGATAACGCATTCACTTCTGGTGTTGCAGATGATGGTTTCACTCCTACAGGCGACTTGGTAAGTTACTCTAATGCAAGTCCCAATGAGTCTACATGGTTCAACAGTAAAGGTACGTCTGATAACAGGAGCACACACGTACTTCCTTCGTTTGTAACTCCTACTACTCCCGGTACCTATCGCATGCGTTATATGCTCGATTGGAACTCTATCGACCCAACAGGTTCAACAGAGGCTTTTATGGATAATGGTGGTGTTATTATCGACGTAATGTTGGAGGTAACAGGTTCATACGACTTCTCAGTAGGTGAGCAGGTAACAAGCCTTGCAGACATTAAGGCCGACGGTGCATATCTTTTGAAATACGATGCAATGGCTGCTGCTCTGAATGAGTACACAGGTCCTGCAAGTGATTTGTATGTTGCATTGGCTAGTAATACAAAAGAGGGCTATGAGAAGCCTGCTGATGTTACAGTTAAGTCTTTGACTCAGTTCATTCCTACCGAGAACGAGAACGAGTACATCATCTACCAACCTATCATGGGTACCTATTTTGGTGATGCTGGTCGTTGGAATAATGGATATAACGGTGTGAACGGTTGGCAATATGCATACAACGAAGTACGCGTTGCACAGCCTATGAAACTTACCGATGCCGGTAATGGCGAGTTCTATATCTCTTATGTATTGGACGAGTATTACAAGGATAATGTTATCGTTGAAGATGATAAGAACGTAGAGGTATGGGTTGGTCTTGAGATGCGTGGAGGTATGAAAATCTTCCCCAAAGATGAGTTTGAGCGTCTCGATGCACAGCCTCTCGATGGTACAGGCGATTACACCGGTGGTTCATTCGGTCTTCCTGTAGACTTTAAAGTTAAGATTGTTAAAGCAGAAGGTGTTAAAGAGGTATTAGAGGTTAAAACTGTAGCAGATGTTGAGCGTGAGCAACTCGAGACAGTTGTAAAACAGGTACAGCCTTTGACCGATGAGAAATATCAATTTGTATTTACAAACAATTCTACACAAGCTCAAAGAATAGATTTGACTGCATTCCCCACTGCATTGGAAGCAGCTCAGGCTCTTGTTGATGCTAAATCACAGGATGCAGCTGCAATTCGTGCCGCAAAAGAGACTTTGGAGACTGAGTCTGTTAAATATGGTTACTACATCCTTCAGTTCGCTGCTCTAGAGGCTAATGAGGCTAAATATGAGTGGACTACAAGCATGGAAGCTGGTAAATATCCCAGTGGTGCAAAAGCAGATTTGCTACAATTGAATTCAGATGCTAAGAGATTGGCTAGTGAGCTTTGCACAGGTAACTTGATGAGTCCTGTTGTTGTTGGTACTCCTGCTACAGCAGTAAGCCACATTGCAACAATCTATGCTGCATTTGAGGCATTCTGGGCATGGCGTTTCCCCGAAACATACGATGACTTGTTTGTAACAAGAGTATTGCCCGCAGGTCAGATGGTAAATCTTGCCGATGCTCCCGATAACGATGACAATGCCGACGACAACGGCGATGGCCACAAGAACCAAAAGACACGTACATCTCTCTATCTTAAAGATGCTGTTGAGGGTATTCGTGTAACAGTGTTGCGTAACATCCCCGGTAACTCTTCTAACCACGGTAAGCTTGGCGACTATCCTATGGTTGCTCTTGGCCAAATGAAAGTTTACGATGCCGATGGTTCGGAGGTTGAACTTAGCGCAAGCAATTTCGCAGCAAGTGCAGTTGCAGATAATGAAGGCTTTGAATGTGGTGTTGCTCGTCTTTGCGACGGCGACTGGTCGGGTGCACAGTCTTACTTCCACTCTCCATGGAGCGGTTCTGTAAGCGAGTATATCTGGATCGATATCACATTCCCCAGCGCAATGAAAGCATTCTCTATTGAGTTCATCAGCCGCGACCTTGCTACAAATGGTGGTACACTTTCACTCTTCCCCGACTCTATCGCTCTTACACCTGTTGGTGAGCAATACGACCCAATGGTATTTACAGAGAACATCTACAATGCTACTCTTGGCGAGCAGGTAACAGACCTCAGCCAAATTACAGAAGATGGCTTGTATGTACTCCAGGGATTGCTCAACACTCACCCTGTTTACGGTCAGAACGACGAGGGCGATGTTAAGGGCGTAGCTCACTACTACACCGATACTCGCTGGTTCCACAAATCTGTTGTTCGCGAGAAAGTTGCATTCCGCATCAAGAAGAGTGGCGACAAGTACACTATCCAGAGCCTTGCAACAGGTAAATACTGGCCTTCTGTAGCTACTGCAGGTGGTGCTATGGCTTCTTCAACAGCTGACGCTGACAAGGCTGCTCAGTTGAGCATTGTACCTCTCACTGGCGACAAGGATATGGTAAATACCTTTGCAATATACGAGGAGCACAAAGAACTCAAGAAAAATATTCTCTATGTAAACGGGACTGATTCACTTGAAGAAGAAGTTGCTACTCCTTATGTAGTTTACATGGACTGGGATGGCGGTCTTGCAACACGTGCAACACAAAGCTATCTCCCCGGTGTAGGTAAGAACTTCGCAGGTAAAGATATCGAGGTTACCGATGCTGAAGAGGATGCATGGGGCGACTCACTCCACTTCAACAAGAAGAATGGTGAGGGTCAGTGGAAGATTTACAAGTTAACAATGGATACTCCCGACTACTACTTGCTCCAAGGTCTTGCCGAATCTTACAGCGAGTATGGCTATCGCGTTGGTACTCACCCCGGTTATGTAAGTAAAGAAGATTCTACAAATCTAGCTGATGCTATTGAGGCTGCTCTCAATATAGTTGAGGATGAGACCCTTGTTGGCGATGCTAAGAACGCTGCATCAGTAGATGCTGTTAATGATATGATAGCAGTTGTTAAGTCTGTTAAACAAGCTCCTGTTGAGGCAGGTAAAGAGTATGTGCTCATCTCCGGTCTCGATAAATACTATGAGAGTCAAGGTAACGAGATGGGTATCTATGCCGAAACTAAGAATGAAAATGTAAATCTCAAATGGAAGGCTATCACAGGTGCTAAGGCTGCAGATGAATTCGTTTGGACTCTCGAGGCTGTAGAGGCTACATCAGAGGCTGTTAAAGATCTTACCGACGAAGAGAAAGCTGCTGCTTACATCATCAAGCACAAGGTAACAGGTGCTTATATCGGTGTAGGTGCTAACGCAAATGGCAACATTGCTAACTCTAATGAGGTTGTTTCTGCAGATAAAGAGGATGCACAGGTATATGTTGTTAAGAATGTAACAGGTAGATCTACATTCAACCTTTCACCTGTTGGTCTACTCGGTAGCTCATTGCACACCGATGGACACAGAGACGGTGCAGGTAAAGGTAGCAGCCTTGTTTACTGGTACAACGAACCTCTTGCTTCACAGTGGTACATTGTAGATGCTAACTATGATGTTCTTTCAGACATCGACGACTTGTTCGCCGAGGGTGATGAACTCCTTTCAGTAACATACTACACTGTAGGTGGTGCGGCTTCTTCTACTCCTGTTAAGGGTATCAACATCGTTAAGATGGTTTACGTTAACGGCGTAGTTGAGACTAAAAAGATATTGGTTAAGTAATTAATCGATAAATATCAATAAAAAACGACGGCTCCGGCCGTCGTTTTTTTATTGTATTATGGTAAGGGGTGTTTTGTTTTAAAGTGGTGTTGAACTTTCCTACAATATCTTTTATTAAAATTCTATATTAAGAATGTGCAGTTCTTTGTTTATAATTCTCGGTGCCCCACGAGCTATTCTTTCTTTGTACTTTTTGCTTTCTATAGCCCTTTTTTCAAAAAAAGGGCACAAAAAACCGGCACAGAACTGAAACAGTCATTTTGCGCTTTGTTCACAAGTCGCAAGCGACATTCCTCAGTCGCGCAAAATTTGTCTCAATCAACTTATCGTTCAACCATTGGGGAGAGGACAACTCGCTATTCACGCAATAACATCATCGCAGGGTGCACCGC
>JAFWYF010000039.1 GCA_017522785.1 Bacteroidaceae bacterium | reverse complement strand
GTTGCCATTGTCTGTTGCTGTGTAGGCTGTTACACCCTCGGGAACCACTGTTGCAAATGGTGCGCTGAATGTAGCCATGCTACCATCGATGTTAATCAATGTCTGGTCTGTTACGTTGTTCAGTACAGGAGTATTGGCATATTCGGCTGGTTTAATCAACACCATTGATGTTAAATCATGACGGCAGAATGGCGCATTTGCCTGATCGAAGCCATTACTTTTCTTAAAGATATAATAGACATCCTCGTTTCTGTCATGTCTTCTTGTATACAAACCTACATAGCCAAACAACAACTCATTGGTAACAGCAATAGCATCGGTGTTATTAGTTGTAGCAACACCACTAGGTGTTAGTTTTACTATACCAAAATCGTTCAAATATTTGTCTGCTGTTTGGTCGTATGAATCGGTATAACCCTTATTACTATTCACACCGCTGTATGAACTGGTTCCCGCACCTTTATGCGCAAAATATTTACCACTATTGTTTACAAACACATACTTATCATTGTCTGTTTTACGGCAAACAAACACTTCGGCATCTGCCGAATTTGAAGAGAGTGTTATTCCTGTATTTTCATACTTTAAGTAGAATGTGGTACCATCTTTTTGCACATTCACAAATGTATATGCTTTACCATCCTCGGGCATATTCACGTTTGTGCTTGCATAGAGAGATGCCTTAGCTGCCTCTATTTCTTCAACTCTTACATTTTCTGCATTAACTATAGATCTAAATGCTTCTAGTTCAGATGCTACAGGGTATCCTACAAGGCCATCTTTGCCCTCAACAACAGCAAGAGCGGCAACTTTCGCCTCTGCAATATCATCTTCGTACTCTTTCACAAGACCTGCAATAGTTTCTAAAGTTGTATCATCTATAGTGCCTACAACTTGTACTTTATGACTTGAACCATCATCATTAAGACTATTCCAACCTTTACCTGCAGCAGTAGTACTCCAAGTGATAAAACCATTTGCACCTGCTTTATCCGCGTGGTTACATGCGCCTTCACCATTATTTGAGGAAAACATTAAAGGATAGCCATTCTTAGTCGTTTCCTTAAAAATAACATTTGTATTAGGCGACTCAACAAAAGGTATTGCATTACCATTTCCGGTAACATAACCTATAAATTTACCGGCACCAATATTATACATATAATATTTATTGCTTTCAGAACGATATACAGCCCATTGGCAGTTCGCTACATTATCACCTGTAGAAAGGCTTGAATTTGCTTGTAAATAGGTTGAAGCCACATTTGTTTGACCATCTTCAGCCAATAACCAACCACGAGAAGTTATGAATGTATAGATTTTATTATTATTGAAATCGTCAGCAGTTGTAACATATTCCTCTTCAACTACTTCATAAAAAGCTATAGGGTAAGCACCATTTGCTGAACCATTATATCTGCCACCATCTGTATTAAGAGATTTTCCATTACCGGCAACAACTGCATAGAGTTTATGCTCATCTGTCATATTTGCCGGAGCAACAGATGTAAAACTTTCTGTCTGACCAAGGACATCACCACCGCACCATGTTCCACCAACACCGGCAATAACGGTTACTCCATCACCACCCCAAGTAGCACTTGTATAAGGGCGCAAATAGAAAGTCTGATTTTCTGTACATGCGCCATTTGTTGTTACACCACCAATGCCCCAATAGTTGCCTTCAGCAGTTTTAAAAGCCACTTTGGTATAACCATTATCATCTACTCCAAGATTTTCAACAGTCCATACATAACCACCATTTGTTGTAGAAAAGGTTGCATTTGGAACAGAAGTTGCAAAAGCTGCTGAACCATTGTTATCGTAAATTAAACCACAACGAGAGGTGTTAGAACCAACCATACATGTTGAATAAACAAAAACTTTGTCGCCTGTTGCAAATGTATTTTTACGTGCTCCGGCTTTGTAAGTAATTGTTTGCGCCATTGCAGAAACTGTGAAGAGCAACAAAAGCGAAAAGAGTAAAGTAATTTTTCTCATAAAAACATTATTAGTTTAATTATCAAATACTTAATTTACACAATAAGCAAAATCTCTTCGTAAGAGATTGCGCATAATAAATGCCTTTGCATCAGTTTATGATACAAAGGCATTTACTTAAAACATTCAAATGTTTACCTAAATTTGTTTACTTTAAGAAATATTTTCAAAAAAATGGAGGTCTGATTATCAATAAATTCCGCAAAAAAACGTATCTTTGCGCACGGTTCGCAATCTCTTACGAAGAGAAAAACAAGTAATCGTTTACAATTCCATCTTATACATATTTGTCTCTTTTAGCTCAAAGCCCGAAGAACGATACAAAGCATTTGCCGCCACACGCGACGGACGCGAAGTGAGCATAACTGTTCCTCCTATTTCACCGGCAAACTCAACTGCAAAGTGCAATAAGCGACGCCCTATTGAACAGCCACGCATTGATTCATCTACCACTACATCCTCGACCCACCATTTGCGACCTGTAGGCGCAAGGTATGTAGCCAAAGTGAGCATACCGCATATTTTTTTGTTGCTGGTAGCTACAAAAAGATGACTGTTTTCGGAATTCACCAATGAACATAGATGTGCCAATGTAAACTCATGAGGTCGGGAGGATAGTTGCAAAAGCAGTTGTTGTATTGAGTGAAGATGTTCTTCTTTTACCTCCAACAGTTCAAATATCTCTATATCTCTTTCCATAACTACTTAATTTTACACTTTTTACCCTTAGACTCGTTTTGCAAGCGGTCGAGAACTGTTACGACATAGGTAAATCCTTTGCTTGCATTAGCAGGAATACGATAGAATGTATCGGGTGTTATAGATACGATTTTTGAGGTATCGTCTAAATTAACCTTCTCTTTTTTGTTGAAACAGTAAACCACATAACGCCAAGGAGAGTTCATTGGGTCGTTTTTCTTATCTTTTGGTTTGAGCCACACCAACATTTGCCCATCAGCGGTATCAATAGCACGTATACCGGCAACTTTTTTAGGTGCCTTCTTGTCTATAAATGACATTTTGGGCATCAATGCCGGATAGCGATGATAATATTGTGTAAGGACATCGCGATAGCGACCCACATTGTTGGCAGCAGAGGCCGCATCCCACAAGCATGAGCCTTGAATGTTTTTTTGTGCACGTTGCAAGTCGTACTTACGTGGTTGTTGATGACGTTTTGAGTTATTGGTGTCTGCGGCACGCACCGTACGGTTCACATCTTGTCCTATAAATAGCGGACGATGGCCGGCATTTGCAGCCCACCACTCTACTAAAGCCTCGTAATCGGCCGCCTTATGGCCTATCTCCCAATAGACCTGTGGAATACAATAATCAACCCAACCTTTATTTATCCATAGCAAGACATCGGCATAGAGGTCGTTATAGCTTTGTAGACCGTTTGTAGCACTACCACCGGGAAAATCAGCTGTTGCATTACGATATATACCAAATGGAGAAACACCGAACTTGAGCCATGGCTTTACTGAACGCACTGTTTCGTGCAGTTGCTTTATGAGACGATTCACATTGTCGCGTCTCCAATCGCCCTTGTTGGAGAAGCCCGAAGATGCTACATAATAGGAGTCATCGGGGAACTCTTTGCCTTTTGTCGGATAGGGATAGAAATAGTCGTCGATGTGTAATCCATCTACATCGTAACGCGACAAGATATCTTTAACTATGGTACATATATAATCGCGGTTCTCCTGCAGTGCCGGGTTGAAATAGAGTTGATTGTCATATTCTATGAAATTTGTTGGTGTCAGTTGGCTCTTGTGGTTTGGTGCAACCTCGAGAGTGCCCTTTGTACGGGCACGATAGGGATTTATCCATGCATGCAACTCCATATTGCGTTTATGCGATTCTGCTATCATAAAGGCAAGAGGGTCCCAACCGGGGCTTACTCCTTGTTTACCGGTGAGATAGCGACTCCAAGGCTCATATTTCGATGGATAGAGAGCATCGCCCTCTACACGTACCTGAAATATTATAGCATTTACATTTGCCTTCTGAAGTTCATCGAGCATTGTTGTGAGATAGGGTTTCATTTCACCCTCTTTCATTCCCATGAACTGACCATTGACGGCTTGTATCCATGCTCCACGAAACTCTCGCTTAGGGGATAGCGTGGGGTGAGCCAACATAGTAAGCGACATCAAACAAAGGATGAGAAGCGCAAAAAGAGATTTATATATTTTCATAGTTTTATTTTTTTGCGAAGATAGTGATTTTTCGTGTTCGGCTGAAATTTAGTAGTGATTCTTATCCATTTTTCTAATCAATGGCATATAGATAAAAAAAATGAGAGGGTTATCCTCACGGACACCCTCTCACATCTATTAAGTAAGTAATTATTCAGCTGTCGGTGTAGCCTCTTCTGTTGCTACTGCTGTCTCCTCTACTACAGGCGCGTCTGCCTTCTTTGTAGAGCGACGACGACGTGTCTTCTTAGCAGGAGCTTTAGCCATATTCTCGTTGTAGTCAACAAGCTCGATGAAACACATCTCGGCTGCGTCACCATGACGTGTACCTAACTTGATGATGCGTGTGTAGCCACCGGGACGGTCGCCAACTTTTACAGAAATCTCTTTGAAGAGCTCTGTAACAGCCTCTTTGCTCTGCAAATAGCTGAATACCACGCGACGTGAATTTGTTGTGTCGTCTTTTGATTTTGTTATCAAAGGCTCTACGAACTTTTTGAGTTCTTTTGCCTTTGCAAGAGTCGTAGTGATTCTTTTGTGCATTATCAAAGAAACTGCCATGTTAGAAAGCATAGCCTTTCTGTGAGATGCAGTACGACCCAAATGGTTGAAAGATTTTTTATGTCTCATAATTATTCTTTATCTAATTTATATTTTGAAATATCTGTTCCAAACGAAAGATTCAGACTCTCGAGCAAATCATCAAGCTCAGTGAGCGATTTCTTACCGAAGTTGCGGAATTTAAGAAGGTCGGTCTTGTTGTACTGCACGAGCTGACCGAGTGTCTCTACATCGGCTGCCTTCAAGCAGTTGAGAGCACGAACCGAAAGGTTCAAATCTACCAACTTGCTCTTGAGCAACTGACGCATGTGCAATACCTCCTCATCGAACTCTTCGTTTCCATCGAGGTCGTTAGCCTCGATAGCGATTTTCTCGTCAGAGAAAAGCATGAAGTGATAGATAAGTATTTTTGCAGCCTCTTTAAGTGCCTCCTTCGGGTGTATGGAACCATCTGTTGTAACCTCAATTACCAATTTATCGTAATCGGTGTTCTGCTCAACGCGGAACGGTTCACGCTGGTATTTAACGTTACGAATAGGAGTGTATATCGAGTCGATTGGAATCATAGTGGGCTCTGTACAAAGCTCACGGTTCTCATCAGCAGGAACATAACCACGTCCCTTGTTGATGCCGATTTCAATCTGCATTTTAGCCGATGAATCGAGATGGCAAATGACTAACTCAGGATTTAACACTTCAAATCCGGTTAAGTATTTACTTATATCACCTGCTGTGAATACTTCTGTATTCTCAACATTGATAGATACGTTCTCGGTCTCAAACTCCTCAACGATTCTTTTGAAACGAACCTTTTTGAGGTTCAGAATGATATTGGTAACGTCCTCTTTAACTCCAGGAACTGTAGCAAACTCGTGTTCTACGCCTGCAATTTTAATTGTGCATATTGCAAAACCCTCGAGTGAAGAGAGCAATATGCGACGCAAAGCGTTACCTACGGTTGTTGCAAAACCGGGCTCCAAGGGGCGAAACTCGAACTTTCCAAAGAAATCGTTCGCCTCCAACATTACCACTTTATCTGGTTTTTGAAATGTTAATATCGCCATTATAATTTATTATTTGCTATACAACTCAACGATTAACTGCTCTTTGATATTCTCGGGAATATCGGCACGCTCGGGTACATTCAAGAACTTACCAGCTTTTGCTGACTCGTCCCACTCCAACCAAGAGTACTTGCTGTGATTAACACCAGCCAAAGCATTCTCGATAACCTCGAGAGACTTTGAGCGCTCACGTACACCAATGATTTGACCTGCTTTGATGATACGAGAAGGGATGTTACATACTCTGCCATCTACAACAATGTGGCAGTGGCTTACCAACTGACGTGCAGCGGCACGAGTGGGAGCAATACCCAAACGGTAAACGATGTTGTCCAAACGAGACTCCAATGTCTGCAAAAGAACCTCACCGGTGATACCGGGAGCAGAATCTGCTTTCTCAAATACGTTACGGAATTGTCTCTCCAACACACCGTATGTGTATTTTGCTTTCTGCTTTTCAGCCAACATTATACCGTACTCCGATGACTTGCGACGACGGTTGTTACCGTGCATCCCGGGAGCGTAGTTCTTCTTAGAAAGCACTTTGTCGGGTCCAAAGATAGGCTCACCGAAACGACGTGCAATCTTACTTTTAGGTCCAATATATCTTGCCATTTCTAATTTCTTAAATTAACATCATTATACTCTTCTTCTCTTGGGAGGACGGCAACCGTTGTGAGGCAGCGGTGTAACGTCTATAATCTCAGTAACCTCGATACCGGCACCATGCACAGTACGGATAGCCGACTCACGACCATTACCCGGTCCCTTAACATAAGCCTTAACCTTGCGCAAACCTAAATCGTATGCGATTTTTGAGCAAGCCTCGGCAGCCATCTGAGCAGCATAAGGTGTGTTCTTCTTTGAACCTCTGAAACCCATTTTTCCAGCAGATGACCAAGAGATAACCTGACCTTCGTCGTTTGCAAGGCAAACAATGATATTGTTAAATGACGAATGTACATGAAGTTGTCCAATGGCGCCTACCTTCACATTTCTTTTCTTTGTTGCAACTGTTTTCTTTGCCATATTACTTACTTATTATTTTGTAGCTTTTTTCTTGTTAGCAACTGTTTTCTTGCGTCCCTTGCGAGTACGTGCATTGTTCTTGGTGCTCTGACCACGAACGGGAAGACCGTTACGGTGGCGAATACCGCGATAACAACCGATATCCATCAAACGTTTGATGTTCAACTGGATTTCTGAACGGAGATCACCCTCCACTTTGTACTCTGCACCAATAATCTCACGAACTTTGGCAGCCATGTCATCGGTCCAGTCCTGAACCTTGATGTTACGGTCTACACCTGCCTTATCGAGGATTTTGGCTGCACTGCTGCGTCCGATACCATAGATGTATGTCAACGCAATCTCTCCTCTTTTATTCTGAGGAATGTCTACACCAACTATTCTTATAGCCATATACGAATATAATTTTAATTACTACTTTAATTACCCCTGACGCAGTTTGAACTTGGGATTTTTCTTGTTAATCAAATACAAACGACCGTTTCTACGAACGATTTTGCAGTCCGGAGTGCGTTTCTTAATAGATGCTTTAACTTTCATAATATATTGTTTTTATTTATATCGGAATACGATTCTTCCTTTTGTCAAATCGTAGGGAGACATCTCAATTCTTACCTTGTCTCCGGGCAATATTTTAATGTAATGCATACGCATCTTACCCGAAATGTGCGCTGTTACCTCGTGTCCGTTTTGCAACTCAACGCGGAACATTGCATTTGATAATGCCTCTACGATTGTACCATCTTGTTCAATAGCGCTTTGTTTAGCCATACTTAATATCCTTTACTTCTTAAAACCTCTTCTACAAATTCGAACGACGATAATATGTCGGCGCCATTCTTTCCGACTGCAATTGTGTGCTCAAAGTGTGCCGCGTTCTTGCGATCGCGCGTTCTCACTGTCCAACCATCGCGCTCCATGAAGATTTGTCTCTTGCCGAGCGTAATCATTGGCTCTATGGCTATGCACATTCCTTCGCGTAACTGCAAACCGTTGCCCCTTTTTCCATAGTTGGGAACTTCGGGAGCCTCGTGCATATCACGACCTATGCCGTGTCCGACAAATTCACGAACTACTCCGAATCCGTTAGACTCACAATGGAACTGCACTGCGTGTCCTACGTCTCCTAAACGTTTTCCATGAACAGCCTGTTCAATACCCAAATAAAGCGATTCTTTTGTTGTCTGCAACAGTTTGCGAGTTTCGGCATCAACCTCACCTACGCAGAATGTGTAGCAGGAATCACCGCAAAAACCGTTTAGCAAGGTTCCGCAATCGACTGAGACGATATCGCCTTCACGAAGTGGAACATCGTTAGGTATTCCATGCACAACTACATCGTTTACCGATGCACATATAGAACCCGGAAATGGAACTCCCTCGTAGTTGGGGTAACCTTTGAATGTGGGAATTGCACCATTGTCGCGGATGAACTCCTCGGCAACCTTGTCCAACTGCTTGGTAGTTACTCCCGGCTCTATTATTTTAGCTACTTCGGCAAGAGCCTTGCCAACAAGCAGATTACTCTGCCGAAGTAGTTCTATTTCGTCTGATGTCTTAAGAAATATCATTCTAAGCTCTACAATTAACCGATACGTCCTTTAATGCGACCGGAGTTCAACAAACCATCGTAGTGTCTCATGAGGAGATAGCTCTCAACCTGCTGGAGTGTGTCAAGCACAACACCTACAAGAATGAGGAGTGATGTTCCTCCGAAGAACTGTGCAAACTCACCCTGAATACCGAATATTACACCGGCAAATGCGGGAAGAATAGCGATGGCTGCCAAGAACAAAGAACCGGGCAATGTCAAACGCGACATAATCGTATCAATATACTCTGCTGTGGGCTTACCGGGCTTAACACCGGGGATAAAGCCGTTATTGCGTTTCATATCCTCTGCCATCTGAACCGGATTGATTGTGATTGCAGTGTAGAAATATGTAAATGCAATAATTAACAAAGCAGATACTAGGTTGTATAACCATGAGGTGGGGTCCATAAGCAATGTAATTGTTGTTGAGTTCTCCATGCCACCAAAGTTGGCAAATACCATGGGAACAAACATTATTGCTTGTGCGAAGATGATAGGCATTACGTTAGCAGCATTCACCTTTAGGGGAATATACTGACGAGCGCCACTATATGTCGCACCACCAGCTGCCTGCTTTGCATATTGTACAGGAATTCTGCGAGTTCCTTGCAAAAGTGCAATAGCAGCACAGATAACAACCAAGAAGAAAACAACCTCGATGAGCAACATTACAATACCACCGCCTGCTGCCTCTGCCACACGTGAGTAGAACTCTTGGTAGAGTGCTTGGGGAAGACGTGCAATGATACCAATCATGATTATTATTGATACACCGTTACCAATTCCTTTATCGGTAATGCGCTCACCCAACCAAAGGATGAACATACTGCCTGCTGCAAGGATAATGGTAGAACTTATTGTGAACAATGTAGGATTTATTCCGGGAGCTACACCTGCACCAATTGTGTAGGGAAGGCTCAAAAGGTAAGAAGGACCTTGTATCAACAAGATGAACACTGTCAAATAACGTGTGTACTGGTTGATTTTTCTTCTACCGCTTTCACCCTCGCGCTGCATCTTTTGGAATGCAGGCACTGCCATCGACAACAATTGGATAACAATTGAAGCCGAGATATAGGGCATAATACCCAACGCAAAGATTGATGCGTTGGTAAATGCACCACCCGAGAACATATCAAGCAAAGACATCAAACCGTTACTGCCATCCGCTGTACTTGCGACACGATCCAAAGATGCTGCATCGATACCGGGCAGTACTACGTATGAGCCAAACCTATATATCGCTATAAGTGCCAAAGTTATACCTATACGCGCTCTAAGGTCTTCAATCTTCCAGATATTATTGATAGTCTGGACAAATTTCAGGTCTGATAGTTTCTTTGCCATATTTTTAAAGCTTTACTACTGTTCCACCTACTGCCTCGATAGCCTCTACTGCTTTCGCTGAGAAAGCGTGAGCCTCGACGGTCAATTTTGCTGTCAAAGTTCCGTTTGCAAGAACCTTAACCAATTGGTTAGAAGAGATAAAACCGGCAGCAACAAGTGTTGCTACATTGATTGTCTCCAAAGAGTTATTCTCGGCAAGAGCCTGCAATGTTGACAAGTTTACAGCTTTATACTCTACACGGTTAATGTTTTTGAAACCGAATTTGGGTACACGACGTTGCAAAGGCATCTGACCACCCTCGAAACCAATCTTCTTCTTGTAACCTGAACGGGACTTAGCACCCTTGTGTCCACGTGTAGAAGTACCTCCTCTACCAGAACCGGTACCACGACCTATTCTTTTGCGTGCTTTTACAGCGCCCTCAGCAGGTTTCAGATTATTTAATTTCATAGTCAAATCTTTTAAAAATTAATTACTCTTCAACAATGGTAACCAAATGCTGAACTTTTCTAATCATACCACGAATAGAGGCACTATCGGTGTGTTCAACTACCTTATTCATTTTTGTAAGACCCAGAGCATCGAGTGTGAGTTTCTGTGTCTTGGGAGCACCGATACGACTTCTTACTTGTTTAATTTTAATAGTAGCCATTATATTCCTCCTTATCCGTTAAATACTTTACTCAAACTAATACCTCTGTTCTGAGCAACAGTGCGTGCATCACGCATCTCGCTCAAAGCAGCAATTGTTGCTTTAACTAAGTTGTGAGGGTTAGATGAACCCTTAGACTTAGCCAACACGTCGGTAATACCTACGCTCTCAAGTACGGCACGCATAGCGCCACCGGCAACTACTCCGGTACCATGAGAAGCGGGTTTGATGAACACCTCGGCACCACCATAGTGTGCAGCCTGCTCGTGAGGAACGGTACCATTGAGTACCGGAACACGAACGAGGTTTTTCTTTGCAGCCTCTATACCTTTGGAGATAGCGGCAGTTACCTCGCTGGCTTTGCCAAGTCCGTAACCGATGATGCCATTCTCGTTACCTACTACAACGATAGCAGAGAAACTGAATGTGCGACCACCTTTTGTAACCTTAGTTACACGGTTGATAGCAACCAACCTATCTTTTAATTCAACGTCGTTTGCGACTTTTACTCTATTATTAACTGCCATATCCATTAGAATTTAAGCCCACCATTACGTGCAGCATCAGCAACTTCTTTTACTCTCCCGTGGTAAAGATAACCGTTACGGTCGAAGACAACGGTTGTGATACCTGCCTCCTGAGCCTTCTTAGCTATCAATTCACCAACTTTAGCAGCCTGCTCTTTCTTGGGCATAGCCTCAAGACCGAGAGATGATGCTGCAGCCAATGTGCGACCTGTTTGGTCATTGATTATCTGAACATAGATTTGCTTGTTACTGCGAAATACGCTCATACGAGGACGCTCTGCAACACCAAACACCTTGTTGCGCACTCTATACTTAATCTTGGTACGTCTTTCTATTTTTGTTGTCATATGCTTACGATTTTACTAATTATTTTGCACCTGCCGATTTACCAGACTTGCGACGAATAACCTCGCCAACAAACTTAACACCTTTTCCTTTATAAGGCTCGGGCTTACGGAATGAGCGAATTTTAGCACAAATCAGTCCCAACAACTGTTTGTCGCAAGATTCCAAAGTGATAAGAGGGTTTTTGTTTCTCTCTGACTTTGTCTCAATCTTCACTTCTGCGGGGAACTGCATATAAATAGGGTGTGTGTAACCGAGCAACAACTCAATTGCATTGTTGGGTTTATCGTTCACACGATAACCTACACCAACCAACTCGAGTTCTTTCTTGAAACCGGTTGAAACACCGATTACCATGTTATTTACAAGCGCTCTGTACAAACCATGATAAGCATGCTCTTGCTTTGTAGCCTCATTAACAGTTTTACCGCCGGCATAACCAAATGTAATTTGACCGTTCTCAACTGTTACAGCGATAGAAGGATCTACCTTCTGTGAAAGTTCACCTTTGGGACCTTTTACAGTAACTACGTTATCACCGCTTACTTCGATGGTAACTTTCTCGGGAATACTAATAGGTAATTTACCAATTCTAGACATTGCTCAATTCCTCCTCTATTAGTAGACATAGCAGAGAACCTCGCCACCAATTTTAGCAGCAGCTGCCTCTTTGTCTGTCATTACACCTTTGGATGTCGACAAAATAGCGATACCCAATCCATTAATCACTCTGGGCATATCTTTGTATCCCGTATAACGGCGCAAACCGGGTGATGAAACGCGAACCAAGTTCTTGATTGCGTTTACCTTGTTTACTGCGTCGTACTTCAAGGCAATCTTGATTGTGCCTTGAGGGCCATCCTCAACGAACATATAGTTCAAGATGTAACCCTTCTCAAAAAGAATCTTAGTGATTTCCTTTTTGAGGTTAGAGGCAGGAACTTCAACCACTCTGTGCTTTGCTTGAATGGCATTTCTCAACCTCGTCAAATAATCTGCAATAGGATCTGTCATAAAAATTAATTTTAAATTGATCAGGACCTCCCTGACAATATTTATATTAAACACTCAAAAAAAATTACCAACTTGCTTTTCTTACACCGGGGATTAGACCCTTAGATGCCATCTCGCGGAACTGAATACGAGAGATACCGAAAAGGCGGATATATCCTTTGGGACGACCTGTGAGTTTGCAACGGTTGTGCATACGGATAGGGTTAGAATTCAAAGGAAGATCCTGCAACTTGCGTGCTGCCTCGTAAGCCTCTTCTGGAGTACCGGTATTAACGATCTTCTTTAAAGCCTCACGTTTAGCAGCATATTTTTTTGTCAATTTTGCTCGTTTTACCTCACGAGCCTTCATTGATTCTTTTGCCATAGTTACTATTTTTTAGCGTTTTTAAAAGGTAAACCAAACTCTTTGAGCAGAGCATATCCCTCTTCATCGGTCTTAGCGGTAGTTACGAATGTGATATTCATACCGTTCAGACGCATGATGTTATCGATGTTAATCTCGGGGAAAATGATTTGCTCTTTGATACCCAACGAATAGTTTCCGTTGCCATCGAACTTGCTTTCGATACCTTTGAAGTCGCGGATACGGGGCAAAGCCACGCGTACCAAACGCTCAAGGAACTCATACATGCGCTCGCGACGGAGTGTTACCATTACGCCGATAGGCATTTTTTTACGCAATTTGAAGTTTGAGATGTCCTTACGTGAAACTGTTGCAACTGCTTTCTGACCTGTGATAGCAGTAATCTCGTTAATAGCAACATCAATAATCTTCTTGTCCTGAGTTGCAGCACCAAGACCCTCGTTGATAACGATTTTCTTGAGTACAGGCACCTGCATGGGTGAAGAATAGTTGAACTGTTTCATCAAAGCCGGAGCAATACGCTCGGCATATTCTTTCTTTAAGCTAGCTGTATTACTCATTATTTAATCTCCTCTCCTGATTTTTTAGCATAACGAACCTTCACACCATCCTCATTAACCTTACGACCGATGCGTGTAGCCTTACCCGATTTGGGATCGATGTGGTTGAGATTTGAAACATGGATTGAAGCCTCTTGTTTTACAATACCTCCATGAGGATTCTTTGCGCTGGGTTTCGTGCTTTTTGAAACCATATTAACGCCTTCAACGATAGCACGGTCTTTCTCAACAAGAACCTTCAAAACCTTACCGGTTTTGCCTTTGTCCTCGCCTGAGTTTACAATGACCATGTCGCCTTTTTTGATATGTAATTTCTTCATTACTTCAATTATTTAAATATTAAAGAACCTCCGGTGCCAATGATACAACCTTTGTGAAGTCGGTTGCACGAAGTTCGCGCGCTACGGGACCGAATATACGGCTACCGCGCATTTCACCGGCGTTATTAAGCAGAATGCAAGCGTTGTCATCAAAACGGATATATGAACCGTCCTGACGGCGAACCTCTTTCTTAGTACGAACGATAAGAGCTTTTGAAACTGCTCCTTTCTTCATATCGCTTGAGGGGATAACGCTTTTTACAGCAACTACAATGATATCCCCTACAGAAGCATAGCGACGACGTGTACCACCTAGTACACGGATGCACAAAGCCTCTTTTGCGCCGCTGTTATCACATACTGTAAGTCTAGATTCAACCTGTATCATAATTACTTAACTTTTTCGATGATTTCTACTAATCTCCATCTCTTTGTCTTGCTCAAAGGACGAGTCTCCATGATACGTACTGTATCACCTATTGAACACTCGTTTTTCTCATCGTGTACATGATACTTCTTGGTTCTGCTCACGAATTTACCGTAGATGGGGTGTTTCTCTTTAAATTTAGCTGCAATGGTGATAGTCTTGTCCATTTTGTTGCTGACTACTACACCAGTACGCTCTTTTCTTAAATTTCTTACTTCCATAGGTACTCTTTATTTTTGATTTAATTCGCGAGAACGCAATTCACTTTTCATACGTGCAATAGTGCGACGTGTTTTTTTCAACGACTCAGAATTCTCCAACGGTGAAATTGCGTGATTCAGTCTCATTTGAGCATAACGTGTAACCTCGGTCTCTACTCTCTCCTTGAGCTCGGCTGTAGAGAGCTCTCTAATTTCTGCTATCTTCATAATTATGCTTAATTTTGAGCGTCATAATCGCGTCTAACAATAAACTTAGTTGTAACAGGAAGTTTTTGTGCTGCAAGGCGCAATGCCTCTTTTGCGATATCGTAAGAAACTCCCTCTACCTCAATGAGGATGCGACCCGGAGTAACGGGGAATACAAATCCCTCGGGATCTCCCTTACCCTTACCCATACGTACATCGGCAGGTTTACGAGTGATAGGTTTGTCCGGGAAGATACGGATCCAAATCTGACCTTGGCGTTGCATATAGCGTGTTACTGCAATACGAGCAGCCTCAATCTGACGACCGTTTAACCATTTATACTGCAAGCACTTGATTCCGAATGAACCGAAAGCGAGTTGGTTTCCTCTTTGAGCAAAACCTTTGGTCACTCCGTGCTGCACTCTTCTATATTTTGTCTTTTTTGGCTGTAACATAATTCTTGAAATTCAATTCGTTAGCGATTGTTGTTTTTCTTACGTTTGAAGTTTCTTCCGCCAGCCGGATTGTTGTTAAAACCGTTCTCCTTGCTCTGAGTGAAGTTAGGAGCGAGGTCTCTCTTCTCGTAAACCTCACCACGGCAAATCCAAACCTTGATTCCAAGCAAACCAACTTTTGTCAAAGCCTCTGTTTGGCAATAGTCGATGTCTGCACGGAATGTGTGCAAAGGAGTACGACCCTCCTTGTACATCTCGGAACGAGCCATCTCGGCACCGTTCAAACGTCCTGAGATTTGTACCTTGATACCCTCAGCGCCCATACGCATTGCATTTGCAATAGCAGTTTTGATTGCGCGACGGTATGCAATTTTACCCTCTACTTGGCGTGCAATGTTGTTAGCAACAATGTTTGCATCCAATTCGAGTTTTTTAACCTCGAAGATATTGATTTGGATCTCCTTATCGGTAATCTTCTTCAACTCCTCTTTCAATTTATCAACCTCTTGACCGCCTTTACCGATGATAATACCGGGTTTTGCAGTACAAACTGTGATTGTAACAAGTTTTAAAGTACGCTCGATGACAATTTTAGATACGCTTGCTTTAGCCAAACGTACATTAAGGTATTTTCTGATCTTTGTATCTTCAACCAATTCGTCACCGTAGTTTTTACCACCGTACCAGTTGGAATCCCATCCTCTGATGATACCTAATCGATTACTAATTGGATTAACCTTCTGTCCCATTGCTTTCTACGTTTAGATTGTCATTACTTACTTTTGTATCCACATAAATTGTCAAGTGGTTGGAACGCTTACGGATTCTGTATCCACGACCCTGAGGTGCAGGACGCATACGATAGAGTGTACGTGCCTCATCTACGAATATCTGAGAGATATACAACTCACCATTTTCAGCTTTACGCTCATTCTTCTGCTCCCAGTTCGCTATCGCTGAACGCAACAGTTTCTCAACGTTGGCAGAAGCAGCTTTAGTCGAAAATTTCAAGACGCCGAGCGCGCGACCTACCTCCATACCACGTACCATGTCTGCTACGAGACGCATTTTACGAGGTGAAGAAGGAATATCTTTCGCACTGGCAAAGTACAGACTCTTGCGAGCCTCTTTTCTCTTGTCAGCAGCTAATTTTTTTCTTGCTCCCATTATATTTTTTATTTAATTTCAATTTTTAAAAACCTGATTACTTTTTACGGTTACCTGAGTGACCACGGAAAGTACGTGTAGGAGCGAACTCGCCCAACTTATGACCTACCATGTTCTCTGTAATGTAAACAGGGATAAATTTATTTCCGTTATGAACAGCTATAGTGTGTCCCACAAAATCGGGAGAAATCATAGAAGCACGAGCCCAAGACTTGATGACCGATTTCTTACCGCTCTCGTTCATGGCAAGCACTTTGCTCTCCAATTTTACATTGATATACGGACCT
>JAFWYF010000009.1 GCA_017522785.1 Bacteroidaceae bacterium | reverse complement strand
TTGCAGATTTGCCACTTTGAGTCCATTTTGTAAGGCAAATATACAAAACGGACATGCCGTTGTCAATAGTTACTGGTAGAAATCTCTTTTTGCTTCAATCGATTTAACAAAAAAGAGGAGACTAAAGAATGTATTTAAATATACAAGTTTATTCTTGGAGTACAACAAATAAACAAGTTTATTTTGTGCTAAAACAAGTCAAAAAAAAGGAAACAAGTTTATTTTTACTTGCTTCCCTATTGAAAATCAGTGATTTACTAATTTGTTTTGAATCAATACTCCTCTTCGTCGAAAAAGAAATCTTCGTTGCTGCTTGGATAGTCGGGCCAAATATCCTCAATATTCTCGTACGCTTCTCCTTCGTCTTCTATTTCCTGAAGGTTTTCAATAACTTCCATAGGTGCTCCGGAACGTACAGCATAGTCTATGAGTTCATCTTTTGTTGCTGGCCATGGCGCGTCTTCCAATTTAGATGCTAGTTCAAGTGTCCAATACATAGTTTAATTTGTTTTTTATGTTTGAGAAACTGTTTTTAAGTATTTTGTCAAAAAAGGTGTGCAAAAATAATTCAAAATAATATATTTACAACACTTTTATCTGTTTTTTTCTATTCTGTTGTTTAAAAAGCGTGAAAGGGTAAACAGGTAGTCGGAAATTCGGTTTATATACACCAATATTCTCGGTTCAATCTTGCAAGAGTCTGCAAGCGTTACAATACGTCGCTCTGCGCGACGACAAACGGTACGACAAAGATTTGCTTGTGCCGATGCAAAACTCTTTCCGGGAAGCAGAAAATCATGTATGGGGGCAAGTGTCGCATCAATTCTGTCTATCTCTTGCTCTAATTCCTCTATGGCTCTGTTTCCTATGGCCTGTGTATTGCAATTTTCGTTGGCTAGAGCAGTAGAAATTAAAATGATATTTCTTTCAATTTCCTCTATTCTTGCACACAGTTCGTTGTCATCTATTGAAACGGCAAGAATACCCAACATTGCATTCAACTCATCTAAAGTGCCATATGCTTCAACACGCGGGTGGTCCTTTGCTACACGATTGCCTCCTATTAGCGAGGTTGTTCCGTCATCTCCAGTTCGTGTATATACTACTGCTTTTTTCATACAACTTTTGGAATTGTTCTTATTGTAATAGCAATGTGTAGTGTTGCTTCTTATATTCGTTGTCGAAGAATATTATTCCCATGCTGTATAAATCGAATGTTATAACACTCTTCGAATGTTTTTTTATCGTTTCCCATTGTTTGGATAGCACTTTGTCGTAGTGTATCCCTTCAATAATTATAACCGATTTCTTGTTTATATGTTTTGTGGCAACGTCAATTACCTCCAAAAGGTTTTCATCGGCTATTATATGTAACATACCAATAGTATTCTCTTTCTCTAGAATACTTTTTAGCTCGTTAATGGGTGTCTCTGATATATGCTTGCTAATTCTGTCCCTAAGAAAACGCTTTGCTTCGGGGTTTATATTGTTGTTTCTTGCAATGTAGTGGAGTGGAACATTCTGCTTGCCTGCCGATAGTGCACAAGCAATGCTTCCTTTGCCGGCATTATACAAGATGATGTTTTGAGGTTGCAAGTAGTTGGCAACACGAAAAAGACGACGGCAATGCACCGGAGAAAATTCTCCGGTTGCAAGTGCCACGTTGTCTAGTTGAGGGTAAATATAATATTGTTCTTTGTTACGCAAAACTTGTGTAACAAAATGAAATGCGGCAGGCGACTGAACGCCATAGCCCTTATTGTGCTTTACCCTCTGTATTTTATCCCAAATTCCAAGCATTTTGTTTATACTTCAAAAACTTTTTTCACGTTATCTATATAGTCGAGCTTTTCCCATGTGAATAGTTCTACTTCAATGGTTTTGCTATCCAAATAGCGCGATGTAAAGGTCTTTGTTACTGTTTGTGGTGTACGTCCCATGTGTCCGTATGCCGCTGTCTCGCTATAAATGGGGTTACGTAGCTTAAGACGCTCTTCAATGGCTTTTGGACGCAGGTCGAAAATGGTTTGCACTTTCTTTGCTATCTCTCCGTCGCTTAGTGCAACTTTTGCTGTGCCGTATGTGTTAACAAATACGCTTACAGGTTCTGCTACACCAATAGCGTATGACAACTGTATAAGCACTTCATCGGCAACACCTGCTGCAACAAGGTTTTTTGCTATGTGGCGTGCTGCATAAGCCGCGCTACGGTCTACCTTGCTGGGGTCCTTTCCGCTGAATGCTCCACCACCATGTGCACCCTTGCCACCGTATGTGTCTACAATAATCTTTCGTCCTGTCAGTCCGGTGTCGCCATGGGGACCACCTATTACAAATTTACCTGTGGGATTGACATGATACTTAATATCATTGCCAAAGAGTGCAAGCACCTTGGGTGCTGTAATCTTTGCTTTTACACGAGGCATGAGTATGTTTATAACATCATCTTTTATCTTTGCTATCTGTGCTGCGTCTGCTGCCAATTGTGCATCTTCACCTTCCTCTGTAGGTTGAATGAAATCGTCGTGCTGTGTAGATACTACTATGGTATCAATACGTACAGGCTGGTTGTTGTCATCATATTCTATGGTTACTTGGCTTTTTGAGTCGGGACGCAAATATGTCATATCTTTGCCTTCACGACGTATCTCTGCTAGTTCTGTAAGAATAAGATGCGACAAATCGAGCGATACAGGCATGTAGTTCTCAGTCTCGTTTGTTGCATAGCCAAACATCATACCTTGGTCGCCGGCCCCCTGTTCCATTGGGTTTTCGCGTTCTACGCCACGATTAATGTCAGTGCTTTGCTCATGAATAGCCGAAAATATACCACAAGAGTTTCCGTCGAACATATATTCGCTCTTTGTGTAACCTATTCGGTTAATAACGTTGCGTGCAATATCTTGTAGATCGACGTATGCCGAAGATTTCACCTCGCCGGCAATTACTACTTGTCCTGTTGTAACCAAAGTTTCGCATGCCACTTTAGATTGAGGGTCGAATGCAATGAGCTCATCGAGAACTGCGTCGGAAATTTGGTCTGCTACTTTGTCGGGGTGTCCTTCGGAAACCGACTCCGATGTGAATAAATATCCCATATAATAGTGTTTTGTGTTAGTCCGAATTATCTGATTTTCGAACGGTTAATAATAAATTGAAAACTAATGGGAGAGATTTAGTTATTGCATATTCGATTTGCCGATGAGACCTCGGATGAGGTTTTTAGCATTTTTTATCGTGGTTGCAAGCAGCCAAATCTTTCCACTTAAATCGGGTGCAAAATTACATACTATTTTTTATATATCGACTATTTGCACTCTCTTTTTTATATTTTTTTATGCTTCTGTTGCACAATTGCTCTCAATAAGGTCGTCGAGCAACTGTTTAATAGTTTTCCCATAAATGGGGTGAATAACCTGTGGCGCAATCTGTGCCATGGGCTCTAGTACAAATAGTCGTTTATGCATCAGAGGATGTGGAATCGACAATGTTGGAGATTCAATTATATCGTCGGCATATAATAATATGTCAATGTCTATTATGCGGTCGCTGTAGCCATTGCTTGTAGATTTGTTTGTACGCCCTAAATGTATCTCTATTTGTTCTGTTGTTTTTAAAAGCTCGTGTGGCTCCATTGCTGTGGAAAATTCAACAACACAATTGAGAAAACTGTTTTGTGAAGAGAACCCCCATGCCTCGGTCTCAATGAATGGAGATACACTTATGGCATTACCTAATGCAAGCGATAGTTTTTCTATCGCTTGCATTAAATTCTGTTTTTTGTCTCCAAGATTGGTTCCTAGGCCCAAATAGATTTTTTTCATGTGAGACACTGTTTAAATATCTATGAAACTCGATATAGATTAAGACAGCCTTTTAGTCTATTATGAGCATTGCATCGCCGTATAAACCAAAGCGGTAACCCTCTTTCTGTGCTACATTGTATGCGTTCATAACATTGTCGTAGCCACCAAATGCTGCTGTAAGCATTAACATAGTCGAATATGGAGCATAGAAATTTGCTATCATGCAGTTTGCTACATGGAAATCGTAATCGGGGAAAATGAATTTACTTGTCCAGCCATCATACTCTTTCAACATTCCACCGGTGAGTGTCGCTGTCTCCAAAACGCGCTGTACCGATGTTCCTACAGCACATATACGTCTTCCTTCTGCTTTTGCACTGTTTACAAGGTTTACAGCCTCTGTATCGACACTTATAAGGTCGGAATCCATTTTGTGTTTTGTAAGGTCCTCTACATCTATTTCGCGGAAGCAACCCAAACCTGTGTGCATGGTTACAAATGCGGTATCAATTCCTTTAATCTCCATGCGCTTCATTAGTTCGCGTGTAAAGTGCAAGCCGGCAAATGAGGCTGTTACAGAACCCTCTTTTTTCGCAAAATATGTTTGGAAATTCTCCAAATCCTCCGGCTCCTCTTTGCGAAGGCGTTTAAAGTCATCGGGTAGTGGGGCAACTCCTAACGAAAAGAGTGCTTTTTTGAATTCATCGTGTGGACCATCGTAAAGAAAACGCAAAGTACGTCCGCGCGATGTAGTGTTGTCTATAACCTCGGCAACCATTGAGTTGTCCTCTCCAAAATATAGTTTGTTGCCAATTCTTATCTTACGGGCCGGGTCCACAAGTACATCCCAAAGACGGAACTCTTCGTTAAGTTCACGTAAAAGGAATACCTCTATTTGAGCATTGGTCTTCTCTTTGTTTCCATACAAACGGGCAGGGAAAACCTTGCTATCATTCATTACAAAAAGGTCTTTCTCGTCGAAATACTCTATTACCTCTTTGAAAATTCTATGCTCTATCTCACCTGTCTTGCGGTGTAGCACCAACATACGTGCTTCATCGCGACACTCTTTGGGGTAAAGCGCAATGTTCTCTTCGGGTAATCTGTACTTGAACTGTGAAAGTTTCATTTGGTGAAAGTTCGTGTAGCCACTGTTGTCTATTATCATAATTCTATAAGTTATTTAACCATGTTTGAAAATCGTCGGGTTTAATACAATCCTCTATACGCACATTGCCAATACGTGTGCGTTCGAGCCTTGAGAGGTATGCTCCACTATTCAATGCTTCGCCTATGTCGCGAGCAAGTGAGCGTATGTATGTTCCTTTGCCACATACAACTCTTATAGTTATTTTGGGCAGAGCAAAATCGAGCAATTCTATTTCGTCTATCTGTATCTGTTTTGGCGCAAGTTCCATATTGCTCCCACTGCGGGCTAGTTCGTATGCGCGCTTACCTTCGACCTTGCATGCCGAAAAGAGTGGGGGACGTTGCTGTATGGTACCGGTAAACTTGCCAAGCACTTCGAGCACCAACTCGCGTGTTATATGCTCATAGGGGTACGTAGCATCTATCTCATGTTCCATGTCGAACGACGGGGTTGTGGCACCCAGTACCAAATCGGCAACATACTCCTTTGTGTGGCTCTGCAACTCTTCAATTCGCTTGGTTGCTTTACCTGTGCACAAAAGCAGTACACCTGTAGCCAATGGGTCGAGTGTGCCGGCATGTCCTACTTTGAAACGTTTCACCCCATGGTGGTGCGATAGCAGATACCGTACTTTACTTACAATCTGAAACGATGTCCAGCCGTAGGGTTTGTAAAGTGGCAATATTTCTCCTGCAATAAAATCCATTATCCTATAGTTAAATTATGGCCTGTCATTAACATAACAAGTATTATACCACCTAAGATTATTCTGTACCAACCAAATGCTTTAAAACCATATTTGGTTACAAAACCAATGAAGAACTTAATAGCTGCCATTGCCACAATGAATGCTACAATATTGCCAATGAGCAATATTCCCATATTCTCCTTTATAATATCCAAACCATTTGGCTCCATAAAAATCTTCAACATTTTGAACAGTGTGGCTGCAAACATTGTGGGAACTGCAAGGAAAAAAGAGAATTCTGCGGCAGCCTTACGTGTTAATTTCTGTGCCATACCACCTACGATTGTAGCCATAGAACGCGATACCCCCGGAATCATTGATATACACTGAAACAATCCAATCCAAAAAGCACGTTTTTCGGTGAGTTTGGTATCTTCACTTCCTTTGTTGAATATCCTATCGCAGAACAACATGAATATTCCACCAATAATAAGCGTAACGGCTACCACTACAACGCTCTCCAACATCTCGTCTATAAAATCATTGAATAACAATCCTAATACTGCTGCAGGAATAAATGCTACAAAAAGTTTCCAATAAAAATCATATTTATGCAGAAAACGTTGCATGGCATTTGAACCCTCGGGGGCAGGTGTGTTGTTGAGCCTAAAGAAACGTTTCCAATACAATACAACCACAGAAAGAATTGCACCAAATTGTATTATAAAGGTGAAAGCCTTTACAAACTCACTACTTTCTACACCTAATATATTTTGTGTAATAATCATGTGCCCGGTAGATGACACAGGAAGGAATTCTGTCAATCCCTCAACAATAGCTATTATTATTGTATCTAATATACTCATTATCTTTTCTTTGTGTAGGGTGGTTATTCTTTGCTTTTTATGCTCTTAGGTTTGTGTATAATTGCATATATCACAAAAATAAATCCAAAGAAACAAATTGCCGGTGCCAACTTAATTCGTCTAAAACTGAAAATGTCGGGTTCAAAATGTGTCTCAGTTGAACCGGGACCAAGCATCAGTATAAAACCAATGACTATAATTGCTACTCCAATAAGCAGTAAAATGTAATTGCTCTTCTCAAATGCAAATTTGCTTTTATTCATATTATAAATATGTTTTAGTTTCGTTTAAATAAAATATAGGTCGTTTCCACGCATACGTAAAAAACGGTTTACCGATGTGTATGCGCATAATATCGTAATCGTTAACCCAAACAATATTACAGCGCATGCAACGGCTATAAGGCTTTCGGCAGATAACACAGTTATAGCTCCCGGTTCTCTTTGTATAATAAAATATACTCCTACACCAAGAATTATATTAGCTAGTATGCCGGAAAATAATCCAATATACATGTTGCGTACTATGAACGGACGACGTATGAAACCCCATGTAGCACCGACCAACTTCATCGTGTGTAACAAAAATCTTTGTGAGTATATCGACAGACGCACCATGTTACCTATTAACGACCAAGATATCAGTGTAAGCAGTCCTAATAGTACAAGTAGAGCTATGCTCATTTTATGTATATTGTTGTTTATGGTACTTACTAATTCTTTGTGGTATATAACCTCGTCTATCTCTTTTAGCGTCAATAACTCTTTTTCTATTCTTGCAAGACTGTCAAGATTAGCGTATTCTGGTACTACAGATATCTCTAAAGAGGCTTCGTAGGGGTTGTATCCTAAGAATTCCACAGGGTCGGTGCCTAACTCCTTTTTTTGTTCTTCCAACACCTGTTCTTTTGATATGTATAGCACTTTGGTTATATATTTTCTCTTCTCCAGCAGTTTTTTTGTCTTTAAAATATCAGCCTCTTTTGTCTTGTTGTCAATTATTGCCGATACAGAAAGGTTCTGTCGTACATGATCGGACAAAGAGTGGGCTGTAACAAATAGCATGCACATTGTTCCAAAAAGTAGTAGAACCAATGTGGTGCTAATGTAAACACTGAATGTCTGTATCTTAAATATCTTTTTGCTCATCACTTCTTTCTGAATACATATATTATAGAACTGCTGGCGCTACATTTGTCGAACGACGCAATCCATCCTAAAAATCCATTCCACAAACCTTTTATTATAGGTATGTGTGTACCCTTCTTTTTTTCACTCATTATAGATATGTAGAATCCATCGAAAGGCATTGGGTAGCGACGTTCCAAAATGAAACCATGCTTTTTACCCAATTGCATCATTGTCGATGAATTAAAGTGCCAAAGGTGGTAAGGGACATTGTATGCCACCCAATCTTTATTGTAGTTTTCTGCATCATACGATGCTGTGTTGGGTGTTGCCAATATCAAAATTCCATTCTCGTCGAGCAAATTGTACGATGTACTCATGAATATGTCAAAATCATTTATATGCTCTATGACATGCCATGCTGTTATGACATCAAAATATTTGTGTTGCAGAGCTGTAAATTTTTCTTCATCGATTTGTTTAATGACTTTATCAAATTTTTGCTCTTTGCATGCACATTTTTTGCTACTGACAATTGTTGTTTCCCATTTCCTGTTGGCCATAATATTTGCAAAATCGCAATCTTTTGCTCCGTAGTCCAATATTTTGCCTTTATGCAACATTGTCAATTTTTTTATCAGAGCAACTTTTTTTTGCAACATAATTCCGTGTGCAAAATTGTAGATTTTGCCAATAAATCCTCTGTTTTCGAGTGTTGCCACCTTGTGGTTGGCTTCATTTGAGGTTTCGATAATTTTTTGTGTGAACTGGAAACCGCAATCGCCACATCTGTATATGTCAAATAGTTCGTCTGCATAAATATTACTGTTGCAGACGAAATCTATCTCTGTTTTGTTGCTTCCACATAGTGGGCAATTGTTGTTGCTCATTGCGTTATATTATCTCAAAACTATTCTCAAAAGAGTAGACTCTCCCGAATGTGGCTACAAAAATACATTCTAAAGTTGCGAAATTTTCATTTTTCTAAAAAAAAATGAGGAATATATGGCGCATAATAACATATTTTAACGTTTTAAATCCTCAATTTGCTCTATTTTTGCGAAACTATTATTGAAAAGTTGAATATTAGAATATTTTTGTTGTTATGTTATCTCGTTCCGATAATAAAATTTTAGGTGGCGTTTGTGCCGGTATTGCAGAAAAGTTAAAATGGGGTAATGTACGAATGTTACGTACTCTTTTTATTATACTTATACCATTAACATGTGGCGCAGTTTGCATTTTTTATGCAATTCTTTGGGCTATAATGCCATTAAATAAAAAATCGCGCAAGAGCTATGAGGAGCGCATGCGCGATAAGTTGAGTAATTAGTCGGTTTTAATCGACAATTTCGCCAAGCAGTGTTGCTGCTGTAGCATCGTTTATCTTTACTTTTACAAAATCGCCTATCTTGTAATTCTTACGGTCGAAAACAGCTGTTCTATTCTGTTCTGTACGGCCGTAGAATTGTGCTGTCGAGCGTTTGGATGTGCCTTCAATTAGCACTTCGTATGTCTCTCCAATACATTTACGATTATTCTTTGCCGACAACTCTTGTTGCAAGGCAATTATTTCGTTCAAGCGACGTATCTTTTCACTCTCTTCAATATCGTCTTTCATGTGTTTGCTGGCAAATGTTCCGGGACGTTCCGAGTATTTGAACATAAATGCAGCATCGTAGGAACAATACTCCATCAGCGAAAGGGTCTGTTTGTGGTCCTCTTCGGTTTCCCCGCAGAAGCCAGCAATAATATCTGTAGATAAACCACAGTCGGGAACAATGCGACGTATTGCCTCTATACGGTCTATATACCATTCGCGAGTGTACTTTCTATTCATTGCTTTTAACATGGCAGTGCTGCCGCTTTGAACAGGAAGATGTATACTCTTGCATACATTTGGTTCCTCGGCTATAACCCGTAAGGTTTCATCGCTCATGTCTTTTGGATGCGAAGTGGTAAATCTTATGCGTGCTTTGGGTGCTTCGTGTGCTACTCTGCGCAATAATTCGGGGAATGTGATAGTCTCTTCACCTTCCGGCTCAAAACGGTAGGAATTCACATTCTGTCCAAGCAGTATAATCTCTTTATATCCTTTTGAAACAAGGTCATTCACCTCGTTAAGAATACTTTTAATGTCGCGACTGCGTTCTCGTCCTCTTGTGTAGGGAACAACGCAGTAGTGGCAAAAGTTATTACATCCGCGCATTATAGAGACATAACCTGATACATTCTTGCTGCAAATGCGCGTAGGTATAATATCCCGATAAGTCTCTGTTGTCGATAACTCAATATTCATTGCTGCATGACCCATTTCGGCTTCTGCTATAAGTTCCGGCAACGAGAGGTAGCTGTCGGGGCCTGCTACAATGTTCACCGAATATTTTTCAATCAACTCCTCTTTTACACGTTCGGCCATGCAACCTACAACACCTATAAGAGTGTTCTTTCCACGTCTTAATGCGTTTAATTGGTCGAGACGGCCATATATCTTTTGTTCTGCATTGTCGCGAATGGAACATGTGTTTAGTAAAATAAGGTCGGCCTCTTTAATGTCATCGCAAACCTTGTATCCTGCAACTTGCAAAATTGAGCCTATTACTTCGCTGTCTGCCACATTCATTTGGCAACCATAAGTCTCTATAAAAAGTTTTTTATTGATATTTTCCACGTATGGTAATTTAAACGGTTTCTAAACGCCTGCGAAGATAAGCAGAAAATGTAAAAAAACAGTGATAAATTCTTTATAAAAACAACAAACAGTTCATCTAATTTGATATTTTTGCAGATAAAACATATCTTTGCAAACAAAGCTTGTCTGGCAATAGGCTTGTTTTTGAACTTAAATTATTTAGAATTTAAAACGGCTACTAAATTATGAATAGAGTACTTTTTCGTCACGAAATGAAGGTGCGCGATTATGAATGTGATATTCAAGGTGTGGTGAACAATGCAAACTATCAGCACTATCTCGAACATTCGCGTCATGAATTTCTATCATCTTTGGGTTGCAGTTTTACAGATTTGCATAATAACGGAATCGATTTTATGGTCTCTAAAGCAACATTGGAGTATAAAAACCCTTTGCGTGGAGACGATAAGTTTGTTGTGGTGATAGATATGGTGCGCGAGGGAGCAAAATTGATTTGTCTGCAAGATATATATCGTTTGCCCGACAATAAATTGTGCGTCAAAGGACGAATAGAGATTGTTTCTATAGAAAACGGTCGTCTCACCCGTGGCGAGAAATTCGACGAACTGTTTAGTGAAATTCTTTCATGTGATATAAAATAAGTTTTATGATAGATTATATTTCCGACATATTACCAATTTTAATAATTGTGGCAGTTGTAATTTTCAAATTATATAAATCCGCAAAAGAAGTGCAACGAGTGCCATCTGAGGATAATGATGCTTCCGATGATGCACAACCTTCATTCTTTCCCGAAGCGTTTCCAACAGTGGAGCCTCTTCAAAATGTTACAGAACCCAAAAGTAATGTGCGTAAGAATAACTTTTCAAAGGTAAAAAAGGATTTAAAATATAATAAAGATACTTCTCTGCAAGTCAACATAGAAACACAAAATAGTGAAGTGCAACAAGAACATACAAGTTCTTTGGGGAAAATCTACATAAAAACAAAATCAGACGTAAAGCGTGCTATAATATATTCCGAAATATTCAATAAGAAATACTAAACTGTAAACAAAATATTGCTATGAATTACAGAATAATAACAGCTCAAGAGGCGGCAACATATATAAACAACGGAGATGGAGTAGGTATCAGTGGTTTTACATTATCGGGAACACCTAAAACTGTTCTGCCCGAGGTTGCAAAACGTGCTGTTGAGGCTCACGAGGCAGGTAAACCTTTTAAAATAGATTTGTATTCGGGTGCCTCTACCGGAGATGCTATTGATGGCGAACTCACACGTGCACAAGCTATCCGTTTTCGTGCTCCCTTTTTGTCAAATCCGGTAGTACGTAATGCTGTGAACAACAAAGAGATGGTCTATACCGACTTGCACTTGTCGCACATGGCGCAAGATCTTCGTTACGGTTTCATGGGCAAAGTCAATGTCGCAATTCTCGAGGCTGTAGATATAACAGCCGATGGAAAGGTTTATTTGACTACAGCAGGGGGTATTGGACAAACAGTTGCCAATCTTGCCGATAAAATTATTATTGAGCGTAATTCGTATCATCATACAATAGGATTGCACGATGTCTATGAACCACTCGACCCGCCTTATCGCAAAGAGATTCCTATTTACAAGGCCGACGACAGAGTGGGAGTTCCATATGTGCAGGTCGATCCCAAAAAAGTAATAGGTATTGTAGAGGTGAACATGCCTAACGAAGTAGTTTTATTCAAGGAACTAGATGATGTTACACGCAAGATAGGCGAGAATGTGGTAGATTTCATTGTCGCTGACATGAAACGTGGAATTATCCCGGCCGAAGGCTTGCCTATACAAAGTGGTATTGGAAATGTGGCAAACGCAGTTCTTAAAGGATTGGAGAATTGTAACGAAATTCCTCCATTATACCTCTATTCCGAGGTTTTGCAGGATTCTGTAATCAAACTAATGGAGTTGGGTAGAGTAAAAGCCGGTAGTACATGTTCGTTATCACTAAGTCGTGAATGTCTCGACCATGTATATGAAAATCTCGACTTCTTCCGCGATAAGTTAGTGCTTCGTCCTTCAGAAATATCTAATAGCCCCGAAATAATTCGTCGTTTGGGCATTATTGCAATGAATACAGCAATTGAGGCCGATATATACGGCTGTGTGAACTCATCGCACATCTGCGGAACACGTCTTATGAATGGCATTGGTGGCTCCGGCGATTTTGCACGAAATGCATATATATCAATCTTTACATGTCCTTCGACACAAAAAGATGGCAAGATAAGTTCTATAGTACCTATGGTTACCCATCCCGACCACACAGAACATGATGTGAATATAATCGCTACAGAGTATGGCGTTGCCGACCTTCGTGGAAAAGGTCCCGACGAAAGAGCCAAAATAATTATTGAGAAATGCGCTCACCCCGATTACAAACAGTTGCTATGGGACTATCTTAAAATGTCAAAGAAAGGACATGTTAGCCATAATGTTGCAGCAGCTCTTGGTATGCATGCTACATTTGAGCGCGAAGGCGATATGCGCCTTACCGACTGGTGCAAATTCGTTTAAAAAATTAAACAGCACTAACTAAATTCTACAATGCTAAAGAAACTTGTAACTGAGATGGGGCGAATTGGTCGCGAGGAGTTTGCTCAATCCAAAAAACTGCCTCTTACAGTTGTTCTCGATAATGTGCGTAGTTTGCATAACGTGGGCTCGGTATTCAGGACATCCGATGCCTTTCGTGTGGAGCGTGTGCTCCTTTGCGGAATTACTGCAACTCCACCTCATAGCGAAATACATAAGACAGCACTTGGCGCCGAAGACGTAGTTGCATGGCAATACTATCCCGACACTATGCAAGTTGTCGATGTATTGCGTGGCGAAGGCTATGGTATCTATGCAATAGAACAGGTGCAAGGCAGTCTTTCTCTACAAAATTTTGCAGTAGAGGAGAAAAAAAAATATGCAGTGATTCTTGGTAACGAAGTTAAAGGTGTGCAACAACAGGTTGTGGATGCTTGTGATGGAGCAATAGAACTTCCTCAGTTCGGTACCAAACACTCTCTGAATGTCTCGGTTACAGCAGGTATGGTAATATGGGAGTTTGCTCGCAAATTTGGTTGGCTATAATACCCCTGTAATAACCTTCACAACAACTTGTTCGACCATCCAATCCTCTCCGTCGGGGTCGTAGCTCTTTTTCAGGCTGGCTCCAAAAAAAGAGGCGAAGGTGTTGTAAAAAGCCGCCTTGAAACTACCCATGAATAATTTGACAAGTTGATAGGCGCTTTGGTTGCATTCGCGGTCTACAAGTTTTATAAGCAGTTTGCCCTGTCGCAATGTGAGTTTTTTCATTTTTGGAGTATACTGCTCCTTTAACCCTTTTTCCAGTTTGTCGAGGTGTTTCTCGCGAGCTTTGTCGTCAGGCAATGTCTGCAAATATTCGTAAGTCTCAATTATTATGGTTCGTATCTCAATCGCTAATGGAAGTGTCTTTTTTACATCACGAACCAAACGGGTATATTCTCTTCTTTGTCTTTTGTTCTTGAACTTTATAGGGGCATATGCATAAAACGTTGGTAACTCTATATGTGGAATATATTCTCCATTGTAAAGGCTTGTTCCCACAACATACAGTTTCTCCGAATCTTGTGGAACACTCTCTTGTGCTATGCTCTGCATGCATGTTAGCGCAAGACAAAATGTTATTATAACCTTTAATTTCATGTCGCTAAAATACAGTAAATATATTTCTTTATATAATAAACTACTTTAAAAAATAAGAATATAGCGTGTAAGTACAAATAAAAAGCGTTATCTTCGCGCAGTATTTTAACATCAGTGTGCCTAAATATAAATATTTTAGGTGCCATTTATGAAAAACAGTATTTATGAAAGAGTTTTTTAAGGTTCTAAAAAGGTATGTACCTCCTTACAAGAAGTATCTTGCATTGTCGTTGTTCTTTACACTCCTATCGGCAATATTGAATGTTTTCTCTTTTATGGTAATTATCCCTATCCTGAACATCCTTTTCAAAATAGAAGATAGTGGGAATGTTGAGTTCATTCCTTGGGATACAGTTAATTCCGAGAATATGCAAGATGTGTTTTTGAATAACTGTAACTACTATATAAGCAGTTATATTGAGGCAAATGGAGCCTCTATGACTCTGCTCATTCTAGGCTTGTTCCTTGTTGTAATGACTCTCATGAAAACAGCAAGTTACTATGGCTCTTCGGCTGCAATTATCCCTTTGCGCACGGGTATTGTACGCGATATAAGAACACAACTCTACGACAAAGTACTCGCATTGCCCTTAGGCTTCTTCTCAAAAGAGAAAAAGGGTGATATTATTGCACGTATGAGTGGCGACGTAATAGAGGTAGAGAACTCCATTGCCAGTTCTCTGGATATGCTTATAAAGAACCCGACATTCATAATACTATACTTTGCGACAATGATGTATGTGAGTTGGGAACTCACTCTGTTCACCATTTTGGTAATACCAAGCCTTGGTTGGGTTATGGGAGTTGTTGGTCGTAAACTAAAGCAGAAATCACTTATAGCACAATCGAAACTGAGTGAAACAATGTCGCAGATGGAAGAGACACTTGGTGGCTTACGTATCATCAAGGCTTTCTTAGCCGAGAATAAAATGTCCAAACGTTTTCTCAAATGTAGCAACGAACTGCGTACTGCAATAATGCGAGTTACTCTGCGTCAGGCTATGGCACACCCTGTTAGCGAATTATTGGGAACATGCGTAATAGTTATAGTCCTATGGTTTGGAGGAACACTTATTCTTAGTGATAGTTCTCCAATTTCGGCTTCATCATTCATCTACTATCTCACAATTTTGTATAGTATCATCAACCCTTTAAAAGACCTTTCAAAAACATGGTATAACATACCTCGTGGTTTGGCCTCAATGGAACGTATCGATAAAATTTTACAGGCCGAGAATAATATAACAGATGCTCCCGATGCTGTTAGTATTAAAAGTTTGGAGCGCGAGATTGAGTATAGAAATCTCTCTTTCTCTTACGACGGAGAGAAACAGGTTCTTGACAATATAAACCTCAAAATCAGCAAGGGTAAAACAATTGCAATCGTCGGTCAGTCGGGTTCCGGTAAATCTACTATGGTCGATTTAATACCTCGATACTACGATGTTACCGATGGCGAACTGCTCATAGATGGCGTGAATGTTAAGAATATGGCTGTGAAGTCTTTGCGCTCGCTCATTGGTAATGTAAATCAAGAGGCAATCCTCTTTAACGACACATTCTACAACAATATAACATTCGGAGTTGAAAATGCTACAATGGAGCAAGTTGTCGCAGCTGCTAGAATAGCCAATGCGCACGACTTCATAACTGCATCGGAAAATGGTTATGACACAATTGTCGGCGATAGAGGTTGCTTGCTTTCGGGTGGACAAAGACAACGTATAAGCATTGCTCGCGCAATACTCAAGAATCCTCCAATTCTCATTCTCGATGAGGCTACATCGGCTCTCGACACCGAGAGTGAACGTTTGGTGCAAGAGGCTTTGGAACGCCTTATGAAGACGCGCACTACAATTGCCATTGCTCACCGTTTGTCTACAATCAAAAATGCCGACGAAATATGCGTGCTCAAAGATGGTCGCATAGTAGAGCGTGGTACACACGATGAACTTCTTGCTCTCGATGGAGTATATAAACGTCTTAACGACATGCAAAGCCTGTAACATGAGTATAAAAAGTGTTGGTCTGTTTTGTGCTGCATCGGAAACAATAGATGCCATATATGCCGACGAAGCTAGTAAAGTTGGCGCTCTATTGGGTAATAATGGCATAAGCCTCTTCTATGGAGGTGCAGCAGCCGGTCTCATGGAGGTTGTTGCCAAGAGTGTGAAGTCTGCCGGAGGTCGTGTCATTGGTGTTGTTCCTCAAATATTGATAAAGAGAAACAGGGTAAGCACATTGCTCGACGACAGAATTGTTACAGAGAATCTTAGCGATAGAAAAGATGCAATAATTGCAAATAGCGATATAGTAATAGCATTGCCCGGAGGCATAGGCACACTCGACGAACTGTTTCATCTATTGGCCGGTGTAACAATAGGCTATCATAACAAGGCTGTAATTTTGTATAATGTAAATGGCTTCTGGGATAGCTTGCTTGCAATGCTTAATGATTTCTCCAATAAGGGCTTTGTACGTTGTGAACTTTGTGAAAATTTGCTTGTTGCAAATAGTGTCGAAGAGTTAAGTTCTTTGTTGCACTTAAAGTAAATAATAGTATCAATAAATTCAGATAAAATGAGGAAAGTCATAGGAATAGGAGAGACAGTACTGGATATACTATTTAAGAATAATGTACCGGTTAAGGCTGTACCCGGAGGCTCTACTTTCAATAGTATGATATCTTTGGGACGTATGGGGTTGAATGTCTCTTTTATAAGTGAGGTGGGTAATGATAAAGTTGGCGAAATGATACTAAATAGTTTGCGTGATAGCGGAGTTGATGCTTCGTCTGTATGCTCCTTTGCCGATGGAAAATCGCCATTGTCGCTTGCCTTCCTTAACGAAAATAACGATGCAGAATATCTTTTCTACAAAGATTATCCCAATAATCGTTTAGAAGTGGATTTTCCCAAGATAAATGCCGATGACATAGTCGTATATGGCTCATACTTTGTTCTCAATCCTGTTCTGCGCAGTAAAACAAAGAGCTTTCTGGAATATGCTCGCGAGCAAGGTGCCATTCTCTATTACGACATAAATTTCCGTAAAAATCATGTAAACGAACGTCTGAAATTGAGCGAAGCACTTATCGAAAATTTAGAATATGCCGATATTGTGCGTGGCTCACTCGATGACTTCGAGAATCTTTATGGAATGACAGATGCAGAACATATCTACAAAGACAAAATAATGTTCTATTGTCCCAATTTTATTTTTACAAGTGGTGGTGGCAATGTACATCTCTATACTAAAAACCATTCGCAACAATATCCTGCTAAAAAAGTGGATGTTTGTAGCACTGTAGGTGCCGGAGATAATTTTAATGCCGGATTAGTCTATGGTATTATTATGAATGATGTCGCTCGTGAACAATTATATGCTCTTTCACCTGAGACATGGAACTCAATTGTTGGTGAAGGACTCGACTTCAGTGCTCATGCTTGTACTCTTTTGGAGAATTATATCGACAAAGAGTGGGCCTTAGCCAAAAGAAATAAAAACGGTTAAGTTTTAAATAGAGAATAGTTATATTTTATTTGTAAAATAGTTGTGTGATATACTTTAAATGAAAATGAAACGCATCATATCGTCTTTTTTTGTTCTAATGGCACTTGTTGTGCTATTGGTGGGACGTATGTTGCCACATCATCATCATGTAACGTATGTAGCTGACAATATTACTCCAATTGCTGTTACATGCTTGGGCATTCATTGCCATAATGCCGATGCATGTAATCACTCAGAATGTACGCATCACGACCATGACGAATCTTTATGTCTCGATAGCGATAATATTCTTTTTGAACAGCATAGTGGTAGTAAAAAAATAGTGTATGGAACTCAAGCACCAATTCTTTTTGTCTTGTCTGTTCCGAAATATACTATCTATAAAAAATATTTCAGTCATAAATTTCAGGTTTATCTTTATCATAAGATACCCGATGAAACCTCTCTTCTGTTTAGTTTAAGAGCACCTCCTGCCTCAAATGTCGGACAAATTCTTGTCTGAATATTTTATAGTGAAAACAGGTGTTCTATAATTAAACTCGCATTAGCGAAAATAAATAATTTATGAAAAACATATTCCATTTTGCTCTTGCAACAATAGTTGCATTGGCTATTTCGAGTTGCGGACATACTTCGCATAGTCATAATCATGCTCATGACGGCCATGACCATGGAGAAACCGATGTTGTATTGCACGACTTGACACAATACAATAATACTCATGAGCTTTTTGTGCGCATGCAAGAATTAACCGCAGGCTCCTCTTCTCATGTAACAACTTATGTAACTCGCTTGAGTGATTTTAAACCCGAAGATGATGCTCTTTTAACTATATCGCTTGCAGTTGGTGACAAATCAACCTCTTTAGATGTTAATTCGGTACATCATGGCATGTATGAGTTTAAACTTACTCCAAAGGCTTCGGGAAAAGGCGTATTGAATTTTACACTTCATTTAGCAAGTGGCGATGTGCATTTCGCTCTTCCGATACATGTGGCAGAAGAGTGTAATCACAATCACTCTCACGATGACGCTCATGCACACTCCCACGATGACGCTCATGCACACTCCCACGATACTCATGCACACTCCCACAATATAGTGGAGCATAAACACATAGATGCAAACCTAATATCTTTCCTAAAAGAACAAAGCTGGAAAATTGATTTTGCTACAGAAACTGTTGCAAAGGGCACATTTAATGGCTCTGTAAAAGTAGCTGCTCGTGTTACAGCGCTCCCTGAGAATGAACAAACACTAGTAGCAACATCTGCCGGGCGTGTACACTATCTCAATAATATTGTAGCAGGTACAAATGTGGCTTCCGGAAAAGCAGTTCTTTTGCTAGATGGTGGCGATGTAACCGAAAACGATGCATCTGTTAAATTTGCCGAGGCCGAAAGCAACTACGAGGTTGCGAAAGCCGATTATATTCGCAAACAAGCATTGTACAACGACAAAATTGTTTCAAAAAAGGATTTGGAGAGTGCACATGCTGTTTTGCGTCAGGCAGAGGCTCACTATAACAGTATGAAACGCAGCTATAGTGGAACATCGGTTGTGTTGAAATCTCCGTTCAATGGTTATGTATCGGATGTAAAAGTTGCCAATGGCGATTATGTTGCACCGGGAACACCTCTTGTTACAATACAACGCAGTGGAGCAGTAAATATAAATGCCGAATTGCCCGTTCGCTTCGCCAATATTTTGTCCAATGTAGAGAGTGCAAATGTTGAACTTACAGATGGAACCCTCTTGTCGCTCAAAGATATAGATGGAGAAATATCTGCAGTAGGCCGTTCTGTGAACAGTTGTAACATGATACCATTTACCATTAAGGCCAATAATCTTCAAAAAGTTCTTCCGGGTAGCATAGTAACCCTCCATATATCTTCGTCTCTGTCATCCGATGAAGCCAAAGTCGTAGTACCACGTACTGCTTTGGTCGAGGAGATGGGAAATTACTTCGTATTTGTGCAGCATAGCCCGATATCATTCGAAAAACGTGAGGTGGTTATAGGCGAATCCGATGGAATGTATGTTCAGGTCATAAGAGGCCTGCACGAGGGTGAACGTGTGGTTACCAAAGGAGCTGTGTCAATTAAATTATCACAAGGTGCGGCCGCGCTCGACCCACATGCCGGACATGTTCATTAAGAACCCGATAAAATAGAACTATTATGCTTAACAAGATAATAAAGTTTTCTCTCGATAACAAGTTGCTGGTATTGCTGGCAGTGCTGTTAATTGTTGTTGGAGGAATATATTCTACAAAGAAGATAGAGGTAGACGTGTTTCCCGACCTTACAATGCCCACAGTGGTGATACTTACCGATGCCGCCGATTTAGCTCCCGAAGAGATTGAACGACTCGTAACATTCCCAATAGAGACAGCTGTCAATGGTGCTTCTAATGTACGTCGTGTACGTTCAAGTTCATCACAAGGTTTCTCTTTTGTTTGGGTGGAATTCGATTGGGGCATGGATATCTACAAGGCCCGACAAATTATAAGTGAAAAACTTGTCTCAATAACAGGCGAGTTACCCGAGGGCATTGTCCCAATGCTCGCTCCACAGTCGAGTGTAATGGGCGAAATTCTTTTTATTGGTATGCAGTCCGACACAACATCAATGATGGAATTACGCACACTTGCCGAATGGATTGTGAAACCGGCTATTCTGGCAACAGGTGGTGTTTCACAAGTAACAATAATTGGTGGCGATTACAAGCAGTATCAAGTTTTGGCCGATGCTGTTAAGATGGATATGTATGGTGTTACCATGCAAGAGCTCGAAAGTGCCGTCGCTTCAATGAGCGTTAATGTAGGTGGTGGTGTCGTTCGCGACTATGGCAACGAGTATAATCTGCGTGGAATGGGACGTTCCAATAATCTAAAAGAGTTGGGCGGTACTCTTGTTAAAATGAATGGCGATGCTCCTGTGCGTGTAGCCGATGTAGCCGATGTGGTGGTGGCAGGTGCTGTTCGACAAGGATATGCCTCAATGAGTGGTACTCCTGCTGTGATATTGTCTATCTCAAAACAACCAAACATCAACACTCTCGATGTTACTAAAAATATTGAGCGCAATCTTCGGAACATAGCAAAATCACTACCGGCCGATGTTACGCTCGATACGGGCATCTTCCGTCAGGCCGATTACATACAGTCTTCGGTGAATAATGTAGGACAGGCGCTTGTTGAAGGTGCTATATGTGTAATTCTGGTTCTATTCCTCTTCCTTACAAGCTTACGCACAACCGTCATATCAATTCTGGCTATACCGCTTTCCTTGCTAGGAACACTCATTGTGCTCTATCTTTTTGGTATGGATATAAATACGATGACTCTTGGAGGAATGTGCATCGCTATCGGTTCACTTGTCGATGACGCTATCATTGATGTCGAGAATGTCTACAAACGTCTGCGCGAGAATCATGCAAAACCTGTTGAAGAACGTCTTTCAACTTATCGCGTGGTGTTTGAGGCATCTTCCGAGATACGTGCATCAATTATACATGCAACCCTCATTATAATGGTAACCTTCATGCCACTGTTCTTCCTTAGTGGCCTCGAAGGACGCATGCTGAAACCTCTTGGCATAGCCTATCTTGTGGCACTTGTGATGTCGTTAATTGTTGCCATGACAGTTACTCCGCTCATGTGTAAGATGATGCTTGCAAACGATAAATATCTCACCCGTCGCGAAAAGAAAAGTTGGGTAGATAAGTGGTTGCTGAACAAGTATGGAGCATCGCTTGATTGGGCACTAAAGCACTCTAAATCAATTGTTGGCGCAATTGTTTCGTTGTTTGTTATAGCACTTGTGCTTTTTGCCGGAATGGGACGCAGTTTCTTGCCCGAATTTAATGAAAAAGCCTTGACAATTGCTGCCGTATCACGCCCCGGAGTATCACTCGAAGAGTCTAACCGCATAGGTGCCACCATAGAACGTGAATTACTCGAAATACCCGAGGTTACCAGCACGACACGTCGCACCGGACGTGGTGAACTCGATGAACACTCCCAAACATCTAATGGAGCAGAGATAGATGTCAATTTTATTCTCGACAAGCGTAGCAAAGAGGAGTTCCTTCACGATGTACGTGCCCGTTTGGCATCTGTTCCCGGCGTTGTTACATCGGTAGGTCAGCCTTTGGAGCATCGTATCGACCACATGGTATCTGGTACTCAGGCCGACTTGGCTATTAAGGTCTTTGGTCCCGACTTAAACACTCTTTTTGTTACAGGAAACAGAATAAAAACTTTGTTGGCTGCATTTGATAATGTTGTCGATGTGAATGTGGAACAACAGGTTGAAACACCTCAGTTGCAGATACGTGCCAATCGCGAACGTCTTGCCTATTATGGTATCACAATGGAGCAGTTCAATAGTTTTGTGGCAGCCTCGTTCCCCGGTAAGAAGTTGGGAGAAATATATGAAGAGGAGCGTAGCTTCGACTTAATACTTCGTTTAAATCGCGATTATACCGAAAGTGTCGATGGTGTTCGTCGTGCCCTAATTGACACCGAAAAGGGAAAAATTCCACTCGAAGAGGTTGCAACAATAAGTTCTGCCGGAGGTCCCGGAAGCATTAGTCGCGAAAATGTTCAGCGCAAAGTTGTTGTCTCTGCAAATATCATTGGTGGCGATATTGCAGGAACAGTAGAACGTATATCGGAGCATCTCGAAAAGGAACTATCTTTGGGAGAGGGCTATCGTCTCGAGTATGGAGGACAGTTCGAGAGTGCGGCAACAGCATCACGCACATTGTGGCTTACATCGCTCATTGCTATAGGTGTGGTTTTTGTACTACTATATGGTGAATTTAAAAGTACAACTCTTTCACTTGTCGTGTTGCTGAATCTTCCACTTGCTCTCATTGGTGGCGTTTTTGCGACCTATCTGTCGTCGGGGGTTGTAAGCATACCTGCAATAATAGGATTGATAACTCTGTTTGGTATTGCAACACGTAACGGTATATTACTTGTTTCGCGTTATCAGCATCTTCAGAATATCGATGGAATGGAACCCGAAAAGGCTATTCAGATTGGTTCACGCGACCGCCTTACCCCAATCCTAATGACAGCTTTCACTTCGGCTTTGGCACTTGTGCCAATGATATTAGGTGGCGAAAAGTCGGGAAATGAGATTCAAAGCCCTATGGCTGTGGTTGTTCTCGGTGGTCTTTTAACATCTACATTCCTTAATATCTATGTTATACCAATAGTGTATCGTTGGTTGCAAAAGAAATAATATCGGATAATTATGCAAGAACTACCTAAAGACCCAATGATGTTGTTCAGTTTTATCAATATGAAACTGCGCGATGAATATCCCTCACTCGAGGAACTATGTAAAAGTATGGATATAGACCAACAAAGTCTAGAGTCCAAACTTGCAGAGTTTGGCTTTGAATATAGTGCCGAAAATAATAAGTTCTGGTAAATTACTCTCTTGTGTCTGCACCCCACATCATTTTGTCGTGCAGATTCTTAATGAATGTGCCTCCTTTGCTACGTATTATGCGTTGGTAATAGGGGGCTTTTCTGATAGTTAGTACGGTGCTCTCTTCGCAACTCTCGTTGCGTCCGTCAATGGCTATCAAAAAGTTGTGGCTTCTGCTATTCACCTTAATCCTCACAGTGGTATTATCGTTTACAACCAATGGACGCATGTTCAGGCTGTGCGAAGCAATGGGGGTGAGTATCATCACATCTGCATTTGGTGCAATTATAGGGCCACCAACGCTTAGTGAATAGCCTGTAGAACCCGAAGGGGTGGAAACAATCAATCCGTCGGCCTGATATATAATCTTGTCCTCTTCGTTAAGCGTTGTTTCAAGAGTAATCATCGACGAACTGTCGTGCTTCATTATAGCAATCTCGTTAAGAGCATAGGGATAATTCTTCAAATCTTCGCCTTTGGTAGTTACATAAATCAATCCACGTTCCTCTATGTCGTAATTATTGTCGTGTAATTTTGCAATAATGTTCTCTATATCGCTACTCGATGTAGTAGTGAGAAAACCAAGTCGGCCTGCATTAATGCCCAAAATAGGAAACCCTTTGCTTCCAACACATCCGGCAGTGCGCAACAGTGTTCCGTCGCCACCGAAACTAATTACAATGTCAGCAGTAAAGTTGTCATCATAAATAATTTCGACAGGTTTAATATGCTCAAGATTGTTCTCCTTCAAGAACTCGTAGAACCGGTGTTCTATCGAATAGCAATCTCCGCATCTGTTTAATACATCGAAAAGCTCTGCAATCTTTTCGCATTTTTTTGTCTGATAACTATTTCCGAATATGGCAAATTTCATATAACATCCGATTTTATGCGCAAATTTAAGACAAAATATTATCTTATTTTTTTATTTTGTACTACTTTTGCACTTTATTACTAAATATTTTTTGTGTAACATCGGAAAATAACGGTTAAAACAGAGTAAATAACATTTAATTAAAATAAAAGCCATTTTTTAATGACGAAACTTAGTGTAAATATTAATAAAGTTGCAACTATCAGAAATGCACGTGGTGGAAATAACCCCGACATTTTGCAGGTTGCACGAGATTGTGAGGCTTTTGGTGCCGATGGTATTACAGTGCATCCTCGCCCCGACGAAAGACATATACGTCGTGCCGATGTCCCTGCATTGCGCGCAGTCGTAAGAACAGAATTTAACATAGAGGGCTATCCTTCACGCGATTTCATAGATATGGTGCTCAGAGTAAAGCCCACTCAGGTAACTCTTGTGCCCGACAAACCCAATCAATTAACCTCTAATACCGGTTGGGATACCGTAAAAGAACTTGATTTTCTGCGTGATGTGCTTAACGATGTGCGTTCAGCCGGAATACGTAGCTCAATATTCATCGATGCAAACCCACGTATGGCCGAGTATGCAGCAAAGGCCGGTGCCGACCGTGTGGAACTTTATACAGGCCCCTATGCCGAACTATATCCCGAAAATCGCGAAAAAGCAATTGCGCCTTTCATAGAAACAGCCGAGGCTGTTCGTCGTTTGGGTTTGGGTCTTAATGCCGGACACGATTTAAGTCTCGAGAACCTACGCTATTTTGTACAAACAATAACATGGGTCGATGAGGTTTCTATTGGGCATGCACTTATTTGCGATGCTCTCTATATGGGCCTTAAGGATACCGTTGCTGCCTATAAAGAGCAACTATCGAAGTAAAAAACAAAAAAATACAATATTATGATTCCATTTTTGCAAGTTGCACAGGTTGCCGAGGTTGTTCAAGACTCAATATCAACTGTTGTGGCAGAACCGGTTGCCGAAGGTATGAATGTATGGGAACTCGCTGTAAAAGGCGGTTGGATAATGCTTGTTCTGGCTCTTCTGTCGGTTGTGGGCATATACATCTTTATAGAACGTTTTACTACTCTTCGTAATGCCATGAAACGCAATCCTCTGTTCATGGAACGCATACACGACAATATAAAAGAGGACGATATAAAATCGGCTACAAATTATTGCCGTAACGAAAATACTCCTGTTTCGCGTGTTGTGGAGCGTGGTCTCAAGAACTTCCGTTTGTCTGCATCATCAATACGCGAGAGCGTCGATAACTGTGCAAATCTCGAGGTGTCCAATCTCGAAAAAGGATTGCCCATTCTCTCTACCATAGCAGCGGTGGCTCCCATGCTCGGTTTCTTGGGAACAGTAACAGGTATGGTTCGTGCTTTTTGGGAAATGGCTAATGCCGGTAACAACATCGATGTCTCTTTGTTGTCTGGTGGTATTTACGAAGCAATGATTACCACTGTCGGTGGACTTATAGTTGGTATCGTGGCACTCTTCTCATATAACTATCTGGTAACCTTGGTCGATAAAATCCAAAACGACCTAGAGGCTCAGATAATAACATTTATGGAGATAGTTCACGAAAAGAAAGAGTTGCGTTAAGCAATTGAATCATAAGTAAAAAAAATAATCGATGCTTAAAAGAAAAACAAAGACAATAGATGCCTTCTCTATGTCCTCAATGACGGACATAATATTCCTATTGTTGATTTTCTTCATGATAACATCTACGATGGTTACACCAAACGCCATTAAGGTTCTTCTTCCGCAGGGTAATCAGCAAACCTCGGCAAAGCCTTTGGCTCGTGTTATCATAGATAAGGAACTTAACTACTACTCAGCATTTGGAAAAGAGGATGAAATGCCCATCTCCCCCGATGATATTGCTACTTTTTTGCAAGATTGTGCAACAAAGGAACCCGAAATGTATGTGGCATTGTATGCCGACGAGACAGTTCCTTATCGCGAAATTGTGAGAGTGCTGAACATAGCAAACGAAAATAATTTCAAGATGGTGCTTGCAACGCGCCGTCCCGATAAAAAGTGATGAATAAATTAACAAAAGAGCAGTGGTATGGTGTTGCAGGTACAATTATTGTACATGCAATAGTAGTTCTTATACTCCTGTTAATTGTTATAACCAAGCCCCAGCAACAACCCGAGTCGGGTGTTCCCATAGTAATGGGTAATGTAGAGACTTCTTCGGGCGACGCATTTAAATATACCGAGGTGAAAGTGGCGCCACAAGCCTCTTCTGCATCATCGCGCGCTTCCGAGCCCAAGCACAGCCCAAAGGAGCAGCTTATCACTCAAACCGATGAACCAACAGTGGCACTAAATAGTTCCGATAAAAAGAAGAACGAAACCGTTAAACCCAAAAAGAGTGCCGAACAGTTGGAACGTGAGCGCAAAGCGCGTGAAGAGGAACGCAAACGTCAAGAGGCGGAACGCATAGCTCGTGAGGCTAACGCAAAAATTGCAAATGCTTTTGGAAAAGGTAGCACAATGACCGACCGAGGAGCGTCGCAAGAGGGTAAAGGCAACGAAGGCTCTGTTACAGGCAACGAAACAATAGGCGTTGTTAAAGGTAATAGTGGCTATGGAACATTCGACCTTGGAAACCGTACATTGGGCACAGGAGGCTTGCCTCGTCCGGCATACAATGTACAAGATGAGGGCAGGGTGGTTGTGAACATTACAGTAAACCCCGAAGGACGTGTTATCAGTGCAACAATTAACTCTCGTACAAACACTGCAAATGCTGTATTGCGCAAAGCTGCTATCGATGCGGCACGCAAAGCGTTGTTCAATAAGGTCGAGACAGTGAACAATCAAACAGGAACAATTACATACTATTTCAAGTTAAGATAGTATATAAAAAACATAGTTATGAAAAAAGTCTATCTGTTTCTAGCCGACGGTTTCGAAACCGTTGAGGCGTTGGCTCCCGTCGATGTAATGCGTCGTGCCGGGTTGCAAGTGATAACAGTTTCCATAATGGGACGTAAAAGCGTTCTTTCGGCGCAAGATGTGCTTGTAAATGCCGATGTTTTGTTCGAAGAGTGTAATTTCGACGATGCCGATGCTTTGGTTTTGCCCGGTGGTAGCGTAGGAACCGAAAATATGTCGGCTTGCGAAGCGTTGCGCAACGAAATAAACCGAGCAAATAATAATAATAAAATATTGGCGGCTATTTGTGCGGCACCAATGGTCTTTGGTCGCATGGGAATTCTCAACGGACGTAAAGCAACCTGCTATCCGGGTTGCGAAACCGACCTTTTAGGTGCAGAATATACTGCGACAACAGTTCAAATAGACAAAAATATAATAACAGCATGTGGCCCGGGTGCATCTTTTGATTTCGGCTTTGCAATAGTAGAGCATTTCTGCGGTGCAGAAATAGTGAACACACTTCGTGCCCAAATGCAATTCAGAGACTAAATTCACATGAAAAGATATTTAATTGTGGTAGCAGGAGGCAAAGGCCTGCGCATGGGGGGCGACATGCCCAAACAATTTCAACTGCTTGGTGGCAGGCCAATTCTCATGCACACCATAGAACGTCTCTATGCAATGGATAATTCATTGCAGGTAGTGCTGGTGCTACCCGAAGAGCATCTAGAACTATGGAGCAATTTGTGTAAACAGTATAAGTTTCAAGTGCCTTTGCAACTAACCACAGGCGGTTCAACCCGTTTCCATTCAGTACAAAACGGTTTGGCAATGATAGACGACATCGAGGATGCCATTGTAGGTGTTCACGATGCAGTTCGTCCTTTTGTTTCTCAAAAGGTATTCGACACAACCTATCGCGAGGCATGGATAAATGGTTCGGCAATACCAATGATAGAGGTGCAAGACAGTCTTCGTCATGTGGTAGGTGGTCAAGGCGCCAGCGAGGTTGTTCCACGCGACCGATATCGTCTTGTGCAAACTCCGCAAGTGTTCAAGTTGTCGCTTCTCCGTCGTGCCTATGAACAACGATATGTCGAGGCTTTCACCGACGATGCATCTGTTGTCGAGGCTCTTGGAGAATCGATATTTGCGGTAGAGGGTAACAGAGAAAATATAAAACTTACAACACCATTTGATATGATGGTGGCGAGGACTCTTATTGAATGCTGGACACAACAACCCGAAACATAAAGTTTCTTCCCGGTGTAGGCGAACAGAGAGCAACACTGTTGAACAGGGAACTCAAAATCTATTCCCTGTACGACCTCTTATACTATTTCCCCTATCGCTATGTCGATAGAAGCCGTCTCTTTATGGTTAATGAACTAACCGGGAACATGCCCTACGTTCAGTTGTGTGGCGAAATACGCAGTTTCGAAGAGATGGGCGAGGGGGCCGGTAGACGCATTGTTGCACACTTTACCGATGGCACAGGCTTTGTCGATTTAGTGTGGTTTCGTGGTCTTAAGTATCTCAAGGATAGGTATAAAATAGGAACCAGCTATCTTGTATTCGGAAAACCATCACTTTTTAATGGACGTGTTAATATTGCACATCCCGATATCGACGTTGCCGAGGCATTGCAACTCTCAGCAATGGGTCTGCAACCCTATTACAACACCACCGAGAAAATGAAGCGTGCCGGCCTTAATTCTCAGGCAATGGCAAAGCTCATGTCCAACCTATTCACACTACTAGGTGAAAATGTTGCCGACGAGACACTCTCCCCCGATATCATAAAAAAACATAATCTTATACCTCTTGCCGAAGCGCTCCGCATAATACACTTTCCACGTAATCCACAGGAGTTGCGCGAAGCGCAGTATCGTCTCAAATTCGAGGAGCTGTTCTACATACAACTGAGCATACTTCATTATTCCAAAGACCGCATGCAAAAGTATGTCGGACATCGCTTTACAAAGGTTGGCGAAATGTTCAACCGTTTCTATTCCGAGAATTTGCCGTTTGAACTTACAAGCGCACAAAAACGTGTGGTAAAGGAGATACGTCGCGACGTGAACAGCAACCATCAGATGAATAGATTATTGCAGGGCGATGTGGGCAGTGGAAAAACACTCGTGGCATTGTTGTCTATGCTGTTGGCAAAAGACAATGGCTATCAGGCATGCCTCATGGCACCAACAGAAATACTTGCCGAACAGCACACCTCAACTTTACGACGCATGTTGGGTGGTTTGCCGGTGCGTGTGGAACTGCTCACCGGAAGCACAAAAGCCAAAGAACGTCCTCCCTTGTTAGAAGCTTTGGCAAATGGTGATATCGATATATTGGTCAGTACCCATGCGGTGCTCGAGGATAATGTGCAGTTTAATAATCTGGGTTTGGTGGTCATCGATGAACAGCACCGTTTTGGTGTGGTGCAACGTGCCAAGATGTGGGCAAAAAACAATATACCACCCCACATACTTGTAATGACAGCCACTCCAATCCCACGAACATTGGCAATGACACTTTATGGCGATTTAGATGTCTCGGTAATTGATGAATTGCCACCCGGACGCAAGCCAATCTCTACGATGCACATATTCCGCAATCGTAGCGAAGGCCTCTATGAGTTCATGCATAAGCAAATAAAAGAGGGACGTCAGGTCTATGTTGTCTATCCACTCATCAGTGAGAGTGAGAAACTCGACCTAAAAAACCTCGAGGATGGCTACAAACAGATATGCAACATCTTCTGCGATTACAGCGTCAGCAAGTTGCATGGTAAGATGAAACCCAAAGAAAAGGAGGAACAGATGCGTCGTTTTGCATCGGGCGAAACACAAATCCTTGTTTCAACCACCGTTATAGAGGTGGGTGTCGATGTCCCAAATGCCACAGTTATGGTCATCGAGAATGCCGAACGTTTCGGCCTCTCACAGTTGCATCAGCTGCGAGGCAGGGTAGGGCGTGGAGGAAACCAATCCTATTGCATGCTTGTTACAGATTATAAACTCTCCGAGGATACACGTAAACGCATGGAGATAATGACCGGTAGCAACGATGGCTTCGAAATAGCCGAAGCCGACCTGAAACTACGTGGTCCGGGAGATATTGAAGGAACTCAGCAAAGTGGCATCGCTTTCGACCTTAAAATTGCCAATCTGGCACGCGACGAACAGCTCTTGCAATATGTGCGTAATGTAGCACGCGAACTGATTGAGGCCGACCCTCAGTGCAACAACCCTCTCTACAAGGTTGTCTGGGAACGTCTGCGCACCATAAAACGCAATAATAATTGGAATTGGGGCGCAATTTCATAAAAATAGTGGCGTTTTTGTGTGGTAAAAAATATTTACATAGAGCATGCTTATTCATAAAACGACCGTAAAGTCTTGGATAAGCCATGTATTTTATGTAACTAATTGAATGTCAGCGTTTTTACCCCCCCCTATATGCCTTTTGTTAAAATCAACTTAAATTGTTAAATCTTTGAGGCTTAAGAGAAAAGTATATAAAAATTACTCTTTGTTTAAAAATTTTTATATAATTTTGCAAAAAAAAATAGAAACTGTTCTAAATATTGTCAAGCACCAATGATAAGAAAAGCGTTTTTTAGATGCTTGAACAGTTTCTTTATGTGTTATAAGACACTAAAACTTAAGATGCGATTTATAATTCTTTCAATCCTTCTTTTCTTCTCGTTTACGACTTGTCTTTCAAATGTTGTGAATGAGAATGATACGCTTGTCTCGTTCAAAGAACGTTTAGGCTTGCGTACAAATGTTTTGAATTGGGGGTTGATGACACCAAACATAGGTCTGGAGTACGATATTGTCCATAATAAAACCAAAAAGATATCACTTGGTTTTTCAACAAAATATAATTGGAACTCCTCACTTACAAACGATTCCCGTTATGTTTATAATATTTTGGGTGCAAAAGCTAATCTGTTATGGTACTTCAGAACACGCAAAATAGCTTCTTGGGAACAAGATTTAAGAAAGAATGCAAAAGGATTTACAAATAAATACTATGCCTATTCGCAAACTTTGACAGCCCGCAATAACCCACGTCCAAATCGTGCCTATTATGTTGGTCCATATATAAGTTACGACAAATATACACTTAAATTGGGTAAAACAGGTTATCAGGGAACGGCAATAGGTGTTGGTGCTTCATTGGGTTTTAATACACCTCTCTATCTCTACGGCAACGCAACATCTATAGATTTTGAGGTTGGTGCCGACGTTGGTTTTGTTTATACCAATTACGACAAATTCAAATATGCTTCCGAAGACCGACACTATGTCTCTGCAGGCAAGAAGGATTCCCACGTTGTACCGTTCCCCATGCTTTCCGAAATACGTATCGGATTTGTCTATCGATTTAAATCTATTAGAGAACAAATTGTTTCCTACGACGATACAAAATTGCGTCAATTGGAGGAGGCTTTCAAGTGGAGACAAAACTACGAACAGAACAATGTTAAGTTCTTTGAATGGAGCGACTCAACAGCAAATTATTACATAAACCCCGATTCGATAGATTCTTGGAACAGTATCATACGTAAAAAGAACGAAGAGATACGCCGTATAAACAAGATGTACAAAGATGCCGACTCCACAATGCTGTTGACAGAATTTTCAGAGTTGTATAAACCTTATAAAATACCCAATAAATTGCTCTCAACCGCTTATAAAAAGCAGTTGAAAAATAGAGCCATATCGTCGGCTAAGGATTTGGATATGCCTTTCCTCAACGATATGTTGAAGCATTATGCCGGTATAAAAGACGAGGTTGGTATTACATCGATTGAAACCGAGATAATCAAAAGATATAATAGTATTCGAGATGGAATTATAACCAATACCGGTGATAGCATAGACCCTGTTCCTTATATACAGCTGATTGCTCAATTGGTTCCTTCTGTAAACGAATACTCAGTACTACCTCATAATAATAAATATATTGGTGAGTCTGTGCCGGCAGCTACAGGAAAGGAGAATATTTATAAAAAATATTCGGAATTTAACAAAGAGGAAAATAACCGTTTCTATACATCCAGAATACATTTCTTGAATAGAGATACTGTATATATGAAATCCTACAATGTCAATGAACGTAGTGGCGAGAATCATAAAATTGAATTGGAGAATACAGTAAAACGTATCTCATTAGAAAAAATGTTTGGTACAAAGGTGGCAACCAAAATAGATGACCAGCAAAATATAAAACCCGAAAAGAGTAAAAAAAAGAAAAAGGATAAGAAAAACAGGGAAAAGAAAACAGTGTTAGAGACAAAGCTTCAGATGTCCGATACTCTTATGCATAAATCAGATACCCTTATGTTTAATACTCTTTCCGATACTATTACAACAGTGGATGTACCTTCCGATTCAACAACTATATTGCAGTAGATTATAGACAATGAAAAGATTTATAATTACATATCTGGCAGTAATGCTTGTTGTTGCAATTTTCACCTCTTGCGATACTACAGAGGTCGAAATTTGCAAGGATGAACTGCATCCCCATTTGGCTTTGGTCGATTTACAATACTCATGGGACGATAATTTCGTTCAAAAAAGCGATATACCCGACTCCATGTTGGTCATCGGACATAGAATTGTAAATACATGGTTCTGTGGCTATCACTCCAGTACACAGCAAGCCAACAATGGTGGCGAATATATATTCAACAAACCCTATGACGGTGATTTTAACACCGGTGAAGAAACCGACAATGATAATGCAACCGATGGCAATGTGGATGGAACTCAAGGCTCCAATGGTACAACAACGGAAAAGGAGACTGGCGATAAGTTCTATGTAAAAAACGGAGATTATCATTTCATCTCATATAACTATTTCCACGAGGATGACTGTTATGAATATTTAGGACTAACATCGGAAGAGATAGCCGAGAGAGTTTTAAACGACAGACTAGTCATAAAATACAAGTCCTATCCACTCTCCGACGACAAAGTCGATAAACATGGAATGAATTGGAAAGATTACAATCCCTATTCAACATATATAACAGGCTCTACACCGATATACTATTTTAGTTCCGGTGTTAAAACCATAGACGACAAGAATGAGAATATAATAAAGATAACCCCTCACAGATTAACGCAGGACATAGAAATTCATTTTTCAATTGAGCGCGACTCTGTCATGATAGAAAAAATGATGGCCGAAGTCTCCGGTATCCCCGAGAGTATGAACCTCATAACAGGTGTTGTAGACCCATCGCACACACTAAAGGTCCTCTTCATGCCAAAAGAGGAGTCCGACATTCAAAATGATACACAGGGAAATACAGCCCAAGGTCAATCTTCTTGGTATGGGCTCACGAACTATGTAGGTCATATATCGGTCATGGGATTATTGCGTAGCGACGACCCCACATTTACAACCGGTGCCGGAATAATGCAGTTGGCAATATTTAGTTACACAATAGATAAATTGGGTCGCAAAGTTTCCAAATTGTTTAATGTGGGAATAAATCTTTACAACACCATAGGCGAATATGGTAAAATCATATATCAAAACAAAGAAACAGTCATTTTGAACATAGATAATATCCTCAAAATAGACAAGGACCAAGTTTTGGAGACTGTCGATGGAGATAGAAATTTAGATAATTGGATAATTTACAAGAATATAGATTTGGATGTATAATATTATGAGTATCAAAAAAGTAATATATTATTTGCTATTTGTTGCTTTCTTTGTCAGTTGCTCCGATAGTTATGTTGGCATAGATTATAAAGATGACACCAAAGACACCCTGAATTACGAAACAATATATGATAAGGTGCCTATTATGATGTCATTGAATAATCCATATTACATTTCTACAAATCGTGGTGTAGGTGCTATCGACCCCGACCGTGAATGGGTGTGGAATAATCTTACATTCTATGTCTACTCATTTTTGGCAAATAACTATGCCTACAATGGTGCAATCGATTACAGAGCAACATATAATCCATTAATCGAAGAGGATAGAAACAATCCTTGGCAATGTCTGGTCGATGACCCGGAAACAGGCTTAGGTGCTCCTACAAAAATAAATTACGACGAAACACTCGACTTTGTTGGTAGAGATGCCGCATACTACTATAGCCAAACAAATCAAGAACATAAATATAACTTTTTTGCATATACAATAGACGATGCTCAGATATTAAATGACAGAGCTGTACGCGAAAAAGAGCGCATCTATCTCGACATTAAAATCGATGGAACACAAGATGTAATCTGTTCTGTTGCACGTCCTACACAAAGCCAACTCGAAAGTCTCGATCCAACAGCCAACAAGTGGTTTGCAACCAATGTGCTGAACGGCGAACTCCTTTATAGTACAACCACCGGACACCGTTCAATATTCCCGGTTTTTGATGCAAAACATTGTCTCTCCCGTTTTGTCTTTAATTTGGTTGGCGAAGATGCCATGAGTGATAAAATATATGTTGAGGATATATATGTTAAAGCACACCGAGATTGGCGTCTGACTGTTGCTGCCAACGATACATCCCGTTTGGGAATGACAATGATTCCCGGTGTAACAGAGGAACTCGAAGAGATACATCTATGCGAAATCCCCGAAGATGGTGAAACTGTCGATGGCACTCAAACAGCTCTCACACCTTTAAAACATAGTGTAGGCAAGAACGAAATCATAAATAATTTTGGATTAGGCTTGCTATTGCCACCACGTGAACAGTACGACCTATACATTGCATGTGCATTCCAATCAACAGATGGAAAAATACGTCGATATTTAGCTCGTTACGACCTAAAGAATCGTACGGTTCTCCCCGATGGAACTAACAAATACTATCCTTTTGTTGCCGGTTCCGAATACCAAGTAACAATACATATCTATGGATATCAACCAATTAAACTTAGTATGGATGGATTGGATTGGGGTGAACCGGAATTCATACCTATAGATGATGAAAATGTTGAATACGATGAATTTAAGTGATAATTATTATATTTATTAACCTAATTTTTTAAACAATGAAAAAGTTATTTTTGATGGCAGCATGTATTGCTGTCGGCAGTTTTGTAAGCTGCTCAAACGATGACGTTGTAACTCCTCCCGCAGGTGGTGGCGAACAGGACAAAGCTCCTATTCTGTTCTCTGTAGGTGGTGCTAACATCGATGTTACAACAAGAGGTACCGGTGCTGTCGGTGATTTAAAAGCCGAGGATGGTGGTAACAACATCTGGCGTGGTGAAAAGTTGAATGTATACATGTTCGACAAATCAGATTTCTCTATTGCTAAGGATGTTTATGGCGACATCTTCAACAATGCCGAAATTACAGCACCCACTGCAGATGCAGCATCAAACGTAGGATATGCAGAGTATGGCGACCCCAAATACTATCCTATGTCAGGTAATTACAGCTTCTTTGCTTATCGTGCCGACGATGCAGCAAAAGATGGTGCAACCCCCGCACTCAATGCCGAGGGCGACAAATACGTATTGCCTGTTAAGTTAGACGGTACACAAGACCTTATAGTTTCAAAAGCAGACATGTCCGATGCTCAACGTCTCACACTCGAGCAACTTGGTTACGACGCTACACGTTACTATAGCGCATACTCTGCTCGTAAGAAAGTAGGCTACAATGGTCAGGAAGATCCTAACGGTGTACAGCCTCACTTTATATTCCAACACCTTCTTTCTCGTTTGGCATTCTTTGTACAGCCCAGTTCAAAAGCTGTGTCAGACCAAGCTATTGCCGATGATGCTACATACATAGGTGTAACTATCGACTCAGTTAAAATTGTAAACGCAAAAACAGAGGCTAACCTTATTGTAGCATGGGATGGAACAACTGCACCCACCGATTACCTCACCGATATAGATGTAGAGGACGTTATTACTCTTAAAGAGCGTGATGCTTTGGAGACAACAGAGACAGGTGCACTTCCCTTGGTTACTTTGACTCCTATCCAGCCTAAATGGGATGTAGTAGAGGACAAAGCTATTACCAGCCGCATTGGTGAGAGTATGATGTTAATACCTCAAGAGACATACGACCTTGAGATTTACATTTCTCAAACTCCTAGAGCAGGTGGTGAGAAATACACATCTGTTTATCCTCAAACTTTGAGAGTACCTTCAGGTGCTAACTTCGAGGCAGGTAAGCAGTACAACATCACTTTCACTGTTTATGGTGTAGAGAAGATTGTTATTACACTTGAACTTGCTCCTTGGGAGAAAGGCGAAGACATTGCTGTTGATAACGATAAAATCGACGAGTAATAATTCTTAAACCATAATAAGAAACATATAATAGGCAATAATGAAAGAAAGAATATTATTTTTACTACTTGTAGTATCTTCCTTTTTAGCCGGTTGTTCCAACTCCGACCATCACGCACCCTCACAACCGGGGGAGCGTGTATCGGACGTTCCAATCTTGTTGCAAAGCGACACTAGGTTCCCTGCATACGTATCAACCAGAGCAATGGTAAATGATATTACCGAACCCGACTCATTGGGTATCTTCTGTTTGGCGCGCGAAAAAACAGGAATCGGCGGTAGCGACGATGCAAACGATGTCGATTGGAATGTTGTTTTGGACAACACCTCAACTGGTTATGGTTTTACAACCAACGGTATCTATTGGAGTAACTTGGCATGTACCGCAGTCGATACAGGCGAGGAGAATGCTATGCTCGAGGTGCTTCCCGGACAAGATTATATCTGGTACTATCCAATAACAAGTTGGTATGGTTACGATTTCTTCGGTTACTATCCACGTCAGCAGAGCTATGTACACAACTCCGATTCTGTGTATGTCGATATTGAAACCGATGGATATATCGATATATTATGGGGCCGTTCCGAGAAAATCGACAACAAGTATGCTTACAGTGCACGTTATGTGAAATCGCAAGAGTCATCTGTTGCTCACATGCACTTTAAACATAGCCTTACACAGTTCCAATTCTATTTTGTTGCACAAAAAAGTTGGAACAAACAGGAGATGAATGCCGATTTCTCGCAGGTTAAGAACCTTAAGATAAAGGATGTATGCATCTTGGATACATATTCCAACTTGCGTATGGTTGTGGCAAACCGTTTGGACGACAGTCGTTCGGGAGCAATTGTTCCTGTCAATAGATACGACATGATAGATATTGCATTGAAAGATTCTTCCGGTACCGATGTATCAGAAAATCCCATTCCATTCTCGTTTAGTACAAACGAATTGGGCGAGGAGGTTTCCGATACTGTACGTGTAGGAGAAGGTATCATGGTTTGTCCTAACGAAAAAGAGTACTACATGTCGGTATGTCTTTGCGATGCCGATGACCCCGAAAAGGAGTACTGGTCCGAGAAACGTATAACCATTAAGTTAAGTGGCGATAACGCTCGCTTCAAATCGGGTTATATCTACAAGATTTATGTAACAGTAGTGGGTGTTTCAACTATTTCGATAGATGCAACACTCGAGGATTGGCAAGAAGCCGACCCCGACGAATCACTAAAATTTGAATTGAACTAAATGTCTAGAAGAGTATTAATATTAAGTACTTTATTAATAATTCTAACAGTCAGTTGTGATAAAGCCTCATTGGATAGCGACATGCTATCCAATGAGGATATCAACGTCAGTTTCTATGCCGAACAACCCGGTTACGAATTTGATGTAGATATCGCATATACAAGAGCTGCAGATAATGCCTATGAAATAGGTGTTATTGGTTTTCCTGTATATGAAAAGGATTCCCTTTCAAATGCTTTGATAGGGGCAAACCTTGCATCGTGTAGCACAGGGCTATGCAATGCCGAGTTTGCAGGTGTCATTCCGGGATATATTACTCCCATCGATGCCAATGTAGGAATCAATTTCCCCAGATATAACAATTCGGCGCTCGAGGTCTATTCATACATTCCCTATGTGCCCGACGAAGATTTACTATTTAAAGATTCAACATGCTATCTGAGTGTAAATCTCTACGACGATTGTTTTTCAACCGACTATCTCTATTCCGGTAGAGTTTTCAAAACCAGAGCCGATTATACAAGTAACGGTAAATTTTCTTTGCAATACAAACATGCATTTGCAAAGTTAAATCTTAATGTAACAGTTAATAAAGCCATTTTCAATATACTTCAGTATGTTAAAATAGAGGCATTAGAGGTGTATTTTAACAAAAGTGGTGTAGGTTACATTAATTTACAAGACGGAACATTCATAAGCGACGATTCCAACCCATCGTATATAAATACACCGTTGAACGTTGTCGATGAAGAACTACTAATCAATAAAGAGAAACTAACCATAACAATCCCTTTGTATATTCCTGCGTCTATGCGCATAACAAAAATAAATGTTCGAGGTAGGTTGTCTATTGCTAATTTGCCACTCTTGTTGCCTTTGGAGGTTAGCGAAGATGATTTGAATTTTGAGCAAGGAAAAGTGTATAATGTCGATATCATTTATACACCCAATATATAAAATAATTAAATTCTAACGTGATAAAGAAGATATTCATAATAGGGCTGTTATTGCTTTCTGTCTCTTATGTTAAGGCGCAGATGGTTGCCATTAAGAGCGACATCGTGAAAGATGTGGCAATGATACCCAGTTTAGGTACTGATATTGTTGTGGGCGAAAAACACACAATAGGTTTGAACCTCTATGGTTGTACTAAACCATGGGGCAAAGATCTCACAATCATGGCCATCTCGCCGGAATTCCGTTATTGGTTTAGCGGTCGTCCGTTTACACGTCATTTCATTGGTTTTTCTGCGCAAATGGCAAACTACGATATTCATTGGAATAAAAAAATATACGAAGGAAACTCTGTGGCAATGGGAGTTGCCATGGGTTACACGCTAAACCTTTCAAAACGTTTGAATTTGGAACTGCTAACCGGTTTGAACGTGCTTGGATTTAAACAAAAAGAGTATTACGAAGGTGATAGATACGACTACTACGGCAGTCGCACCAATAGCGATGGTATTATGCTTGTGCCGCGTATCGAAGCCTCAATATCATATATAATAAGATAAGCAACTTTTGTTTGCTATACACAAAGAAATATGCGTCTACGACTATTCTACATATTATCCTCTCTTTTTCTATTTCTCTTTGCGATAGGGGAGTTGCATGCACAAACTGTTTATAAAATGAGTATCGATGTTGTCGATCCTGATAAACCTATGTTTGTATATAATAGATACGAGGATGAAATTACTGTCTACTCTTTTATAAATAAAAAGGATGCCGAAGATGCACTTAAAGGTCTTCAAAAGCAAGATAAAGGTGCCACCAAAGTTAAATATGCATCTACCACCCCCAATTATAAAGGTGAGTTTACCATCGAAATGTACGGCAGCGAAGCGACGTTGCTGGTGTGGTGCGAGGATTTGTTTATTTCCCATGCAATGTTTAGTATTAAACAATGCCGTTCCGGAATGAAAATTGAACTTAAGAAAAAAGGAAAAGCTCAGGGTAAGCAAAAATTGATGACAGATGAAGACCAAAGACTAGATCAGGTAACGATTGATGCTAAACAAATTAAATCGACAGAAAAACCATCCGATAGCGTCGAAGAAGATGGTGTAATGACAAGTCGTGCTACATACGTCATTCCCTACAAAATGGAGTCGAACATGCGTGTGGTTGTTCAACCTTTGTGGTACGACCGCATCGATTTTTCCGACGAAGAGAGCGACTCTGTCTTCTCCTACGGAAATGCCTTTTTCTATGATAAGTTCGACTACAATGTAACACAGGACCGCAGAATGGACTACGACATCATGCACGATAAACTCTACTCCATGACATTGCCCGACTCAATGCGTTACTATGTACTCGAAGACACCATCAGGCGATACTCAAGAATAGAATTTACCGAAGGACACGATACAATCATAGCACATGTTGTAGATACTCTTTCGGGTTACGACCCCAACGCATCGCATCCATACCCTTTTGGTGCCATAATAAAAGTATTCGATTATAACGTTCCTGTTTATTCCACAGACAGAAAAGATGATGGTGAACGACGTAGTCCGTTAAAATTTATCGATTTTACATTCAAAGAGTTTTTGCCCGACGATGATAAATTCTTTGAAAGACAAGAGGATGTTCGTATAGACAAAGATGAGGAGTTGCATCTAAATTTCGAGGTCGGAAAGTCTACTATTGTGGCTAATGACTCTACCAATATGAAACAACTTAATAAGTTGCGTGATACATTTATCGCTATACGTGAGAATGAAAAACGTAGCCTTGTTAAGGTCGAAGTTTATGGTATGGCTTCACCCGATGGAAGTGAAGAGAAGAACAAAAGCCTTGCAAAAGAGCGTGCCACTTATGTGCAAAGAGAAATAAAGCGCTACACTAATCGCCCGGTAGAGATAAAGGACTCTCGTGTAGCCGGTTGGGATTGCCTTGCCGATTCGCTTGCACGCGATGGATATGTGAATGAAGCCAAAGAAGTTAAAGATATTGTCGAAAAATTTCCGAATAATATGATGGCGCAAGGCTACCGCGTTGCAGCATTGCCATATTATAAATCTATAATAAAAGATATATATCTTCCCAAACTCAGAACTGTGCGCTTTAAATATACAGAAAACTACGAGGGACAAAAATCTATAGATAAAATTCTCGAAGACTATAATAACAATGCCAACACTCTTTTTCAACGTGGAGAGTTTTGGTCGTTGTTCAAGCACATCAAAGATAAAAAGGAGTTGGAAGGTGTTGTACGGCACGCTTTAAAGGTAACACGCGATACAGAGACAGAGAACTCAAAATATTGTGATGGATATTGGCCCTATGCGGCTGCTCTGCTTGCATGCTGTTATATTGCACGCGATACCATTGATATGCAACTACTTGAACCATTTCTCGACTATACACTCAATGCAGATGGAACAATAAAAATAATACGTGCAATAAAACGTGATGGTGATGGAAATGCTGCCCCAATTGTGAACTATGTCAATTGGCCGGAATTTGCAGCCAATCAACTCATAATGACTCTGAAACAGCACAAACGTTCTTATAAGAATAAAATACCTATTTTGGAAGGAATCATGAACAAGGCATGTACAGGAACAACCCCTTATGATACTCTCATGTCCTTCTCCAAATGTCTGCGTGGAGGTTACAAGGCCGGTAAAGTTTCTACAGAAGAAGAGGCCGAAAAAATAAGACGAGTGGTTTCCTCTACATCGGTAACAAACAGGGTTGTCATAAATTTGGCAATGGACACTCCTGAGGATGCCGATGTGAAGTATCTGAATATGGCAATGGCCGACACGCTAAACCTTCCCGATAATCCCGTTTCCGATTATCTCAAATCAATAATCTATTTTAGAAAAGGTGATAAAACAGAGGCAGAGACCTGTTTGGCACGTTGTTTCGAGAAAGATATAACAAAAATTGCAGTTGCATCGAACGATAAAGACCTTATATCCAATGCCGGCGATGGCTACAGAGTGATAGAAAATGCAATTAATGTTTGGAAAAACAGAATGAGCGATGTAATCATGCATCCGGCTATGGATAATAAGCCAGATACCGTAATGGTTGCATTATCTGACACCACAATGGTTGCACTGCCCGACAGTACGCTGTTGGCGCAAACCGACAGCTTGCCATCCACACCCAGTAAGCCCTCCTTGGTTGTCGATGAAAAACACCCATATACATGGTATATACGCGCATTGGAGTCAATAAAAAAATCGGGTAACAATAACTATGAAGATGCAAAATCGGCTCTTTTCAAATGCTTCGATATAGATAAGAGATATGTAAATGTATTAGTGGTATCACTAAAACGTGATATCTCTATCAGAAACAACGAAGAGATTGTCGAAAAGCTGAAGGGACTGCTTAGTGAGTACAAGAAAAAGAGTAAAAAGTGAGAATGATAGATAAAATAGTAAAATTGTTATTGGCTGTGTGTTGTATCTGTTTCTTCACGATACAATCTGTTGCTCATCCGCTATCGGTTGCCGGTGGTGGTAGCATTGTAATGCAGGCCGATACAACACAACACGACGAGGAACATTTTTCGGCAGGTAACTATGGCTTTAATGCTATGGAATTTGCCGCACAAGGTCGCTTTCGCCATTCCGACTTGATACGTTATTCCAATTCGGGTATATTTTCGCACATGTCGGTAGGTCTTACAATGTCGTTAGACCAAATAATACATCAAAACAATTACCACTTCTCTTTAGGTACAAACTATGGTTTGGTATTAGAAAAAGATGTTACCAAAAATCACTCATTGAGCCTGCTTTTGCAATATGGCGAAGCAAGCCTCAAAGACAAAGATGTAAAGCTCGAACGCTATTCGTTGCAGCTCAATCATCATTTCAATCTATCGCGCTACTTCCTCGGATATAATCCATTCCGATTATTCGATTTTTCAACCACATTTGGTGTTGGTGCTCAGCAAGGAGATATGTTTAAGCGTACTGAGCAGGCCTACTATCTGTTGGCCGGTATACGTGCAAAAGTGCGCCTTTCCAGTCAATTGAGTCTTTCTGTTGAGCCTCATGCCGCAATTGCCACTAAAGGCTATAACATGTCGCAAAAAAACGATGCTTCGCGTCCCTACAATGCTTTCTATGGTGTGCAGGCATCTATTCAGTATCTGTTTGCAAATGAGCCCGAGGCTCGTGCAAGAGATCTAAAACCGGTGTTCCCACGTCATTATCTGTTTGCAGGTGGCGGATTGAACTTTATTGAATCGGACCTTGGCGTCATGGACCGCTTAGGCCCATCTATAAATCTTGGATATGGTTATTGGTTGGCAAAACGTTTTGCTGTTCAAGTATCGGGTGGCTATGCCTCTAACATTTGGAAAGAGAAAACCACTGCTGCTCAACCCGAAATGGGACATCCCGAATATGTCGAGAGAACCAGAACGCAGTATCTCTTCGGACGTGGAGAATTAGTCTATAATCTTCTCTCTACAGTAAAAGATTTAGACGATTTCTACAACAACCACAACTTTACTATGAATGTTTCAGCCGGTTTTGAACTTGGTCGTCAATGGAAATATTTCCCGGAGACAACAGAGCACACAGCAACGGCATACGGTGGTTTTACCGGTGCTTTGAACTTTAAGTACCACATGCCGGGTGGAAAAACATTCTTCATTGAGCCTCGTTTCTCCTTAATTCATTTCTCGGTGCCTTATAATCCACCTTACGACTACATAAAAACAGATTTTACCGACAGAAGCTACTCTATAACTGCCGGTATGGAGTTCTCGCTGCCCGAAACTGCTGTTCGTCCGTTTGCTCGTTCAAAAGAACCATTTAAAACGCAATACTCATTCTCGGCAATGGCAGGTTCCAACTACATGATGGTTCGTGGTGGCTTCGAAGGAAAGAACAACTTTAATACAGCATTGTCGTTGGCCGCAGAATACCAACCCTTCTCAATGTTTGGTTTACGTCTGCTCTACGACTATTCTACATACGATTTTAATAATATATGCAGCTACATCGAGCAAATTGGCGACAAAGCCTACACCTTCGATGGCTTGTGGAACAACAACTATAACATGCATAGCATTGCACTAAACTTAAAACTCGACCTCACAAACATGTTCTATGGCTACTCATCGCAACGCAAGTGGGGCAGTGCACTCTATCTTGGTCCCATAATGACAATGAACACATCTGTAGATTGTTCACTCGATGGTGGCGAACAGGTGTTACCCGGGTGCATAGTATTGCCTCCTGTTGAAAAAAGCGAAGACCTGCATTTGGGTGCAATGGCTGCGTTAAATACAACATATATGTTTACACCCTCCCTTGGCATTTTTGGAGAGTTGGGCTTTAAAATGTATAAAGATGAGTTGTTGTACAACGATAATATAGATGCTAATCCAATAAAGATACTAACCTTTCAAGTGGGTGTAAAATACCGACTTAAATAAATAAAACATGAAAACTAAAAAACTTCTTTTATTGTTATGTTCCATTATCTTTGTTTTTGGATGTGGTAACGAAAGACAGGCACCAACTGTTGTCGATGTTGTAGAACCTGTTGTTGAACAACCTCAGGTTATTTTGCCAATAGATACCGTCTACCCCGAATTCCCCGGTGGCGAGGAGGCTCTTTGTAAATATCTTAAAAAACATCATAATATTGTTGCGAAGAATAAATGCGCAAGTTTGGTTTTTGAGGTCGATAGCAATGGCGTTGCCCACTATGTCTCAAGATGTTATGGCCACGGTATTCCAACAAGAGAATCCCTTTATAAAGCAATTATAGATTCAATGCCTGCGTGGACTCCCGGCAAGGTTGGTGGCAAGGCAATTCGCTTCTGTTATATGTTCGATAATGTATATAATTCTAAACCGGCAGGAGATATAGATGTTATAAATATCGGATATGAAACAGATAAACATAAGCTCATAGGTGAATGGTACTTGTTAAACCGGTTTGGTGAGGCTGTTAAAATGTTCCCTACTTTCGACGAGGGTGATTATACAGCTTTCAGTATAAATTTAAATTATCAGTTATTAGTTCAATCAGGGGATAAAGAACCTATTCAACCCGACTTTCAATTACTCCCAAATAATGAATATATATTGGATTCTATTAGAGGACGTTACGCTGTAAATGAGTCGGCAGACGTCCTAACAATGTCGTACACCGATATAAATAACAAAGAACAACAGTTGATGTTTACAAGAGCGCAACCAAAACATATTTCTATCTCTCCTCCACTTCCAAAAGCAATACAGATTACCGAAATATTGAAAATCGTAGAGGATGATGCCGAATATGATAAGAAGGAAATAATCCCTTCAGATAAACCCGCAGTATTGAATGAATCATCTACAGAGGAAGAGATTTTTAACATAGTAGAGAAGCAACCCGAGTTCCCCGGTGGAATGCAAGCACTTATGAAATATTTGCAAGATAATATCAAATATCCTAAAGAAAGTCGTGAGAAAGGCTTACAAGCTCGCTCCTATGTGAACTTTCTTGTAAATGAAGATGGTGCTATAAGCGATGCAAAAATAATGAAAAGTTCAGGCGACCCATATCTCGATGAAGAGGCAATACGTGTAGTTGAAAGCATGCCTAATTGGATACCGGGTAGACAAGGTGGCAAGGCTGTTCATGTTCGCTTTACTTTACCTATTATGTTCAGACTTAAATAAGAATTTTAATAAAAAATCTACAGATGAAATATCGTATACTAATTATAGCAACACTGCTTTTGTCGCTTTTTGTACAGCATGCCGAAGCTCGCTACATAAGCAGAACATTGCGTTATGCAAATGATAGCACAATAGTGAGCAACGATACAATACTGTCGACTAATGTCGCACCTGCAAAGAACGACAGTGTGGCGCTTGTTACAGACTCATTAAACTCTGTTGCATCACTCGATACATTGTCTGTAGCCACAATCGATTCATTATCAGTTGTATCTGACTCACTTTCAGTTCCAACCGACTCACTCACTGTTGCCAATGACTCGCTATCTTCGGTGCCCGACCCAATAGCAAATCCATTTTTAGTTGATGGCAAAGCACCCAAACGCGAGTATAAACATTTTAAAGTAACGCCACGCTCCGACAAAGACTATAATAACCTTGTTGCCTACTATAAGAACCAAATAAAAAGTGGTTATGTCGAGGAATTTCCAAAAGCATATTTAGCATGGAAAGAGGCCTTTAACAGTCGCGAAAACCGTAGCCTCGACCTCTACTTCGATGGTGTGGCAATTATCATGGCATGTGTAATAAATGATACAATAAACGGAAACTACGACAACCTGAAACTGCGTCGCGAGGAGATAGAAGAGATTTACGACCTAGCCGTTGAAAATGTCGATGCTCTCAACAGCCAGATAGATTTCAGTAGCGGAACAGACTCCATAACAGTTGCAGAACTACGCTCACAACAAATAACATACTACGACCATTTGTGGAGCATGGATTCGGTGTTTCATAGCACGCATCACAATAAAAACTATTCCGAAAATGCAACACGAAAATATTGGGCAAATGAGCATGTACACGACTCTTTAGAGGTCTATAAACAGTATCCTTGGTACAAAGATTTGGTATACTCCAATTCAAAAAATATCAGTGTAATACACTTGTTGGAGTTTGCCGAAATTTGCCACATGAAAACTGTGTACGATATAAGAAAACACGACCTTTCAGAAACGGGTAAACCATTGCAAAAATATGTAAAGGCGATTTTGGAAACAGACAAAGCAAAATGTGAAGAGCGCATAGACAAGTTTATAGATGCAGAAACCGACCCAAAACTATTTAATAACTATAATGTTTATAGAACAGGTATTACAGATGCATTTAATGATGCTCTATCTGCATTTATAGGCAACGATTTAGGTAAGTTGGAGGAGCATTTTAATAAAATGTTGGACGAAGGGGGAAGAACCTATGAAAATTTCGAAAAGATTTATAAGAGTGGTTTGAAGAGTAATAAGGAGTCTGAATTGTATCTCGAGGCTTGTAGACAAGTCTATCAAAAAAATAAGACCTACGACCGTGCTTTGGAAATTATAAATCGATATAAAGCACAAAATAAATATGGACAAACAAAAAACTACTATACAGACGTTTTTGAATTCGAAGAGTTTAAACAATTAAGTGATTTAGAAAAAGCGAACCGATATATTGATTATGGTACTACGCTAAAAAAAGCAGGCCGTTTTACTGATGCGTATAAAGGATATTGTTTAGCAAAAGAGTTGCTTCCGGAATATCCTGATTCCTATTTTGCCATAGGTGTTTTGTTGTACGAGTATAATAACAAAATTAAAACCCCATTTTACGATCGTTTTCGTTTCTGTGTTGCAGTAGACTTTATTGAGATTTCATTAAATAAAATAAGAAAATTACAAGAGAATATAGAGTTGGTAACAAAATTGAACGAAGATATTTTAGTTAAAACTATTAATGATTGTAAAAAGAATTTCCCGTCAAAAGAGGATGTACATATGAGAGGAAAGGGTAAAGAAATAGAATTGGAACTTTTTGGAACAAAATTTAAATCAAAACTTCGTTCAGAGTGATATAATAGTGAAAACTGTATCTTGTTGGGGTAGTAGCTTTACCTCGGTAATACGTACAAGTAAAAAGAAGTGATAATTTTTTATTTAATATTTATATATAGGCCGGAGCAAAAATACATTTGCTCCGGCCTATATAGTAAGTTAAAAGCGCAAAGAAAAAATAGTTCGTGGGGCACCGAGAAATTAAAGCAAAGCGCTATCAAAAACACCAACCAATGCTATATATAAAAACAAATAATATAGATTTTTATTATTTTCTTGTAAATGATTGAAATACAATTATTTACCCCCCCCTATGCGCTTTTTGAGTATTTTTAAAAATTTTAGAGAAATTTTAAATGTTAAAAATTTAAACAATTGTTGCAAAAACTACGTTGTTTTAGTCATTATGTGGCAAAAAATGCGTAACTTTGCAGTTCCTTTTCAAGATGAAGGGATAAGTTGTTGATAATCAATGTAAAAATAATTTATCAAATATATAATAACAATTTATTTTTAATCTTTTTTTATTAAAATCTTAAACAATGAGACTTAAGAAATGCATTTTCGCTCTTGTAGCGATGCTATGGTGCTTAACCTTCTCGGCCTATTCACAATCGGCTAAGATAGGTAGTGTAACCTATGCAACATTAGATGCGGCTATTAGTGCTGCTAATGGCATGACAGGCGACGTTACAGTCGAGGTCTACGGCAAACTTGATTATGCCGATGCAACAGCCGCTCTTGGAGGTGCCTACAACAAAATTAGTTTTGTAGGAAAGTCTAGTGATGCTGAGATAAGCATTACACGTAATGGTCAAAACGGCTACATCAATGGTAGCGGTTCAACTCCCAATGTAAGTTTTAGCAATCTTATTTTGAGTAAGCCTGCCGGTACATTCGCCGGCGATGCCGGTTTCATGAACGTTGCTTTTACTGTTTATCGTGTAGCAACAGTTTCTTATACCGATTGTACATTCCCCAATGGTGCATGTGCTGCGGGTTGCCCCACAACATACACAGGGTGTACATTCCAAAAATCTCACGAAAAATACAGTTTCTGGGCTTATGGTACAGATGTTACAATCGACAGTTGTGTATTCGATGATGACCGAGGCATTAAGATGTATGCCGAGGGTGGTGCAAAAACTACAGAGGTAACAGTCAAGAATAGCGATTTCAGTGAACTTACAGGCAAGCCTGCCATTGTGCTAACATATGGCGAGAGTATAACACTCGAAGGTAATACCTACTCCTCTACAGGTGTATTGGAGTTAGAGGACAACGGTTCTTCCAACGGAACAACCATTACATCTGACGAAACTGTTACATGTGTGAGTGATGCATATCCCAACGGATGCGGTGTTATCGTTGATGGTCAAATCTATCGTACTGTATCCGATGCTGCCACAGTTGCAGAGTCGGGCGACGCAGTAAAGGTGTTGTACACAACTACTGAGACAGCTGAATTTGCCGAAGGTGTCGGTTTGACACTTGCAGATGGTGTAACAGCCGAGAATGTAACAGTTAAAAGTTCTGCTGTTGAGGCTCCTAAGGGCAATAACTTCTCCGGTTACATTGGTACAGACCGTCTTTGGGGCGAAACATGGGGTAACTCAAAAGAGAGCTTTGTAATAAAAGTGGTTGATGCAAATGACAATGTCATGGGTTCTGCAAGCCTAAACAATGTTAATGGTATCATCAATGGTAATGTAAACGTAACATGGAATCTGCTTATAGATGCAGAGTCGAATACCGATAACTTCTGGGATATGGAGTGGACTACAGCTCCTACAATAGATAACATGCCTGCCAAGGTTGAACTTTGGGTCGATGGAACTAAAGTTAGTGGTGGCGATGTTGTTCTCAATGGCCCCGACGGTTTATATCCTGTATTTGCTGCAAATACCGATGCTAATGGTAAAATCCTAAGTTTCATTTCTACCGACGGATTTAACTTGAATAATGCTACAGACTCTTTGCAAACAGCAATAAATAATGCTCAGAGTGGTGCAACTATTACATTGTTAAAGGATATGCCTCTTAACAAAACATTGGCAATAGAAAAGAGCATCACTATCAATGGTAACGGACACAAAATGACTCCTGCCGATGCAAATCAAACATACAACGCTGCTATTATGGCAGGTAACAGCGGTTGGGGCGATGACCATGGCGAAACAATTAAGTTAGAGAACCTCGACCTTACCGGTTGGACAACAAATTATGGTGTTGTACGTGCTCAGGGTGTTACATTGGTAATGGATAACTGTGTATTGGCGCAAAACAGTGTAAGTAATGCGGCATACGGTGTTCTCTCTTTGAACTTCACCGATGCAACAGTAACAAATTCAGAGTTTAACGAGAATACATCAAGAGCTATCGATATTAACTATAATGGTGATAATTCAAACTCTGTTGTTACAATCGATGGTTGTACATTCGACAGCAACACAAGTACAGGTGCCGGTATCGTGGTTCGTAACGACGGTGAACAGCTTGTTCTCAAAAACAGCAAGTTCATAGATAACACTGTAAACACAACAGGTAATGCAGCTACTGTATATGCCGGCTGGGGTGTAAGCGACGAGGTAACAGGTTGCTACTTCGAAGGTAACTCTGTTACAACATCACATGCCACAACAAAACGTTTTGCAAGCGCTATATTCTGCGATGGTTGTAAAGTGAACGACAACGTGTTCGCGGCAGGTAATACTGCAGTGCGTAATGGCGAGGCTATCGCTACTACTGTAGCAGTTGGTGCATACTATGGTGCTGCAAGTGTAAGTAATAACTATTGGAATGGTGGCAAACCTTCATATACTGTTGAATTTACAAATAACGAGGTTGCAAATGAGGGTTATTATACCGAGGTCGAAACCGATGCAAACGGCAATGTCGTTATTAAAGAAGATAGTTTTGTTGAGGCTGGTCTCACCGGTGAGGGAACAGAGGCTTCTCCTTACCTCATCAATAACAAGAAAGAACTATTCTACTTTGCAAAGAAGGTGAACGAAGGTGAAACTTATAGCGGTAAATACGTTCAGTTGGTAAATGATATTGACCTTGAGCAAGACGACTGGACACCTATAGGTAACAGCACATATCCTTTCATGGGTACATTCGATGGAAACGAAAAAAACATCAGCAACCTTTGGGTAACAGTCAGTGGTAACGCCGGTCTCTTCGGACAGGTTGCTAAGCAGACAGAATACGTTTCAGGAACAGTGAAGGACCTCACTGTTAATAATGCAACAATAATTGCAAGCGGTCAAAATAATGCCGGTCTTATAGCAGTTGCTCCTCTTGGTGCCCGTATTAACAATGTGCATCTTACAGGTGAGGTAACAATTCAAGGTTATCGTGGTGTAGGTGGTATTGTTGGTAATGGCTTCCCACAAATGGATGGTTGCTCAGTTGTTGCCGAGGGTACAATTACTGCAACATATTGGGGTGCAGGTGGTATACTTGGTTTTGCAAGTGATGCCGGTGCAAAAGTTACAAATAGTACAGTTACTTCAATAGGTCAAGGTCTTACTATACGTGGTGAACTCGGTGGTGTAGGTGCTGTCTCCGGTACTCCTCATGGTGCAAAGGTCAATGGTGCCGAAATTACAGGAGTTGTCATTGCATCTAACAATAACTATTACATGGGATATGTTGATGCAGGTGGTAATGTAGAAAACGTAACTGTTGAAGATGTTGCTGTTAAAGTAAACGGTGAGGAGATTGTTGGTTGCGATGCTGTTGCATCAATCGGCACAAAGGGCTACTTCAGCCTTTCTTCTGCATTTGCCGCGGCAACAGATGGTCAGACAATCACATTGTTGAGCAATGTGAAACTTGCGGAGTCTTTGATTATTGCAGCCGATAAAGATGTTGTACTCGACCTCAATGGTAAGACAATCTCAATGGAAGATGCATCTTCTGCTACTGTTGCAATGATAAAGAACAATGGTAAGCTTACAATCAATGATAGTAGTGCAAACAAGGATGGTAAACTCAGCTTCAAGACTACAACTCCAAGTATGACTAATGCTTATGCAAGCAATGTAATCAGCAACTATGGAGAAATCATCAATGCAGGTACTATTGAGAATGTGAGCCCTTCAGGTTCAGCATGCTACGCTCTCGATAACTATGCAGGTAGTACAGCTACAATCAATGGTGGTAAACTTACAGCAGTTAAGACTACAGTTCGTATCTTTAACTGGACTAACGGTGATGCATCTAAGGCTACACTCAATGTCGTAGGTGGAGAAATCATCAGTGAGGATGGTTATGCTATTAACATTAACTCTGGCAATACTCCAAGTGTCGCTCTTAATGTGAGTGGTGGTACTATTACAACAAACGATACAGACTACAATTTAGCAGTATACATTGTAAATCAAAATAGTGCTGAGAAATTTACAGTTAATGTATCGGGTGGTACATTCAATGGTAATTTTGCTCTCAATGGTAAAACAAGCACAACAATGTCAGAAGATGCAATTGTTATATCAGGTGGTGCATTTGATGGTGTTATATGCTACGAGACTCCTGCACAAGGTTTTGTTAAGGGTGGAACATTTAAATCTGATGTTACCGCGTATTGCACCGATGGCTTCACATGCAAGGAAAATGCCGACGGCACATACGGTGTTGTTGCTGCTCCCGTTGCCAAGATTGGCAGTGTAGAGTATGTATCGCTTCAGGATGCTATCAATGCTGTACAAGCAGGTGATACAATCACATTGTTGAGCGATGTAACACTGAGTGAAACCGTTGAGCTTCCTGCCGGAATCATATTCAATGGTAATGACAAGACTATAACCGGTACAATTAAGGCAGGTGGCAACTTGACATTCACAGGCAACACAACAGTAAGTACATTCAGCCCGGGTTGGTATAATAATACCATAACAATTGGTGAGGGTGCAAGCCTTAAAGCTACAGAAGGCCGAATGACTGTTTCTTATGGAAATACCTTTAATATTGTTGGTTCTATCGAGAATGCTAAGACTGCAGACAAGACTGCAATTACTCCTTCTCTCGAACTTGTTGCAGGTATCTCGTTCAACGGTGATGGAGCAGGTGTGCAGTTCAACGTTAAAAACGCATACGTTAAACTTGGTGATTCGTCAACAAAGCACAACGGTGCAACAGGTGAGTTCAATATGAACTTCGACAACAGTATCGTAGATTTCACCAAGACACTGAAGACATATATGCCAACTGTTAGCGGTTTGGCACCCGTATTCAATGTAAATGCAACTAATAATTCAGTTGTTTCATTTGCTTCACATTTGGAATTGTGGCTCGACAATACAGCGCTTACACTCGACAACTCTAATCTCACCGTTAGCGGTTCATTCGCTAATGCCGGTGAAGTTACAGTTAAGGGTGGTGCAAACTTCGTTGTCAATGCTCCTATAATGTCATCACATGGTGGCAATACCGGAACAATCTCAGTTGAGAACGGTACATTTGAACTCAAAGACAGCAACGAAGATTGGGAGAATGCAGGTGTGATGAAGGTTGCCGTAGGTGGTAAGTTCATTACCAACGACTTTAAGTGTGTTGGCGATGGCAAGATGGTTGTAGATGCAGCTAATCTTCAGGGCGAAACAGTTGTTATAGACGGTAACGGAGTATATAACTTCGAAGGTGTAACAACTGTTGAGAACGGTGATATGGCAAACGTTTCGTATGAGAACGGCGATGTTACACTCAGCCTTGGAACACTCCCGGGTGAAGGTACCGCTGAGAACCCCCACACAATTAGCGATATAAACGAGCTACGTCTCTTTGCAATGAGTGTTAAAGCTGGTAACAACTATGCCGGCAAGCACGTTAAATTGGGTGCAAGCGTTGACCTCTCTGCTCAGGCAGTGATGCTTATGTCTACCGAGGTTACTCCTAACTGGGAGGCTATAGGTACAAAAGAGGCTCCATTCAAGGGTACATTCGATGGTAACAACGAAACCATTAGCAACATGATTGTTGTTGGCGAGAAAAATCAAGGTTTCTTTGGATTTGCCGACAATGCAACCATCAAGAACCTCAAACTAAATAATGTAACTGTAATAGGTACCGACTGTGTTGGTGCTGTTGCAGGTCAGGTCTACAGCGTAAGCCTCGTAGATAACTGCCACGTAAGCGGTACAATACAGGTAGAGGGCCAGACAAACGTTGGTGGTATCGTAGGTAAATACTATACAAAAGTAGCCAACTGTTCTGTAATTGGCGACGGTGTTGCAACAAGCTACGTTAAGGGTGTATATGTTGCCAGCGACTTAGAGGGCGACAACATCGGTGGTATCATGGGACACTGTGGCGAGAATAACTCACTCACAGGTAACACTGTTAAGAATATCACTATTTCGGGTACTCGCAAGGTTGCCGGTATAGTAGGTATTGCTGACCAGAACACCGATATCGACAACTGCGTTGTTCAGAACGTTGTAATTGAGACAACAGCAACAGTTGATTATGCAAACAGCAAACTCAGTTCTATGAGTATTGGTGCTCTCATCGGTCAGTACCAAGCTGCCAAGGCAACTAATGATGGTACAGTTATAAACTCTACAGTCAAAAATGTTACATTCAATAATGTAAACGATGTTACTGTAGATGTTGGTCCTATCGTAGGTGGTGCGCGCGGTGGTTCAGGCGCAATGCTTGCTCCTTCTGCCGATATCATAGCTACAGGAAACAATATACAGTTGGCTACAATCACAGGTCGTAACAATCTCTATTTGGTATCTCCCGTTGCCAAGATTGGCGATGCTAATTACTACATTTTCGAAGAGGCTTTGGATGCAGCACAAGTAGGCGATACAATCGTATTGCTCGCCGATGTAGAGTGTGCCGAGAAACCTGTTTACGAAGGTAGTGGAGTTGTCAATGTCGATGTTAACGGCCACATCCTTGTATCGTCGGTTAAAGAGCGTATACGTAATGTCGTTTCTGCTGATGGTCTCGTTCCTTCTAATAATATTAAGTTTGTAAGCGGATTCGGTTGGGAAGTATATA